>CAJJBB010000006.1 GCA_905182305.1 Flavobacteria bacterium MS024-2A
TGTAATATAGTTGCATTACCGTGTATAGGGTGGTCAAGAATATGAGTTAACAGCTTCTGGAGAAGCAGGGCCTTATGGCAGAGTTAATATCACAATGCACTTTACTAATAAGTTAAATAACACAAATGGAATAGGAGAGTTTACAGGATTCGCTTGGTCTCAAACACCAGAAGGAATAACAGAAGCAACTCTTCAAGGTGTAACACGTCCTGAAGGGGATAAATTCATTGGATATAGTTATGATGCATTAACAAATGGAAAAATAATGCAATGGAGAGGTGAGTTTGATTTCATTGCCAATAAAATTAAACTTGAAGTAAAAGAAGTTCTTTAGCTTTAATCAACGACTTAATAATTTGCGTCATTAATTAAATTTAGTGACGCTTTTTTATATTATCTGCATCCCCCTTCATTAAGTTCCTGAAGAAAAATAAGGAGTAGAGATATTTTAGATTTTTTTTATATTAGTAGCTTATTAATCATAAATCAATAAAAATGAAAAAACTAATTCTATTAACAATTACAATATTAATGTTTGTCGGTTGTAATCAAGCCGCAAGTGAAAAGTGCGAGTCTTTAGAGATAGCTAACGCACAAATTGAGAAAGATATTAATACTTACAAGACAGCTTGGGACATGTTTTTTGAGACCAGAGATAGTGGAGCCATAAATACTGACAGTTTTGATGAGCAAGTAACAGTAGTTACTGCATCTGGAAATATAACAGGTATTGATGCATTTAGAGATTATTATAATAATTATTTGACTGGATTTTCTGATGCTGAATTTACTTTTGTCGATATTTTTGGACAAGGAGATAAAATAGTTAAACATTGGAATTTTAAGGGAACACACGATGGTGAAATGTTTGGAATTCCAGCGACTAATAATACAGTAGATATAAACGGAACTACATTAGTTTTAATGAAAGATGGAAAAGTATTACAAGAGCAAGATTTTTTTGACAATCATTCATTCTTAATGCAACTGGGATTACTGGAATAAAACTCTAGTCTACGTAATTTAAATCACAAATAGATTTAGTTTGGTTGCATAATTAAAGTACAGTTGGATTTGATATTTAATCTTATTGTAATAAATTTTTATTCTTCTGATTTACTAAAAAAATTAAATCAAAACTTAATATAACCCCTGTCAACCGAGGGGTTTTTTTTAAACCACAGGCATATCATCTTCAGTAAGTTCTGGGATTACAATACACTTTACCAAGATTACAAGCTATGTTAATTAAGGATGAGGTTAAGGATATGCCATTGTTCATTGAATAAGTTCTTGATGTTACTCCTTATATCCCATAATTAATTTTAAGATTTTTTATATTTGCTTTAAATAAAATGGGTTTTTTAAAAAATATGTTTTATGAAAATCAGTAAAGAAGTAATTGCAAAAGGATTTGTTCTTTCTGGAATAATGAATATTGGAGGGACTTTGATTTTTTCAAGGTTTTTTACAAACGACTCTATTCCTGCTGCTGACCCAGTTGTAATGTCTAATTTCGGTTTGCTAATGATTGTTTTGTGGGGCTTAGTTTTTTTATCCATCTCTCAAAAATATGAGCAATTAAATTGGCTTATTGGAGTGTTTGCAATTGAAAAATTTATTTATGGATTAAATTGGATCAATTGGATTTCGAATAATGATCTTTCTGCAGTATTTAATAAAGACCAAATGGCAGGAATTTTCTATGCTGTATATGGTATAAATGATTGGCTCTTCTTTCTGTTTTTCTTGTTTGTATTTATTAAGTTATTTAAATTCAAGAGTGCTTAATGAGTGCATCACTATTTTTTTCTAAATAACATTCCGCAGATCTGGGCTACAATCCCACCTTTAAGGGATATTTAAAATATAAAAGAAATCCTAGAACTTACTGAAGATGATATGCCTGTGGTTTAGGTTATACATCATTATACGAGCTCTAGTCTCAAAAGAAAAGTGGATTTAATTTTAGGGATTGTTATTTGTTTTTGAGAAAAATATTTATTCATAAACTATGATTTATTTTTATCTGTAAAATTGATATAAAACCCAATTGTTAGGAGTATATAACCTAAAACATTAATCCATCCTCCACCAATATAAATTGCTAATGTACCTATCAAAACTAATAAAGTTCCAGTTTTTGAATTTTGGTAATAACTAAAACTTGAAGTAAGCAATCCAAGATTAAATAACAATCCATTAAATTTCATAAAAGGTTTCCATATTTCTGGAGTATTGATTAAATGTTCAGACACTTGTCTTTTAAGTTCAGGTTCTTTTAAACTCCAAAAAACAAAATCAAGGACACACATCCCAATTATTAAACCTATTCCAAGTATTAATGTTGGAGAACTTATATAATTCCATTTACTTTTTGGAAAATTTCCAATTTGAGGAATGAGTAATAAAACACCAATCAACATAAACCAATGAGCAAAATCAATTGGTTCTTGAGAATGAAGTGCTTCTATGTCATTATAAAAAATAAAAATCAAGAACTGACCAACTGTATAAAGAACTAAGCCAAGAAGAAAATAAAATTCATTTAGTTTTAAATACATTTTCATAAACTAAATATAATGTTTTTAAAAACACACAATCCAAGAACTTACTCAATAAACAAATGCAAGTCCACACTTACTTCATTAGTAACTTGTTTCATTCTTGGTATAGTGTATTGTAGGGCTATTTGAAGCATCTTAATGCGCTGGCTAGCGTCTAACTCATTAAATATTGCTTGCACACGAAAACCCAGTCAGCCCCCTTCTTTGTGTATTACTCGATACATTGTTCTCCAGTCTTTACTGCAAACATCACAAAGTTTCTGTCTTGGGCCTGTAAATTAATTAGTTATAAAATAAATTATAGCATACTCATATATTAACAACTTTACTTTTTTTCTTACCGGAGTCTTTGTATATCTTTATTTCATAAAATAGCTAAGAGGAATGTTTAGAAAAGTTTTTTTGTCAACTCATACTGTTTTTTATCCTTCTAAACACATTGATCTTTTGTGGAATAAGATTTTTTTTGAATTTAAATGATATTCCAATTTATGACAATAGATTAATTTATGATTTTATATTTAGCAATAATGATGTAAATCAGTTTAATAATTTATCTGAATTACTAGGGTACAAGAAAAACGATAAGCTTTTGATAATTCATGCAGATGATTTGGGCTTATCTAATTCTGTCAATCAGGCTTCTTTCGAGGCGCTAAATAAAAACTATATAAACTCAGCAAGTGTCATGATTCCTGCACCCAATACAAACGAGGTGGCTGACTATTTTAAAGAAAACCCCGATACAGATTTAGGGCTTCACCTGACTTTTACATCTGAATGGAAAAATTATAAATGGCATGGTATTAGTCAAAATGATTCTATTTCATCTTTGATAAATGGCAAGGGTAATTTTTATGAAAAGAAAAAAGAAGTTATCAAAAATTCTAATCCACAGGACATAAGAAAAGAATTACAAGCACAAATAGATTATGCAATATCTATTGGAATAAAACCAACACATCTAGACAGTCATGAGGGAGTGTTATTTTTTTCACCAGAATTTTTCAAAATTTATCTTGATATTTCAAAAAAAAATAGACTTCCTGTTTTTGTTCCAAAACTTTTAGCACCACATTTTAATAATGATTTTCCACAACCTAAAAATTTAGTTGTTGTAAAAATGTATATGGCTGATAAAAATATATCTTTTGATAATTGGCCTGAATATTATGAATCATTAATCAATAATTTAGAACCTGGATTAAATGAAATGATTTTTCACCTTGGCTTAGATAATAATGAAATGAAAAAAATCACCTCGAATAGAGTTGCTTTTGGTTCTAAGTGGAGAAATTTAGATTATAATGTAGTATCTAGCCCTGAATTTAAGGCATCACTGATTAAAAACGATATTAAATTAGTAACATGGCGAGAAATTAAAGAAATATTATATCCTTAAATAATTTAATAATTCATAATTCAAAACCATATAATTATAAAACTATAAAGAACGATAAGTAGCTTTCCAATTCAGAATATTAAGATTAATCGTAATTAACTAAAAATTAACGATTCCAAGTGCCCCCAAATTTATAATGGGGGTTCTTTTTTTTGACTGATAGCAAACATTGCTTGCACATGAAAACCCAGTCAGCCCCTTCTTTGTGTATTACTCGATACATTGTTCGCCAGTCTTTACTGCAAACATCACAGGGTTTTTTTCTCATTTATCTAATGGGGCAATCTTCTATTTATTAGTGGGTGTTGAGGGATTCGAACCCCCGACTTCTACCCTGTCAAGGTAACGCTCTAAACCAACTGAGCTAAACACCCAAAGATATTTTTCTTATTTCTTTTTGTTGAAGTAATTTCTGAACTTAAAATAAAGGGCTATTAGGCATAAAATTGTTCCTGCTGGTAACAAAAAAAGCACAAATAACAGTGAGATAAATTTACCCTTGCTTGCTTGTTCAACTCTTGCAGGAATATCAGCCAAATTCTTTTTAAAATTGTCTAAGAACTTTTTCATTTATGTTAAAATAACACAAAATAACATGTAATAGTAAACAATCGTATTTCAAAAGTCACAAATAGTCACAATTAAATATAGCACCCCTTTGATACCCTTGCATTGGGCATGGTTCATGCGTTATTATTGTATAAGATTAACCCAAATAAAAAACACCTATGCCATTGCTAGAAGAAACCTTGAAACAAACATCAATATTAGATTAAATCTTGACGACATGAATGTTCTAAAAAAGGAAACTGAAAAATTAAGAGTACCTATCTCGACGTATTGCAGAACCAAATTGACTCAGGATATAAACCCTGAATTAATCCCTAACGTAACTTTTATCAAAGATGCCCTTTAAATAAGGAAACAACATGCCTGGGAATACCAAAGGGGAGCCTTCTAACAAATCAACGGAAGTCATTAAGCGAAGTATCAATGCTTTTAGAAAACAACATAGACACAGTCCAAAGTGATTTAGATGAAATGCAACCACGTGATAGGGTAAACGCTTTATTTCAGTTTATGAAGTTTGTCATTCCAACTCAGAAAGCAATTGAGCTTGACAATAGAGAGACCCAAGAAGAAAAGAATGAGGCTTATATCCAAAGGCTTATGGAGATACCAGAGGAAAACTTTAATAAGCTACATGACAGAGATTGAAAAGTATTTAGAGAATCAACGTGCACTTGACGAGAACGGAAAGCCAGACGAAAGCTTGTTTGGAGTCAAAATGTACAAGAGTTTAAAGGCTGCCAAAATCTCTGGAAAACTGTACTCAGGGTTTAGCGGTTATTATCGAGTTGACGGGGGTACAAGTATTCTATTAGGCGACACTATATTGTATTTCAAATCAACTGAAGACGAATAATTATACGCTTGTAAATGTGTCACAAGTGTTAGAAGCAGTTACTTCTATATGGTGCACAGAACATCTGTTTTCAGTATGATTAACACAGTTAACACAAGAATTACTTTGAGTTATATTTTCCATAATAATGATATTTTGTATGAATGTAACAAATATTATTACGTAAATAGCTGAAATACAGTAATTTGTATTTAGATTAATTAAAAATAGTTGCTTTCTTTTTGTTGTATTCATGAATGCGCCTCTAATTAACTATAGGGGCGTTTTCTGTTTTATATGAATGGACATTAAAAATTAAATTTTAATTCTAACATCTTGACAAACTAATATTATATTTGCGCCAGTTTATTGAAATTCTGAAAGGTCACGTTTTGAACTAATATGCAAATTATTATGCAAATAGATGTTTTTAGTAACTATTTGTTTTAGAAAAAACCTTTGGTAAGTATTGATAAAATTAGAAAAGGACGCGTAGCTCAGCTGGATAGAGCATCTGCCTTCTAAGCAGACGGTCACAGGTTCGAATCCTGTCGCGTTCACATTATCTTAAAACAAAAAAACCTTCTAGTAATCAAGAAGTTTTTTTTGTTTTCAATGTTTTAAAAAATTTAATCTTTTCTCTGGCTTTTTAGTTCAATCAGTATGTCATTTAATAATTCTGTTTGACGTTCTAACAGATGTATCATTTCTCGATCTGTCACTTTTTGCTCAATAGTCCTTGTTT
Source organism: Flavobacteria bacterium MS024-2A (assembly GCA_905182305.1). Classification (GTDB taxonomy): domain Bacteria; phylum Bacteroidota; class Bacteroidia; order Flavobacteriales; family Flavobacteriaceae; genus MS024-2A. The sequence continues at coordinate 6,120 of CAJJBB010000006.1, forward strand.
TGTTAAAATATTTCATAAGCTAAAATTTGTTCTATACAAGTTATAAATTTGAATTTACTTTTCGCTTAATTAATGACAGAATGTTCTTCAAATTTATATCTTCGATAAAATTTTATTTTTTATATAGATATATTTAACTTAAAGTTGATTTAAAATGAAAATAGGTGTTCCAACAGAAATTAAACCGCATGAATCTAGAGTAGGAGTTACTCCAGCTGGAGCACAGGCCCTAATTAGATCAGGTCATGATGTTAACATTCAAAGCGGTGCTGGAAAATTAAGTGGTTTTTCAGATACTGAATTTGAAAAGGTAGGATGTTCTTTTTCTGATTCCATTGAAGGTGTTTATGAGTTAGCAGAAATGATAATAAAGGTAAAAGAACCTATAGCTTCAGAATATGATTTAATTCAACCCAATCAATTATTATTTACTTATTTTCATTTTGCTTCCAGCGAGACACTTACAAAAGCAATGATTAAGTCCGGTGCAGTTTGTTTAGCCTATGAAACAGTTGAAGATAATGGAACTTTACCGCTACTAATTCCTATGTCTGAAGTTGCTGGTAGAATGGCCACTCAAGAGGGAGCTAAATATTTAGAAAAACCACAGGGAGGCCTTGGGATATTATTAGGTGGTGTTACGGGTGTAAAACCTGCAAATGTTTTAATAATTGGTGGAGGTGTTTCTGGAACAGAGGCTGCAAGAATGGCAGCAGGTTTGGGAGCTAATGTTACGATTTTAGACACTAATTTAAATCGATTGCGCACCTTAGAAAGTATTATGCCTGCCAATGTTACCCCCGTATATTCTACAGCTCATACAATTGATAAAGAAGTTCGACGTTCACACTTAATAATAGGAACCGTTTTAATTCCTGGATCTAAAGCTCCAAAATTAATTCGAAAAGAAATGCTTTCAACGATGCTTCCAGGAACTGTTTTAGTTGATGTAGCAATCGATCAAGGTGGATGTTTTGAAACAAGTGAACCCACGACGCATGACTCACCTATTTTAATAAAAGAAGGTATTATTCATTATGCGGTAACAAACATGCCAGGAGCTGTTCCATTTACTTCAACCACAGCATTAACTAATGCAACTCTTAGATATGCCTTAGAACTAGCAAATAAGGGATGGAAACTTGCTTGTGTTGAGAATAAAGCTCTGGCTAAAGGATTAAACGTTGTAAATGGTAGCATAGTTTATAAAGAGGTTGCAGATGCTTTTGATTTAGACTATATTGATCCTTTAATATTTCTAGAAAATTAATGAAATTCTCCAAGTTCCAAATTAGTTTATTTACCCTACTAAGACTTCCCTCGGTATGGTTATGTGGAATACGAGTAACATTATTGGAAAAATCTTTTTGCGAGGCTAAAGTAAAACATCGTTGGATTAACCAAAATCCATTCAATTCTATGTTTTGGGCAGTTCAAGGAATGGCTGCTGAGTTAACTACAGGTATGTTGTTGATGCAAGAGATTCAAATATCAAAGAAAAAAGTTTCGATGTTAGTTTTGAATAATAAAGCAAATTTTTCAAAAAAAGCACAAGGTAGAATTACCTTTTCTTGTAATTCAGCTGATCTGATAACAAATGCGATTAAAAAATTATTAGAAACGGATAAACCTCAAATATTATTGCTCACTTCCAAAGGGATAGATGAAAATAATGATTTAGTATCCACTTTTGAATTTGAATGGACCCTTTTAATTAAAAAATAAATATGAAACCTAATTTTATAAATAATCTTTCTATTCCAGCTATAGCTGCTCCTTTATTCTTAATATCAGGCCCTAAATTAGTAATTGAATGTTGTAAAAATGGAGTAGTAGGTACTTTCCCTGCCTTAAATCACAGAACAACAGAAGGTTTTGAACAATGGGTTATAGAAATAAAAGAAGCACTTGCATCTTTTGAAAAAGAAACAGGAAAGAAAGCGGCTCCTTTTGGAGTAAACCTAATAGTACATCCTACAAATCCAAGAGTTCAGCCAGATTTGGAAATTTGTATGAAGCATCAAGTACCTTTAATTATTACTTCATTAGGTGCAGTATCAGATTTGGTTGATGCCGTTCATAGCTATGGAGGGTTAGTGTACCATGATATTATAAAAAGAAGACATGCAGAAAAAGCAGCAGAAGCCGGAGTAGATGGCTTAATCCTTGTTGCTGCTGGTGCTGGAGGCCATGCAGGTATTCTGAACCCAATTGCGCTAGTAAATGAAATAAAACAGTTTTTTCATAAAACAATTTTACTTTCTGGATGTATAAGCAATGGAAATGACGTTGCATCTGCTTTACAAATGGGAGCTGATTTAGCTTATATGGGTACTCGTTTTATAAATACAACTGAAAGTTTGGCTGATGAGGCATATCAAGAAATGATTATTAACAGCAAAGCAGAAGATATTGTTTATACTGCTGCTGTTTCTGGAGTGAATGCCAGTTTTTTAAGGCCTAGTCTTGAAGCTATGGGTATTACTGAAGATCTTTGGAGTAAATCAAAGAAAATTGATTTTGGAAGTGAGTTAGATGCTGCCAAAGCTGAAGCAAAAGCCTGGAAAACAATCTGGTCGGCAGGTCAGGGAGTAACTTCAATTCAAGATGTGCAACCCACAAAAGAATTAATTGATCAGCTTATAAAAGAGTTTAAAGTAGCGTTAAGCCTTCAAAAGAAAAACTTTGATACTTACTGCTAATTCATATTTATTAAACGATAAATGAATATTGCAGTACGTTGAATTAGTGCATTCATTGTTTTTAAATTGACTGTTTCTTTGGGCGTATGTGCTCCTGTTCCCATGGTTCCAAGACCGTCCAAACCATCTACATAATCAGCTACAAAAGAAATGTCTGCAGCTCCTCTTTTTCCTGGGTCATATGCAGTAACTCCCTTATGTCCTAAAGAAAGACTTACCTCGTTTAGAATAGTCAATAGTAATTTATTTCCTTCACTAGGAACCATCGCTGGATAACTATCTGTAAAAATAATAGTTGCTTTTGTTTGTGGAAGATTTTGCTTTACTATTTCACGCATTTTATTTCGTGCATTTTCTTTTTGTTCTTCAGAAATGAAACGAAGACCCCCATTGACGATTGTTTTCTGTGCCACTACATTAGTTTTTCCAAAAACTGTTCCACTACTTTTTTTAGAGTCATAATCAACAAAAGTACCACCAAGAAGAGTTCCTGGGTTAAAGGTTAAGTATTCTTCACCTCGTACTTCTTCATAAAAAGAATTTAAAATTCGACTCATTTCAAAAATTGATCCAGCACCTGTATTTTCACTAAAAACTCCAGAAGAATGAGCACGTTTTCCTGTGACTTCTACCTTCCATCCAGATGCTCCTCTTCTTGCTATTGTTGCATTGTCAAAACCAGTAGAAGTTTCAAACCCAAGAGCTATATCAGCTTCTTTAGCTACTTCAATTAGTTTTTTTCTAGAAATACTTAGCGGTTTTCCTGTACTTTCTTCATCTCCTGTAAATGCAACTGTTATGTTAGCGTTGTCAAGTAAATTTAAATTTGCTAATGCCTTTAAGGCATATAAAACAATTACATCACCACCTTTCATGTCATTAGCACCAGGTCCACGAGCAATACTATCATTTAATCGTTTGAATTGCTGAAATGGACTATTTTCCTCAAAAACAGTATCCAAATGGCCAATGAGGAGTATTTTTTTTCCTTTTTTACCTGATATATTAGCAAAAAAATGACCAGCTCTATTCATCTCCTCCGGCATTTCAATCCACTCTGTTTTAAAACCAATTGATTTAAATTCTTTATTAAAAATATTACCAACTTCGCGAACTCCTTTATTATTGAGTGTGCCGCTATTAATATTAACCACTTTTTCAAGAAAATTTATACTTTCAGTATTTAAGAGCTCTACTTTTTTAATAATTTTTTTTTCAGTTCGATTAAGTTTTTGAGCTTGGGCTGAAAAAAAAAATAGTTGAAGGGCAAGAGAGACAAGAAAACTATTTTTCATAAAGAGAAATTAAAAATTTTTAGTAAGAGATTTTACTATTTTATTATCAGATAAAAACTCTTGGGCAATTACCTTAAGAGTACTATAAAAAGGAATAGCGATGATCATTCCGACAGGACCTAAAAGTGTTCCTGCGGCAAGTATAACTATAAAAATCTCTAGCGGGTGTGACTTAACGCTATTAGAAAATATAAAGGGTTGACTAAAAAAGTTATCGATTAATTGGCCAATAGTAAATCCAATCATAACATAGATAGTTTTAGGTAAAATCACATTACTAAAGTCTGCACCAATAAAACTACTCATTGTTAGTAGTAGCATTAAAAAGCCACCTATGATTGGTCCTAAGTAGGGTATTAGATTCAAAAGTGCGCACAAAAAAGCAATAATAAACGCATTTTCTACTTTAAAAATAGCTAATACAATACTATAAACAACAAGTAAAATAGTTATTTGTAGTAATAATCCTAGAAAATAACGAGACAAAAGATTTTTGGTTTTATCAATTGATTTTTTTACTCGTTCGGATACTTTATCGTTTACTAGGGTCAGTATCATACTATCTTGTAATTTACTGTCTTTTAAGAAAAAGAAAAGAATAAATACCACAGAAAAAAGTCCAATGGTAAAGCCACCTAGGATTTCTAAAATTTGATTAAACAATTCTGGAAGTAATCCAAAATTGACATTTTGGAATAAATTATCTACAGCTAATTGCCGTTGCCAAAAACTATTATCTAACTGAAAATAAACACTAATTTCTTGTATCAGGGTCTCAGTAGTTTTTTTTAAACCTTCTACATCTAATAGGGATAAGTTTTCTCCTTGCTGAATTAGTAGGGGGACAAACAAGGAGAAAACACTAATCAGAATACCAAATAATATTAAAAGAGTTAGTGTTGTTGCATAGAGTGATTTAAATCGTAAACGATGGATTAAAAATTTACTAATAGGACGTCCAATAAGACTTATGACTCCAGCAATTAAAATATATATAATGAGTATTTGAAGTTGTAATAACAACCAAAAAAGTATTGATATAGCAAAAAGTTGGAGAATTGCCCAAACGATTCCTTTTGTAATTTCTTTAGCATTCATATTTTAAAGATAAGGAAGTTAAAGTTTTATATTTTGATGTTGTTTAAGAAAAATAGTGTGACAAGCAAAAAGACCAGCAGTTTCAGTTCTGAACCTTTGCTCTCCAATGCTTACTGCTGAAATTCCAGCCATCACAGCCTCCTTTATTTCACCAGAACTAAAGTCACCTTCTGGACCAATCATTATAGTTTGGGAAGTTCCTTTAAATGATATCTTATCTAAATTTTCTTTTGGGCTTTCTTCACAGTGGGCAATATAAGTTTCTTGTTCTTTAGAAGCGACAACAAAATTTTTGAAAGATACCATTTCATTCACCTTAGGAAGATGAAATTGTTGGGATTGCTTTAATCCGGATATTATTATTTTTTCAAAACGTTCTTTTTTAATAATCTTTCGCTCTGAATGATCACAAAGTAATGGAGTGATTGAGCTAACGCCTAATTCTGTTAATTTTTCAATCAACCATTCCATTCGATTATTATTTTTTGTAGGAGCTATAGCTAAATGAATCTGATATTTCTTGGGAGGATGTTGTTTGAAAGTTTTAAAGCTAGCTATTGTTTTTTGAGGAGAAACAAAACTTAAAATCCCCTTCCACTCGAGTCCTTTTCCATTGGTTATAGAAATGAAGTCACCAGGAACCTTTCTTATTACTTTTGCGAGGTGTTTACTTTCTTCACGACTAAAGATGAACTCTTGAGTGCTTTCTTTAATTATATAATCAAAAAAAAGTAACATTAATTAAATTTTAAACGTGCGTTAGAAGAATCCTTTAAAGATCCGTATTCTTTTTTAAGAATTTTATAATAGGCTGTAATTCCTATCATTGCAGCATTGTCAGTGGTGTATTCAAGGGGAGGAAGACTCAGCTTCCAGTCTTCTTTCATAACCATATCTTGCAATTGTTTTCTAATTTCAGTATTCGCAGCTACACCACCACCAATAACAATTTCAGTTAAGCTTTTGTCACGAGCAACTAATTCAATTTTATTTAAAATAATCCGAACTAAAGTATACTGAAGGCTAGCACATAAATCAACTAAATTATTTTTGATGAAATCAGGATTCTTTTGTTCGCTATTGGAAATGAAATTAATAAATGCAGTTTTCACTCCACTATAACTAACATTATAATTAGATAATTTAGAAATTGGAAAGATAAATTTATGAGGATTTCCTTTTTCCGCAAGTTTATCTATTTGTGGTCCAGAAGGATAGGGCAGGCCCATTCTTTTTCCACATTTGTCAAAAGCTTCTCCAATAGCGTCATCTAATGTGGTACCTAAAATATTCATATTAAAATGATCGCGGACATCTACTAATTGTGTGTGTCCTCCAGAAAGTATAACTCCTAAAAATGGAAAGCTAGGGATTTGTATTCTTTCATCTTCAATGAAATGAACTAATAAATGTCCCTGTATATGATTAATTGGAATAAGCGGAATATTCAGTGCAAGAGAAAGCGACTTGGCAAAAGCACTTCCTACAAGTAAGGACCCTAAAAGTCCAGGGCCTTGGGTATAGGCAATTGCTGTTAGCTCTTTTTTGTTGATATTTGCTTGTTGTAAAGCTTGCTGAACAACAGGAATTATTTTAGATTGATGTGCTCTAGAGGCTAATTCTGGGACTACTCCTCCATAAGCGATGTGAATTTTTTGGTTAGCCACACAGTTTGATAAAATTTTTCTACCATTAATAACAGCGGCAGCTGTATCGTCACAGGAAGATTCTATAGCTAATATGAGGGGTTTTTTGTACAATATTTAATTTTAAAAACGTTACAAAAGTAAAAGATTACAATTAAAAATATAAGAAAAATAATCGTCATAATTTTAGTGAGTTTTCTCTCACTATTTCTATGTGGTTATAGGCTTATTTTCTTTTCCTGGATTTCAAACCAAACTTGTCCAGTCTTTTACAAATGATTTAAAGAAAAGAACAGGACAAGAAGTACTTATAGATAAAGTGAGCTTTAACTGGAATGGGCGGCTAAAATTCACGAACTTTCTTGTTTTAGATCATCACAATGATACTTTATTATTTGTAAAGAACATATCAACCTCTGTTGAAGATTTTAGAAAGTTAAGTAATAATGATTATAATTTTGATAGGATAGAAACTTCAACTGTTTTATTAAACATTAAAAAATACCCTCAGGAAGTTTCTAATTCTTTAAATGTGTTTTTAAATAAATTAAAGAAGCCTAATAATAAAAAAAGAGTTGCATTTTTTAAATCATCTGGGATTACTGTTTCAAAGTCACGTTTCCAATATGTTGATTTAAATAAAGCTAGAGGAAAGACCATAAATATTAGAGGCATTGAACTTTATGCTGAAAACTTTAAATACCAACTAGATAGTTTTAATGTTGATTTTAAAATGTTAAAGGGGGTTATTGAGTCCTCAAATTCAAAACTATTTGAGTTTAAAGGAAAGGTAAACTATTCTCCTGGAATTTTAAGTTTGCCTTTTTTTGATATTGTTAATGACAAAACTCAAGTTAAAGGTTCTTTGTCTTTATTGGGGGAAAACAATTCTTTTAAAGACTTTAATGATAATGTAAAGATTGCACTAAGTATCGACAATAGTATTTTAGACGCCAATGCTCTTTTTCCAAATAAAATTAAAAATTTAAATAAAAAACTTTATAAAATTTCATTGACTGCTTCAGGAAGTTTGAATAATTTATTATTTAAAAAGGTTTTACTACAAAATGAAATATTGTTCTTTAGTGGTGACTTGAATTTTAAGCATTTTTTTGAAGAACAGGAAACCGATTGGTTCGCAATTATTGATGATTTAAAACTTTCACCAAAAGCTTTTGAAGATATAGAAACATTATCTAACTCGAAAAAACAAATATTAAAAAACCTTGGATTGCTCAAAATGAGAGGTGAAATATCTTCTCAGGGAGATTCTTTAAACGTGGCACTAGTTTCCTCAAATACTTGGGGAGATTTTTCACTAGAGGGTATTTTAGGAAAGGGATTGATAAACTCTAAAGTATTTAATCGTAAAGTAGATTTAGCCCTTAAGATTAATAAACTTTTATTAGATTCAGTGACAGGACAAAACACAAAAATTACACTGGTTTCCTCACTTCTTTTTACAGGAGACTTTCAAAGAAATGATTCTATTATAGCTTCATGGAAAGGAACTAATACAAAATTATCATCCTCAAAAGAAGTCTGGGATAATATTGAATTTGAAGGTCTGTACAGTAATAAGCAATTAAGAAATACGTTTACAATAAAATCTGAACCAATTGTTTTAAAAAGTGACGTACGTTTTGATTATAAAAATGATATTCCTGAGTACACTATTTTAGCTAATGTTTCAAAGGTTGATCTAAATAAATTTGGAATTAGACTAGGAGAAGGAAAAAGAGTTTTTAAGGGCGTTGTGTTAGCAAACCTAAAAGGAAAAAATATAGATGACTTAGAAGGAAAAATTAGAATATCATCTGCCAGTATTATTAACGAAATTGAGCAAGTAGATCTAAATCCTATTTCTATTGAAAAACAATTTCAGGATAATAAAACAATCATATCAATTTCCAATACAGACTGTATTTCTGGAAATGCAACTGGAGAATTTAATCTAAGTGAGCTTTCAAAATTATTTCAAAATGCATTACATCAGGTGTATCCTTTTTTAGAACCTAAAGTAACATCTAAAGGACAGCACTTAAGGTTTGATTTAAAAATTCATCAAAAGGTATTGGATGCTTTATATCCTGATTTTGCAATTTCTGAAAATATAATTTTAAAAGGTAAAATCGCTTCTGATCGCCTACGATCACAGTTTATTTTGGATGCTCCGTTAATGCAGTGGAATGACATACAATTTCAAAATATTCATTTTCAGATTGATACCAATAATCCAATTTATAATACTTTTTTAAGTATAGAGGAGTTTTCTCATGAATATTATACTGGTAGTGATTTTAACATGATAAGCACAAAACTAAGTGATACTTTATATTTTAGATCAGAATTTTTAAAAGATCGAAAAACAAAAATACCTTTTGAGATAAATTTTTATAATACTCAATCAGATGATGGTGTTTCATTCTTTGGACTAAAAAAGTCTGAATTACTAATAGGAAATGATGTTTGGATAATTAATCCCTTGGATGATCCACTTCAGAAACTTAGTTATTCTGCAAATACAAAAGAAATTAAATTATCAAATTTCAGTGCTGTTTCTGGTAATCAAACCATTCGTTTTTCTGGCAGTCATCGTAATAAAAACGACTTTTTATTTTCTTTAATAACTGAAAAAGTACTTTTGGAGAATTTACTTCCTTTTTCACCTTTCCTTAAATTAGAGGGCGCCACTTCGATAACTTCTAATATAGAACGATCACCTTTAGAAAATAAACTTTCTTTTTCAGGGGCAATTAAGGCATTGAAAATAAATAATCAATTTTTAGGTGATTTTAATTTAAACACATCCGGGAATACCCTTTTAAATGCTTATACTGTAAATTCAGAGGTTATAAACAATACTAAGAAATCATTTACATTAAGTGGTGTTTGGGATGGGCTAGAGTCACCAAACTTAAATTTTGAACTAGATTTTTCTGATTTAGACCTCGCTTTTTTATCTCCTTTTGGAAGAGATGCTATAAAAAATTTTTCTGGACAAGTAACTGGAAAAGTTAGGCTTTGGGGCGCATTAGAAAACTTAAAACATAGCGGCTCATTAAACTTTAAAAAAGGAGGTTTTCATATTCCATTTTTAAATTTAAATTATACCATTCAGGAAACTAATATAGATCTAAACAATCAATTCTTCATGTTTAATAATGCTTTGATGAATGATTCTTCAGAAGAAACATCAGCTATTTTGAATGGTACATTTTCGCATAGTAATTTTAAAAACTGGCAAACAAATTTGAGTATTTATTCAGAAAGAATGTTGTTGTTAAATACTATACAAACTCCTGAGGCATTGTTTTTTGGAAAAGGTTTCCTTGGAGGTCAAGTTCGTCTTGATGGGCCTACTAAAAACCTTAAAATAAGTTTAGAAGGTAGTACACAACCCGGTACCTCTATTAAAATTCCTTGGGCAGAAAACTATGGCTTATCTGACACTTCATTCATCAGTTTTATCGACAAAAGCAAGAAAAGAGTAATCTCAGATAAATCTACAGAATTAGTAATAAAAGAAATAAGAGGGGTAGAAATGAATTTTGATTTAGATGTAACGAATCAGGCGGAAGTAGAAATTGTTATTGATAAAGAAACAGGAAGTTATTTAAATGGAAGAGGTGCTGGAAACTTATTTATGGAAATCAACACTAATGGAAAATTCAATATATGGGGTGATTTCATAACCTTCGATGGTATTTATAATTTTAAGAACCTTGGAGTTATTGATAAAAAATTTAATCTAAAACCTGGAGGATCTGTTGTATGGGAGGGAAATCCATTAGAGGCACAAATGAATTTAGAAGCAATTTATGATGTTCCTGGCGGAGCAAATCCAGCAATATTATTAGATAATCCAAGTTTTAATAAGAAAATACCTACGGAAGTATTAATTCGTCTAGAAGGAAATTTATTGAAGCCTGATAACCCAGTTTTTGAGATTAATTTCCCCAATACAAGTGGTATTGTAGCTTCTGAAATTAATTATCGTTTGGCAGACCCGCAAAGGAGTCAATTACAAGCACTTTCATTATTATCTCAAGGTATTTTTATAAATGAAGTAAGTGTTTCTATGGAAGGAATTACAAATAATCTATATCAAAAAGCTTCAGATATTTTTAGTGATTTAATTGGTGAGGAAAATGATAAATTAAAAGTTGGAATTGACTATTTACAAGGAGATAAAAGTGTTTTATTAGATATTGCAACCGAAGATCGTTTGGGATTCACCCTTTCAACAAAAATAAGTGATAAAATTTTATTAAACGGAAAGATTGGTGTGCCTGTTGGGGGGTTAGAACAAACATTAGTTGTGGGAAATGTTCAAATAGATTTCATTTTAAATGATGAAGGAACGTTAAGAGCCAAAGTTTTTAATAAAGAAAATGAATTTAGATACATAGGAGATGAGTTAGGATATACCCAGGGATTAGGAATTTCTTACAATGTTGATTTTGAAACATTTAAAGAACTAATTTATAAGATATCGTCTGAAAAAAAGCCCAAAATCGATTCTGTTATTTCAAAAACTAATACTAAAAAATCAAACTTAATTGAATTTGTTAAAAAAAATTAAATGTTAAAGGGATAGAATAAAATAAAATCAAACCTCCTCAGTTACACTCTAAAATTATTGATTAAATTTGCAACGAAATATAAATAATGAACACAAAAATTAAACGCATTGGAGTACTAACTTCCGGAGGAGATGCTCCAGGAATGAATGCAGCTGTTCGTGCAGTGGTTAGAGCTTCGTCCTACTTTTCCGTAGAATGTGTTGCAATATATAAAGGATATCAAGGCTTAATTGATGATGAGACCAAGCTTATGAATGCCCGTAGTGTAAATAACATAATAAACAAAGGTGGTACTATTTTAAAGTCAGCAAGATGCTTAGAATTCAGAACTCCTGAGGGGCGTAAAAAAGCATATGAAACCATAAAAAAACATACAATAGATGCTCTTATTGTTATTGGTGGAGATGGATCATTTACTGGAGCAATGATTTTTCATTCAGAATTTAATTTTCCTGTTATTGGTATACCTGGTACCATTGATAACGATATTCATGGAACAACTCATACTATTGGATTCGATACAGCTTTAAATACCGTAATTGATGCGATTGACAAAATTCGTGATACAGCCATCTCTCACAACCGCTTATTTTTTGTGGAGGTAATGGGGAGGGATGCCGGTCATATTGCCTTAAACACAGGTATTGGAGCAGGTGCTGAAGAAATACTTATCCCCGAAGAAGATATGGGCTTAGACCGTTTATTAGAATCCTTAAAGCGAAGTGAAAAAACAGGGAAATCATCCAGTATAGTCGTTATTGCTGAGGGTGATAAAACAGGAAAAAATGTTTTTGAAATTGCAGAGTATGTAGAAAAAAACTTACCCTATTATGAAGTAAGGGTTTCTGTTTTAGGGCACATGCAGCGTGGAGGAAGGCCTAGTTGTTTTGATCGTGTACTTGCCTCAAGAATGGGTGTTCATGCAGTAGAATCACTTTTAAAAGGGGTGTCTAATGTAATGGTAGGAATTGATAATTCACAAATGATTTTAACTCCCCTGGAATCATCAATTAAAGGTAAAACAAAAATCAATAAAAATTTAATCCGAGTATCAGAAATACTCTCAGTATAATAACTTTTAAAATAAATAATTTAAATATGGCAATTAAAATTGGAATTAATGGATTTGGACGAATTGGACGCCTCGTTTTTCGATCCGCAATGAAACAAGATGATGTTACAGTAGTGGGGGTAAATGATCTATTAGATATTGATCACCTGGCTTACCTATTAAAATATGACTCTGTGCATGGCACGTATGATGGTACTATTGAGGTAAAAGGAGACAATCTTGTTGTGGATGGTCATTCTGTTCGTATAAGTGCAGAGCGAAATCCTTCAGCAATTGGTTGGGGTGATTTAAATACTGATGTAGTAGCCGAATGTACAGGTATTTTCACTTCTTTAGAAAAGGCACAAGCACATCTCGATGGTGGTGCTAAAAAAGTTGTGATTTCTGCTCCTTCTCCCGATGCTCCAATGTTTGTTATGGGTGTAAATCATTCTGAGGCTTCTGCTTTAGATAAAATAGTTTCTAATGCTTCATGTACTACAAATTGTTTGGCACCTATCGCTAAAGTATTAAATGATCATTTTGAAATAGAAGAGGCCTTAATGACCACAGTTCACGCTACAACAGCAACTCAATTTACTGTTGATGGTCCCTCACGTAAAGATTTTAGAGGAGGTAGAAGTTCATTACTAAACATTATGCCCGCTTCAACTGGAGCAGCAAAAGCTGTTACTAAAGTGATACCTGCCTTAGTGGGTAAACTAACTGGAATGGCATTTCGTGTTCCTACAGCCAACGTTTCTGTAGTTGATTTAACGGTCAAATTAAAGAAAGAAACTTCTTATGATGAAATTAAACAGGTAATGCGTAATGCTGCAAATAATGAAATGAAAAATATTCTAGGATATTGTGATGAACCAGTTGTTTCTCAAGATTTTATTGGAGATGTAAGAACCTCAGTTTTTGATGCAGGTGCTGGAATGGAATTGAATTCTCGTTTCTTTAAAATTATATCTTGGTATGATAACGAATGTGGTTATTCAAACAAGCTGATCGATTTGGCAAAGCATATCAATAAACTATAATAAAACTATACCATGATTTTAGTAGTTGATAGTGGTTCTACAAAAACTGATTGGATTGCTGTTAATGCATCTGGAGAAACGTTGTTTGCAACACAAACCCTTGGACTTAATCCGCAAGTTCTCTCAAGTGCTATATTAAAGGAACGAATGATTAATAATTTCGATTTATACCAAAATCGAAAAGAAGTAACACATTTATATTTTTACGGTGCAGGTTGTGGTGTTGATTCACCACAACGTCGTATAAAAAATGTATTTAATGAGATTTTTGTTAATAGTGAAATTATAATCAAAGAAGATACCTATGCAGCAGTATATGCAGTAGCTAAGCCCAATAAAAAATCTATAGTTTGCATTTTAGGAACAGGTTCAAATTGCACCTATTTTGATGGTGTTAATATAGAACAACGCGTAATTTCTTTAGGGTACATTCTGATGGATGAGGCAAGTGGTAATTTTTTTGGAAAACAATTAATTAGAAGCTATTACTTTAATTCAATGCCCAAGGGATTAGCCTTGGAATTTGAAAAAGAATACGACCTTTCTCCAGATACAATGAAGGAAAATATTTATCGGAGAGAAAATCCGAATACTTATTTAGCGACTTTTTCAAGGTTTTTAATCAAACATAAAGAGGTGCCACTTTTTCAAGACATTATTGCAAAAGGTCTTGATCGTTTTATAAAGCATCAAATACTTCAATTTGAAGACGCAAGAGAAATTCCAATTCACTTTATTGGCTCAATTTCATTTTTCTTAAAAGAAGAGATAGAACGTGCATTAAAAATACATGGTTTGTCAATGGGAATAATTGTTCAACGCCCAATTGATGAGTTGGTCAATTTCCATAAAAATTTAATTGAACTTAAATCTTAAGAATTTCTATTTCACTGCAATCATTGAAATTTCAATGCGTACATTTTTAGGTAATGTTTTCACAGCTACTGTTTCACGTACTGGGGCAGTATCATTGTCAAAACATGTTCCATACACATCATTTACTTTTCCAAAATTCTCCATATCACTTAGGAAAATAGTTGTTTTTACGACATGCTCAAAGGACATGCCTGCAGCTTCCAATACTGCATTTAAATGAAGCATAACTAATTCGGTTTCTTCTTTAATTGTACCACTAAAAAGTTCCATTGTTTTAGCAATGATTGGGATCTGACCTGAAATGTAAAGGGTATTTCCAACTTTAATTGCTTGGTTATATGGGCCTATTGGAGCTGGAGCATTTAGTGTTGTGATTATTTCTTTTTTCATATAAACGGTGTTAATTTAAAGATACTATAATTTTAAATCAATACGAGCGGTTTGGTTCACTTTGCTTTTCATACTTTATATCGCTTAATAACCCTGACTTTATACCTATAAAAAAGTTCCATGAAGCTCTATCACTAAAAGGAACCCAGCTAAAATTTAGCCGCCAACTTTTAAGATCGCGATTAAAACGTAATTGGGTGTAGGTAAATCCTTCTCCCTTAAAATCATACCCAGAAGAAAGTCCAACTTTCCACATAGGTGTTAGTTCAATATTTCCAGAAAACATTAATGAGTTGTTGCTAAATTCTCGTTGATTTCTTGAATTATTATAGGTAAGGGAATAAGCTAATTTTAAATCCCAAGGAATTTTAGCTCTATAGCTTGGGTATTTGGGTGGAGGATCTGTATTTTCTGTGTCTGTTAGTCTGCGATCAGTAAAATCTTCAGCTTTTCCAAAAAGATCATCATCGCGACCACCACTTGAGGCTGATTCTTCTTCTGTTCGCTTGTTTTTATCACCAGAACGTTCAAGTTGCCTACTTGAAAAAGAATAATTCATATTAACATTTGCACTAGTAAGTCTCAACAAACCGCTACCATTAGTTATGTTATATGTATTTATGCGAACATTTTTTTTATCAAGAGCATAGGGATCGAAGGTTCCCCCAGTGTTCACACTCATTTGACCTTTAAAAAGACTAAACCCAGTACTCATCCTTAAAGGACTCCATCTGAGTGAGTCTGCTGCAAAATTATGCCCAGTAGTAATATTTAAGTTATTTAACAAAACTACTTTTTTTGGTCCTGTAGCAGTCGAATCTTTATCACGAACTTTAGCTTCAAAATTATTACCTAAACTAATCCCCATATTATTTGACAGGGACCTTCCTGGCACTCCAAATAAGCTGTTCTGATAGCGTGTGTATTCAGCGGTATTTCCTTCTGCATCAACAATATAGGTGTCGTAGTATTGTTCAAAACTTGGTCGGTTTGTATAGCTAATCGAAGGGCGAAGGGTATGACGTATTGATTGAATTTTCTTATCCTCCCCAAAATTTACAGTTCCATAAATGGTAGTTCCTAAAGAAGCACTTAAACTATATTGTCTGAAAGCTCCAATATTGTTTATTGTATCTATTAAAACTTGCTGAGTTTCTTTATTAAAATCATTAAAGCGAATAGTATTTTGCGTCCAAACTTCTTCAAAATTAACAGAAGTAGAGACGCTCAGGTATTTAATTATTTTAAAATTGGTACTTAAAGGAATACTATGTTTCATTCCAGTTTTAGCATTGTCAAACATTGTAGGCGAAAACAAAGCTTCTTCGGTTGTGATAATTCTATTTTCTCCACGTCCAGAATATTGGAAATTAATATTCTGAAAAAATCCTTTTTTAGCACCAACTTTTGGTGCGAATGGATAAATACGTTCCATAGTTGCTTGAAGTGTTGGAAGAGTTAAATTCACAGATTTTGATTGTGAATTTTGAGACATAGCCGTATTAATAGAAACATTTACTCTCGGTTTTGCAGGGAATGTTTTAGAATAAGAAATAGAAGAGCTTAAGTTATTGTTTAAAAAATTCGCAGAGTTTAGCTGATTTACCGATTGTCTGTAATAATCACTACTACCAAAATTTACAGAGGCAGAAAAGGTGGAATTTGGACTTGATTTAGCATCCTTGGAGTGATTCCATTGAACATTAAAAACAGTAGATTTTGAATATTCAGGGAGTCCACGAGATTCATTAATAAGATTTTCATATCGAAAACTAAATTTCCCTCTATATTTATAGCGTCTGTTGTACTGAGTGTCACCTCTAAAACCATAACTCCCATTAGTATAATAATCAGCAATAAGTGTAAAGTCAAAATAATCGGATAATGCTAAATAATAGCCACCATTTTGAATGTAATACCCACGTAGATTACTCTCTCCAATGGAGGGAATAATAAATCCAGACTCTTGAGTTTGGGATGACGGAAAATAAGCAAAAGGAATACCCACAGGTGTGGGTACGTCAGCAATAAACATATTAGTGAGCCCTGATATAATTTTCCCTCCAGGAATTATTTTCCCTTTACGCACTTTAAAATAATAATCAATTCCGCCTTCATCATCTCCACCTACTAGTTTTCCGGCAGTACTTACTCTAGCATCTTTTATGAAATATACCGAGTCATTTTGTTTTTTTGTGAGTGCTGCAAAAATATCCATTCCATTTTGCCCAGATTTGGAGTTCCAGATTAATGCCTTTTGAGTGTTAAAATTAAAACGAATAGAATCGGGGTTTACTTCATTGTCAGCTTGTTTAAAAAAAGGGTATTGAACTAAAATAGAATCAACTTCTATTCGACCCGCATTAACTTCATTGGTCTTGTAATCTAAAATTATAATACCCGCTCGGAGTTCAATGTCCTGATAGTAAAGTTCAGCTTCATTATATAAAATCAGCTTATTCTCCTTTCGGTTAATTCGCACACAATCTTTTGCAGTATAACGAACTTTTGAGAGAAGTAATGGCTTTTTTTTAGGTTTACTAATACTGTCTAAAAATATTTCAGCGTTAATTTTTTCAGTTGTGTCTTGTGCATGCAATTCTAACCCTCCTAAGAAAAATAGTATACAAGCTATATGATAAAACTTTGATTGCAAAGCGATAAACCCTAAATTTGTTGTGCTTGATTTAAACGATCAAAAATAACGATAATTATAGGATGCATCAAGATTTTTTAGCTTATTCTCGCAAGCATATTCATTACTTTTTTATTAAGGTTTTGAAAATTACTTTTGTTGTTTTCTTTTTCTTGTTGGGAAGCTCAAAGGTTTTTGCTCAAAAAAATACAGAAAAGCCTTTTGTTGTTGTTCTTGATGCTGGTCATGGAGGACATGATTCTGGTAATCGGGGAAATGGGTATTTTGAAAAAAAAATTGCACTTAATATTGTTTTGAAAATTGGAAAAAAATTGGAAAAACAAAAAGGAATTAAGGTTATTTATACCAGAAAAACTGATGTTTTTGTTGAATTAATTCAACGTGCTAACATTGCGAACAAGGCTGATGCAGATTTATTTGTTTCAGTTCATTGCGATGCTTTTACTTCTCCTAAAGCTTTTGGAGCCGGAACATTTGTATTAGGACTACATGCAAATGACAGAAACTTTAAGGTAGCCCAAAAAGAAAATGCTGTAATATTTTTGGAAGACGATTATGAACAGAATTATGATGGATTTAATCCAAACGATCCAGAGTCTGTGATTAGTCTTATCTTGATGCAAGAAACCTATTTAGATCAGAGTATTGACGCTGCAGGCGCCATTCAAAAAAGTTTTGTGAGTAATTTAAATCGAAAAGATAGGACAGTTAAACAGGCGGGTTTTGTAGTTTTAAAATACACTTATATGCCAAGTGTATTGGTGGAAACAGGATTTTTAACAAATAAATCTGAAGGGGCTTTTTTGAATTCATCAAAAGGTCAATCAAATATGTCTAATGCTATTGCAAAAGCAATTATTAATTATAAAAACATAAGAGAAGCTGGTGTTCAAGAGCTAGTTTCATATGAAGTATCTCAAGAGGTTAAATCAGATAAAAAGTATGACTTTGGTGATATTACATTTAAGGTTCAGATAGCTGCTAGTAAAAGAAATTTAAAAATAAAACCCTATAACTTTAAAGGATTACGCCAAATCTCTAAACTTAAAAAAGCTAGTTTATACCGTTATTTTTATGAAAAAACTACTAACTATAAAGATGCTCAACGTTTTTTGAAAGAAGTAAAAAAGAAAGGGTATTCAAACGCTTTTATTGTTGCTTTTAATGGTGATAAGAAAATAACAATTAGTGAGGCACTCCGTCTCAAAAAATGAGGCGGGTCTAAAAAATATTTTTAAATTTGTAATGCACTAAAATCACTTTATATTGAAATTTTCACGGGAAATTAAAACGGCAATACTAATTATAGTTTGTTTAGGCACTTTCGTTTTTGGATTTAACTATTTGAAAGGAACTTCATTGTTTGACAATCAAATAGAGCTTCACGCTATTTACAATGATGTTGAAGGTCTTATCCCGGGGGCTAAAGTCACTATTAATGGTTATTCCATTGGAAAGGTTACAGGGATTAATTTTGATGAAACTTATGATAAAATTAAAGTTTCATTTACGGTACGAGAAGATCTTACTTTCTCATCACAAAGTATAGCTCAAATATACGAACCAGGTCTTATTGCAGGAAAAGCAATTGCTTTACTTACAAAATACGATGGTGATCCTATAAAAAAAGGAGATATTCTTCCTTCCGATGTTAAACCTGGCTTGACAGAGTTGGTGAATCAACAAATTGCTCCTCTGCAAGATAAAATAGAAGGTCTTTTAAGCTCTGCAGATTCTCTTTTTGCCGGGGTTAGCAATGTTTTGAATTACGAATCACAAAACAATTTAAAATTAGCTTTAAAAGGCATGACAGAAAGTGTTGAAAATATCAATAGTCTTTCTAGAAGTATGAGTATCCTTATAAATTCAAATGAACGTTCGCTTTCATCTACTTTTGGGAACATTGAAATAACGTCAAAAAATTTAGTGAAATTAACGGATTCTTTATCTAAGCTAGAGTTCGGAACCACATTTGAAAATATAGAGTCTGCGTCTGGTAATCTAAAAAATATTTTATCAACTCTTGAAAAAGGAGATGGTACTGCAGGGAAATTAATTAATGATGATCAATTATATACAGAATTATTAAAATCTTCTGAAGCTTTAGAAGCGCTTTTGACTGATTTAAAAGAATATCCAAAAAAGTATGTTCATTTCTCAATTTTTGGGAAAAAAGATAAAAGCACACCTAAAAAATAATTTTGATAGAATACCTTCCAAACATTTTATTTTTTATCTTATTATTGACTTCGTCTTGCCTTTTTTTTAGAAATCTTAATCGTATACGCAGAAATATTTTTTTGGGAAAAGATTTAGACAGAAATGATCAGCGTTCTCTTCGTTGGAAAAATATGATACGGGTTGCTTTAGGTCAATCCAAAATGGTGAGCCGACCCATAGCAGGAACTTTACATGTTATAGTCTATGTTGGTTTTATTCTCATTAATATTGAACTTTTAGAAATAATTTTAGATGGATTAACTGGCAAACACCGACTTTTTGCTCCATATTTAGGAAGTATATATTCTTTCTTAATTGCTGTTTTTGAAGTGCTTGCTTTTCTAGTATTAGTTGCGGTTTTTTTCTTTTGGACACGTAGAAATGTATTGAAGATTAAACGCTTTTTGAAAGATGAAATGAAAGGATGGCCTAAGCTAGATGCCGACATTATTCTTTATTTTGAAGTTGTCTTAATGCTTCTTTTTCTATCAATGAATGCCACTGATAGTATTTTACAAGACCTTGACCCAACTAATTATATAAAGGCAGGAAGTTTTCCAATCTCTCAATTTATAGCACCTCTTTTCGAAGGAATTTCAATAGAAAATCTTCGAATTTTAGAACGCTCTTTTTGGTGGATTCACATATCAGGTATTTTTATTTTTATGAATTACCTATATTATTCAAAACATCTGCACATACTACTTGCATTTCCGAATACTTTTTATGCTAATTTAAATTCAAAGGGTAAATTTAAAGTTGATGTTAATATTAAGAACGAAGTTCAGTCTATGATGGATCCTAGTTTTTTAATTCCTGAGGGTAAAAACACAGTTCCAGATAAATTCGGAGCAAGTGATGTTTTTGACCTTAATTGGGTTCAACTTATGAATGCTTATAGTTGTACAGAATGTGGCAGATGTACCAGTGTTTGTCCAGCTAATATAACCGGTAAAAAATTATCTCCAAGAAAAATTATGATGGATACACGCGATCGTCTTGAAGAAGTAGGGGAGAATCTTAATAGTAACAAAGGTGTTTTTAAATTAGATCAAAAACAGCTATTAAACGATTATGTTAGTCCAGAAGAATTGTGGGCGTGTACCTCTTGCAATGCTTGTGTAGAGGCATGCCCTATAGAAATTGATCCTTTATCCATTATTATGGATATGCGACAGTATTTAGTTATGGAGCAATCGGCAGCACCTGCTGAGCTAAATTCAATGATGGGAAATATAGAAAATAATGGTGCTCCTTGGCCATTTAGTAATCAAGATCGTTTGCAGTGGGCAGACGAATAATTAAAACTATTTAAAATGCAACGAGAAGAAGCAGAAAATTATTTACACCAAAAAGTAGAATCAGGAGAAGTTGTAAGTCCCGTACTTCCGGACGGAATTAAAAATTATTTAATCGATATTGACGGAACTATTTGTGACGATATTCCTAATGAAGAACCTGAACGAATGGCTACTGCCAACATTTATCCGGATGCTTTAGATACTTTAAACAAGTGGTTTGATGAGGGTCATTTAATTTGTTTTTTCACCTCAAGAGTTGAATCTCACCGTGGCGTAACTGAAACATGGTTAAAAGAGAACGGTTTTAAGTACCATAGCTTATTAATGGGTAAGCCACGCGGCGGAAATTATCATTGGATTGATAACCATCTTGTAAAAGCAACTCGTTACAATGGTAAATTTACTGACTTGGTAGAAAAGGAAATGACTATTGAAGTTTTTGATGATGGTCAAACTAAAACCTAAGAAATTATGTTAAATGTACCTACACTTGCAAAGCTTCAAGCAGAAGGAAAAAAACCAAATGTTGTTTTTTGGGTAGGTTGTGCGGGAAGTTTTGACGATCGAGCCAAGAAAATCACCAAAGCTTTTGTTAAAATCCTTAATCAAACCGGCACTTCCTTTGCTGTTTTAGGCGCAGAAGAAACCTGTACAGGGGACCCCGCAAAACGAGCTGGAAATGAGTTTCTCTTCCAAATGCAAGCCTTGCAAAACATTACCACACTTAATTCTTACGACGTAACAAAAATAGTTACCACATGTCCGCATTGTTTTAATACCCTTAAAAATGAATATCCTGAATTGGGAGGAAATTATAATGTAATGCACCATACTCAATTTCTTAAGCAGCTTTTAAAAGAAGAAACTCTTACTATTGAAGGAGGTAAATTTAAAGGAAAAAGAATTACGTTTCATGACCCATGTTATTTAGGACGTGCTAATAATGTTTATGAAGCTCCACGTGAATTGATCCAAAAACTTGACGCAGAATTAGTGGAAATGAAGTCATGTAAGTCTAAAGGATTATGTTGTGGAGCTGGAGGAGCTCAAATGTTTAAAGATGCAGAAGCTGGAGATAAAGAAGTAAATATTGAGAGAACCGAAGAGGCTTTAAAGACAAAACCAGATATTATTGCTGCAGCATGTCCATTTTGTAATACAATGATGACTGATGGGATTAAAAACAAAGCTCAAGAAGGAAATACTCAGGTAATGGATGTTGCAGAATTAATTGCAACTGCTAACGATTTATAATAATGGTAGTTCCTTTCGCAAAGTTATCAGCAGAATCACGCTTATGGATATATCCCTCTAATAGAGTTTTTCGTGAAGATGAAATTTTTAAAATAAAAGAAATACTCAACTCTTTTTTAGCTCAGTGGACTGCTCACAATGTAAGACTAGAAGCTTCTTTTGATCTTCCATATGACCGCTTTATTGTCCTTGGGGTTAATCAAGAATCTGTTCAGGCAAGTGGTTGTTCTATAGATAGTTCAGTTAGAATGATTCAGCAGTTAGAAACGCAATTTGAAATTAGTTTACTTGATAAAATGAACGTTACTTTTAAGCAAGGTGATTACTTTGTTCATAAAGATTTGAGTGATTTCAGGAAGATGGTTAAAACAAAAGCGGTAACTAAAGAAACCATAGTGTTTAATAATTTAGTTGATACAAAAAGGGATTATGAGAAATTTTGGGAAATTCCAGCTTCAGAGAGTTGGCACAGTCGATTTATGAAGTAAATTATTTAAGAAACAGTTAATTAAGACTTTCCAATTTCAGACTAAATGAGAATTACACCAAAAATATTTTTATGGTTTCTGATTTGCCTTCCATTATTTTCTAATGGACAACAAATAGACCCGCTATCAGTATCCAAAGCTGAACTTCAGTATCAACAAAAATGGGTTGACAGTGTATATCAAAGCCTATCACTTAATGAAAAAGTTGGACAACTATTTATGCCAATGGTTTTTTCTGAGCAAGATAGTTCTCATTATAAACTTTCATTAAATCTGGTTAAAACTCATAAAGTAGGAGGACTTATTTTTTCTCTTGGAGGACCAGTTGAGCAATCTCAATGGCTTAACAATTTTCAATCTTTAGCTAAAACACCCTTACTTATTGCAATGGATGCTGAGTGGGGTGTTGCAATGCGATTGGATTCCATCAAACCTTTCCCTTGGCCAATGACTTTAGGTGCAGTAAAAGACACTAGTTTGCTTCGAGCCATTGGAAATCGAATGGGGGAACAAGAAAAACGATTGGGTATTCATTATAGTTTTAGTCCTGTTTTAGACATTAATACAAATTCTGCAAACCCTATCATAGGGAATAGATCTTTTGGATCTTCTAAAGAGCTAGTAATTCGTCAGGCAACAGCTATTATGAAAGGACATCACCAGGCGGGTATTTTAACTTCAGGGAAACATTTTCCAGGGCATGGGGACACTTCACAAGATTCACATAAAACATTACCTACAATTGGTTTTAGTGCCCAGCGTATCGATTCAATAGAGTTGGCTCCCTATAGATCACTTATTAAAGAAGGGTTGTCATCAGTAATGGTAGCTCATTTAAATATACCCAGTATATCAAATCAAGGATTGCCTTCATCACTTTCTAAAGATATTATTCAGGGACTTTTAAAAGATTCATTGAATTTTAGGGGCTTAATTGTTACTGACGCTCTAAACATGAAAGGAGTCTCGGAATACTCTAAAGTTGAAAATATTGATTTAACAGCTTTTTTAGCAGGCCATGATTTACTACTTATTTCAAATGATATACCAAAAGGAATAAAAGCAATTGTTTCAGCCTATAGAAAAGGAAAAGTGACTAAATCTCGCTTAGAGTATTCAGTTAAAAAAATTTTAAAGGCAAAATATAAAGTTGGATTAGCAGAGTATAAACCTGTTAATCTTCTAAACTTATATCAGGATCTTAATACCGTTAAAGATCAAAGATTATATAGCGAGTCTATAGGGGATGCATTAACGTTGCTAAGAAATGAAAATAATATTTTACCATTAAAAAATCAGCATCATATTGCACATATTGCTTTAGGGGATGATTCTGCTGTAGCTTTTAATCAACAACTACAAAAATATCAATCGATTCCTTTAATTAAGGAGGTAACAGTCACTAATGTACTTGAAAAAACAAAAGCATATGATACTTTAGTTATTAGTTTTCATCGCTCTAATGCCAACCCTTGGAAGGCTTCAGATTTTAATTCTCGCCAGCTAAACATTATTTCAAAAATCGCAAATGAAAAAACAGTCATTTTGGATATTTTTGTAAAGCCATATGCCTTAAAACCTATTTCTTCTATAAAAGGAATTGATGCTATTATTATGAGTTATCAAAATAGTGTGGAAGCACAGCAATTAAGTGCAGATGCTATTTTTGGCGCTCAACATCTAATAGGAAAATTACCTGTAAAGGTTTCAAATATCTTTAAAGCGGGAGATGGAATTGATCTACAAGGTGGTATTCGCCTAGGGTATGCTATTCCAGAAAGTCTAGGTTTTAATTCAGCTAAGCTCAAGAAAATTGATGCCTTAGCAGAAATGGCAATTGATTCAGTGATGACTCCAGGAATGCAAATAATAGCCGTTAGAAAGGGTAAAATAATCTATGAAAAAAACATAGGATTCCATACATATAAAAAAGAGCAACCCGTTCAATCAACTGATTTATATGATATTGCGTCCTTGACTAAAATTCTTGGAACTCTTCCTTTGGTAATGAAAGAAGTAGCTTCTGGAACTCTAACACTTTCTTCAACGATAGCAACTTTATTACCTGAATGGAAAGAAAGTAATAAGTCAAATATCTCCCTTAAACAAATGCTTTCTCATTATGCGCAGTTATGGCCATGGATTCCTTTTTATAAAGAAACTCTAAATAAAAAAGGATACCCAAAAAGGACACAATACAAAAAAATATCCTCTATAAAATATGCTTCAGTGGTCGCTAAAGATTTATTTATAAAAAATAATTTTGAAAATAAACTTTACACTCAAATAAAAGAAAGTAAACTAACCGATTCACTTCAATATAAATATTCAGATTTACCTTATTATATTTTAAAAAAATATTTTGAAAGTTCGAATAAATTACCTTATGATGTATTTCTTCAGAAAGAGGTTTTTGATCCTTTAGGATTAACTACAATAGGGTATAGACCTTTGGATCGTTTTGAGGCGTCAAAAATTATACCTAGCGAAGTTGACGACTATTTTAGACACAAGGAGTTAAGAGGTTATGTTCATGACATGGGCGCTGCTATGCAAAATGGTGTAGGGGGACACGCTGGCTTATTTTCAAATGCACAAGATGTAGCGGCTATAATGCAAATGTATTTACAAGAAGGAAGGTATAATGGTATTCAGCTATTACAGCCAGAAACGATTAATCTTTTTAACACCTGCTATTATTGTGAAAAAGGCAATAGAAGGGGAGTTGGATTTGATAAGCCAGATTTTGATCTTAAAAATTCCTCCACCTGTGGGTGCGTTTCTAAACGAAGTTTTGGACATTCTGGATATACTGGAACCTATGCTTGGGCTGACCCTGATAAAGAAATTATAATTGTTATTTTAGCAAATAGAACCTATCCTAATGATGATATGAGGTTTAGTAAAAGTAATATTAGAACGCGAATACAGGCCTTATTATATGAGGCATTAATTAATTAATTAAAAACAAACTTTTGAAAATAGCAATTGTATGTTATCCAACATTTGGCGGTAGTGGAGTTGTAGCTACAGAATTGGGTATTGCCCTTTCTAAAATAGGTCATACCATTCATTTTATAACTTATCACCAACCGGTTCGTTTGGAAACGTTAAATATACCCAATATTCATTTTCATGAAGTTGAAATACCAGATTATCCTCTTTTTAAATACCAGCCATATGAGTTAGCACTATCAAGTAGATTAGTGGATGTTGTAAAGGCTCATACGATAGATGTGTTACATGTGCATTATGCCATTCCTCATGCCTATGCTGGATATATGGCAAAAAAAATGCTTGCTGATGAAGGATTTCATATTCCGATTGTCACTACTTTACACGGAACTGACATTACTTTAGTTGGGAGTCATCCTTTTTACCGCCCA
Source organism: Flavobacteria bacterium MS024-2A (assembly GCA_905182305.1). Taxonomy (GTDB): domain Bacteria; phylum Bacteroidota; class Bacteroidia; order Flavobacteriales; family Flavobacteriaceae; genus MS024-2A. The sequence continues at coordinate 32,115 of CAJJBB010000006.1, forward strand.
GCGGTAACCTTCAGTATAAACCATTCTGATAGGGTAACAGCAGTTTCTGAAAGTTTAAAACAAGATACCCTCAGGTTATTTGATATCACGACAAAGATTGATGTGATCACCAATTTCATTGATATCAAAAAAATAGAAGCAAAAGAAATGCCCTGTAAGCGAGATCTTTTGGCGCCTAAAAGTCATAAAATAATTACTCATATAAGTAATTTTAGACCCTTAAAAAGGATTCAAGATGTAATTAAAATTTTCGAAAAAATTTCATCATCGGTATCTAGTAAATTACTTATGGTAGGTGAAGGGCCAGAAAAACAAAAGGCAGTAGATTATGTTAAGGAAAAAGGTCTTACCGAGTCTATTTCGTTTTTAGGTAACAGTAATGAAATTGATAAAATTCTTTGTTATTCCGACTTGTTTTTATTGCCTTCAGAAAAAGAAAGCTTTGGCTTGTCTGCTCTTGAAGCTATGGCGAATAAAGTTCCTGTGATTTCTTCAAATGCTGGAGGAATCCCTGAAGTTAATAAAGATAATTTTTCAGGTTATTTATCTGATGTAGGTGATCTTGATGGGATGGCTAAAAATGCTTTATTATTATTACAGGATGACATTAAACTTGAGCAATTTAAAGAGCAAGCAAAGGAGCAAGCAAGTTTATTTGATATTGATGCTATAATTAGTCAATATGAAACTGTATACAGTGAAGCTATAGCTTCAAATCAGTTCTAGTTTTGGTTATTTGGGATGGTATATTTTTTTTGCGGAATTATAAACAGTCTCTTTATCTAAACTCATTTTTTTAGTTTTAAATCCTGCATATAATTCCATTTGGTCATTATAATGGGGAGAGCCTGGGTGATCAGAACTTCCATAAGAAATAACTGACTCTATTTCGGTTCCTTTATCACTAAATCGAACTAGTTCAATGTATGACTCTCCACTTACAACTTTAACCTTTCCATCTTTGAAGGGGCGAGATGCCATTGCTGTAATTACATCAGGTAATCCAAAAATGGGAAGTTCTTTTGATCCTCTCACTAATTTCTGATAATCTCCTAAAGAAACCTCTAAGCTATCAAAGTGTTCAAGTAAATATACTTTTGTTTTTTTTAATGCTTTTAAAATAATGTAAGGAGGAAAAATTTTAGGTTCTGGTAAATTTTGATAAAAAGGGCGTAATTGATCATAAAAAATCGCAAAAGTTCCTGCACCCAATGAAGATGCAATTGCTTTACGATCCCATTGCTGTAATCGATCAATTAATACTTTTAAGTTGGGGTAATTTCTTGCCTCTAAACGATCTAAATGATTAATATCCATCCAGCTGAATGCATATGGCTTTGGGTATTGAGTATCGTATTTTATGGTTTTAAAGTCGGAATAATCTATTTTTTCATATTGATCTATTAATGTTTTTAAACGGGTAGAGCGATTGTTATCATATGTCTCAAAGCCCATTGCAATATCAAATTCAGCTTGATTGGGATTATCAGCATCTGCACTCGATTTAAAAGGAGTGTGATTTGCATTATATATATAACCTGACTTTGGCTGTAATACCTGTGGAAGATCTTCTATGTCATAGGTTTCTTTCCAAAGAGTTTTTAGGGTATTTCCAGGTACAATATCAGCCCAATTATATCCTTTTGCTCTTTTAGGAATAAGCCCATTTGAGATATAGAAAATAGTATCGTTTTTATCTGCATATCCAATATTATATCCAGGTAATGCTTTCATTTTAAGCGCGCTATAGAACTCAGTAAAGCTTGAAGCTTTATTCATTCGCCACCACTGTTCAAGTCCTCTTATTTCATACAGTGCGGGGGTTCTTACTGAATAATAACCAGATTTATTTTTTAAGGTTGGCCCATATATACTCTTATAAAACTTTTTTGAAATCCTAAAGGGAATACCAAGAAATCTAAGTTGAAGGGTAGCTTTTTTTAATTCAAGATTTAGGTATCTATCATCTACTCTATATTTTAATTTTTCTTTCGGGTGCATTTCTAATGCAAAGACATCAGTTTTGTCTGGCTGATTTACTGTGTGTGCCCAAGCTAAATTTTCATTTGCACCTATAAGAATACTCGGAGTTCCAGCAAAAAGGGCACCCAAAATATTTGTGCCCTCTTCACTACATAAATGCGCTTCATACCATGAAACAGGACCGTCTAAAGGTTGATGTGTATTAATAGCTAAATAGGTACTTCCATCTTTTGTTTTTGAACTGTTAAATGCAAAAGTATTTGATCCTTTTGGGGTTTCTTCCGCTTTAAAATCATAGGTTAATTGATTGCTTACGATTCTTTGAACCCATTGATCACCTTTTGAAGAAATAAACAATTGTAATTGTGCATACCGCATCATTTTTTTTGGTGTTATGGGAAAAAGTGCCTTAACTAAAACTTCTTCAGGGTGAGAGGTTGCATAACTATTTAATCCAGCAGCATAACCATCCACAACTTTTTTATATTCAGCACTAATCTCATTTACATATCGGTCGTTAAACAATTCTTCAGAGCCAATAAATTGTGCAATAAAATCCGCTCCTAACCCTGCATTCCCAATATTTATAGAGAGCATGTTATTTCCAGCAAGATATCCTTGTTGAATGGTTGTAAAATCATCTTCTGCATGTGCCCATGCTAAACCGTATGAAACTTCTGCATCTGTAGCAGCAAATATATGAGGAACACCATAAGAGTCTCTTACAATGTCAATAAGATCAGGATTTATTTGAGCATGAATCATTGAATATATGAGTGTGCACATCGATATTGCCAGACGAAAGGTCATAATAATTTTTTATTGAAGATATCAAATTTATTAAAATATTATGTTTAAACAACAGCGTCTATTTAAATGAAATTTACATATATTTAATGCTAATAATTTAATTAAATGAACAAATTTATTTTACTTTTTATTACAGTTTCTTTACATCAGACTTTAGCTTCTCAAGAATCATTATTTAACGGTGAAAACCTAGAGGGTTGGAATATTCATGGGACTGAATTATGGTATGTAGATCATGCCCTTTTAGTTTGTGAAAGTGGTCCAGATAAAGCTTACGGTTATTTATCTACAGTAAAATTTTATGATGATTTTGAACTAACCCTTGAATTTAAACAAGAAGCAAATGGAAATAGTGGTGTGTTTATTCGTTCTTCTGTTGTGGGAACTAAAGTAAGTGGTTGGCAAGTAGAAGTTGCTCCTCCCGGAAGTAATACCGGTGGTGTTTATGAATCTTACGGTCGTGGTTGGTTAATAAAACCAGCGAAAGAAAAAGATAAAGCCCTTAAGATGGGGGAGTGGAACCAGATGCGCATTCGAGTTGTTGGAAATCAAATTGACACATGGTTAAATGATGTTGAAATGATCTCCTTGAAGGATGAAAAAATTGGTCAAGGAAAAGGATCAATTGCCCTTCAAATTCATGATGGAGGGGGCATTAAAGTAAGCTGGAAAAATCTTCAAGTAATTTCTTTATAGCCTGATTTGATCAATAAGCTTTGCTAAATCAAAATCTTTTTGTGTAAGCCCATTAACATCATGTGTTGTTAGTTTAAGTGCTACTAACAAATAATTATTAGTTATTACGGGATGATGCTTGTTTTCTTCAGAAATGACTGCTATTTTATTTATATAATCAATAGAATCTCGAAAGCTTTTAAAATTAATTTCTTTACAAAGCAGACCCCTATCAATATGCCATGAGTTAATGAGGGCAATTTGTTCTTTAATTTCGCTATTATTTAATAGTTTCATTTATGAGTAGTATAAACTAGTGACAATTCTGTAAACAATATAAATAAAAGTTACTGACCATACCCACCATCTATTTTTGATGTACCATTCCATACTTTTTTCAATTAGTTAAATACATTCGCCTTCTTGATAGTTCAAGACACCCATACTATCTGCAATACAATCATTTGAATATGTATTTCCATCACAGCCGCAAACAGGAGCATAAATTAAATAACAAGCAACTACTTCATCAGCGAGATTTTGGTCTATACAAACCTCTTCAGGCTCAATTATTTCAATATCACTACAGTTTATAAATAATAGTATCAAAATATAGGGTAGTAACTTCTTTTTCATTCTGCTAAATTAATAATATAATCTTTCTTGATGTTCAAAAACTCAAAGCCATTCTATATTCTTTATGAATGTTTTATTAAGGATAAGGAATTCTATAACTCACTAAAGATGCTATGCCTGTGGTAAAAAGAAACCTCTTAAAATTAATTAAGAGGTTAATAAAAATTTAAAGTGATTTATGTATTATTTAGGCATAACAACCGAATCGATAACATGGATTACACCATTACTTCCCATAATGTCTGTTGACGTTATTTCGCTATAGTTTTCATTTGAATCTTTTAGCCAAATTTTCCCGTCTTTTTCAATTACTGATATAACTTGACCATTCAAAGCTGTTAATTCAACTAAACCATTACCCTTCTTTAATGCAGCAACAACATCAGATGCAACAATTTTACCTGAAATAACATGATAGGTTAGTATGTTTGCCAATGATTTTTTGTTTTCTATCTCAAGTAATGAATTTAAAGTTTTTGAATCAATCTTAGCAAATGCATCATTTGTTGGTGCAAAAACAGTAAAGGGACCTTCTGAACTTAATGCCCCAACTAAATCTGCAGCCTTCAAAGCTGTAACTAAGGTTGAAAAATCTTCATTTCCCACAGCAATATCCACTACAGTATCTTGTGCTACAACATTTCCGAAAAATGTCATAAATAACACTGTTGTGGTAATAAACATTGATTTTTTCATAATTAAAATTGTTTTTAAAATTCACGTGAATGTATAACATATAACTCATCATTGTTTATCCTTTTGTTTAAAATATTAAACAAAATATAATTTTGTCTAAAACAAACTCTTTTTACAGCTTGTGAATAGTGAAACAGAAATTAAAAAAAAGTAGTTTTTATATTTTATTGGTTTAGATAGTTCAATGTGACAAAACCCCATAATATCTTAACTTCGTGTTTATTTCAGTTCAAGATCTATTTGATCCTATAATTACTTTAACTGATATTTTTATTTACCTATGAATTAATTACGATAAAAAAACAAGTGTTTAAAGTGTATATTACTTTCCAATACAAAACTGTCCAAAAATGGTACCTAATACATCTTGATCGGTATCAATGTTTCCGGTAATACTTCCAATATAAAAAATAGCTTCTTTTAATTCAATACTTAACAAATCTCCTGGTATATCATTTTCTAAACCATCCATTGTAATTTCTATGGCTTTAAATGCGTTTATGAGCGCATGATAATGACGACTGTTGTTAACAACAATAGCAGCATTGTCACCCATTTCCTTCACAGCGTTTACTAAGTGGGCCTTGAGGGGGGCTATACTTTCTGAGGTTAGGGTTGAGATTCCCATTCCAAGTGCATGTTCCTTTAAGTCAAACGCAGAAAGTAACTCATTATTTAAATTATTGTCAAATCCTTCAGAATATTGGTCAATTTTATTTTCAATTAAGATGAGGTTTTGATTTTTATGCTGAAGTGATTTGATCTCTGAAATTAAATCTTTAAATGCTGTAGTTCTTTCATATAGGTAGATTAAAATTGAGGCTTGAGTTATTTTTTCTCTAGCTTTTTTGACTCCCATAGCTTCTATCACATCTTTAGTTTCACGTAATCCCGCGGTATCAATAAAACGAAATGTAATACCCCCAATCGTTAAAGTATCTTCAATAACATCTCTTGTAGTTCCTGGAATATCAGAAACAATTGCTTTTTCTTCATTTAAAAGTGTGTTTAAAAGAGACGATTTTCCAGCATTTGGTTTTCCTGCAATTGCAACAGGTACACCATTTTTTATAACATTTCCATAGATAAATGATTCTTTAAGCATATGAATATCATTATGTAAGGTGCTTAATAAGTCCTTTAACTGATCTTTATTGGCAAAGTTTACCTCTTCTTCACTGAAATCCAATTCTAGCTCTATTAGCGCTTTAAATTGAATCAGCTGTTGACGAAGTTCCTCCATGTTCTTAGAAAATCCTCCTCTCATTTGTTGCATCGCAATTCGGTGTGCTGCTTCGCTTTCAGAAGCTATTATATCAGCAACCGCTTCTGCTTGGCTTAAATCCATTTTTTTATTTAGATAGGCACGCAATGTAAATTCCCCTGCTTGTGCTGGAAGAACTTTAGATTCTAGAAAGCAACTAATTATTTTTTGAATTATATAGGATGAACCATGACATGAGATTTCTACAACATCTTCTCCTGTATATGAATTTGGTCCTTTAAAAGAGGTTACTAATACTTCATCAATAAGATGTTCCAGATAAATAAAATCAGCTAAAAAGGCAGTATTTGGAGGGATGTTTTTCCAGGATTTTTTATTTTTTGGAAAAATAAATAATCCTGCTTTCTCAATAGCTAAATTTCCTGAAAGTCTAATAACACCAATAGCTCCAATTCCATTTGGAGTAGATAGTGCTATGATGGTTCCGTCGCTTAACATTATGAAATGTATTAAATATTTTTAGTAAAAGTTGCACGTCTTTTGTGCTGGCGGTTTTCATAGTTTTTCCATAACTTTTGAATTGCTGTATTTTCTTTTAATTCAGGATTGGTTTCGACAATGGTTATGTTGTGCTTATTAAAGGTTTTCTGAATTTCATTAAATATAATGGCCGTAATTCCTTTGTTTTGATAGTCAGGATGAACACCAATAAGATAAAAAGAAGCACGATTATTAAACCATATTGCTTTTAATAAATTGTAAATATTAAAGAAAGTTAATTTACCATTAATTTTTTGCAGTGCCCTTGTGAAAGAAGGCATTGTAATAGTAAATGCAATAAGACGATTGTTTTTGTCAACAACACATTTCACAAAGTCTTTATGAACATATTTAAAATAACGTTTTTTATAATGTTCAATTTGATAATTTTGAATAGGTACAAATGTTTGAAGTTTGTTGTAAGTTTCATCTAACAGATTAAACATCTGATCTATATATGGAATAATTTCTTTTTTATTTTTAAAATCCAGTACTTTTAAATTAAAACGTTCCATTATAACACTAGAGAAGCGTTTCACCTTTTCTGGTGAATCTTCAAAGTTCGTAATTTTGATTTCATACTCAACCCATTGAGCAAGTAATGAAAATCCAAGTTCTTTAAGGTGAGTTGCATAATACGGATAATTATAAATAGTAATCATTGTACTAGGTTCATCAAACCCTTTGATTAACAAACCCGCTTTATCAAGATTAGAAAACCCAACAGGTCCCTCTATATGGTCTAGTTTGTGTTCTTTTCCAAAGCAGACTACTTGTTCTAAAAGTAATTTTGAAACAGCTATATCATCTATAACATCGTACCATCCAAAACGTACTTTATTTTTTTTTAGTTCTTCAATTTCAATCCAATTGACTATTGCGGCAATTCGTCCTACAATTTTTTCTTTTTTATATGCGAGAAAAAATTGCGCTGATGAGTTTTGATATACAGGATTTATTTTGTGGTCAATAGTTTCAACTTCCTCATTAATGATTGGTGGAACCCAAAAGGGATTATTTTTATACAATATGAATGGAAATTTCACAAAAGCAAGATAATCTTCATGACCAGTTACTTTTTTTATGATAATTTCTTGCTCCATATACTTAACTTTTAGCTTTGCGATTTCTTTTACGTTCACTTTTACTGTTTTTCTTTAAAGTTTTCTTGAGCTGTTTTTCTTCTCTTTTAAGTTTTTTAAACTCTAATTCTGCAGAACTTTGAAAGTCTTTATGGAAATCTAGGCGATAGGATATCCCTAAATTTAATAAAAGTTGATTGGGAGTATCTTTAAGACTAGATCCAATAGTCCCCTCAAATTGAATGTTATTTCCAAATAAATAAGCTGCTCCAAGTCTAAACAAACCATCACTATATAAATCACTTTTTATTCCATGATGTTCAAGATAAACAGACCAGAGCTCGTTTAAAGCATGGGTCAGAGTGAAGATGTAGCTTTTTTCAGGATATTTAGTAAGGTAACGGTCATAGGTCAAGTTTGTTACAAAAACCCAAGAGTTTAAAAAGTGAGATTGAGTTGCTAGTGTAGCTCTTAAGTGAGCAAAAGGCTCTTTATCTTGAGTTACATTTAAATTTTGGAAGAAAACAGGACGATAGATATTTCCAAATACGTTATTAAAGGGGAAGGGGTTGTTTTTTTCAAAATTAATATTACTTCCTAAAATAAGAGAGGCAGCAGGAAGCAAATCACGTAGCTTAAAACTATTATTTGACTTCCAACTATAGGGATTTGCTTTCCGTTCTCTTTTAAAGGGATCAAAAAGCAGGTATTTTAAACCAATAAAATTTTCAAGAAACCCTGATTTTGGAATAATAATTTGTTCTGTTGTAATTTTAGAGGCGAGGTTTCCACTAAGGAACTGTGCCTGATAGGTCAACTCTAAAGTTTCTTTAAGGAATCCCCACCTTAATGAAAGAAAACTAATACCCCCATTAAAAGTTGAGTTATTATATCCAGAATGAGAATAACGTTTAATTGCAAAGCCAGCTTCAGCTTGCACTACTTTTTTCCCCACAGCAAAAGCACCAATTGATCGGCCAGGTCTATTAGAATTTATTTGGTCGGTATATTGCCCTTTTGCCAAAAAGCAAGTGGCTAAAATAATTACACTGAAAGTGCTGCGAATCATAATACAAATATAGGGTAAGAAAGTATTATCTTAATAAATTTGATTCTATTAATGCTTGATAAATTTCCTTTGGTTCAACTCGAATTAATTACTTTTGCACATTAAAGACAATTCATTGGGTATACTTTTTAAATTTCTTTTATTTTTTTTAGGAGGCATCTATCTATTACGATTGATATCCCCCTTTCTTTTTAAATTATTAATAAGTAATCTTATTAAAAAATCTAAAAAGAAAAATCACTCAACTAAAGAAACTTCTACTGATCAAAAAAAAGCAAAGCCTTCTTCGAGCTCCATAGGAGAATATATTGATTATGAAGATATTGAATAAAGATTTGGTTCGATCCTTTTTATTGCCCCATGGCCTCATTATTTTGGTTTTTGGATTTTTATCACTTGCTTTTTATTACCCCTTATTGGAGGGAAAAATACTCATTCAGTCGGATATTCGTCAATATGAGGGAATGTCCCGCGAGCTCAACGACTATAGAACCAAAACAAGAGAAGAAACCTATTGGATAAATAATGCCTTTGGAGGAATGCCTACCTATCAATTGGGAGCTAAATATCCAGCAGATTTCTTAAGTCCTATTTATTCTTTTATTCGGATTTTACCTCGGCCAGCACATATACTCTTTTTGTATTTTATGGGTGCTTATTTATTGTTATTAGTTATTAAAATGCCTTATCGTATCGCATTTTTTGGTGCTTTGGCTTTTGGTTTTTCCACCTATCTTTTAATTATTCTTCAGGTTGGACATAATACAAAAGCTTTGGCAGCGAGTTTTTTTTCTTTTGTAATTGCGGGACTAATATTGTTGTTTCAAAAAAAATATTTCACTGGCTTTATTCTTACAACTCTTGCCTTAGGTATGCAAATCAGAGCCAATCATTACCAAATGACCTATTATTTATTGTTATTACTGGGAATATTTATTATATCATATGGTATTAGCGCTTTGAAGGAAAAAAAAGGTTCCTCCATTATTAAGGCTCTTTCATTATTGATTTTATCAGGTATTTTATCTTTAGGGTTTAATGCAACTCCACTGTTAGCTACTGCAGAATACTCCAAATTCAGTACCCGTGGTGGTAGTGAATTAAAGCTTCAGCCTGATGGAAATCCAAAAGAACAAAGTAGTGGATTGGAATACGATTACATTACTGAATATAGTTATGGGATTTTTGAAAGCTTAAATCTTTTTGTCCCAAGAATTCAGGGTGGTGGTTCTAGTGAAAATTTAGGAAAAGATCATGGCGTTTATGATTTTTTAAGAGCAAGAGGGGTAGGGCAAGATCAAGCTATTCAATTCTCTAAAAACGTACCAACCTATTGGGGATCTCAACCAATTTTAGAAGCACCTGCCTATATTGGAATAAGTGTTTTATTTTTTGCTTTATTCGCTTTATTTTTTGTTAAGGGACCACTCAAAAATGCTTTAGCTATTGGTGTTTTATTCTCTCTTTTGCTTTCCTGGGGTAAGAATTTTAATATGCTTACACAATTATTCATCGATTACTTTCCTTTTTACAATAAATTTAGAGCGGTTTCTTCCATTCAAGTAGTTTTAGAACTTTGTATGCCCATTCTTGCCTCCATGGGTTTGTATTGGATCTTTAACAAAGCTGATTCAGTAAATATTAAACGACTTTTAAAGGTTGGACTTTTTCCCATCGGAATTTTGACTGTACTCTTGTTTTTTAAATCGTCATTTTCTTTTCTAGGATTAAATGATAGTTATTTTGAAGAAATTTATGGGGCAGATTTAGTTAATCAAATTGTGAGTGCTAGAAAATCTATTTTCAATCAAGATTTGATAAGAGGAATTCTCTATTGCATCGTTCTCATGGGACTTGTTATTGCGTTAAATGCTAATAAAATAAAAAAGCCCATGGCATTTATTGCTATTTTAGGAATCTTACTTGTTGATTTATTGGGAATATCAAGTCGCTATATTGACTATGATGGATTTGTTTCTAAAAGAATTGTTCAGAATACCTTTAGGCAAACTACGGCAGATAAAGCCATTCTTCAAGACACAGCCCATTATCGTGTTTACGAACCACAACTTGGATTAAATGGAGCTAGAACAGCTTATTTTCACAATACAATTGGTGGATACCATGGTGCTAAGCCACGCCGTTTTGAAGAGTTATTTAATTATTATAATACCCATCAAATTTCAGGGGTATTGGATATGTTAAATATTAAATACATTCTGTTTCCAAACCAAGAAACGGGAGCGTTAGAACCTATGAAGAATTCTAATGCTTTAGGACCTGCATGGACCGTCCAAACATTGATTGAAGTGCCTACTGCCGATGCATTACTTGAACGGTTAAAAATAACAGATCTTAAAAGAGAAGCCGTTTTTATAAAGGGGAGTTTAGGTTTTGGTGTTGCCAAAGAATATAAATTAGATTCTTTAGCAACTCTAGATTTAAATATAATTACATCTAACAAAATAAATTACCGGGCAACCAGTTCTGTTTCACAGTTTATTGTTTTTTCAGAAATGTATTATCCTGAGGGTTGGACAGCAAGGGTTAATGGAAAAGAAACGCCTATCTATAATTTAAATTATGTTTTACGTGGAATTTCTTTAGCTCCAGGAGTATCTGAAATAGAATTTGAATTTACTCCTGTTATTATAGCGAAAGGAACCACTATTCGATGGATAACAGTCATTCTGTTTTTATTTAGTATTTTAACACTTGGGTATTTACAATTCCGTAAGAAAAAAATATTATAGGCATGGGGATAATTGCTAAGCAGTCTATATATAATGTTTTAAGTATTGCATTAGCTTTTATTATTGGTGCAGTCAACATGTTATTTTTATACCCTACGTTCCTTGGAAAAGAGTTTCAAGGACTTATTGTAGCTCTTTTAGCAAATTCAAACCTAATTCAACCCTTTGTGTCTTTTGGAGTTCAACACACTATAATAAAATACTATAGTGATTCTAAAACTCAAAAACAGCGCGATAGATTATTATGGTTCTCATTATTGTTACCATTAGTAATTATTTCCATAATAATTCCTTTATATTATTATTTTAATATTCAAATTTTAGATTTTTTAACAAATAGTAATAAAACCGTACTAGGATTTCCAGTATTAATTCTTGCTATAGCAATTTCAACGGCTTATTTCGAGATATTTTTCAGTTGGTTGAGAGTCAATCTTCAATCTATATTTGGCAACTTTTTAAAAGAAGTATATCCTCGATTTTTAACGTTTATTTTACTTATTTCTTTTGCTTTTGAGCTAATAAATTTAGATCAATTTATTTTATTTTTAATTATAGGTTATTACCTCCGTCTTTTAATTATAGCCTTGTATAGCTTTTATGTTTATACCCCAAAATTTGAATTTAAACTTCCAGAGGCATGGCTTTCTATGTTGAAGTATAGTAGTTTAATTTTTCTTTCTGGGGCTGCAGCAAGTTTTATTTTAGACATTGACAAATCAATGATTTACACTCTTACTTCAAATGAAAATGTAGCTTTTTATGCAGTTGCTTTATACATTGCGGCTGTTGTTGAAGCCCCAGGAAGGGCAATGTTTCAAATCACAAGTCCTCTAGTTGCTAAAGCATTAAATGAAAATGATACTAAAAGACTGGAAGTGTTATTAAAAAAAAGCAGTATAAATCTTATGATTGTTAGTGGTTTTGTTTTTTTAATTATCAACTTAAATTTAAATGATTTCTATTTGATTATTAATCAACAGGGTTACTCTTCAGCAGCTAGTGTTGTTATTATTGTTTCAATTGGTAAATTTTTTAGTATGTCTATGGGATGCTTAAATAATATAATTAGTAATTCGAAGTATTATACTTATGTATTTTGGTTTTCCATTATTTCAGCCTTTTTAGCAGTTGTTTTAAATTACACCTTTATTGAATCCTATGGTATTATTGGAGCTGCAGTTGCTACTCTTATGGTTATTCTATTTATAAATTTATGTAAAATAGTTTTGGTGGCTATTTTATTTAAAATTCATCCATATTCTAAAAAATCTTTAGGTATAATAATGAGTATAATATTTATTTATTTAATAATATCCAATGTACCCTCGGTTATTCACCCTATACTTTCAATATTCTTAAGGAGCCTAATGATTTTGGGACTTTTTATGGTTCCTTTATTTAAGCTTAAATGGTCAAGTGATATTGAAGCACTTTTAGCTAAAGTTAAATCACGATTATTTTAATTTATTGCTAAGGTAGTAACCGGTATGTGATTTTTTAATTTTTGAAATTTCTTCAGGAGTTCCTTGACCCACTAGGTACCCGCCTGAATTACCAGCTTCAGGACCTAAATCTATTAAGTGATCTGCGCATTTAATAAGATCCAAATTATGTTCTACAACCACAATACTATGTCCTTTGTTAATAAGAGAATTAAAAGAAATTATAAGTTTTTGGATGTCATGAAAATGAAGCCCAGTAGTAGGTTCATCAAATATAAAAAGTACTTTTTCTTTACTTGTCCCTTGACTAATAAATGTAGCGAGTTTAATTCGTTGTGCTTCACCACCAGATAAAGTAGCAGAAGATTGTCCAAGGGTAACATAACCTAGACCAACATCTTGAAGAGGTTGTAGTTTTTGAATTATTTTTTTGGAGTCATATTTTTTAAAGAAAGAAATCACATCATCTACTGTCATTTCAAGAAGTTGGTTAATCGATACATCTTTAAACTTAACTTCTTGAATTTCATTTTTAAAACGCCTTCCATTACAGTGTTCGCATTCCAATACCACATCTGCCATAAACTGCATTTCAATGGTAATAGTTCCTTCTCCTTTACAGTTATCACATCGACCTCCATCTACATTAAATGAAAAATGTTTAGGTTGATAATTCCTGCTTTTAGATAAACTTAATCCAGCATATAGAGCTCTAATATCATCAAAGGCCTTTATGTAGGTAACAGGATTGGACCGTGAAGACCTGCCAATAGGATTTTGATCCACAAACTCGACACCTTTGAGGGTACTTAAATCTCCCCTTAAATCAGTATAAGCACCTGGTTTTTCTGTATAAATATCAAAATGTCGTAAGAGAGCAGGATATAGTATTTTCTTAACCAAACTTGTTTTTCCACTTCCAGAAACACCACTAATTACAGTAAGACATCCCAATGGTATTTTAATGTTAATATTTTTCAAATTATTCTCTCTAGCACCAATAATTTCAATTTTTTTATTAGAGGTTCTTCTGTTTACAGGAACTTCAATTTTTCTGGTACCATTAAGATAATCAGCAGTAAGACCATTACTTTTTAAAATAGTATTAAAGGAACCTTGTGCAATTATTTTTCCTCCCAGCGTTCCAGCCTCAGGACCGATGTCAATTACTTGATCTGCAGAATTCATAATTTCTTCATCATGTTCAACTACAATTACACTATTCCCTAAATCTCGAAGTGTTTTTAATACTGTAATTAGTTTTTCGTTATCTCTAGAATGAAGTCCAATAGATGGTTCATCTAAAATATACATTGATCCAACAAGACTACTTCCAAGTGAAGTAGCCAATTGAATTCGCTGTGATTCCCCTCCAGAGAGCGTGTTTGATCTCCTATTAAGTGTTAAGTAACCTAAGCCAACTTCTTTGACAAATTGAAGTCTACTTTTAATTTCTTTAAGAAGACGTTTTGAAATTTCTTGATCTTGATTTTTAAGGGCTAATGAATCGAAAAATAAGGCTAATTCATCAATAGATATTTGAAGCAAGTCTGGTAAGCTTTTATCACCTATTTTAACGTAAGTAGCTTCATCTTTTAAACGGGATCCTCCACATTGAAAACATTTTGTTTTTCCTCTGTAGCGGGAAAGTAAGACACGGTTTTGAATTTTATAATTCTTAGCTTCAATTTTCTTAAAAAAAGGAGTTATCCCTGTAAAATAAGAGTTACCCTTCCATAATACTCCTATTTGTTCTTCTGAAAGTTCAAAATAAGGTTTGTGAATTGGAAATTCAAAACGATACGCATTATTAATTAAGTTATTGTGGAATTTCCGCATACCAGTTCCTCGCCAGGGAACAATTGCATCATCATAAATAGACAAAGAAGTATCTGATATTACTAATTCAGGATCAATCCCAATAATATCTCCAAACCCCTCACAAGCAGGACATGCGCCTACGGGATTATTAAAGCTAAATAAATGAACGCTTGGTTGAGCAAATATAAGATCATCCATTTCAAACTTGTTGGAGAAGTTATGACGTTTTTTATCTGAGAGATTTAAAAGAGAGCAATAACCTTTACCCTCATAAAATGCTATTTCAATAGCGTCTGAAACACGGTTGTAAAAATCTTCTTCATGGCGTATAATTAATCGGTCAATCACCAAATCAAAACTTTTTTCAGGTAATTGTTTTAATGTATCAATAGGAAAGACTTCCTCTTTGTAATGAATACGTGCAAAACCTTGCTGAATAAATATTTTTAATTTTTCTGCTAACGTTCTGTTGGGCTCTTCTTTTATTGGGGCTAAAAGCAACAGTTTGTCTCCTTCTTTGGTACTTTTGAGTAAATTAATAATATCGGTTACGTTATCTTTTTTAACCTCTTTGTTTGATATTGGAGAATAAGTTTTTCCAATTCTTGCGAATAATAGCTTTAGGTAGTCATAAATCTCAGTTTTTGTACCCACCGTAGATCGTGGATTTGAGGTGTTTACTTTTTGCTCAACTGCAATGGCAGGAGAGAGTCCCTTAATGAAATCAACTTTAGGTTTATTGAGGCGACCCATAAACTGTCGAGCGTAAGAAGAAAGGCTTTCCACGTAACGTCGCTGTCCTTCAGCATAAAGCGTATCAAATGCTAAAGACGACTTACCGGATCCGGATAAGCCTGTTATTACAGTTAATTTATTTCTAGGAATAGCAATATCAACATATTTTAAATTATGTAAATGTGCTCCTTTAATGATAATATGGGTCTTCGGATCGTAGTCCAAAATGTTCTTCATAGTCTTTTTAAAGGCACCAAATTTACGATTTTTAAACCTCATTTTTACTGACAGAATCACTAAAACAATCAATTTATTGTTAATAACTTTTAAAAAATGTATATTTGATAAAATTATTAAGCCTATAGCATAAAATTACTTTTAATTATCACGGATTTTTAACGGCTTTAAGCCAAAGTAATTTTATTATGGATATTAATAAGTCTTCTCTAGTTTTAGACGCTACCCTTGTTCAGGAGTACGTTTCTGGTTCTGAAATAGCAATTGAAAAATTAATCAACAGACATCAGCTCAGGATCTTTAATTATATTAAATCTAAGGTTTTAGATCGTGACACCGCAGAAGATATTTTTCAAGACACTTTTATTAAAGTAATAAAAACATTAAAAAGTGGTGTTTATAATGAGGAAGGTAAGTTTTTACCATGGGTTATGCGTATAGCTCATAATTTAGTTATTGACTTCTTTAGAAAAAGCAATCGTATTCCAACAATTGAAAATAATGATGAGTATGATCTTTTTAAATTCATTTCCGATACTACACCAAATATAGAAAAGATTCTTTTTCAAGATCAATTGGTAAAGGACCTTCAAAATTTAATATTAGAGCTTCCGGATGATCAGAAAGAAGTACTTACTATGAGGTTATACAAGGATATGAGCTTTAAAGAAATTGCAGAAAACACAAACGTAAGCATCAATACTGCACTTGGTAGAATGCGTTATGCTATAATTAATTTGCGAAAGCTTGCTGACAACCATCAAATTGTTTTAGAGTAGAATACAATTTTAGAGTCATAATAGCGTTATTAAATTATAATTATTTATATGGCAAAAAATTACTCTGTTAATACTAAAGATTCTTCATTAAAACAATTACCTCGGGAAATTGTAATAAAACGTATTATTGCTTTCTCTAAGTCTTACAATGCTCATCAAGAGGAAAGTACACTTTTAAAAACATTAAAAAATTAAGATATTACTTTTTTAAGTAATGATTTTCTTCCAATTGTTCTAGTAATTATATCTTTTTCAATATTCCAGCCTCTTGCTGGAGAATATTCCCTTCCATACCAAATTATCTGTAAGTGCAAATCATTCCACTTTTTTTCTGGGAAAAGACGCCTTGCGTCACGTTCTGTTTGAACCACGTTCTTCCCATTTGTAAACCCCCATCGGTACATAAGTCGATGTATATGAGTATCTACTGGAAATGATGGAACACCAAAAGCTTGAGCCATTACAACACTTGCTGTTTTATGTCCCACAGCAGGAAGTTCTTCTAATGACTTCAAATCTTGAGGAACTAATCCTTGATGTTTGTTTAATAGTATGTGAGATAATTTAAAAATTCCTTTTGATTTCATTGGTGATAAGCCAACTGAGCGAATAATATCTTGTATTTCATCAACACTTAGGGTAATCATTTTTTGTGGAGTATCGGCTCTTTTAAAAAGTTGTGGTGTTATTTTATTAACCCTCACATCTGTAGTTTGAGCAGATAATAAAACAGCAATCAATAGGGTGTAAGGATCTTTGTGATTCAGGGGAATTGGAATCTTCGGATATAATTTTTCTAAGGTTTGCATTGCAAAAGCAACTTTTTCTTTTTTTGTCATCAATAATAATTATCTTCGAAAATACTAAAACACTATGATTATGAAGCCATTAAAAGTTGGAGAAATTGCACCTCCCTTTATAGTAAATGACCATTTAGGAAATCCACAAAGTTTGGAAAATTATAAAGGTTCTAGGGTTGTAATCTTTTTTTATCCTAAAGCAAATACTCCAGGCTGTACAGCAGAAGCATGCGACTTAAGGGATCATTATAAAGAATTAAAGGAAGCCGGTTATGTTTTGTTAGGTGTTAGCGCTGATACAGAATTAAAACAGAAAAAATTTGCTGATAAATTTAATTTACCTTTCCCTCTTTTAGCCGATACAGAAAGAACTATTCTAAATTCTTTTGGCGTTTGGGGCCCCAAAAAATTCATGGGTAAGGAATATGATGGTATTCATAGAATGACATTTATTCTTGACGAAAATGGGGTAGTAGAACGCGTAATTGAAAAAGTTAAAACTAAAGAACACGCAACACAAATCTTAGAAATGAAAGTATAGGGTTTAATCCCCAAAGCCAAACATTTTTTCATTTCGTATCATTTCCGCAATACCATTGGGTAACTCAGCTTCCCAGCCTTTTTCTTTGTTCTTGATCTTTTCTAAAATTTCACGTGAAAAAATTGATAGGAGTTCTTCTTCAAAATCAAAAATATCAACGATTTTATTATTGTATTTAAAGAACTTGTAAAAGTCTTTCATTCTTGGATGAAGCTTCAGGTTATTACTGTTTACGATTTCTCCTGTCTTTTCATTTCTTATTGGGTATAGGTATACTTTAAGGTTATTGTAAAACATTTTTCCAAAGGCCTCTAAAATACCTCCACTTAGATCCTTATAATATTGTTCATTAAAAATTTCAACAAAATTATTGACTCCCATTGATAGCCCTACTTGCTTTTTAGTGTAATTAGAGAAATAATCAATCAAGCGATAGTATTCCTTGAAATCAGAAATCATAACGGTGTGGCCTAATGAGCAAAGTAACTTTGCACGGTCCATAAAATCTTTTTCGTCAATTTCACCAGAGACTCTAAGGTTTGAAAGAGTAATTTCAAAAATCACTTCTGTATTCTCTTCATCAACATTGTTTTCTTTTGAAAAAATCTCATATGATTTTTCAAACATATCAATATTTACCTTGGTTACGGGACGAAAACTTCCACGTAAGGCAAGGATATTTTTTTTGTATAAAATTCGTGCTGGAAGAATGTTATTTCCATTAGGATCAAACATTACTGCATCTGTCATACCGTTTCGAATAAGCTGAAGACTCATTAATCTATTATCAACTTCTTTAAATTTAGGACCAGAAAAGTTAATAGTGTCTATTTCGATGGCATCACTGTCTATATGATCATAGAGGTAACGTAATAATTTTTTAGGAGTATGGTTTTTGTAAAAAGCACCATACACTAAATTTACTCCCATAAACCCAATTGCTTCTTGTTGGAGTCTTGCTTCAGCTTGATGGAAACGAATGTGCAATGTAATTTGACTATAAGGTTCGTCTGGCGTGGTTTGAAAACGAATCCCCATCCATCCATGGCCTCTAAATTTTTTCGCAAAGTCAATGGTAGTTACAGTATCAGCCAAAGTAAAAAACATTTTGTTAGGATGATCTTCTTTAGGAATCCTATTTTCCAAAAGAGTCATTTCATGCGAGAGCATTTTATCAAGTCTCGTTTCAGTTACATAGCGGCCATCTTTTTCTTCTCCATAAATAGTATCACTAAAGTTTTTATCGTAAGCAGAAATTGTCTTAGCGATAGTCCCTGATGCACCTCCAACCCTAAAAAAATGACGTGCAACTTCTTGTCCTGCACCAATTTCTGCAAATGTTCCGTAAACGTATTTGTTTAGATTTATTCGAAGTGCTTTTGATTCTATTGAGGGTTTATTGTCAAAACCGGTGTCTCCTTGAATATCAGGTGCCATAAATGTAAATATTTAACATTCAAAAGTACAAAGTTCCACTTTATTATAAAGCAAATTTCTACCTTTGTTTTTGATATGCTTAAAATTCATTTTTTAGGAACTGGAACCTCTCAAGGAATTCCTATTATAGGGAGTAAGCACCCTGTTTGTCTTAGTCTTAATCCAAAAGACAAACGCTTAAGAGTGTCTATTATGATCACTTGGGAGGATGTGAATTTAGTTATCGATTGTGGCCCGGATTTTAGGCAACAAATGTTAAAAGTAGATTGTGAGACATTGGACGGAATTTTATTTACGCACGAGCATGCGGATCATACCGCCGGTATTGACGACATTCGCCCATTTTTTTTTAAGCAAGGAGAAATCCCTGTATATGGGAGTGCTCGTGTCATTGAAAATTTATCACGTAGGTTTGATTATATATTTTCAAATGTAAATAAGTATCCAGGAGCACCGTCAGTAAATACTAATGTGATTAGTCATGAATCTTCATTTAAATTTAAAAATAAAACGATACACCCAATACAATTGATGCACAATACTCTTTCTGTTTTAGGATATAGAATTGACAATTTCGCCTATTTAACTGATATTAAGACAATTACAGACAATGAGATTAATAAGCTAATAAAAATTGATGTACTAGTTCTTAGCGCTCTTCGAATTGAGTCACATCCAAATCATTTAAATCTTGAAGAAGCCTTGAAATTAATTCATAAAATAAATCCTAAGCGTTGTTATTTAACTCATATAAGCCATTTAATGGGATTTCATGACGAAGTAACTGGAATGCTCCCTAAAAATGTTTTTTTAGCTTATGACACGCTAATAATAACTTCTGATTAAAGTTTTTATGAAATTTAAAATTGTTTTTTATCTATTTATTTTTGTTTGTATTATTCTTTTCTTTCAATTAATTAATACTAATAAATTATTGAATTATCAAGATGATCTTATTCAATCACAAAACAGATTGAACCTTACCTTAAAAGATTCTATTAAGGATTTAAATGAATACCGTAACTCAAATGCTTATTTTTCATTGAACACAAATACGGAGGTAAATATAACGGAAAAAATAAATGAAGAAAGTCTGAAACAAAAGCTTAGAGAATACAATATCAATGGTAAATTGAGAGTCTTACTTCCTGAAATACCAAAAGAGCATACTTTTTTAATTGATCATATCAAGGTTATTA
Source organism: Flavobacteria bacterium MS024-2A (assembly GCA_905182305.1). Taxonomy (GTDB): domain Bacteria; phylum Bacteroidota; class Bacteroidia; order Flavobacteriales; family Flavobacteriaceae; genus MS024-2A. The sequence continues at coordinate 52,578 of CAJJBB010000006.1, forward strand.
ATTCTCAATGGGTACTTTTAGGATTTAAAAGTGATCAACAAAAAGGCCAAGCTTTAGTTTCTTATAAGATCAATAACAAAAAAGCATTTCAGTTTAGCAAAATTATTTTTTATATTGAATAATTACAGATTAGTTTTCTCAATCCATTTTAAAAGTTCTGAGAAATTTTCTTGTGAGATGGTGTGTCCATCTTTAAATTCTTTATAATGAATATCTGGATTATTGTTACTTATGGGTACTATGAATTCTCTTGCCTTTTGAATTGGAATGATATTATCTTCAATGCCATGGCTTGCATATGCTATGAAAGTTGGTTTATTTTCAGTATTTACACTCTCATGAAGTAATCCACTAATTGGCATAATTCTTCTAATTTTATTTGGCTTATAAAACCCTAAAGCCCAACTTAAAATAGCACCTTGACTAAATCCTAAAATACTTAAGTCTTCTGAGTCTAAGTCATAGCGTTCTGATAGTAGATCAATGTTTTTAATTATCCTATCCACCGCACTCCTGGAAGCGTCGAACTCAGAGGTAACCGTACCCTTGTTGTCAATCCCAATTGGATACCAAGCATAACTTGCGAACCCTAAAGATAATGGAGCTTGAAAAGCAATAATATTATGAGAGGTGGGTAGGTAGCGTGCAAAAGAAAATAAATCATCCATATTACTGCCATACCCGTGGAGTAAGAAAATAGCGGGTTTCTTTTTAACGTTTCCTGATCCGGGGCGTATTTTATATTCTAGCATTGAAAAATTATAGAGTATTTAAATGAAATTCTATTCCACGGATGCAGCCGTAAACACTTCCCTTTATATTGACACCGATAAACATACAGTTTTTAGATGTTGAGTAAATATTTTCTTTGGTGAAGACAGAAGTACCACTAGGAGTAAAGAGACTAAAATCTGCAATTGCGCCAATTTTAAAACCTGTATTTTGAATTCCAAACCGCTTTTTACCTCTAGTCAAAAATGAAATCACTTTTTCTAATGGAAAATGGTTTTGCAAGACTCCAAAAGCTGCTTCTAACCCAATACTGCCCTCATGTGCTTGAATAAATTCAAGATCTTTTAGTTCTGGATTTATGGGTTGGTGCATGCTACTAACCATATCTATAGTTCCGTCTAATAATCCTTCTCTTAGGGCACGCTGATCTGATGCAGATCGGAGGGGTGGAAATATTTTATAATGGGAGTTAAAGTCCATTAAATTTTCATCTGTAAAAAGTAGATGTGGAATACCGACGCCACAACTAACATTTAGGCCTTTCTTTTTAGCGGCACGAACAATCTCTAAACTAGCTGCAGAAGAGATAAATGGAATGTGTAACTTTCCTTGAGTATAGTCTAAGAGTTGAAGGTCTCTTGCTAAAGTTGTAGTTTCCGCAACTTGAGGAATTCCTTTTAGGCCAAGGGTTGTGCTTATAATCCCCTCATGCATTTGTCCGTTATTACTTAAGGCTTTATCCATGGGATAAGCCTGGATAAGTCCTCCAAAGCTTTGTGAGTAATCCAAGGCGATGCGCAATAAATTTGGATTGTTATATGAGGTTTTATAGTCTCCAAAAACAACAGCACCTGCTTTATGTATATCTAAAAGAGGGGCCATTTGATTTCCTTTCCCCTCTTTCGTTAAGACTGAACTTATGTGCAATGCTGTAATTTGATTTTTATTACTCTGAAGCAAATGACTAACATCTGAATGTGTTTCCGTTAGCGGTTTTGTGTTAGGATTAAGTACAATATTCGTGAATCCACTTTTTGCAGCAGTTTGAAGACCATTTTTTAATGTTTCGCGCTCTTCATAACCAGGCTCTCCAAATGAAACATTAGGATCGAACCATCCTGAAGAAATATGTAGGTTTTTTAGGTTTATGACTTTAGCTCCATCAGTTTCAATATGATCCTCTAGTTGAGTGAGAATTCCTTTTTCAATTAAAACATCCTTTATTTTATTGTGAAAAGGACTTTTTTCATCTAGGAGTGTTGCATTTTTTAGAAGTAGCTTCATATACCTTAAATCTCTGTAAAAATAAGAAACAATTTAGAATAATTTGATCCCCATAGTATAGACTTGTTATTCAAATGATTTTAATTTAAAATGGAGCACATTTCTTGTTGATTTTTGAGCTAATATATTCAGCGCATGGTTGCTTAATTGAAGTATTCTTGGGTATCCACCGGTTACTTGCGCATCTCGCATGAGCACTATTAGAGTTCCGCTTGGCGTAAGTTGAACCGTACCTGGTAAAACGGCCGTAGTCCACATCTCTGGTAGTTTGTGTATTATTTTTTCTTCTAACTGATAGGCCATACGATTGTTTAGATGACTAATTGTGAAAGTCTGTGTAACTATTTTCAATTGAGTTACTGATTCTAATAAATCAAATTCTGGCCCTTTGAATACCTCAATTTCTTTTGTGATATATGAGGGTAGAGGACTTTTTAGCGTGACCCCTTTGTTTAATTCAAATGACTTTTTTTTAATTTGTAATATTGTATTTTTATTGATGTGTCCTGATTTTGTAATATGATCACACTGACTCCTACTACTTAGTATTCTTTCGGTTTGGAGTCCCCCCAAAACAGACATGTAAGTTCTACAACCTTCTTTGCAAGCTCCGCATTCAAGCACGTCATTTTTTTTAATCAAAATGGGGCTATACAAGGAAGCTTTATTACCATTATGCTTAATGTCCATTTGGGCTCCTGTAAATACGATAATCGTTTCAATATGAAACTTTAGTTTTGGACCCTTAATTGTCATTTCTAATAAAGCAGCATTCAAGGGATTATTTAAAAGCTTGTTAGCCCAATTAAAGGAGTTCATGTCCATAGCACCAGAATAAGGAATTCCATATTCTTGCATCCCCATTCTCCCTTGATCTTGAATAGAAGTATACCAACCTGAATTAAGGATTTCAATCATAGTATTATTTCTCTAAAATTCGGAGGAATTCTATTTTTCCTAATTTTTTTGAATGTAGTCTCTGAAATTGAATAAAAAGAAAGAGTATCTCCTGATTTAGCAAAGCAAGGCTGTTTAAGATTCGGGTCAAACATCGAAGTAGGTGAAGTACCAATTATATTCCATCCCCCCGGGCTCTGGTTTGGATATATGCCACTTTGTCTCCCTCCAATTCCTACAGCACCCTTAGAAACTTTTAATTTAGGTGATTTTTTACGAGGATAGTATAATTTAGCATCTAATCCCTCTAAGTAAAGAAAGCCAGGTAAAAAGCCAATAAAATATATTTGATAAATCGGTTTTGTATGTAATTTAATTAATTGGTGATGCGATAATTTCAAATGTTCTGAAAGAATGCTTAAGTCTGGGGCATATTTGGATTCATAACAAACCGGAATATTCCAATGTTTAGATTTAATTGTTGATTTCGAAGAGTCAAAACTTGAATATAGTTTTAAAATTTCTTCTTTTAGATTCTTGTATTTTTTTAATGGATTACTGAATTGAAGTAGCAAAGACTTATAACTTAAAGTGATTTGTTTTATGCCACTTAAGTTACTGTATAACAAATTTTTAAATACCACTAATTCATTTAACAAATCAAGTTTAGGTTCTGCTTTCAATTCAAGTAAAATAGAGGTTTCGCTATATTGAAATATTCTAAGAAAAGATTTTCCCTGAGACATTAGATGATTTTTATTGTTTAAAACTTATCATTAGACTTTTAAGGTTTCTAACTGAATTAGGATGATCTCCATGAATACACAAAGTGTCTACTTTTAATGAAAGAGTATTTCCTTCTAATGTTTTTACATATTGATGGTTTATTAAAGTGTAAAATTGTTGGTTTAAGTCTTCAAGCGTTGAGAGTGTAGCGCTAGGGTTTGCACGTGAAACCAACTGTCCATTATCATGATACCGACGATCTATAAACCCTTCACGCCATATGGTTAAGTTATTTTCTTTCCCTAATTTTTCTAAAATACTGTTAGGAAGTGTCACGATTATTGCATGAGGACATAATTCAAGAACTACCTTAATTAATATGGATGCAATTTTTGGTTTATTTGCTGAATCGTGATATAGGGCACCATGAGCCTTAACGTGATTTAAAGTATAAGAACTCTCATTTAAAAATAAAATCATTTGTTGCTTTATGCTTTTATAAAGTTCATCAAGATTAATTTCCATTGAAATTCTCCCAAAATTTTTAAGATCAGGATAAGAAGGGTGTGCCCCAATTTTCACATCATTTTTTTCAGCTAGTGCAATTGCTTTAGAAATCTCCTCTTTACTCCCTGCGTGCCCTCCACATGCAATATTACAACTATCTATTAAGGGCATCATTTCAGCTTCAATTCCAAAACCTTCACCTATATCGGCATTGATATGAAAACTTTTATTCATTCTTTATAACTTTAAATAAACAGACCATAAAGTACGTGCACTCAATAAAAATGCAATAATTACAATAATAAAACCTAAAATATTTTGAAAAATATTATTTTTATGAGAACCAAGAACGCTGGATTTGTTCATTATCCAAAGAAGTATTCCTGCTATTAGTGGTAGTAATAGTCCATTTGTAATTTGAGCAAACTGAATAATTGCTATCAATTTTAAACCTGTGGCTGAAAATAATACTCCTATAAGTAAAACAATCCCCCATACTATTTTAAAACGAGTAGACTGTAGGTTGGTATCCCAGCTAAAACAACCGCAAACCACATATGCTGCAGCAAGAGGAGCAGTAATTGTACTTGTTATGCCAGCTGCAAATAAACCAAATGAGAGGAAGTATTTTGAAAACGAACCGAAAATAGGCTCAAGTCCTTTTGCTAAATCGACTGCATTTTCAATTTGGATTAATGAGGTTGCTGAAGCACTAATAATAACGCTCAGAGAAATAATACCACCTAATACTAGAGCAATAACCATGTCATTCATAGCAAGTGGTAACTGCGCAACATGGGTCCACTTTTTCCTTACCAATTCAGTGTGAAGAAATAAATTATAAGGAACAATAGTAGTTCCTACTAATCCTATAATACTCAGCAAACTACCCTTTGGGATTGATAAGTTAAAAAGACCTCTTAGTACATGCAAAAGAGAAGGACCAGTGCTAATAGCGGTTAACAGGAATGAAATACTCATTAAGACAACCATAATAATTAAACTACGTTCAATTAGTTTATACTTTCCTATCCATAATAATCCTCCTGCCAAGAAGCCTATTAATAATGAAAATAAATTAATTGATAACGTATTAAAGCGAAGAAGTTGTTTTCCGAAAATAGTTTCTAATCCAAGGACAGCTCCACTTATATTTCCTGCTTCATAGGCAGTATTTCCGATCATAATAGTTATAAAAACAAGTAGCAATACTCCAAACCTAAGCCATGGTGCTTTTATTTCATCTTTAAGTATCTGAGTAATACTTTTTTTACCAATGACACCTAGCTTTACCGCCATACCCTGAAGGATAATTGCTGCAATAATAGATACTAGTATAGTCCAAAGTAGATTTAGCCCATACTTAGCACCAACTATAGTGCAAAGTGTAATGGTGCCAGGACCTATAAATGCCGCAGCAATTAGAGGACCAGGCCCTATTTTTTCTAAAAATTTATTAACCATTTTTAAAGAATAATTCAATTAAAGATAGCTTTCTGAATTGAGTTTTCCAATTATATAGAAAGCATCATTTAGCTACTTAAAACCTTCAAAAACACCAAGACCAAAAAGGGCAAAATCATATTTAATTGGATCTTGAGAATCAAATTTTCGAAGAGCAACATCCAACTCAAATAGTGCTTTAAAATCATTTTGTTTCCGCTTTAGTATACCAAGAGTTCTTGCTACATTCCCAGAGTGAACGTCTAAAGGACAGGAAAGTTGTGAGGTTTTTAGTCGTTTCCATATTCCAAAATCAACCCCTTTTTTAGCTGGTCGAACCATCCAGCGTAAATACATATTTAAACGTTTGGCCGCAGATCCATTCAAGGGATCTGAGACATGTTTTTGCGTCCGATTTTCATGAGGTAAGGAAAAAAATATCTTTTTAAACTCATGAATGTTTCCATACATATTATTAGCCTCAGGGTTTTTGCTAAATACAGCCTCAAGACCACCGTGCTTAGTGTATATAGCGTGAAGTGCTTTTATGAAGTAACATAAATCAATACTGTTAAAGGTTCTGTGTACAAAGCTATCTAATAACTTTAAATCATTTTTTTGATGATTTAATATAAAGGAATGCGGATCATTACCCATAAGTTCTATCATTCTATTTCCACTTTTAATAATACTAACTCGATTTCCCCATGCTATGGTAGCAACCAGAAAAGCAGAAATTTCAATGTCTTCCTTTTTTTGAAATTGATGTGGAATTTGAATAGGATCCTCTTGCAAGAACTTAGTATTTTCAAACTCTACTGCTTTGGCGTCTAAGAAGGCCTTTAATTCATTTTTATTCACGTGCTAATTTGACCGTCTTTTAGGCTAATAGTCCTGTCAGATCGTTTTGCAAGATCTTTATTATGAGTTACAATCACAAAACTACAGCCTAACTCATCTCTTAACTCAAAAAATAAATCATGCAAACTATTTGCGTTTTCAGAATCTAAATTTCCTGTAGGTTCATCTGCAAATATGACTTTAGGATCATTGATAAGTGCTCTAGCCACTGCAACACGTTGTTGTTCTCCACCAGAGAGGTTTGTGGGCTTATGAGAAGCACGTTTTTCAAGGCCCAAGCGTTTTAATAAGCCTAACGCCTTTTTGGTTTTTTCTTTTGAAAAATCACCCCCTAACCAACCGGGAAGACAAACGTTTTCAAGGGCTGTGAATTCAGGAAGTAATTCATGGAATTGAAAAATGAAACCCATATGCTGATTTCTAAATTTTGCTAAGGCTTTATCTGTTAATAGAGTGGTTTCAGTATTTTCTATACTAACAATAGTATTTGTATTTTTATTTGGACGATCTAAAGTTCCAAGGATATGAAGAAGGGTTGTTTTTCCAGCTCCAGAGGGTCCCACTATAGTAACGATCTCACCAATCTCTAAGGTTATATTTACATCAGTCAAGACCTTTAAATCACCATAATTTTTTGATACATGCTGTGCTTTGAGCAATTGTTCCATAGTTACATCTAAAGTACTTCTTTTTTGTATTTATTACTTCACTTAGACTAATTTCTAAAATATGATTTCATTTATTTAAATTTTATAGGAAAAGAAGAAATATTATGCATTTATAAAGATTGATTTTTTATTTCTATCATTATATTTGTTTAACAAATATTAAAATAAATTGATCAAAACTATATATTTAGCAGGAGGATGTTTTTGGTGTACTGAAGCAGTTTTTCAACGTTTAAATGGTGTTAGGTCTGTGATTCCAGGTTATATAGATGGTTTTATTAAGAACCCAGCCTACAGAGAAGTTTGTTCTGAAAGAACGGGACATACAGAAGCTATTTCAGTTGATTTTGAAGTTGATGAAATTAGCTTAGTTGAATTGCTTTTAATTTTCTTTAATACACATGATCCGACTACGCTTAATAGTCAGCAAAATGATAAGGGTACTCAATATCGTTCTGGTATATATTATCTCGATCCTGAAGATAAAATTGTAATTGAGACTGTAATGAAGCAATTAGAAGAGGCTCAAGTTTATGAAGACCCAATTGTTACTGAAGTTAAAATAGCAACAGTATTTTATAAAGCTGAAGAAGAACATTTTAATTACTACAATTTAAATAAAAACCAGCCTTATTGCACCTACATTATTGATCCTAAAATTGAAAAATTAAAAAAATACTTTAAAAATTTTATTACAACTTAAATGAACGATAATTTTAACATTGAAACCCTAGAGAAAACTGATAATATAAAATCAAATTATGAAAATATCCTTAATTTGGTAGGAGAAAATAAAGATCGTGAGGGCTTATTAAAAACACCTGAGCGTGCTGCTAAGGCAATTAGTTTTTTAACAGAAGGATATGATAAAAATCCTCACAAAATTCTTCAAAGCGCAATGTTTAAAGAGAGTTACAGTGAAATGGTAATTGTTAAAGACATTGAATTATATTCTTTATGTGAACATCACTTGTTACCTTTTTTTGGGAAAGCTCACATTGCTTACATTCCAAATGGTCACATTGTAGGCCTAAGTAAATTGCCTAGAGTAGTTGATGTTTTTTCGCGAAGATTACAAGTTCAAGAACGTTTGACAGAGCAGATTTTAGATTGTATAAATGATACGCTTTCTCCAAAAGGTGTAGCTGTTGTTATTGAAGCGTCTCACATGTGTATGATGATGCGCGGAGTTCAAAAACAAAACTCTTCTACAACAACCTCGGGATTTAGAGGAGCTTTTAAAGAAACCGACACTAGAAACGAATTCCTAAATCTTATTAATTAAAGTATTTCTTAAGTTATTGTTCTTTAAAAAATCGCTTAAAACCAATTCTGCAAAGAATTTTTTTTTCAAAATTCCAAAAAAACTTGAATTGTAGAAAGAGTGTTCCAATGACCATTAGTAATACTTGATATAAAGGAAATACAATTACAACGCGAAGTGTCCAATAGAGAATATCTCCAAGAAATAACTCCTTAAAAAAATCATTGTTAATATTTAAGAATTCAAGAACAGGCTTTGCCAATCGAACACTTAGAGAACCTGTAATTCCAAAAACTATAAAAATTAAAACGAGTTGGCTATTGGATTGAATCCCCCATTTATTTTTTAATCTAGTAAAATACAAATTCAATTATTTAAGTAACGAATTAATTTGAGCAGCTAATTCTTCTCCAATACGATCTTGCGCCTCTAAAGTAGCAGCACCGATATGAGGAGTTAATGAAATTTTATCGTGCATTAAAAGTTTGATTTCAGGCTTAGGTTCATTTTCAAATGTATCTAATGCAGCAAACGATAAATGTCCACTCTCCAGCGCTTCAATCAATGCCACTTCATCAACAACCCCACCACGAGAGGCATTAACTATGGCAGCACCTTTCTTCATTTTAGAAAAAGCACCAGCATTAATCACGTATTCTTTTTGTGCTGGTACATGTAAACTAATAAAATCAGATTTTTCTAAAACTTGATTTAATGATTCTGTTTTAATACTTACAGCAATAGATTGTCCATTAAAAAGTGTAACTGTTACAGTGGCTTCATCAGTAAATTTATCCGCAGCAATAACATTCATTCCAATTCCTAAGCCAATTTTAGCAACTTCTTGACCAATACGTCCAAAACCAATTATACCTAAAGTTTTGCCTCGAAGTTCAGCTCCTTTTGCGTAAGCTTTTTTAAGGCCTTTAAAGTTAGTTTCCCCTTCCAATGGCATACTTCTGTTGGAGTTATGTAAAAAACGAACCCCTCCATATAAATGTGCAAAAACTAATTCTGCAACAGAGGCTGAAGAAGCGGCTGGAGTGTTAATAACGTGTAATCCTTTTGATTTGGCATAATCAACGTCAATATTATCCATTCCAACGCCACCACGTCCAATGAGTTTAAGTCCAGGACAAGCATTGATTAATTCTTTTCTTGCAGTTGTAGCACTTCGAACAAGTAGTCCCGAAACTTTATTTTCATTAATGTAACCTGCCAATTGTTCTTGGGCTACATTTGTTGTAATTACGTCAAAACTGTTTTTGGTTAACGCATCAATTCCGCTTTGCGAAATACCATCATTGGCTAAAATTTTCATATTATTTATTTTTTTCAAGACTTTTCATACATTCAACTAAAACATCTACACTTTCGATGGGAAGGGCATTATACATTGAAGCACGATATCCACCCACAGAACGGTGTCCTTTAAGTCCACTTATACCAGCTGCATTGCATAAACCATCAAATGCTTCGGTATCACTTTGATTAACAAGGTTAAAGGTTGCGTTCATATCACTGCGATCTTCCTTAGCGGCAAAGCCTACAAATTTAGAATTTCGATCTATTTCTCCATACAATAGCTTAGCTTTATGCATGTTGTGTTCCCCTAACTTTTCAATTCCCCCTTTAGATTCTACCCATCTCATATTTAGCATGGAAGTATATACAGCAAATACAGGGGGTGTATTAAACATACTATCTTTTTCTGCCTGTATTTTATAGCTTAACATTGAAGGAACTGTGTTGGATATCTTATTTAAAATTTCTTCTTTAATAATGACTAAAGTAGTTCCCGCTGGGCCCATATTTTTTTGAGCACCCGCATAAAAACAATCGAATTTAGAATAATCAAATTTTCTAGAAAATATGTCAGAACTCATATCTGCAACTAATGGAACCTTTGTCTCAGGTATCTTTTTAATCTGAGTTCCAAAAATAGTATTGTTTGAAGTAAGGTGAAGGTAATCCAAGTCATTTGGAATTTTATAACCTTTTGGAATGAAATTATAATTTGCTTCTTTTGAACTTGCTAATTCCTGAACTTCTCCAAAGAGTTTCGCTTCTTTTATTGCTTTTTCAGACCATGTCCCTGTATTGATGTACCCTGCTTTTCTATTTAAAAAATTATAAGCAGTCATCAAAAATTGTAAACTAGCACCTCCTTGAACAAAAATTGATTTATATCCTTTGTTTTCAAGTCCAGTAAGTTTAAGTGCCAATGCACAAGCTTCATCCATAATGGATATAAATGCGCTACTTCGATGTGAAATTTCAATAAGGGATAATCCAGAATTGTCCAGTTCTTTCACAGCTTCAGCAGCCTGATGTATTACTTCTTTTGGAAGTATAGAAGGACCAGCACTAAAATTATGAATTTTCATAAGTTTAAAAAGTGTTAAGTTATTATTTTAAAGAGATTTTTGTGTTTTTTATAGATGAATAATCTTAAATTTTAATAAGTACAAATATTGTAATTCCATCATAAAACAATGGATAAAAAGTTTTTTTTTTTTTGGAGTTGTTAACATAAAATAATGAGAAAAAGTAAATCAGAATCTAGCGTATAATTTATATATCTAATAGAAAATTAATGGTGTCAACACCATCTGCATAGTTCCACAATGCTGGATTTTGAGTTTCTCCAAACGGAATACTGTTTTCAATATCTAGGTGAGAAACAATACATTGAATCAAATCTTTTTGTTGATCCAATAGTGTAGATAGTTCATCAATATTTTTATAATATTCGTAATGGGTACATGCAATTGGAGCACTAAAACTTTTTTCTTCTTTTAGCATAAAAAAACCATTTTCTAAAAAATCAAAAGTACTCATTAGAAAAACAGCTTTATTGTAATCGTAATTATTAGCATATTTAGCATGTTTCATTAGAGAAGCGTAGGGATAAACACCACCAAATATTTTGTTTAAATCATATCCTTCTGGTAGGTATATTTTCGCAACATTTCTACATCCAAGTCCAAAGAATTGAAGCATATCTTTACCGAGCGCAATCAGCTCATCCTTCGTTTCATTACCTTCAATGACTGCAATGCCATTTCTGTTTTTTCTTATGATGTGTGGATAACTAGAAAAATAATGATCAAAATAGCGAGCAGCATTATTTGAGCCAGTTGCAATTACCGCATCAAACCCAGTTAATTTTCCAGTTTCATAAGTAATAAAATTTTCCCCAGTCTCTGATGTTAAAAAATCTGTCATATAGGGCAATAAAAACAAATCTTTAGAAGCACTTTTAACCAAGGCTTTATGCTCACAAACCCATACACTTATTATGTCGTGAAAACCAACCATAGGAATGTTTCCTGCAAGAATTAAAGCAATTTTTTTAGATTTTTTTAGATTTGAAAATAAATAGGGCTTTAACCAAGTAGTTATATGCTCTATTGAAAGGGTAGTTCCCCAGCTTTTAAAAGTTTCCTCTATGGACTGTTGTGTAAACCAACCATTGGATTCAGAAGCACTTTTAACCTGTTCTTGAAGAAACGAATAGTTTTTATCATTAGGATTAAAATCTAATAAGTGATTCCCCAATTTAACTAAGGCTTCAATACGTTTTGAGTTTAAGTTCATTTGCTTGTTTAGGAACTTTTAAGGTCTTATTTTTGTACAAATGTAAGGAAAGAAATTCCTATGGCTATTATCATTACTGACGAGTGTATAAACTGTGGTGCCTGTGAACCTGAATGCCCAAACACTGCAATTTATGAAGGTGCAGAGGACTGGAGGTATGAAGATGGTACTTCTTTAATGGGTGATGTTGTTTTACCTAATGGAAGCGCAGTAAATGCTGAAAAGTTTCAAGAACCTGTTTCTGATGAATATTATTTTATAGTTCCTGATAAATGCACAGAATGTAAAGGTTTTCATGATGAGCCTCAATGCGCAGCTGTTTGTCCTGTGGATTGTTGTGTGCCTGACGATAATCATGTAGAAACCGAGGATACACTTCTGAGGAAACAGCAGTTTATGCACCCAGAATCTTAAGTACTTCAGGACTTTTAAAAGTTACTAATTGAATGTTATTTTCTATTAATTTGTCACTACAAGCTTTGCTAGTAAAATAGTGAGCGTCTTCAGCCCGCCATGTTGCACCAAAATTAGGATGATCCACTGTAATCTGTTGCATCTCTTTACTCTCTAGTGCAGGATGAATTAAGATAATGGAAAGTCCATCCGATAATGAGTCTAGTATGGCTTCATAGTGAGCTTTAAGTCCTTGGTTTTTAAATTCATTAAATGAGGCCATGAAAATTGATTCAAAACATTTGTTAGAATCAATATTAAATTTTGAGGGATCCTCTCCTGTATAGGAAATTAAGGTTTCACTAAGAATAATAGGGAGTTTATATTCATTTCCTAGATCCTGATAAAGATCAACCAGATCCTGGCGTACTCCTAAAGTATACATATGAGAATCTAAATGTGAAGGCTTCATACCTAGAGAAAGAGCATATTCAATTTGATTCTTAAGCTCTAATCGAACTTCGTCAATAATAGCGTGATCCCTTATGTTTTCTCGTTTTGAGTGAAAATGCCCGTTTTCATCAACTAGAGAAGGTATTTTATAATTAGGGGTTATTGGTTTAAAGGGGTAAGATTTCCACTCTCCTGTAAGTGTCAGATGAATTCCACAGTCTAGTTCTGGATTTTTCAAACTGAATTGAGCCATCTCATAAAACCAAGGACAAGGAACCATAAGACTAGTTGAACTAATGCTTCCTTTTAACATTCCGATTTGTGTAGCGTGATTTTCAGACCAAGCAAGGCCAGCATCATCTGCATGTATAATAAGTTGTTTTTTACTCTGCATTTTTTATAAATATTATAGTTTCTTACCCCATAAATAGGGAAAGCAAATGATAAAGCCAAAAATAAGCTTATTTTTGGCAAAAATATTTTACATGAAAGCAGGTATTGTAGGTCTACCTAACGTTGGAAAATCAACTCTTTTCAACTGTTTGTCGAATGCCAAAGCACAAAGTGCAAATTTTCCTTTCTGCACGATAGAACCCAATATTGGTGTTGTAAACGTCCCGGATTCTCGTTTAAAAAAACTTGAAAGCTTAGTGAAACCAGAAAATGTTATTCCTGCAACAGTTGAAATTGTTGATATAGCAGGCTTAGTAAAAGGTGCTAGTAAAGGGGAAGGATTGGGCAACCAGTTTCTTGCTAATATTCGTGAAACTGATGCTATTTTACACGTACTGCGTTGTTTTGATAATGATAATATTATTCATGTTGACGAATCTGTAGATCCACTGCGAGATAAGGAGACCATCGATATAGAGCTCCAGCTAAAAGACTTGGAGACAGTTGAAAAAAAGTTAGATAAGGTTAATAAAGCAGCAAGGACAGGAAACAAAGAGTCTATTAAAGAAAAAGAAGTGTTGGATCATTTGAAAAATGAATTAGAAGCATCTAAAAATGTTCGTAGTATTGATTTTAAAGAAGAGGATAGAAATGTCTTTGTAAAGCCACTACAACTCATCACAGATAAACCTGTTTTATATATTTGCAATGTAGATGAAATTTCTGCAAGAGACGGTAATCACTATGTGGAAAAGGTTAAAATGTTGGTTAAAGACGAAAAGGCAGGACTTCTTATTTTAGCAGTTAGTGTAGAAGCCGATATAAATGAGTTGGACTCTTTTGAAGAACGTCAAATGTTTTTGGAAGATTTAGGTCTTAAAGAAGCTGGATCAGCAAAATTAATCCGTAGCGCATATGCGCTGCTTAATCAGCAAACTTACTTTACTGCTGGCGTTAAGGAAGTTAGAGCATGGACAATACCAATTGGTGCTTCCGCCCCTCAAGCTGCGGGTGTTATTCATACTGACTTTGAGAAAGGTTTTATTCGTTCAGAGGTAATTGGATATGATGATTATCAACACTACGGTTCTGAGGCTAAAGTTAAGGAAGCAGGAAAAATGAGGGTAGAGGGTAAAGAATATATAGTTAAAGATGGCGATGTAATGCATTTCCGATTTAACGTATAGAAAGTTGTTAAAGTTTATGCCGCTGAAAGGTTTTAAATATAGTATAGTACTAACTGCTATAACTGCTATTTTGAGTGATTATTTTAGTTTAACTATTTTTTATTTTATCCTAAAACTCTTAACCACATCCCTCATAATTTTGATGCCTTTACTCTATGCATCAGTTAAAAACTCATTATTTGCTAAGCCAATAATTATTGGATTAATTTTTTGCCTTATTGGTGATTTCTCATTATTATTTGAAGATTATTTCACTATTGGATTAATCTCTTTTTTGATAGGACACATATTTTTCATTAGAGCATTTACAGTAGTTAATGGATGGCATTGGCCTTTAAAAATTGGAATTCCACTGACTTTTATTGCAGGATTACTACTTTGTCTCACATATCCTAATTTAAATTCTTTTTTTATACCAGTTCTTTTATACATTATTTTTATTGTCATTATGAGTTGGCAAGGAATCTTCTTACAGCTTAGTAGTTCTAATGAGGCATTCAAATCAGTTGGATATGCGGTTTCTTTATTTATGTTTTCTGACGGAATATTAGCTTTAAATAAATTTTACATTCATTTTTCTTTATCAGGATTATTGATTTTGTCGAGCTATTGGTTGGCTATTTTTTTTCTAGGTGAAGCAGCTTCAAATGATTATTCATAAATTCAATTGCCGCCAAAGAGGCTATTGCAAAGAATAAGCTTATTTTTGCCTCTTATTTTAAAAAAAAACATTCCTTGAAACCTTTTCAACTCATTGACCGAACCAACGGTGGTAGTATTAAAAACGATTTTTTATCAGGCATTACCGTTGCATTAGCACTTGTACCTGAAGCTGTAGCCTTTGCTTTTGTTGCAGGTATATCTCCTGTAGTAGGTTTGTATGGTGCTTTTATGATGGGATTGGTTACCTCTATTTTTGGAGGACGTCCTGGTATGATTTCAGGCGCAACAGGTGCCATGGCAGTTGTCATGGTACATTTAGTTAGCGAAGGCAATCAACTGGGTGGAACGGATACTTCTGGCTTACAATATCTTTTTGGTGCATTGCTTTTAGCGGGGATACTTCAGGTTACTGCAGGCTTACTAAAATTAGGAAAATTTGTGCGAATGATTCCACATTCTGTTATGATGGGTTTTGTAAATGGTTTAGCCATTGTGATATTTATATCTCAATTAGGAATGTTTAAAAGTAATGGAAACTGGTTGCAAGGCAGTGCATTATTTATTATGATAGCTCTTGTGTCAACTACCATGTTAATTATGGTATCTCTTCCTCTAATAACTAAAAAAATACCTGCTGCTTTAACGGCTATTATAGTGGTATCGTTAGCCGTTGTTTTAGGAGATTTAGATACTGAAACCGTAAAATCATTTATAGTTTCCAACGGAGGAGAGGGGATCAAAGCTGGATTACCTAACTTTCAAATTCCACTTATTTCATTCTCATTAGAGACACTTTTTTTTATAGCCCCATATTCATTTATTTTAGCTTCTATTGGTTTAATTGAATCTTTAATGACCCTAAACTTAATTGATGAATTAACAGATACCCACGGAAGTGGAAACAGAGAGTGTGTTGCTCAAGGTGCAGGTAATATTTTAAATAGTTTTTTTGGTGGAATGGGAGGCTGTGCTATGATTGGACAAAGTATTATCAATATAAAATCTGGAGGGCGTGGACGTCTTTCTGGGATTACTGCAGCCTTGGCACTATTGTTTTTTATCTTATTCGGCTCAAGTTATATCGAGCAAGTACCTATAGCAGCCCTTGTAGGAGTTATGTTTATGGTCGTTTTGGGAACTTTTGCCTGGAGTACCTTTAAGGTGTGGAATAAAGTTCCAACGGCAGATGTAATTGTTATTTTATTAGTTACGATTATTACCGTCTTTTTTGATTTGGCAATTGCGGTTTTAACAGGAGTAGTTGTTTCTTCTCTGGTCTTTGCGTGGGAAAACGCAAAACGCATTCGTGCAAGAAAATACATAGATGATCATGGTGTGAAACATTATGAAATATATGGACCTTTGTTTTTCGGATGCATTGAATTATTCAATAGTAAATTTGATGTTAAAAATGATCCAAGTGAGATCGTTATTGACTTTAAAGAATCTAGAATTGTTGATCAATCAGCAATTGAATGTATCAATAAACTAACTGAACGTTATCATAAAAGCGGAAAAAATATTCATTTGCGTCACTTGTCTTCTGACTGTGTGAAATTGATAAAAAGAGCCGAAAAAATTTGTGTTGTAAATGTTCTTGAAGATCCTGATTATTTTGTTTCGATTGATAATTTTCGTAAAACTCAAAATACACTCGTAACGAAATAAATAATTTAAGTAGTTTCTGAAATAGAATCATATACAATTACGCGTTCCCATAAATGAGCAGCTTCTTTAATAAACAATTCATGAGTAGGATCAGTTTGATAAGTATTTTGTGTTTTTAAATCCGAAAAAATCATCATATAAAAATAGGTAAAGGAATTGTCTACAACGGCTCTTTCCTCTACTTCTGCAGCTTTTCCAAAGTGATTGGAAGTGGCTTGAGGGTTTGTCCTTATCAGCTTACGTATTGCTTTTTCAAAGGCATTAGTGTTCTCTAGATTATCTGGATTTTTGAGCCAAAAATAAACACTATGAACAAAAGGTCCTGTAGTATTTTCTATATTTTTTTTTATCATCATTTTTGATTAAATATTTTAGAGACACCTATTTTATTTAATAAATATATAAAAGAAACTTACCTTGAAGAATAACAATCACTAAAATGTACTCAAAATAACTTTTTAACAAAAAAAAAGAAAGGATTGTTCATTTCTTGAACGTGATACTCTTTATACTTTTGTTCGCAATATTTATATTAGCTCTTTATTTTATGAAAGAAGAAACTGCCTATACCGAAGACAATATTCGCTCTCTAGACTGGAAAGAACATATACGTTTACGTCCTGGAATGTATATTGGTAAATTAGGAGATGGTTCTTCCCCAGATGATGGAATTTACATTCTCTTAAAAGAGGTCTTGGATAATTGTGTTGATGAGTTTGTAATGGGTGCTGGAAAAACCATTGAAATTTCCATTAAAGATAGTACGGTTACAGTTCGTGATTTTGGGCGTGGAATTCCACTTGGTAAAGTTGTTGATGTAGTTTCAAAAATGAATACTGGTGGAAAATATGATTCCAAGGCATTTAAAAAATCAGTAGGATTAAATGGTGTAGGAACTAAAGCGGTAAATGCGCTTTCCTCAAGTTTTATTGTAGAATCAAACAGAGAGAAACAATCTAAGCGTGCTGCTTTTGAATACGGTACATTAAGCGAAGAATCGCCAGTGGGGGATAGCTCTCGACGAAGAGGAACCAAGGTTGTATTTGTTCCTGATGCCACAATCTTTAAAAATTATATCTATAGGATTGAATATGTGGAGCGCATGATTAAATATTATGTGTACTTAAACCCTGGGTTAACTATTGATTTAAATGGAGAAAAGTTCTTTTCTGAAAATGGATTAAAAGACTTATTGACCGATCAAACTAATGAAAACGATTTAACATATCCAATTATTCATTTACGCGGAGATGATATTGAAGTAGCGCTTACTCATAGTAAAACTCAATATAGTGAAGAATACCATTCTTTTGTAAATGGACAACATACTACTCAAGGCGGTACTCATCAAGCTGCTTTTCGCGAAGGACTTGTTAAGACAATTAGGGAATATTTTGGAAAAAATTATGAAGCCTCAGATATCAGAAAGTCTATTATATCTGCCGTTAGTATAAAAGTAACCGAACCTGTGTTTGAGTCTCAAACAAAAACAAAGTTGGGTTCAACAGAAATGGGAGACGGTATGCCTTCAGTTCGGAGTTATATTGTAGATTTTTTGAATACTCAATTGGATAATTTTTTACATAAAAACACAACGATTGCTTTAGCTATTCAACAAAAAATTATTCAGGCAGAACGCGAACGTAAAGACTTATCAGGTATTCGAAAGTTGGCTCGAGAACGTGCTAAAAAGGCAAGTTTACATAATAAAAAACTTAGAGATTGCAGAGTGCATTTACCAGATCTTAAAAAAGATCGTCGTCTTGATTCTACCTTATTTATTACCGAGGGAGACTCTGCCAGTGGTTCTATTACAAAGTCAAGAGACGTCAATACTCAAGCGGTTTTTAGCTTGCGTGGAAAACCCCTCAATAGCTATGGATGTCTAAAAAAATTGTATATGAAAATGAAGAATTTAATTTGTTACAGGCAGCACTAAATATTGAGGATGGCCTGGAAGACTTAAGGTATAATAACATTGTAATTGCAACAGATGCGGATGTTGATGGAATGCACATTCGTCTTTTGCTCATCACTTTTTTCCTTCAATTTTTTCCTGAACTCATAAAAGAAGGCCATTTATACATTTTGCAAACCCCACTTTTTAGAGTTCGCGATAAAAAACAAACCTTTTATTGTTATAGCGAACAAGAGCGAAGAGATGCTATTGGTAAGTTGGTAGGTAAGCCAGAGATTACTCGTTTCAAAGGATTGGGTGAAATTTCTCCCGATGAATTCAAATTTTTTATTGGTGATGATATTCGTCTTGATCCAGTTATGATGGACAAAAGCATTACCACAGAGCAATTACTTGAATTTTATATGGGGAAAAATACCCAAGACCGTCAAAAATTTATTATTGATAATCTTAAAGTAGAACTAGATCTGGCAGAAGAAGTAAAATAATTCGAGCTCTTGTTGATTCAAACAAAAGCTTAGTTGGTGCTTCATGAAAGTATTGATAATTATAAATACTATTGTTAAATACTTTTTAATCAAATTTTAAGCATGTATGTGGTTAAGTTTGATGAATAATATTTTTAAAAGTTAAAATCATCTTCAAATTAGATAGTTTTAACTTTTATATAAAGATCATTCTTCTAAACAGTTGTAATAGTGACGGGAAGACGAATTTTTCTTTTTTTAATAAAAATTACTTCTCAACTAAAATTTGTTAATTTCTTCAACAAAATTTCACTTAAAATCTAGGTCTGATATAGTATTTTAGCAATTCTATGGATGAAATTATTGATCACGTGCCAACAAACGATTCTTCCAGCGATTCGCTGGTGAAAGTTACAGGTATGTATAAAGATTGGTTTTTGGATTATGCTTCTTATGTCATCTTAGAGCGTGCTGTCCCTGCTATTGAAGACGGATTGAAGCCTGTGCAGCGAAGAATTCTTCATTCCATGAAAGACTTAGATGATGGTCGCTACAGCAAGGTTGCTAATATTGTAGGACACACAATGCAATATCACCCTCATGGAGATGCTAGCATAGCAGATGCAATGGTTCAAGTAGGTCAGAAAGAATTGTTAATTGATATGCAAGGGAACTGGGGTAATCTTTTGACCGGAGACAGTGCAGCAGCTTCTCGTTATATTGAAGCTCGATTATCTAAATTTGCTCTAGAGGTTGTTTTTAGTCCAAAAGTAACAGAGTGGCAGCTTTCATATGATGGGCGTAAAAAAGAACCCATTCATCTGCCAGTTAAATTTCCTTTATTATTGGCACAAGGTGCTGAGGGGATCGCTGTAGGTCTCTCAACAAAAATTTTACCTCACAATTTCATTGAATTATTACAAGCAAGTATCCTTCACCTAAAGGGAAAAAAATTCACCATTTTTCCAGATTTTCAAACAGGTGGAATTATCGATATTCAAGGCTATAATGATGGATTACGAGGTGGAAAAGTAAGAGTGCGAGCAAAAATTCATCAACAAGATAAAAATACTTTAGTCATCAATCAAATTCCATTTAGCACGAATACTTCAAGCTTGATTGACAGTATTTTAAAAGCAAATGAAAAAGGTAAAATAAAAATCAAAAAGATTGAAGACAACACTTCCTCCGCAGTTGAAATTTTAGTGCATTTACCAAATGATATTTCGCCAGATAAAACTATTGATGCATTATATGCTTTTACGGCTTGTGAAACATCTATTTCTCCTTTAGGTTGTTTAATTATTGACAACAAGCCAAACTTTATGGGTGTAACAGAGATGTTGAAAATATCAACTGATCACACGGTTCAATTACTTAAATTAGAATTGGAAGTCCAACTTCATGAACTGGAAAATCAATGGCATTATGCTTCTTTAGAACGAATTTTTATTGAAAATAAAATATATCGTGCTATTGAAGAGGCTGCTACCTGGGAAGAGGTTATTTCTTTTATTGATAAGGGACTGTTACCTCATATTGCTCATTTAAAAAGACCTGTAATTGAAGAAGATATAGTACGTCTTACCGAAATTAGAATTAAACGAATCTCTAAATTTGATTTGGACAAAGCGCAACAAAAAATTGAAGCATTAGAGGCTGATATTGCTGAAGTGAAAAATAATCTAGCACACCTTATTGATTTTGCAATTCGTTATTTCACTCACCTTAAGAAAGTCTATGGTGTTGATAAAAAACGTCAGTCGGAAATCCGCATATTTGATGATGTAGATGCTAAGAAAGTGGTGGTACGAAATCTTAAACTATATGTAAATAGAGAAGAAGGCTTTATTGGCACTTCTTTGCGTAAAGATGACTTTGTTTGTGACTGCTCTGATATTGATGATATTATTGTGTTTACTCAAGATGGTAAAATGCAAGTTGTAAAAGTAGATGGTAAAGTGTTTATAGGTAAAAACATTATTCATGTAGCTGTCTTTAAGAAAAAAGATACCCGAACGATATATAACATGGTATACCGTGATGGTAAAGGAGGTACTTCTTTCATAAAACGTTTTGCTGTTACGGGAGTAACTCGAGATAAAGTTTATGATTTAACCCAAAGCAGAGCAGGATCTGGAATCCTTTATTTTTCACCCAATTCAAACGGAGAAGCAGAAATCATTTCCATTATTTTACGAAATACAGGTAGTGTTAAAAAATTAAAATGGGATTTAGATTTTGCTGATCTTCAGGTAAAAGGTAGAGCAGTTCGAGGAAATACGGTAACTAAATATACCATTAAAAAAATTGAATTAAAAGAAAAAGGGGTATCAACTCTTAAGCCCCGTAAAATATGGTTTGACGAAACGATCAGAAGATTGAATTTAGAAGAAAGAGGCCTTCTTTTAGGTGCCTTTAAAGGAGATGACAAGCTTCTTGTAGTTACTCAACATGGAACCTTAAAGGCAGTTGCTCCTGAATTAAGTCTTCATTTCGATGAGTCAGTAATTCACCTTGAGAAGTGGATTCCACAAAAACCAATTACTGCCGTATATTTTGACACAGAAAAAGAACGTTACTTCCTCAAGCGTTTTCTTTTAGAGTCGGTAGAAAAGGAAGATAATTTTATAAAAGAAGGGGGTGTTTTAACTTATGTAGGTTTTGATTGGCGTCCATTATTAACATTGCAATATGAAAAACAGAGGGGGAAGGATCAGCCTTCGGATATGGAAATTAATGTTGAAGAATTTATTTCAGTAAAAGGTTTTAAAGCACTTGGCAATCAATTAACTGATAAAAAACTGAAAGTAGTTTCTTTAAAAGAAGCACTCCCTTATGAAGAAATCATTGAAGATGTGATTACAGAGATTGAAGTTGAGGCGGAAGATGTAGGCCCTAAAAGTTCTGCAACAAGTGATGATGAAGAAACACAGTTTACAATTGATTTTTAACTCACTTAGTTTTTTTAGAGTAGCTGTTTAAAAGCTCTACACCTAATGAGAAGGCAATAGAGAAATACAAATATCCCTTTGGAATTCTAGTTATATTAGAGCCAAACAAAACGGTTTCAGAAATACTTGCTGCTTCAGTAATTAACATAAAACCAATCAATAGTAAAAAAGCTAGTCCCAGTATTTGTAGGGAGGGTCGATTGTTTATGAATATACTAATTGGATTTGAAAACCATATCATTATAGAAATTGAAATAATTACAGCCGCTATCATTATTAAAAGGGCATAAGGGATTCCGCTAGTCATTCCAACAGCAGTTAGGATAGAATCAAAAGAAAAGACAATATCTATAAGTACTATTTGAAAAACTACTTTTGAAAATGCAGTAGATGATTTTAGTTTTAAGGACGTTTTTTCATGAACCTCCTCTACTTTATTATATATTTCTTTAGTGCTTTTGTAGAGTAAAAATATTCCACCAGCCATTAAAATTAATGCTTGAATTGAAACATTAGAAGAAAAAAAAGATGTTTCTATTATAAAAAATGTGCTTTGCATTTGAATAAGCCAATTCACACCAAGAAGTAGTATAATTCTCATGATCATGGCAAGGAAAAGTCCAATTTGCATCAGTTTTTTACGAATGTCTTCAGGAAATCGACCTGCTAAAATTGAAATAAAAATAATATTATCGATCCCTAAAACAATCTCTAAAAAGGTAAGTGTCAAAAAAGCAATAATTAAATCAGGAGTTAACATGGTCTATTTTATTTTCTTGATTGTACCGCGATGTCTGTTTTTACTATCGCCAACAAGAGAATACTGAAAAGTAAAAGTGTTGGCTTTAGTGCTTAATATTTTCATCTGAATAGGTCTTTTGTCTTGATTTGAAGATGGGTTTAATTTTGTAAGAATACATTCACAATCATTTACCCAGCGAATTTTAGCAGTATCTATTACGCCTTCATAAACCTCTATTTCATAGATGGAATCCCTAGTAAATACTGAAGAAGCTAGTTCTCCATTTATGATTTGAGTAAACTCAAACCTTCCCGTGTGAAATCGAGTACAATCTCGCTCTAAAGAGTAGCAAGAAATAAAAAGAAAACCAATCCCTAGGAATAAAAATTTCATAAACCGCTAAAATACTAAGAATTGGGAATATAAATACTAAAAGTACCATTCTTATGTAATTGGATTATTTGAACAATTTCTTCGCTTATTTGTTTATTAAAACCAGAATTTATTTTTTTTGCTTTTTCTTGTGATACTTCAATGTTCTGATGCTTTGTTCCACGGGCTTGTTCCGAATATTTTTAGGGATTCTTCAGCTGACAATTCAGAAGGAGTAGAAGATTTTTGTTTTGAGTTCCCTAGAATTAGCCAATCTAAATCAATCTCTCTAAAGTGTTCATGAATTTTTAACATAAAATCTAAACTCGGTTTATTTCTTCTAGATAAGATATGAGAAACGGATGAGCGTTGAACACCAATTCTTTCAGCAAATGCGGCAGCACTTAATTGGTTGTTTAACATGATTTCCTCTAAACGCTTAAGGAATGATTCTGTGTTTAACATTGTAAATATATTTTATAATACTTCCAAATATACAATTGTAAATTAAGATAAACAAACAGTATAATTATTCAACCAATACTTAAATAATAATTCTTAATAAGCTGATAATCATTTATATATAGATATATATAAAAAATAATTTACATTTGTATACAGATATTGCAAAAGTCAATCAAAAAGAACAATTAAGATACTTTTGTAAACTACATTTGTAAACAAGTAGATGTTTACATTTGTATTAATATGTAAATAATGATTAATAAAAGATATTTACCACCAACTATTGTAGAAACCTTTTTAAAGCAATTACCTAAAGGATCTACCGTTAAAACCATTGGATATTCTGTTCAAAAAAGACCAATTAGTTTGGTTTCAATTGGCAATGGAAAGACTAAAATATTACTTTGGTCTCAGATGCACGGAAATGAAAGCACTACAACAAAAGCACTTTTTGATTTTATTCCTTGGTTCTTAGACTCTTCTCAACAAGCATATCAGAAAAAATTTACACTTAACATTATATTACAGTTAAATCCTGACGGTGCTGCTGTTTATACGCGTTTAAATGCTGTAAGTGTCGATTTAAATCGTGATGCACTTAAAATGTCTCAGCCTGAAAGTAAAGCACTTCAAAATGTTTATAATAGATTTAAGCCTGACTATTGTTTAAACCTACATGGACAACGCACTTTATTTTCAGCCGGTGTAATGGGTGAACCTGCAAGTATTTCCTTGTTAGCACCCTCTGCTGACATCAATAGAACACTAACCCCAGCTCGAATTAGTGCCATGAAGTGTATTGTAGCAATCTTTAAAGGATTAGAGAATGATCTTCCTAATCAAATTGGTCGTTATGATGATACCTTTAATCCTAATTGCGTTGGAGATCACTTTACTTCATTAGGAACACCAACAATTCTTTTTGAAGCAGGCCATTTTCCTGGAGATTATCAAAGAGAGGCAACCCGTGCTTTAATTTTGAAAAGTTTTAAAATATTTTTTAATACATTACTTGTGGATGAAAATCTTCACAATGTTAATGAGTATGTGAACATTCCAGAGAATTCTAAAGATTTTGTTGATTTACTTGTGAAAGGAGTCAATATAATTGACAAAGAGACACTTTTTAAATCACAGCATTTAGGCGTTCGCTATGAAGAAAAGCTAATAAATGGGGAGATATGTTTTATTCCTCTGGCGGTAGTCTACGGCAATAAAATACAATTTAAGGCCCATCGAACCATAACCCTTCCAAGTGCCTTAAAGGATATTCCTGTAATATTTGAAGTAGATAAATCTATCCAAATCAAAGAATTTGATGAATTATTTTCAGTGATATTATAATTTTACAGATAATTCTTTAATGATTTTGCTTTAAATCATTAAATTCGCGTAAAATATATATTATGAGTAAAGTAAATTTAGATGAAATTGATCATCAGATTCTTGATATTTTGATAGATAATACACGAATACCTTTCACAGATATTTCTAAACGCTTGGTTATTTCTGCCGGAACAGTTCACGTTCGCGTAAAGAAAATGGAAGAATCGGGTATAATTAAAGGTTCTTCTTTAAACCTGGATTATGTTAAGTTAGGTTATTCATTTATTGCGTATGTTGGAATTTTTTTAGAAAAAACAAACACAACCTCTGAAGTACTAAGGCTCTTAATGATATCCCTTTTGTTACTGTTGCTCATATTACAACTGGAAAGTTTAATATTTTTTGTAAAGTTCGTGCTCGTGACACACACCATGCAAAGGACATTATTTTTATGATAGATGATATTGTTGGGGTTTCTAGAACAGAAACTATGATTTCTATGGAGGAAAGTATCAATGATAAGAAGCGCTTAATGCACCATATTTTTAACGAACTTTAAAAGAAAACTCTTAATGGCAAGAAAACCAAAAATAGAAAGATTTAACGAAAAAATACTTTCCCGCTTCCAGATATACAACAGCCTATTTTTCACCCTTCCTTTTGAAAATATAAAAAAAACGTCTTTATTACTTCCATTATTTGCTGACTTTTGTAAGACAAGTTATGAAGAAAAAATAAATCCAAAAGAAATCGTAAATTCTTTTTTAAAGCACTACGCTCCAGATTTAAAAGAGGAAGAACAAATAGATTTGTTGTTTAATTTTATTCAATATATTGAAAGACAGGTCGTTCTTTTTGATGCAATTGAAGATGCTGGCTTCTCATATGTTAATAATATGCATGGAAGAGGAACTCTGCGGAACATAAAAGAAGAGGCAAATAATAAGCAGCTCTCAGAAGGATTATCAGAATATATAAAGCGCGTTAAAGTGCGTATAGTTCTTACAGCACATCCAACCCAATTTTATCCTGATAACGTGCTAGTTATAATTAATGAGCTTTCGAGAGCAATTGCAAATGATGAGTTAGATAATATTAAAAAGCTTTTAGTGCAACTAGGGAAAACACCCTTTTATAAAAAAGAAAAACCAACTCCTTTAAATGAAGCTGTAAGTCTTATTTGGTTTTTAGAAAATATTTTTTATCATTCAGCAAGCACTATATATAATTATATAGCAGAGCATATTATTGATTCCAAAGAGCTTGACAATTCAATTTTTGATTTTGGCTTTTGGCCAGGAGGCGATCGTGACGGAAATCCTTTTGTAACTGCAGACATAACCTTAAAAACAGCAAAACGCTTAAAGTTTTCTATTTTAAGAAACTATTACAGAGACTTACGTAAATTAAAACGTAAAATCACTTTTCCTGGTGTTGAGCAAAGAGTTATAAACCTTGAAGAGACAGTTTTTAATGAATTGTTTTATCCAGAAAAAAACATTTCATTTTCATTAAATACTTTAGTAACAGAATTAGAATTGGTCATGAAAGCTATCATGAAAGAGCATAATGGCCTATATCAAGAGGATGTTAAAGACATGATTCATAAAATAAAGTTATTTGGATTTCACTTTGCAAGTTTAGACATTCGTCAAGACTCAAGGGTACACCATAAAGTATTTACTGAAATTGTCTCACACCCCGAAATTCAATCTTATGTCAAAGGATTGCCATTGAATTACATTGAACTAACTACCGAAGAGCGTTGCAAGGTTTTGTCATTAATTACTGGCGACGTTTCCCCTAATGTTTACAGAGATGAATTACTCAACAGACTCTTGAGAGTATCCGAGCTATGCAGCAAATACAGCAAAATAATGGTGAGCGGGGTAGTAATCGTTATATTATCAGTAACTGCCAGACACTAGAGAATATTTTAGAGTTATTTGCCATGTGCCGTATTAGTGGATGGAAAGAACCTACAGTAGATTTTATTCCGCTTTTTGAAACAATTCCAGATCTTAAAAAAGCTGGAGATATAATGAAAGATTTATTTAATAATCCAGTATATCAAAATCATCTAAAAGGGCGTAAAAACAAACAAACTGTTATGTTAGGTTTTTCTGATGGAACTAAAGACGGAGGTTATTTTATGGCTAATTGGAGTATTTACAAAGCAAAAGAAGCCTTGAGTGAACTGGCTACTGAATACGGAATTTCAATGGCTTTTTTCGACGGAAGAGGAGGCCCACCGGCCCGGGGAGGTGGGAATACACATGAATTTTATGCTTCCATGGGTGACACCATTCAAAATGATGATATCCAACTTACCATTCAAGGACAAACCATTAGTTCAAACTTTGGAACCTTAGATTCTTCTCAATTTAATTTAGAACAATTACTTAGTTCTGGAATTTCTAATAAAATTTTAAATCCAGGGAAAAACAACCTTTCTCCAGAAGATAGAGCTACTATGCAAGAAATGGCTGATTATAGTTATCAGGTATATCAAGATTTTAAGCAGCATGATATGTTTATTCCTTATCTAGAACGTATGTCAACTTTACCTTATTATGCTAAAACTAATGTTGGAAGTCGTCCATCTAAAAGAGGAAATTCTTCTTCGCTTAAATTTGAAGACCTTCGTGCAATTCCATTTGTAGGGAGTTGGAGTCAATTAAAACAAAATGTACCGGGTTTTTATGGAGTTGGGACAGCTATTAATCGATTTGTGAAAGATGGTAAATTAGCAGATGTTAAACAACTATATAAAAATTCTCGCTTTTTCAGAACCTTGCTTTTTAATAGCATGATGAGTTTAACTAAATCATTTTTTCAGCTCACAGCTTACATGAAAGAAGATAAAGAATTTGGTGCTTTTTGGGAATTGATTTTTAATGAATATAATTTAACCAAAGAGTTATTGCTTAAAGTCAGTGATTTTAAATCGCTTATGGAAAATGAACCGGCTGGAAAAGCTTCTATAAAGGCCCGTGAAGAAATTGTTCAGCCATTATTGACCATCCAACAATTTGCTTTAATGGAATTGCAGGAATTGAAATCTTTTAGCAATTCAGATCCTAAAAAGATTCAAATTTTAGAGGCAATGATAACCCGTTCTTTGTTTGGAAATATTAATGCTAGTAGAAATTCTGCCTAAAAACTTAAGTGTTTGAATAATATTGAAAAGCTTTTGAAAAGTACTCTTGTGGTACCTCAATATCAATTTTTGGTATTCCTATAGATTTTAACAATGAAAAGTTAATGCGTCCTGCTTTATTCTTTTTATCGTGACGTAATAAAGCAATTATTTCATTTTGTTCTATCGCTGATATTTTAACTATCCCATAGTGATTTGAAAAGGTAGTTTTAATGTCATTCGCTTCCTCGATTTGAAGTCCGCAGCAATGGACTGATAAATAGGCTTCTAAAACCATGCCAATAGCGATCGCCTCACCGTGAAGAAGACGTTTCCTAGAAGGAGATGCCAAAAAGTAAGATTCTATTGCGTGACCTAGAGTGTGTCCAAAATTCAAAACTTTTCGCAATCCTTTTTCTTTAGGGTCTAGAGTAACTACCTCACTTTTTAATTTAATTGATGTTTTAATATAATCTAAAAGAACAGGAGGTGTTAATTTTTTAATTATTTTAAGTGAATTCCAATAATCAGGCGAAGCAATCAAGCCATGTTTTAACATCTCAGCAAAACCACTTCGTATTTCTTTACTTGGAAGTGTACTTAACCAGTCACTGTCTATAATTACTTCTTGTGGTTCTTGTATCGTTCCTATTTGATTTTTCAAAGATCCTAAATCAATTCCTGTTTTACCTCCAACAGAGGCATCAACCATTGAGAGAAGGGTAGTGGGTATATTATAAAAATCAATCCCACGTTTAAAAGTACAGGCAACAAAAGCACCTAAATCTGTAACAACACCGCCTCCTAGGTTAATGAGAGCACTATCTCTATCTGCCCCAAGAAATGATAGCTCATTCCACAAAGCCTCACATGTTTTAAGATTTTTATTTTCTTCTCCGGCAGCCATAGTTAAAATATTGGCGTTTTCAATTTTACTGATTCTAACGAAACGGTTTAAACATTTTTCTTTAGTGTTAGTATCAACAAGAACAAAAACAGAACTATAGTTTTTAGGACTTAAAATATTAGATAAATTTTTAAGTCCTTTTTCATTGTAAGAAATATTATTTAGTTCTAGCATGTTTTTAAAAAATACAAAAATAGGAGTTTTATAAAGTATATTGTATTGTTAATTAAAACTATCGCCGTTTGAAGCTTTTTTTAATGCGATCTAAATCTCGTTTATTATCGCGATCTTTAAGTGTTTCTCTTTTGTCATACAGTTTTTTTCCTTTAGCCAAAGCAATGTGTAATTTAGCCAATCCTTTTTCATTAATATATAAACGAATTGGGATAATAGTAAGCCCTCCATTTTTTATTTCTTTATGTAATTTCTTAAGTTCTTTTTTGTTAAGCAATAACTTTCTTTGTGCTTTTGGACGATGATTAAACCTTGTTCCAAAAGCATATTCATCAATTTGCATATTAACAGTAAAAAGTTCACTACGATCATTAAATTCACAGAAACTTTCAGCAATAGAGGCTTTGCTGTTCCGCAACGACTTTATTTCCGTTCCAGTCAGTACGATGCCAGCGGTATAGTTTTCGATGAGTTCATACTCAAACCGGGCACGCTTGTTCTTTATGCTCACTTCTTTCTGCACCTTTCAAAGATACTACTAATCTCTTAAGTTTTGTATTGGTTTTTTCTTTGAAAAAAACGTTTATTTGATTAAAATGTAATTAAACATTTCATTTAATAATGACTGAAGTTGAATTTTATTGATTGAACTAATTAAATATGTTAATTAATTATGGATAACTGTCCTTTATTTTAAATAATTGTGGCTATTCTACCAATTCAAATTATTAATTTTGCACTATAAAAAAATTAATTTATGCAACGTGATACACTAATTTTTGATCTTATTAATCAAGAAAAACAACGCCAAATTAAAGGTATTGAATTGATTGCTTCTGAAAATTTCACAAGTCCAGCTGTAATGGAGGCAACAGGATCTGTTTTAACAAATAAATATGCAGAAGGGTATCCTGGTAAAAGATATTATGGCGGTTGTGAAGTTGTTGATCAAATTGAACAATTAGCTATAGATCGGGCTAAAGAATTATTTGGTGCTGCATATGCAAATGTACAACCACACTCAGGGTCTCAAGCTAATACTGCTGTTTTTCATGCATTTTTAAAGCCTGGAGACCGTATTTTAGGATTTGATCTATCCCACGGAGGTCATCTAACGCATGGTTCTCCCGTTAACTTTTCAGGACGTTTGTATAAAGCCCATTTCTACGGAGTTGAAAAATCAACAGGACTTCTGAATTATGACACTATTATGTCGATTGCCAAAGAAGTTAGGCCCAAAATGTTAATTGCAGGAGCTTCGGCCTATTCACGTGACATCAATTTTTCTAAATTCCGTGAAATTGCAGATGAAGTCGGTGCATTTCTACTTGCAGATATTTCTCATCCCTCTGGGATGATTGCCACAGGCTTACTCAG
This sequence comes from Flavobacteria bacterium MS024-2A, assembly GCA_905182305.1. Taxonomy (GTDB): domain Bacteria; phylum Bacteroidota; class Bacteroidia; order Flavobacteriales; family Flavobacteriaceae; genus MS024-2A. The sequence continues at coordinate 83,158 of CAJJBB010000006.1, forward strand.
CAATCCAATGCCACACTGCCATGTTGTAACAACAACTACTCACAAAACCTTGAGAGGACCAAGGGGAGGACTAATAATGATGGGGCAAGATTTTGACAACCCCTTTGGATTAACCCTTAAAAATGGATCGTATCAAAAAATGTCACATTTATTAAATATGGCTGTTTTTCCTGGAAACCAAGGAGGTCCATTAGAGCATGTTATTGCAGCAAAAGCAATTGCCTTTCAAGAAGCACTTCAACCTTCTTTTAAAGTGTATATGCAGCAAGTACAGAAAAATGCTCAAGCCATGGCTGCTGCTTTCGTTGTCAAAGGATATCATTTAATTTCTGGAGGCACAGATAACCACATGATGTTAATTGATTTACGCAACAAGGATATTAGCGGAAAAGTAGCTGAGCAAGCACTTGTAAAGGCAGAAATTACTACGAATAAGAATATGGTTCCTTATGATGATAAATCTCCCTTTATCACTTCTGGAATTCGTGTGGGAACTGCTGCTATTACAACTAGAGGTCTGAAAGAAGATGATATGAGTGAAATTGTTGATTTAATTGATGAAGTGATTCAAAACCATGAAAATAATGATATACTTGAAGCCGTAGAAGCTAAAGTTTTCGCATTGATGTCTGGGCGTGAGTTGTTTTATTACTAATACTAACGGTCAATATCTTTAGTAGATTTATGAAAATTAGTGAAACAATTGAAAAATATTCTCGGGAATGGTTTCCAGTTCCATGGTCTCAGCATTGAGATAACACCATTGGGTGGTACATTGTGCAACTAAAGTAGTTGTATCTTTTAAATAAATCTTTACAATACGTTGTGAGAGAAAACCTTCAGTTGATGCTACATGGGTTTTGAGGGTTAACCAATCGTACAGTTTAGCAGGGCGTTTGTAGTCAATCTTATGACTTCTAACCACCCAAATCCCATAAGAACAGGAGTCTTTTTCGATAAGCGATTTCCAATGCGCTTCTGCAATCTCCTGAACCCAATGGAGGTATTGGACATTGTTTACATGATCCAACTCATCGAGATGTTCTTTATTTACTTGAAGATTGTATTGATGAGTTTTACTCATTTTTTAGGCTCAATAGTTACTTCAAAAAGTTTACTCCAGTTTTTGCCAGTAACAAAAAAAGTTTTTCGTGTTTTATGATATGCAATTCCATTTAATACATTTAACTGAGAATGTTGCTCTACCAGCTCTTTTAATCCAGAAAAATCGATAACTCCCTCAACGGTTCCACTAGAAGGATCGATGATAACACTCACTTCTTTATTAAATTGATAGGTGTTGGCATATATTTTTCCATCTACCCATTCCAACTCATTTATATTATGAAGAGGTGCTTTATGAGTCATTACTTGAATACTTCTCAATTCTTTATAAGTAGTTGGATCTAGTATCCAAATACGATTACTCCCATCAGATTTATACAATACTTTTCCATCATTACACAAGCCCCAGCCTTCTTTACTTGATTTATAGGGAAATGATTTTTGCATTGCAAGAGTTGCCTTTTCATAAACAAAACCTTTCATTGACTTCCAGGTTAGCTGAATAACTTTGTCATTCAATATAGTTAAGCCTTCACCAAAATAACTTTCATCTAGTGGTTTGTCATTAATAACTTCCCCAGTTTTAAAGTCTAGTGTTTTGAGGGTTGATTGTCCATTTAGACCAGTACTTTCATACAATAGATCTCCATCGAATTCTAACCCCTGAGTATAAGATGTTGTTTTATGTGGAAAGCTATTTAAAATATTGTAAGTAAAGAGTTTAGGCGGAGCTTTCGCTAATAAAGTAAGTGAAGTTTCTGTTGATCTTGTTCCATAATCGGTAGTGATAATCGCCTTTATTATTTGAGATCCTAAAGGCTCGTTTGTGAAAATATGATTTTTTTTAATGGGTCTTTCATTAAGATAAAATTGAATATTTTCATTTTCATTTTTATCTTTTAATTTCAATTGAAGCGTATCTCCCCAAATAACTTTATTGTTCTTTATACCGGTACTTATTTTCAATATTGACTTTGAAGGGCCTCCACATGTTAGAAGAAGAATAAAAGATATTAAGGGAAGCATAACTTTCATTAGAGATAGAATTGATAGTTAAATTTATTATGTAGTTGAAACGAAATTAAGCATTTAAAATGATTGTTGAAATCAGATGAAGATCTTATATTTGTATCGGGCAAGTCCTACACAACCAGCTCCTGTTTAATTCCCCCAGGGTGGGAACACAGCAAGGGTAGATAGTCGTAGCGGTGTGATGTGGGTCGCTTGCCCTTTTTTATTCAGATGAAGTATGTCCAACTTATACATTAAAGGAATACTAAAATGGCAAAAGTAGTTTTGATAACAGGTGCCTCATCAGGCTTAGGCCTTTCAACTGCACTGCATTTACATAAAATAGGATATCAGGTATATGGTACCAGTCGAAATCCAGAAAAAAACACAATTACCCTTCCTTTCCCATTAATTCCTTTAGAAATCACAAATAATGATTCTATAGATTCATGTGTTGCATTAGTTTTAAAAAAAGCTGGACGCCTAGACGTTTTAATTAATAATGCGGGTGTAGGTATTACAGGACCTATGGAGGAAATCGATCTTACTGCGGTTTCAGAAAATTTTGCTATAAATTGTTTTGGTCCTCTTCAAATGGCTCAAGCTGTTTTACCAAAAATGAGGGAACAAAGTTCAGGTTTGATTATAAATATCACCTCTATTGCAGGGGTTATGGGACTTCCTTTTCGCGGTGTATATTCTTCCTCTAAAAGTGCTTTTTCAATTATGACAGAGAGTCTTCGAATGGAAGTCAAATCGTTTGGTATAGAAGTTTGTAGTCTCGCACCTGGAGATTACGCTACAGATATTGCTTCAAGGAGGTATCACGCCCCCGTAATTGAGAATTCGCCATATCAAAGAATTTATCAGGAAAATTTAGATACCATGAATAAGCATGTGTCAGACGGAAACCCTCCACAAGAAATTGCTATTGCTATTTCTAAAATTATTAAAAAAGGGAAACCAGCAGTTCATTACCAGGTTGGGCCTTTTGTGCAAAAGTTATCTAAAATATTAAAAGGCATTCTTCCAAATCGTATATTTGAAAAACTAATAATGAATCATTACAAACTTTAAATCACAGACATGAAATTTTTTATTGATACTGCTAACTTAGATCAGATTAGAGAAGCACAATCTCTTGGAGTCCTTGATGGAGTCACTACTAATCCATCATTAATGGCTAAAGAAGGAATTACAGGCGAAAAAAATATTATTCAACATTATTTTGATATTTGTGAAATTGTAGATGGTGATGTTTCGGCAGAAGTAATCTCCTTAGACTTTAACGGTATGGTAAAAGAAGGAAAAATATTGGCAGCTTTACATCCACAAATAGTTGTCAAAATTCCTATGATTGAAGATGGCGTAAAGGCATTAAAGTATTTTTATGATGAAGGGATAAAAACAAACTGTACCCTTATATTTTCTGCTGGGCAAGCATTATTAGCTGCAAAAGCTGGTGCAACCTATATGTCACCTTTTATTGGACGTTTGGATGATATCTCTACAGATGGTCTAAGCCTAATACAAGAGATTAGAGATATATACGATAATTATGGCTTTGAAACACAAATATTAGCTGCTTCTGTTCGCCATACAATGCACATAATTGAATGTGCTAAAATTGGTGCAGATGTTATGACCGGTCCTCTTTCGTCTATAAAAGGCTTGTTGAAACATCCTCTTACTGATATTGGTTTGGCTAAGTTTTTAGAGGACTATAAAAAGGGAAACTAGAGCTCTTTTAAAAGTGTTTCAAAGGTTGTGTCTGAAAAATTACCAAAGCCTTCTATAATATTTCCTTTTTCGTTTATGATGATAGCTTTATTAAGAAGAGTTAGTACCCATAATTCACTAGCTTTTTCAAAATCAATTAATGCAAACTGATTTTCAAGATTAATTTTCATTATTTCTTGAACTTGATCAACCATCGTATTAAAGGGTTGAATACAGATGCCTATAAAGCGGAATTGTGGATTATTTGTTTCTAATTTTTTTAATCTCTTTAGGGTATTTTGATAATGATTCATTTGTGTTTGAGACCAAAAGTAAAACACTGTAGTTTTATTAGAGGCTAAACTAGCACTACTTATTGTATCTCGAGAAATGTTTTGAAGTTTAACTGCTGGTAAAACTTTATTTTTTGCCATTTTACTAATATTAGCATGAAGTGTTAATACTTCCTTAAAATATGAGGTTGAATTATTTACCGTAGAATAATATTGTAAAAAACGCTCATGCTGACTATGGTTTTCAAATGTTAATATTTCTTCAAAAGCAATAGCACGTGCTAAATTATTCCTTAAAACAGGTCCTGTAATTATCTGATCTAAAACCTTTAAGCGGTTTATGTTAAAATCAGTTGTCTGTTTTTGTTTCAAGAAAGAATTGCTTCTGTCAAGTGCTTTTTGACTTATAAAATTTAAAATATAATTTATATAGGGATCAAAAAAGGCAAGATCATTATCTCCAAAATTCAAAAAAGCACGATATCCAAAATACAAACTATCTTTCTTTTCATCCCACTTAGCTCCTCTCAAAAGAGCATATCGTTCTTTAATTGTTGCATAATGATATATATAGGCTGCTTGAGTTACTTTTTGTGCTATAGGTGTTAGAGTGTTTGCAATATCCATCTTAATCCATAACTTCTTTTTTTCTGAAAGCAGTGAATCTAAAATAGTTGAAAAAAATTCACTATTACTAGAGTATTTGGAAGACAAGAATTCTCCTTCTGCCTCTTGCTTTAAAAGCAATTCCATTAAAAAGTTGTTTTTAGATGCACCAATACCAGAAAATACCACGGAAGCATTAAAAGCAGCAGCATTAATCCGAACCCAAAGACTGTCTTTTTCTTCAAGTAATAATGTTTGATATTCAGGAAGATGTTCCAGTTTATATATACCGCTATCAATTGAATCAAACTTTTTTTCAAAACGAAAATTATTATCAAGATCTAGTGTCTCAATAACACTATTTCCCTGATAAAAAGTAACGGAGCGGGATGAAGGATTTATAATTTGGCCACCAAAAAAGATGCCACTTCTTTCGTCTGTTATACTGCAACTAACAAAAAGAAGAAAAAGAAGAATTCCTAAAATAACTTTATGTATCACAACTCAAAAATAATATTTTAATTGATTAAATGTCATAGCCATAAGTTAAAAAAAAGCATAAACTCTGCTGAGTATTTATGTAAGTTTGCATTTCTAAATTCATTAGTTATGTTATCAGTTTCAAATCTTTCTGTTCAGTTTGGAAAACGCGTTTTATTTGATGAAGTAAATACTAGTTTTACTTCTGGCAATTGTTATGGTATCATAGGTGCCAATGGAGCGGGTAAATCAACATTTTTAAAAATTCTATCTGGAAAACAAGATGCAAATTCTGGTAATGTTTTTTTAGAACCTGGAAAACGCCTTTCTGTTTTAGAACAAAACCATAATGCTTATGATGAAAGTCCTGTTTTAGAGACTGTTTTAAAAGGCAATACTTCACTTTTTAAAGTCAAGTCTGAAATGGATATGCTATATGCTAAGGAAGATTTTTCTGATTCTGATGGTGACCGTGTAGGTGAATTACAAATAATATTTGAAGAAATGAATGGGTGGAATTCAGATAGTGAAGCAGCTGCTTTACTGTCAAACTTAGAGATTCCGGAAGTTTTTCATTATTCATTGATGTGTGATTTAGATGGTAAGCAAAAAGTACGAGTATTATTGGCTCAAGCACTGTTTGGGAATCCAGATGTATTGATTATGGATGAGCCTACTAATGACCTTGACTATGACACGATTATGTGGTTAGAAGATTTCTTAGCTAATTACGATAATACAGTAATTGTAGTTTCACATGATCGCCATTTTTTAGATGCTGTTTGTACACATATTTCAGACATTGATTTTGGTAAAATTCATCACTTTTCAGGCAATTATACTTTTTGGTATGAATCCTCTCAATTGGCTGCTCGTCAACGTGCTCAGCAAAATAAAAAATCAGAAGAAAAGAAAAAAGAACTTCAAGAGTTTATTGCTCGGTTTTCTGCAAATGTTGCTAAATCAAAACAAGCAACTTCTAGAAAGAAAATGATTGACAAACTAGATATTGAAGAAATTAAACCTTCAAGCCGAAGATATCCTGCTATTATATATGATCAAGAGCGTGAAGCAGGAGATCAAATTTTAAATATTGAAAACCTATCTGTTTCAAAAGATGGAGTTTTTCTATTTAAAAATGTTCACCTTAATTTAGCAAAAGGTGATAAGGTAATTATTTATGCAAAAGACACACGAGCAATTTCTGCACTTTATGCAATACTTATGGGAGAACGTAAAGCCGATTCTGGTTCTTTCGATTGGGGTATTACCACTTCCCAAGCTTACCTACCACTAGATCATGATTCTTTTTTTGAAAACCCTATGAACCTAGTAGATTGGTTACGACAGTATGCCAAAACTGAAGAAGAGCGTGAGGAAGTGTTTTTAAGGGGATTTTTGGGGAAAATGCTTTTTAGTGGAGAAGAAGCACTTAAAATGTCAAATGTGCTATCTGGTGGTGAAAAAGTACGCTGTATGCTCTCTAAAATGATGATGGAACGTGCAAACGTACTTTTATTAGAAGAGCCCACCAATCATTTAGATTTAGAGTCCATCACAGCATTCAATAATTCATTGAATAATTTTAAAGGTACCCTTTTGTTCAGTACTAGTGATCATGCTTTTGCACAGACTATAGGAACTCGTATTATCGAATTGACACCTAAAGGAGTTATTGATAGGCATGCAACATTTGATGAATACATGACTGATACCAAAATAAGGGAACTGAGAGAAAAAATGTTAGGATAATACTACTAAGATTTTCTATTGATTTGACTTCATCTATTCGAAAAACTTATAAGTATCTTAATTTTATACGTATTATATCAGTGGAATCAGATACTGAAAATTTAAAGTCTGAAAACATTGGTTTTTTAAATCCGGAATGATTAAAATCTGAAAAACCATAACCTTCTTTAGGGATCCCAAAAAAGTTATAACTCATTTTACCATTTATGTCCTCATCATCAAGTATAGCAATTCCATACTCACCTAATGGAAGTTTTACAGTCTCTTTAAAAACACCATTGATGAGTTTTTCCTTTGGAACAATCCAGTTTTTAAAAGATATATCATTTGTAAAATTTAATTGATCTGTAAAAATAGCAATAAGAATGTTTCCCTCTTTTGAATTTCGAAATTCATCAATTTCTATTGTTAGAGACTTCTGCCCATAAAGAAATGATCCATAAATTAGGACTAAAAATGTTATTATACCTAACTTCATTTTGATAACATAGATAACATTTGACAATAATTATTGTTTAACCAAGGATTGTTAAGGAAATTGATAAATAAAGTTTTATAATTAAAAAGTTATTTGTTAATTCTTATTAAGAATAAGTCTTACCAGAAAAAGGCATACAATCCTGATAGGATTATTAGCAAAGCAAAAGATCCAATATTAAAGATAGGGGAGGTAACAAAAATCCCTTTCTCTAGTTTAATGCTTTTGGCATCATCTTTATCCTTGTTTTCTTTTAAACTTACAATGGCAATTACTACCATAGACAAAATGGCTGTTAATCCCATTTGATCTAGAAAGGGTAGTGTGGGAAATAAGAAATCTAGCCCAGTTTCTGCCATCCATCCTTTTGGACCAATTTTAAAGAATAATGCGATTGGAATAGATAATAACGCGCCATAAATTGCACCTTTATTTGAAGTCTTCTTCCAAAACAGTCCCAGCACAAAAACTGCTAAAATTCCAGGACTCACAACACCGGTATATTCTTGTATGAATTGAAATGCTTGATCTATGCCTCCTAACAAAGGAGCCATAATTGTTGCAATAATTAGAGCCACCAAAGCAGATATACGTCCAACATTAACTGTTTTTTTATCGTTAGCATTTTTATTTATTAATTGCTTGTAAATATCCATTGTAAAAATAGTAGCTGTAGAATTTAACATTGACGCTAAAGAAGACACAATAGCTGCAGCTAATGCTGCAATTGCAATTCCTTTAAGTCCTGTGGGTAAAAACTGCATTAACCAAGGATATGCTTTGTCTGCTGCTCCAGAAGATGGAATGTTATTTACCCCTGCTTCACCAAGAGAAGCAAGAAGAGTAGGGTCGTTTACAATAACATAAGCAGCAATTCCAGGAATTACAACAATAATCGGGATAATCATCTTTAATCCAGCTGCAAATAAGATTCCTTTTTGAGATTCTTCTAATGATTTTGCGGCAAGAGTTCTTTGAATGATGTATTGGTTAAACCCCCAATAATATAGATTAGCAACCCACATACCTCCAATTAAAACTCCTATACCTGGAAGGTTCATGAATTCAGGATTAGAACGATCAAGAATCATATCGAATTTTTCAGGGACAGCATGATAGATAGTAGTAAGACCCTCTATAAATCCTTGACCTCCAGACACAGTATCTAAAGCAAGGTAGGTAGTTACTAGTCCTCCCAATATCAATACTACTACCTGAATTATATCAGTCCAGGCAACAGCAGATAGTCCTCCATATAATGAATAAGCTGCAGCAAATGCAGCAAGACCGATTACTCCAGTTAGCATATCAATTCCTAATATCGTTTGAAGCGCTAAACCTCCTAAATACATCACTGATGCAAGGTTAACAAATACATAAAGACCAATCCAAAAAACAGCTAAAATTGTTTTTAGTTGGCTTGAAAAACGTTTTTCAACAAATTCAGGTATGGTATAAAGTCCTTTTTTTATAAAGATTGGGAGAAAGAATTTTCCGACAATTATTAATGTTAATGCAGCCATCCATTCATAGGTAGCAATAGCTAACCCTACCGCAAATCCAGATCCAGACATGCCTATAAATTGTTCTGCAGAAATATTTGCAGCAATAAGAGAAGCCCCAATAGCCCACCATGGTAAGGATTTACTGGCTAAGAAATAATCTTCCGCACTCTTAGTTTCTCCTTTTTTATCACGGGAAACCCATAATCCAACTCCTAGGATTACAATAGCGTATATTCCAAAAACAGCGTAATCTAGCGTCTCAAAACTTGTATTCATTTTATTTTTTTAAGTGGAAAAAATCTAGTGCCAATAACACGAGTAGTTTTCGATTGTTATAATAATGCAAAATATAAAAAAAATGGCGCACGTACTAAAAAAGCGTATCTATGATGTTAACAGCTTTTTTATATTCGTCAGCATGCACAAATACACGTTGTACAAGGGGTGCTGGGATACCAAAACCTGCTAGACGAGCGGATTCACCCTCATCTTTTACTACAGGATTTATATTAATTTCTTCTAGTGATGCAACAATAAGGATAACATCAATACTCGATCCGGTAAAAAGGTGTGTGAAGCTATTTGATAACATAAAAGATGTAATCAAGTTTTATTGTATTTATTATTCCAAATGGCTGGGTTAAAGTTTTTACCCATTGAAAAACCGTAAAATAAAACAATAGAAGCGATTGCTTTAAAATTAAAAAACAAAAGCATCCAGTAGGTTGAAACACTTGGAGATTTTGTAAACATTGTCATGGGCATTACTTCAGTAGTTATAAAACTAATTGCCAATATTAATAGAAGCAGTGTCCATATATTTTTAAAAGGCCACATCTTTAATTTTCTGAGAGGATGCAAATCATTTCCCCATTTATGAACTAAATAATAAAAATCATTTCCCAAGGGTGCAAATAGTAATGGGTCATCTGCTTTTTCTAAACGAAATAAAACAGAGGGTGCCATTATTTTAAAACCACTTAGTTTTGTATTATGAATTTTTTCCAGATATTTAATGTCACTATGAGCAGAATCTGGAAGATTATTTTTAAAATATTTCAGATCTAAAAAACGTAATCTATAGTCAATAGCTACTTTTTTTATTTGTTTTATATGATATATTTTTTTTGGGTCTAAAAGATCAATACTAAAGGCATTAATTAATTTAATTTCAAAAGAAGAATATAAATTTATTAATGCCTTTTGTTGTTCTTCAAATGATAAGTCACAGGCTTTAGTTTTATCTAAAATCGTTTTTAAGTTTGTTCTTTGGAATAGATTTAAAATCATAAATTTATATTATTTATAACAAAAATACTAAATCACAGCATACAAAAGACTTATTATCAATAAGTAATTAACGTAATTTCGAATCAAATTCTTGCTCAAAATTTTTCTGTAATTCTTTCATAACCCTATCCACTTGTTTATCTGTTAATGTCTTGTTTTTATCTTGGAAAGTAAAACTTAATCCATATGATTTTTTACCCTTATCAAGGGTTTTACCCTTGTATACGTCAAATAAGTGGACTTCTTTTAAGATTTTCTTATTAGTATTTAAAGCTACTTTTTGTAAATCTTCAAATGATGTACTTTCATCAAGTAGCAAGGCAAAATCTCTTTTAACCATTGGATATTTAGCAACTTCTTCATAAGTCAAAGTATTTGTATAGGCATGATCAACAATCACATTCCAATTAAGTTCTGCTAAATAAACATTTTGACTAATACCAAACTTTTTATTTAATGATTTTGAAACTAGTCCATAGGTCCCTAAATTCTTTTTTTGATGGATTATATTAAAAGCTTCATCAAAATGAGGATGTGGGGTTATTTGCCATTCAATACCTGAAAGTCCTAGACTTTCTAACAAATCATTGAGCACTCCTTTTCCGTAAAAATAATTTGAAGGTGTGCTTGAATTCTCCCAATGTGATTCTACTACAGATCCAACTGTACTAATACTTAGACGCTTAGATTCTATAAACGAATCTTTCTTTTTCCCATAGATAGTTCCAAATTCAAAAATTTTTAGATTTTTATTTTGCCTATTTAAATTAAAAGAGATCACCTCTAAAGCATTAAAAATAAGTGATTGTCTCATATTAGATAAATCATTCCCTAAAGGATTTACTAGGGTAATTGGCGAATAAAAATCAGCAGTATAATCTGGAGAGGTTAAGGAATTGTTTATGGTTTCCATGAAGCCATTACCAGTTAATTTATTTGCAACAGCAGCTTCTAATTTATGTGAATCATTCCATTTATATGGAGGATTTGCTTCATATTGTAGGGGTTTTTCTTTAATATTGTTATAGCCATAAACACGTAATATTTCTTCAATTACATCAGCAGGTCTAGTAACATCAACGCGAAAATGAGGGATGGTAATTCCAATTCCTGAATCTGAAACGTTATTTATCTTAATTTCAAGGGCATTTAAAATTATATTTAAATCTTTTTCATTTATGGATTCTCCTATGGTACGTTCAATCGCTTCGTAGCTTAAAAATATTTGAGAATTTTCCTTTAGTTGCTTATTAAAAGATTGTAGATTAGAAGTTATAGTACCTCCAGATAGATTTTTAATTAAATTGGCTGCTCTTTTTAATGCGGTTATAACCATTTCAGGATCAATACCTCTTTCAAATCTAAAAGATGCATCTGTATTTAAGCCATGACGTTTTGAAGTCTTTCGGACACTAATGGGATCAAAATAAGCACTTTCCAGGAAAATAGATGTTGTAGTATCTGTCACCCCTGAATCTAATCCACCAAAAACACCCGCTATACAAAGTGGTTTTATGGTATCACAAATCATGAGATCTTCTTTGTCTAAGATTATTTCAATACCATCTAAGGTCTTAAATAGAGTTTTGTCGGGACATGTTTTTACAAAAATTTCATCAGAAATTTTAGCAGCATCAAATGCGTGTAAAGGTTGCCCAAGTTCATGTAAAACATAATTTGTAGCATCTACCACATTATTTTTTGGTCCGATACCAATAGCTTTTAATCTATTTTGGAGCCAAGTAGGAGATGGTGCTACTTTTATTCCGGAAATTGTCAGTCCATAATATTGAGAACACTTTTCTGAGTCTTCAATATTAATTTTAATCAGGTTGCTATTGTTTTCTTCATGGAAACTTGATGTTTCAGGAAAATTCCATTCAAAAGGTATTTTTCTTAACATGCAAATTGCTTTTAGATCACGTGCTACTCCCATATGACTCATTGCATCAGCTCGGTTAGGCGTTAATCCAATTTCAAAAACAATGTCATCTTCTACGTCAAACAAACTAGCTGCTGGAGCACCAGGATGATTACTATCATCTAATACCATGATGCCATCATGACTTTCTCCAAGACCTAATTCATCTTCTGCACAAATCATACCCATACTTACTTCACCTCTTATTTTGCTTTTATTGATGGTCAATTCATTTCCATCTTTCATCTGTAATACACTTCCTACTGTAGCGACTAAGACCTTTTGTCCCTTGGCTACGTTAGGAGCTCCACAAACAATAGGGACAATGTTGTCATTTCCAAGATTAACTTCAGTGATTTTTAATCGGTCTGCATTTGGATGTTGCTCACAGGAAATTACTTCTCCCACAAGAACACCTCTTAAACCTCCTTTAATACTTTCAAAGGCATTTGATCCCTCTACTTCAAGTCCTAAATCGGTTAATAGTTCTGAGGTTTTATCGATGGAAAGGTCTGTTTTAATAAACTGTTGCAACCAATTGTATGATATTTTCAAGGAGTATTTTTTTCTAATTAGAAATACAAATATAAGAATCTCTCTGTCCTTTTTAACTTATGAAATTCCAAATATTAGAATCAATTTTTAGGGATGAAAGAGTACGTTTAATAACCTGATGTTCTTGTCCTGTAAAATCAGGATCTTTTTTTATTATTTGTTGCGCAGTGTCTCGTGCGACTTTAAGCAGAGAACTATCTTTTATTACATCTGCTATTTTAAGCTCTAAAACACCACTTTGTTGAGTGCCCATTAGATTTCCGGGTCCGCGTAAGCGCAAGTCTACTTCAGCTATTTCAAAGCCATCATTAGTTTTTACCATTGTTTGTAGTCTTGTTTTTCCTTCTTCTGAAAGTTTAGATCCGCTCATTAAAATACAATAACTTTGATCAGATCCTCGTCCAACTCTACCACGAAGTTGATGAAGTTGTGAAAGTCCAAATCGCTCAGCACTTTCAATAACCATAACCGAGGCATTAGAAACATTTACGCCAACCTCAATTACTGTTGTTGCAATCATTATTTGTGTTTTTCCTTTTACAAAACGCTCCATTTCATAAGCCTTGTCGTCAGATTTCATTTTTCCATGAACAATACTAATTTGATACTTAGGTTTAGGAAAATCTCTGCTAATGCTTTGGTAACCATCCATTAAATCTTTATAATCTAATGTTTCAGATTCTTGAATTAATGGATATACAATATAAACTTGCCTACCAAGTTTAATTTGTTCTTTAATAAAAGCAAAAACATTGAGGCGATTATTGTCAAATCGATGTAATGTTTTGATTGGCTTTCTTCCAGGCGGAAGGCTGTCAATGACTGAGCTATCTAAATCTCCATAAATACTCATTGCTAATGTTCTTGGAATTGGAGTTGCTGTCATAACTAGTACATGAGGTGGAATTATATTTTTATGCCATAGTTTTGAGCGTTGGGCTACTCCAAAACGATGTTGTTCATCTATTATAGCTAGACCTAAATTTTTAAACTGTACTTTTTCTTCAAAAATTGCATGGGTACCTATTAAAATTGCTAAACTCCCTTTTTCTAATTCTTCATGAATCACAATTCTTTCTTTTTTTGTACTACTCCCAGTAAGTAAAGCACATTGCACATCTGTTCCTTTCAAAAGTGTACTTAGAGATTGAAAATGTTGTTGCGCTAGTATTTCAGTGGGTGCAACTAAACTAGCTTGAAAATCATTGTCTATGGCTATAAGCATTGAAAGTAAGGCCACAATTGTTTTTCCAGAGCCTACATCCCCCTGAAGTAGTCGATTCATTTGACGTCCAGATCCAAGATCAGTTCTTATTTCTTTTATGACTCTTTTTTGAGCCCCTGTAAGAGTAAATGGTAAATAATTTTTAAAGAAATCTTTAAACACAGGTCCTACTTCTGCAAACGAATGACCTTTAATTTTTTGTTTTCGCTGGTGATTTTTTAAAATCAATTGTAATTGCATATAAAAAAATTCCTCGAATTTTAGGCGAGCTTGAGCTCTTGCTAATGTATTCTGATTATCGGGATAGTGCACTTGATGTAGAGCTTCTTTTTTTGAAATTAATTTAAAATGATTGAGTAAGTAGGGGGGAAGAGTTTCCGATAAATCAGGCTCCTTTTCCAGTAGATTAGCGACTAGTTTTTGGACTACTCGCTGTGAAACTCCCTTGTTGATTAATTTCTCTGTAGATCTGTAGATAGGATAAAATACTGCTTTAAGGCCTTGCTTGAAAACACTTTCAAGTTCCATTTCTGGATGAGGCATGCTCGCTTGTCCATTAAACCAGTTGATACGTCCAAAAATTACATAAGGTTGATTGATTTTAAGTCCTTCTTTTATCCATTGATAGCCACGAAACCATACAAGTTGCATGTTGCCAGTTTCGTCTTGAAAATTAGCAACCATTCGTTTTCCTCGTTTTTGTTTTATGAAGTCAATAGAAGTTACAATTCCTTTAATTTGAAACTCCGCACTAGTATTGGGAAGTTGATTAATGGGATAGAATTTACTTCGATCAATATATCGATTTGGAAAAAAGTGAAGAAGGTCTTGATATGTTTGGATATTAAGCTCTTCCTTAAGTAAACGAGATCGTTCAGGACCTACTCCTTTAAGGTATTCAATTGCCGTGTGCATGACATCCATATATCGAAAAACTTGATGCTAATTTTTAAGATAGTCTAAGGCTAGGTTGGAAAGTGTTTTTACCCCCAATTTCATTGATGAATCATCAATAATAAATGAAGGGGTATGGTGCGAAGGAGCATCACTTTCTTTCATATCCAGTGGCGTGCCACCTAAAAAGAAAAAGAAACCAGGAATTTCATTTTGAAAATACGAAAAATCTTCTGCCAATGTAAGAGCATCCATAAGATTTACATTAGCTTTTCCTGCAGCTCTTTCAAGAGTTGGAAGCATTTGTTTGGTAAGTGCTAAATGATTAAATGTGACATCTGCGCCGTCTTGAATGTCTAATGTTGCTTCCGCTCTGTAAGCTTCTGCAATTGAGGGGACCATTTCATTCATTCGTTTGCGAAGTAATTCTTTCATTTCTTTATCTAACGTACGAATGGTACCTACCATTTCTAAATGTTCGGGAATAATATTAAAGCGAATACCAGAATGAATAGAACCTATGGTAATTACAGCTCCTTCTTTTGTTAATTCAGATTCACGGCTTATTAATGTTTGTAGACCATTGATGATTTGTGCACTAACAACAATAGGATCAATACTTTGCCAAGGGGTTGAGCCGTGTGCTTGTTTTCCTTTAACATTTATAACAAAACGCTGAGAGGATGCTAACATTCCTCCTGGTTTGTAAGTTATTTTACCTACATGTGATCCTGATCTAATATGCAGTCCAAAAATCGCATCTACTTTTGGGTTTTCTAAAACTCCTTCTTTTACCATTAATCTAGCTCCACCTTCTTCTCCGGGAGGCGGACCCTCTTCTGCAGGCTGAAAAATAAGTTTTACTGTTCCAGCAAAATCCTTGTTTTGAGTTAATACCTTAGCTACACCCATTAAAATTGAAACGTGTGCATCATGACCACATGCATGCATAACACCTGTTTTTTTTCCATTAAAAGTAGATACAACCTCTGACTTAAAGGGTAAATTATTTCTTTCTGTAACAGGGAGCGCATCCATATCTGCTCGGAGTGCTACTACTTTTCCAGGATGGTTTCCTCTAATAATACCCACCACCCCAGTATGCGCGACTCCAGTCAGAACCTCAATGCCTAGTGATTTTAGGTGTGAGGTAATATATTCAGCTGTTTTAAACTCTCTATTGGAGAGTTCTGGATTTTGATGGAGATGATGCCTCCATTCAATTAACTTTGGTTCTAAATCATCAAAGTTAGCATCTTTTATTTGTCCATTAATGCTAGTTATTGCTATTAATAATGCGATTGAGTTAAAGAGTGATAAATGTTTCAATTTTTTTTTTAAATATAGATGTTTATAATTAATTTATTGAAAGGAATAACAAAATAAGGAAATACCTACTTTTAATGTCTCTATGAAAAATACAAATACTACATATATTGATGCCCTAAATGAAGCTCAACGTGGACCTGTTTTACACAAAGAAGGACCACTAATTGTTATTGCAGGTGCAGGTTCTGGAAAAACAAGAGTTCTTACCTACCGAATTGCCCATTTGATGGCTTCCGGGGTAGACTCCTTCTCTATTTTAGCTTTGACATTTACAAATAAAGCGGCCCGAGAAATGAAAGCAAGAATTGGAGACCTTGTTGGAGAGGGAGAGGCTAAAAATTTATGGATGGGTACTTTTCACTCTGTTTTTGCAAGAATATTAAGACAGGAAGCAGATAAATTAGGCTTTCCTTCCAATTTCACTATTTATGACACTCAAGATTCTGACCGTTTAATTTCTGCTATTATCAAAGAATTAGGTTTAGAAAAAGATATTTACAAATACAAGCAGGTTCGAAGCCGGATATCGGCTTTTAAAAATAGTCTAATCACCGTAAAAGCATACTTTAATGACGGAGATTTGCAAGAAGCAGATGCTATGTCTAGACGCCCTAAAATGGGTATGATTTACAAAGAATATGTCGAAAGATGCTTTAAAGCAGGTGCCATGGATTTTGACGATTTATTACTTCGAACAAATGAATTATTAAATCGTTATCCAGAAGTTTTAGCGAAATACCAAGATCGCTTCCGTTATATATTGGTGGATGAGTATCAAGATACTAATCATTCTCAATATTTAATAGTAAGAGCTTTGTCGGACCGCTATCAAAACATATGTGTTGTTGGAGATGATGCGCAAAGTATCTATGCTTTTAGAGGCGCAAACATCAATAACATTCTTAATTTTCAGAAAGATTATGATGATGTTGCACTTTATCGTTTAGAACAAAATTATCGATCTACTAAGACAATTGTAAATGCTGCAAATTCTATTATCAGCCACAATCAAACTAAAATAGATAAAGTTGTTTGGACTTCAAACTCCCAAGGAGAGTCTATCCAGATAAATCGAGTTGCAACAGATTCAGAGGAAGGAAGGCATGTATCTTCATCTATTTTTGATTTTAAAATGCAAGAACAACGAAAAAATGCAGATTTTGCTATTTTATATAGAACTAATGCCCAGTCAAGGGCTATGGAAGATGCGCTAAGAAAAAGAGATATTCCATACCGAATTTACGGTGGTCTTTCATTTTATCAACGAAAGGAAATTAAAGATGTATTAGCTTATTTAAGAATTGTAGTTAATCCTAAAGATGAGGAAAGCTTAAAGAGAATCATCAATTACCCTCCTAGAGGAATAGGACAGACGACTATTGATAAATTAGTGGTGGCATCTAAAGAACATAATTTAACCCTTTTTGAAACCGTATCACGTGCCAAAGAATTGAACATTCCAGTAAATGCAGGAACACTTTTAAAGTTAATGAATTTTACCACCTTAATGCAACGATTTCATATTGAAAACGAAAACTTAAATGCATTTGAGATTACCGATTTGATCACTAAGAAAATTGGATTGGTTCAAGAGCTTAAAAAAGACGCTACCCCCGAGGGCATTGCACGAATAGAAAATATTGAAGAACTATTAAATGGAATTCGAGATTTCACTGAAGGACAAGAAGAGTTAGCAGATGCCACAGGAAGTTTAACTGAATTTTTAGAGGATGTTGCCTTGGCTACTGACTTAGACAAAGATGATGATCCTAATAGTGATAGAGTTGCTTTAATGACAATACATCTTGCAAAGGGATTAGAGTTTCCCTATGTATTCATTGTTGGATTAGAAGAGGACTTATTTCCTTCTGCAATGAGTTTAAATACACGATCAGAATTAGAAGAAGAACGACGCTTATTTTATGTAGCCTTAACACGAGCAGAAGAACGTGTTTTTCTTTCCTATTCCTTATCAAGGTACAGGTGGGGAAAATTAATAGATGCAGAGCCTAGTCGTTTCATTGAAGAAATTGAAAGCCAGTATGTTAATCATATTATTCCAAAAGACACATACAATTATAAACCACTTATTAATACATCTATTTTCGGAGAACCAACTCAATTTAATTCTCCTAAGAAACCAGTTAAGACCCCAGTCAAGTTAAATACAGCACCCACAATTACTCAGTTAAAAAAATTACGTAAAATTGAGCCTAATTTAACTGAAGTATCTTTGGAGAAGATTACGCTATTAGAAGGTATGGAGGTAGAACATACAAGATTTGGTAAGGGTATAGTTCAAAACATAGAAGGCAAAGGAGCTGATAAAAAAGCTGCCATTGCCTTCAAAGGATTTGGAGTTAAAAATCTTCTTCTGCGATTTGCTAAACTTAATATTAAGTCCTAATCATTGAATTTAAAATCAGGATTTTTAAAATTATTTTAGTTTTTTATTTACTTTAAAATAGTTCACAAAAAAAGGCTATATTATGAATATAGCCTTTTAAATACTGGTCTAATGTTTTTTATTTTGCAGCTTCCATTCCTTGTTCTATCATACTATAAAACTGGTCTAATTTAGGAAGTACGATAATTCTTGTACGTCTATTTTTAGCTCTGTTTGAAGAAGTATCATTGTCTGCTACAGGAACGTAGTAACTTCTACCTGCAGCAGTCATACGTGCAGGAGCAACACCAAAGTCTTTTTCAAGTATACGAACAACTGCGGTTGCTCTTTTAACAGAAAGGTCCCAGTTATCAACAATACCATCTGCTTTAATTGGCACATTATCAGAATGGCCTTCTACCATAAACTCAAGCTCTGGCTTATTGTTAACAACAGTTGCAACTTTTCCAAGTACTTCTTTAGCGCGAGAAGTTACAGTATAGCTTCCACTTCTGAATAATAGTTTATCTGAAATTGAAACATAAACAACACCTTTTTCAACATTAATTTCAATGTCTTCATCGCTCATATTACCTAAAACTCCTTTAAGACTCGTAACTAATGCAAGAGTTACCGAATCTTTTTTGGTAACCGCATCTTGCATACGTTGAATGCGAACATCTTTTTCTTTCATACTTTCAAGAGAAATTTCAAGGTTTTCAGCGCCTTTTTGTGAAAGGGTAGTAAGATTTCCAATGTTACTAATTAAGTCTCGGTTATTGGCGGTCAAAAAGTTGTTTTGTTCTTGTAAAGATTTTAATGTTGCCATTGCAGTTTCTTTTTCCTCATCACAAGAGTTTAGTTTAACTGTAGCAGAATCTAGTAGATTTTTTGTGTTTTGTTGTAATTCTTCAAGTTCTGTGAATTTTTTTTGTGATACACAAGATGATAATAATATACCTGAGATCACTAAAGCGATTGCTTTCTTCATAATATTTTTAAATTTAAAATTTTATACAATGCAAATTAAATGAAAATATTCTATTCTCTATTCAAATCCTTAAAAATTAATTTTTTCTCCTTTATGAATGATAATATAATATTCCTTGTGTAAAAGTAATTTTCTTTTTTTATGGATATGTTAGATTTTGTCTTTATTGATTTAAATCTTCTATAAAACGCAAAATGAGCCTTAATGATTGCTAACGAAGAATTAAACTTTAAATTAAACAGATAATAAATACCAATTATACCGTCCCAACATAATCTCCTGAAAATTCTCCAAGCTAATTTTTCAGGGGGCAAATTTTTTGTTAGCATCCAGAGTGAATTCCTGTGATTTAGAAAAACCTTACGGGGAGAAGTTCCTAATGTTGCACCTCCCACATGGTATACTTTAGAGGCACCTATTGCCATTGTTTTAAATCCTGTATTAAAAACTCGCCAGCATAAATCTATTTCTTCTTGATGTGCGAAAAAGGAATCATCAAATCCATTTTGTTTCCAAAATAGTTTACTACGAATAAAGAAACATGCCCCACTTGCCCAAAAAATTTCTTTTGGCAAATCATATTGTCCAAAATCTTTTTCAATATTTGAATGAATTCTTCCTCTACAAAAAGGAAATCCATTAGCATCTATATAGCCACCTGCTGCACCAGCATATTCAAAATGTGTAGGCTTATTGTAGTCTAATATATGTGGTTGTAAAATTCCGGTATCTGCATTTGAGTTAAAATGATTAAGTAGGGGAGGAAGCCAGTTTTTAGTCACTAGAACATCTGAATTAAGCAAACAATATATTTCGGCTTTAACTTCTTTCAACCCTTTGTTATAACCACTTGCATAGCCAAAGTTTTGAGATAAAGTAATACATTGTATGCTAGGATGATTCATTTTTATCCACGGCACAGATTCATCAGTTGAGGCATTATCTATAATAACTACATGCGCTTCAGGACTATAATCAACAACTTTAGGTAAAAATTTTTCTAGTAATTTAATCCCATTATAATTAAGTACGACTACTGCTAATGAATTCATGAGATGGCTATATGATTTGGCAAGTCTTTTAAAAAACTATATCGTTTATTTTTATAGTCCATTTGACAAAAGTAATGATCAAATCCGTTTGTTACCATTAAAAATCTGCTCTTTAGAGAAAGGTTATATCGTGCAATTTGGTCAAATGTCTCTTGAGTAATCGAAATAGAAGGGGCTTTACATTCAATAAGAATGTGATTTTCTCCTCTTAGATTTGAGACTACTATGTCAAAACGTTTTTTTGTCTCATATACCTTAATCTCCTTTTCAATTAAAATCCAAGAAGCTGGATATCCTTTGGTTTCAATAAGAAAATTCACACAATGAACACGTACCCATTCTTCTTTAGTACATATCAACCATTTTTTACGAACACGATCAAAAATATAGGGTTTATTTTCCTTATTTTTGATTAACATATTATAGTTGGGAAAATTAAGTTTTTCCATGTTGTAAAAATGCAATAAATTTTTAAAATGAAAGAGTTCTTTACGCTACTTTCAAAGATTGAAAAAAACCAGTTCTCTCCATTTTATTTATTGGCAGGAACTGAAGGATATTTTATTGACGCAATCACAGATGCACTAATTAGCAGGTTGGTTAAAGAAGAATCTAAAGACTTTGATTGTACTTATTTTTATGGAAAAGAGATAGTACCCTCTGACATTATTGAGACGGCTAAACGTTATCCTATGATTTCAAAATACAACGTAGTGATAATTAAAGAAGCGCAATTCATAAGGAAAGAACTCTTGGACGAATTGATTTCTTATTTGGAAAATCCAATGCCCCATAGTATTGTCATTTTAAATTATAAAAATAAAGTCTTTAATAAAACCAGGAAGTTTTATAAAGCAGCACTCAAAATAGGAGAAGTTTTATTAGTAAAACCTCTTTACGATAATCAAATAGTTCCTTGGGTGAATAACCAAGCCAATCAATTAAATCTTTTAATTGATCCAAAAGCTGCTGTAATGTTATCTGAATTCATTGGGGCTGATCTAAGTACTCTTAATAATGAATTGATTAAACTTAAGCTTGTTGTAAATGATGGAGAAATCATTACTGATGAACACATAGAATCTCATGTTGGAATTAGTAAAGAGTTTAATAATTTTGAATTTCAAAAAGCTATTGGATTAGGACAATTTTCAAAAGCTTTTCAAATTATTCAATATTTTTATAGAAACCCAAAAAACCAACCACTTACATTAACACTTTCGACATTGCATAATTACTTTCAGAAGCTTCTTATTCTTAAAGGATTGAAAAATCAGTCTAATGTAGCATCTGTAATAGGTGTAAACCCTTATTTTATAAATGATTATAAAGCTGCTGCGAGTCGACTAACAATGCGACAGATAACAATTGGGTTGAAACATGTATTAGAAGCTGATTTGAAAAGTAAAGGAATTGAAGGTGTCAATAATGATTCAAAAAGCATTTTAGAAGAATTACTTCTTAAGCTTTTTACATTATAGTCATATTGGAAATTCAAATGGATTAGCCTCATGCATAATATCATAAACAGCTTCAAAAACATCATCTTCAGAAGGTTTTGAAAAATAATCACCATCACCTCCATATGCTGGACGGTGACTTTTTGCTGATAAAAGTTTAGGAGCACAATCTAATAATGAGAAGATGTTTTGTTTTTCAATAAGTTGTTGCAATATATATGAAGAAGCACCGCCTGGAACGTCTTCATCGACGATTAATAATCGATTTGTTTTTGTAATACTATCTCGAATATCTTCATTTAAATCAAATGGTATTAAGGATTGAATATCAATTACTTCTAGGTGAATTCCAATCTGTCTTAATCGCTTTGCAGTTCCCTCTACTATTCTAAGTGTAGACCCATATGAAACTACTGTAATATCAGATCCTTCCGATAAAACCTCTATTCTTCCAAGAGCCAATGTGAATTCTCCAGGGTTTGAAGGAGGGATTTCTTTAAGCCTGTAGCCATTTAAACATTCAACAACAATGGCAGGTTGTTCAATTTGAAGTAAAGTATTATAAAATCCTGCTGCTTGGGTCATGTCTCTAGGAACTAGAATATGTATACCACGCAACAAATGAATCATACCTCCCATAGGTGAGCCAGAATGCCAAATTCCTTCTAAACGATGTCCTCTAGTTCGAATTATTAATGGAGCAATTTGTTTTCCAATAGTACGGTAATTCATTGAAGCTAAATCATCACTCAAAATTTGAATACAATATAGGATGTAATCTAAATATTGAATTTCTGCAATAGGACGAAGCCCACGCAATGCCATGCCTATTCCTTGTCCTGCGATGGTAGCTTCTCTGATTCCGGTATCTGAAATTCTTAGTGATCCAAATTTGTTTTGTAATCCCTCTAATCCTTGATTTACATCTCCAATTTTCCCAACATCTTCACCAAAAATCAAGAGATTATCATGTTTTTTAAGAAGTGCCTCAAAATTATCTCTAATAATAACACGTCCATCTACAGGAATACTATTTTTATTAAATTTTACTGGTGTTACTTTAAAAGCAATTAAATCTTTTTTTGAAACAGTATATAAATGTGATGAAATTCGTTCACTTACATAAGAGGTAAGTTTTTTTAACCAATTTCGGAACTCTTTTGCTTGTGCATCAGGATATTTAGCGAGTAATATATTGATTTTTCTTCCAGCAGAGATAATATCCTTATATCCTAAATCAAGTGTCTCATCTAAATTAGAAAATATAACCTGAAGTTGGGTATCGTTATGTGTACTTGACTTTAAAACATCTAAAAAATTAAGTAGTTGTTGTTTCTCTTTTAAAATTGGAGTTGTGTAATCACTCCAAGCTTTTCTTCTTGAGGCTTGTACACTTTTTTTTGCATTATTTTCTATTTGAATTAACTCACTTTCTTTAGCAAAACCTTCAGTAATTAGCCAAGACCTCATTTTAGAATTACAGTCGTATTCCATTTCCCAATCAAGACGCTTTTTTGATTTATAACGTTCATGAGAACCTGAGGAAGAGTGTCCAAGAGGCTGCGTTAATTCAGTTACATGAACCAATACTGGAACATGGTCTTTTCGTGCTACTTTTGAAGCAAATTGGTAGGCCTCAATTAATGCTAAATAATCCCATCCTTTTACAGTAATTATTTCAAAACCATTAGCATCATCTGTTCTCTGAAACCCTTTTAAAGCTTCTGATATACTTTCTTTTACCGTTTGATCTTTATTAGATACGGAAATACCATATTCATCATCCCAAACGCTTATAATCATTGGGACTTGCATAACACCAGCAGCATTAAGGGTCTCAAAAAACATTCCTTCACTAGTACTAGCATTTCCAATAGTCCCCCAAGCAATTTCATTTCCATTTTTTGAAAATAAGGCATCATTTTGGGTACTGAGATTTCGATATACTTTGGAAGCGTGTGCTAATCCTAAAAGACGTGGCATTTGGGATCCTGTTGGAGAGATGTCACCACTATGGTTTTTTTGGTCAATTACCCTTAGCCAATTTCCTTCTTTATCTCTACTTGCTGTGACAAAATGACCTCCCATTTGTCGTCCACCTGACATGGGTTCGCGTTCTATATCTAAATCTGCATATAGAGCTGCAAAAACATTTTCAACAGTAAGAAGTCCCTGGGCGAATAAAAGTGTTTGATCTCGATAGTATCCTGATCTAAAATCTCCATTTTTAAAAAAACGGTTCATTGCAAGTTGAGGTAATTCTTTACCATCTCCAAAAATTCCAAACTTACCTTTTCCAGAAAATACTTCACGTCTCCCAAGAAGACTACATTGTCTGCTTAAAACAGCTATTTTATAATCTTCTAATACCTGTTTTTTAAAGGCAATAAAATTAATTTTATGGTCTTCTTCTAGTTTTTGGCTTGTCATACGATTGTGCAAAATTACAAAAAATAATGTGGTCTTCTAAGTCCAAAACAAGTTGATCCTTTATTTAAATTTATAAATATTTAGTTTAAAACCACTTACGGGTAAACAAACTGGTAAGAGTACTAAAGCTTGGATCTAAATTGAAACGAATTTTGGCAGCAAATTTTGGTTGCATGAATTCAAATCCATTAGACGAAAAAATGGGTAGATATATTTCTAAATAGTCAGGACTAAAATTTAATTTAATTCCTGAATCGAAATATGCATTAAGATCTGAATTATAGTTTTTTAATACTCCAATATCTCCATATAATTCTATCCATTTCCAAACTCCCATAGAAATGTTTAGGGAAGCCATATAGTCATTAGCAGTTGATTGTGCAAAAATTGATTTAAACCCCCCTTCTGCGGGAATAAATTGCTGACTATAAATCCCAGCAGTTTCAGAACGTCCTAGATATCTATATTGAAAAAGATAGTCTGAAGGACGATTTAAATTAAAATCAAAGAATTGATTTTCTAATGCGTTGTGCCATAAAAATTTTCCTGCAAATAATCTTGCACTTAGTTGTCTTCCGCTTGAAAACAGTTTACGAACTTCTCCAGTAAATTGAATTTTACTGAAGGTATTGGATAATTCTATGTTTGTATGTGTACTAAAATAATCAATGGTATTATTTCTAGTTAAAATATGGCGTAAATTAAGAATACTATAATCAGGGTTAGAAATAACATTAAGAGATTTTTCCCTAAACACATTATACCAAGCCAATAGAAGGTACTGTCTTTTATTGTCTCTAATGTTTTTTGGTCTAAAAGACCAAGTTATAGAGGGGATTAACACTGAATAACGATAATTTGTGTCATAATGAAAACTACTTCCAGAGACCCTAAAACGAGTAAGGTAATTTTTACTTTCTGCTTTGAATAACTTGTAATCTACTTTAAAAAAGCCAACAATGTCTTTTTCAATAAAGGAGTATTGTGGATGAAAATCAAATTCAAAAGCTCTATTTTTAATACGACTATTATAAAAACGAATTCCCGAAGTAATTCCATCATAAATATTAAAGTCAAAGACGGGATGAAACAAAATCTGCTCCTTTTTTAGATTTTCAGAATCTTTAATTAAGGTGAATTTTAACGGTTTTATTCCCAATGGAGTATTGATTGGTCTCCAGTTATTTGATTTAATCCCTTCTGGGAAATTAATATAAGGGTTTATTGCGATAAAATCTGCTTTTTTTTGCTCCCAAGTTATTATTGTGTCACTTTTGCCTAATGTTACCCATTGTTCCTTGATAACCTTATCATTTTTTATTAAGCCAACCAAAACAGGTATTTTTCGCTGATCTCTACTAATAACACTAAAACGAATAGAATCATTTAATTTTTCAAGGCCTCTGATTTTAATGTCAAAAGATTTTCTTTTCCCTAAGTAATCCTTCAAAAACCAATCGATATTTTGATCACCACTTCTTAGTAATTTTTCAAAATCTATTGATCCATTTGAAGATAAATATGTTTTAATAATTTCGGGAAGCCAATTTGTTTGTTGAGAAGTTTCAATATATCGTAATCCAACACCTACATGGTTTGGACTTCCTATTTTTTCATTAAACTTACTAAGCTTATCTTTTGATAATTTGTCTGTTTGATGAATATTTGAATGCTCTACAAACTCATAGATAAATTCATAAGCGTCATTAAATTTTATTTTAGAAGCACTATAGTTATTAAGAAGTTTAAGGTTTAATATTTTGAAATCAGCAAGACTTCCTAGCATTTTTTCATCTGGATAAAATTCTTCAATATATTTTATCATAGCATAAGTCTGAATTCCCCCTATTATCCAATGATATTTTCGTTTGTCAATAAGTAAATTTTGATTTAGATACCTTCCAAAATATGCTTTTAAAAATTTAATCTCATAAAAAAAAGTGTCTGAAAAAAACTTAATATCAATGTTCTTGTTCTTAGATATTTTAATTGTTGTTTGTAATTGATTTAAACCATAAAAAGGGTTTTTATCATAACTTGATTTTAAAATCATCACCTTTTCGTTTGGAAATGGAGTAAATATGGTATCAGCATATTGAATAATTCGTTCTAAGGTGTTTTTTAAGTTAATTGCATTCTTATCTGGAGGGAGTAAATCTGTAATAACTTCTTTACCGTTTTCTAGTTTAATCGTTGTGAAATAATTGGTAGTGTCAAAAACAAAATCGGCTTGTATTCTTCTGTTATCATTAAAAATACTGTGTTTATTTACACCATCAACTGTAGTTTCTGTTTCCAATAAGTTGCTATTTAAAAAATAGTTTTTGGGGTAGTGCCAAGTAATTTCATAGTTTGCCGGGTTTCCACTGAAATCATTCAAATCTAAATTACTAGTTAACAGCCAAGAACCTTTTATGAACGGTGCAACTGAAATATTCCAATGATTTAAATACACTCGTCCATTATCATTAATCCCCATACCTGTGAACTTGCTGTCTGGAATTTTTATCACATATGAAAGAAAGAGGGTAGTGGTTTCGCCTGGTTCTATAAATTTAGGTAAAACAACTTTAATGATATCAGGTTGTTTTTCAATTCGATTCCATTCTAATGAATAATCAATTCCTTTAATAGTGTCAATCTGTGTGAATCCTAATTTACTTTTAGATGATAAATAAAATTTTCTATTAAAATCTTCAGAAAATCTTTTGGCTAATGGTGTTTCAGTATCTCTATAGGCATTAACCCAATCCTGTAAATAAAGAATGTTAGTTCTTTCTTTGCCTGGATTTGTAAAATTTATTTGTTGACTTATTTCAATACTTTTCTCTTTAATATTTAAAGTTGCATCAATTGAATAGTCTATTTCTTGAGCCCTTATGTTTGTTGCCAAAAATCCTAGTACAAATAGCCAACTAAAAATATTGTTAGAAACAAGTAACTTCAGCATTAAAAATTAGGTTTAAAATTATTGTTACTATAAAAACGATCTAAACAACCCATAACTTCTTCAGCACTGTCGACTATCTCAAGCAGCTCAATATCTTCTGGACTAATATTTTTTTCATTTAACAAAGTATTTTTTAACCAATCCACTAAACCTCTCCAATATGATGTTCCAACAAGTATGATTGGAAATTTAGCCACTTTAGAAGTCTGAATTAGTGTAAAAGCTTCAAATAATTCGTCTAAAGTACCAACTCCTCCTGGCATGACAACAAAACCCTGAGCGTATTTTACAAACATAACTTTACGAACAAAAAAGTAATGGAAATCAATTAATTTATCTTGATCAATGTAGGGATTGCTATATTGTTCAAATGGTAGATTAATATTCAGTCCAACGGAAGCACCCCCACCTTTTTGAGCACCTTTATTTGCTGCTTCCATTATTCCTGGTCCGCCACCGCTAATTATACCATAGCCAGATTTACTTATCGCTTCAGCTATGTCTACTGTTAATTTATATATAGGATGATCCTCTGGGGTACGAGCAGATCCAAATATCGAAATACAAGGTCCAATAGCACTTAATTTCTCATAACCTTCAACGAACTCACTCATTATTTTGAAAAGTGCCCAGGAATCGTTTGTTTTTATTTTATTCCAGTTCTTATTTTGATTTGTTTTCATATTAAAGAAGTTTTTAAATGTTGTTGAAATTCTTTTTCAAGGAACCGTGCAGTATGGCTTTTAGAGTTTTTAATTATTTCTTCGGGAGTGCCACTACAAATTAATTCTCCACCATAACGCCCCCCTTCAGGTCCAATATCAATTATATGATCCACATGCTTGATAACATCTAAATTATGTTCTATAATAAGGACAGTGTTTCCTTTTTCTACTAGAACATTTAGAACATCTAGTAAAACTCTAATATCTTCAAAATGAAGACCAGTAGTAGGTTCGTCTAATATATACAAGGTATTTCCTGTGTCTTTTTTAGACAATTCACTAGCTAATTTTATACGTTGGGCTTCACCACCAGATAGGGTAGTGGATGATTGACCTAAGGTGATATATCCTAAACCTACATCTTGAATCATTTTTACTTTTCGATATATTTTAGGAATAGATTTAAAAAAAGAACAGGCTTCATTTATTGACATGTTTAGAGCATCAGAAATTGATTTTCCTTTGTAACGTATCTCTAGTGTTTCTCTATTAAATCTTTTCCCTTGACAACTTTCACATTCTACATAAACATCAGGTAAAAAGTTCATTTCAATAACTTTCATGCCTCCACCTCGACAGGTTTCACAACGTCCTCCTACTACATTAAAACTAAATCTCCCAGGCTTATATCCTCTAATTTGTGCTTCAGGCGTAAGTGTAAATAAACTTCTAATCTCACTAAAAACACCACAATAGGTAGCTGGATTGCTTCTGGGTGTCCTTCCAATCGGACTTTGATTAATATCAACAACTTTGTCAATGTATTCTAAGCCTGAGATTTTTTTATAAGGAAGTGGAACTTTAACACCATTGAAAATATGAGCATTTAAAATTGGATATAAGGTCCCGTTGACTAAAGTTGATTTACCACTACCGGAAACACCAGTAACACCAATCATTAAACCTAAAGGAAAATCAACTGTTATATTTTTAAGATTATTACCAGTACAACCTGATAGAGTTAATTTAGTTCCTTTGCCTGTTCTTCTGGCATCTGGGATTTCTATTTGTAGGCTGTTATTGAGATATTTAGACGTTAAGGTATCTTCTTTTAATATACTATTTGGAGTCCCTTGCGAAATAATTTCACCACCATTTTTTCCGGCAAAAGGACCAATATCAATAAGATGGTCTGCACGAAGCATTATCTCTTTATCGTGTTCTACAACCAGAACTGAATTTCCTAGATCTTTTAAGGCAATTAGGGAATTAATTAATCTATCATTATCTCTTTGGTGAAGACCTATGCTGGGTTCGTCAAGTATATACAAGACCCCTACCAATTGTGAGCCAATTTGTGTAGCTAATCTAATACGCTGAGCCTCACCACCTGAAAGAGACTTTGATGAGCGATTAAGTTGTAAATATTGTAGCCCTACATCTAATAAAAATTGTAATCTAACAAGAATTTCCTTGATAATTTCCGATCCAATTTTCTTTTCGTTTTCACTTAAATTATTAGAAAGATTAGCAATCCATTTATGTAAATCTTTCAGGTCCATTGAAACCAAATTGGCAATTGTTTTATTATTTAATTTAAAATGAAGAGCTTCTTTTTTTAAACGTGAACCATTGCATGTTGTACAATTATAACTATCCATATAGGATGCTGCCCATCTTTTAATACTCGCAGTAGCAGCTTCTTCATAAGAAGATTCTAAATAATTTTCTAACCCTTCAAAATCAATTTTATAAGTTCTTGTCAATCCAAGTGAAGTCGAGAGAATTTCATATTTTTCCTGACTTCCTTTTAAAATGATTTCCATTGCTTTTGGTGGAATGGTTTTAATAGGGTCTGTTAAAGTAAAACCATAACATTTTGCAATTGTTTCTATTTGTCGATAAGTCCAACTATTTTTTTTAATCCCTAGGGGAGTTAAGCCTCCCTGAGCTATGGATAAGTTTTCGTCTGGAATAATTTTTTTAAGATTAACTTTATGTTGAACCCCTAACCCTTTACAATCGGGACACATTCCTTTTGGAGAATTAAAAGAAAATGAATTGGGTTCTGGTTTGGGATAAGAAATTCCTGAGGTAGAACACATTAAATTACGACTAAAATAGCGTGTTTTATCAGTATTAATATCCATAATCATTAAAACATCTTTACCGTAATGCATAGCAGTAACTAAAGATTCATTTAATCGTTTTAAAAAATTTTCATCTTTTTTAATTTTAAAACGATCAACAACGAGTTCAATATCATGGGTTTTATACCGATCAACTTTAAGTCCTTGCTTTAAGTCCGTAACTACACCATCAATACGGACTCTTGAAAAACCTTGACGTGACAAAGAATCGAATAACTCTCTGTAGTGTCCTTTTCTAGATTTTACAATGGGTGCTAGAAACATAATTTTACATCCCATGTAATCTTCAAAAATTAATTCTTGAATTTGTTGATCGGTATAACTAACCATTTTCTTGTTAGAAATATAACTATATGCTGTTCCTACTCTGGCATAGAGTAGTCGAATATAATCATATAATTCAGTAATGGTGCCAACTGTTGATCGTGGACTTTTTGAAGTTGTTTTTTGTTCAATGGCAATAACTGGAGAAAGACCATCTATTTTATCCACATCTGGTCGTTCCATAGTACCCAGAAATTGGCGTACATATGCAGAGAAGGTTTCCATATAACGGCGTTGTCCCTCTGCATAAATGGTATCAAAAGCTAAGGAAGACTTACCGCTTCCGGAAAGTCCAGTAATAACGACTAGTTTATCACGTGGAATTGTAACATTTAAGTTCTTTAAATTGTGAACTCTAGCTCCTTCAATATTAATATTATTTTCAGTTTTTTTCATAAGTATAGTTCGCAAAAATAGAACTAATAAAGCTTTTAAACGTTAGTTGAATATAAATTAATATAGATGAACCGCGGTATCATCTCCTCTAGGATCTGCACCTGTAGAAATTTGATTTGATTCGGATACTAAAATAGCATCGACTCTTCCAATAATTCGCGAATACTCTTGAGTAATTTTATAATCTTTTGCTTGAAGGTTTTTAATTAAAGAAGTATTAAAGCTATTAGGCTCAAAAACTATTACATCTGGAAGCCATTGATGATGAAATCGAGGAGCGGTAACTGCTTTTTGGATATCCATTTTAAATTCATAAACATTTAAAAGAGTTTGCAAAACTGAGGTAATAATGGTTGAGCCTCCTGGCGTTCCTAGGATCATGGCTAATTTCCCATCACGCTCTACTATGGTTGGGGTCATGGCACTCAACATTCGTTTTTGTGGTTCAATTGCGTTTGCTTTTCCGCCTAAAAGTCCAAACATATTTGGAACTCCAGGCTTGCTGCTAAAATCATCCATTTCATTATTAAGAAAATAACCACCTTCTTCAACAAACACTTTCGATCCATAACTTCCATTAAGGGTAGTGGTTACTGCTACTGCATTTCCCATTTGATCAACAATAGAGTAGTGGGTAGTTTCTTCACTTTCCTCCCAAACTATAGTTCCTGGTAAAATATCAGATGACTTAGATGCCTTTTTAAATGAAAAGGAATTCATTCTATTCATTAAATATTTTTTGGATAAAAGACTATCTGTGGGAATATTTACAAAGTCAGGATCTCCTAAATATAAACTTCTATCTGCATAAGAACGACGTTCTGCCTCTACAATTATCTGAACTGCTTTTTGAGAATTGTGAGAATATTGTCCAACATCAAAAGGTTCAATCATTTTCATTATCTGTCCTAAACAAATTCCTCCGCTCGAAGGGGGTGCCATAGTATGAATATTTAAATTTTTGTATTTAAAACTTATGGGCTCCCTCCATACTGGCTTATAGGCTTGCAAATCTTCATGTGAAATAATACCTCCTGTTTCTTGGACTCTATTAATTAAAGCTTCAGCTACTGGTCCATTATAAAATCCTTCTTTTCCGTTTTTCGCTATATATTCAAGTGTTTTTGCTAAGGCTTCATTTTTTACAATCGAACCTTCAGTAAATTCTTGAGCATAAAAAGTATTTTCACCATTCATAGCTATAAAAGCATCTTTTTTAGATTTGAAACTAGAGGCTTGTTTTAGGGTTACCCTATAACCATTTCTTGCTAAATCAATAGATGGCTGAACTAACTCATCCCAAGGTAAGCTGCCAAACTTTTGATGTACAGCAAACATTCCCGCAACTGTCCCTGGGACTCCAACAGCAAGCCCTCCAAGAGTGCTTTTATTTGGTATAACGTTACCTTCTTGATTAAGATACATATTATCAAATGCTAGTAACGGAGCTTTTTCCCGATAATCTAAGCTTCCTAACTCTCCCGAGGCAGTTCTGAACACTAAAAATCCTCCACCGGCAATATTTCCTGCATTAGGATAACAAACAGCTAGAGCTAAATCTGTTGCTATCATAGCATCAAAAGCGGACCCCCCTTTTCTCATAATTGCCACACCTATTTCTGAGGCTTCAGCCCTTGCACTAACTACCGCTGCTTTAGTGATTTTCTCTTGTGCACAAGAATATAATAAAGCTAAAAAAAATAGATAACGTAATGTTTTAAGAGTGTTTTTAAATGACGTCATAAGTTCTTTATTTCGTTTTTAGTAAAATCAATAACTTCTTCCATAAATGAAGAAAAATGGTTATGAAAATACGTATAATTTCCTTTTAATTGTTTTTTGGATGCACTCAGTTTTGATGGAAATCTGGTGCGTTGTTCCATTTGAGTTAATATAAGTTCTAAGTCAGTAATTGTTTTATAACTATCAAACCAGTTATAAAAAATTAATGTCCTAGAAAAATTTTTGATGTTTTCAGGAAAATTTTCTGATTCTATTTTTAATGCATCATAAAATTCATTTGAAAAGACTTTTAGATTTTTCGAATTATATTTATCCCAATTTGATGCTAAAAAATGATCAAAATAAATATCAATAATTACTCTACTGTAATGTCTGTAAATAGGAAATAATATTGAAACACATTCTTTAAATAATGGATGATGATCTGTAAAAGTATCAATTTTTCTATGTAAAAGAATTCCTTTTTGAATCATTGGAGAAAAATTTGTTAAATCCTTTCCCTTCACTCTATCTGCGATTAAGTTTCCTACCGCTAGAGAAAAATTGTCTTCAGATAGATAAACATGAGCCAAAAAATTCATATTCAAATTTACTTTATTAATACCAAATAATTAATGAGTTATAGTAGTTTCTAAAATAGTTTACTTTTGATAAACTTTATAAATTTAATTTGTATATAAATATTTTTTTAAGGTCAAACACCTTTATTTTTTTATTCTTTTTATATCTGTTAGCTTCTTGTTTAGTTTCGGCACAATCTTCGAACAAGGGAATTATTTTTGAAGGAGCTTATACCTTAGACTTAGCCTCAAATTTAAAGGGAGGGGTTGACCAAGGCTCTGCCTATTTAGGGAATATTGATTTGACATTTACATTTGATACGGAAAAATTAGGCTTTTGGAAAAATGGACGTTTTTTTGTCTATCTATTAAATAATCATGGAAATTCACTATCTGATTTAATAGGCGATTTTCAAATAGTCAATAATATAGAGGCAAATTCTAATTCTCGATTATATGAATTCTGGTATGAACATCGCTTAAAGAGTATTAAATTTATTATTGGACAACATGATTTAAATTCTGTTTTTGCAATCACAGAGGCAGGTAGATTTTTCATTAATAGTTCTTTTGGTATTCAACCTGATATTTCTGCAAATGTGTTAACATCTATTTTCCCCCTTTCTGGTCTAGGTGCTATTATTTCTTTAAAAATCAACTCTAATCTTCAGTTAACTAATGCAATCTATGATGGTGATCCGGGCACTGAAGTCAGTAATCCTAATTCCCTTAAATGGTCATTAAATAAAAATGATGGTGCCTTTTTTATTCATGAGTTCAGTTATGAAATAAAAAAAGACAGTATTACACATTCTACATATAAACTAGGTATTTGGAACCATCTTCAAAAACAAATATTTAAGGGAATCCAAAAACAAAATTCTCAAGGAATCTATTTTATAGGTGATAAAAAATTAACTCAATTAGAAGATGTTGATAAAGGAGTAGAGATTTTTACTCAAGTTGGTTTTTCACTTAATCAATATAATCCTATAAAATCATATTGGGGAGGTGGTTTTGTTTATCATGGTATTTTTTCAAATCGCGAAAATGATGCAGGTGGAATTGCGATTGCACATTCTCGGTTTTCTGATTATTATCAATCTCAATTCAGTATGGATAAACTTCAAAGTGAGACTGCAATTGAAATTTCATATGAGTTTGTCTTTTCAAATCCGCTTGTTTTAAAGCCCAATGTTCAGTACATTATAAATCCGGGAACTAATACATCCATTCCTAATGCTTTAATGGCTCTTGTAAGAATGAGTTATAGTTGGTAGTTTTAATAATCAAAAATGATATTACAGAACTTAATTTAAAATATAATAATGACGTTAATAAAATCTATTTCTGGAATTCGAGGTACCATAGGAGGTAAGCCTTCAATAAATTTAACACCACTTGACATTGTACGTTTTACAACTGCTTATGGACAATGGCTTTCTTTAAATTCTGAGGGTACTTTAACAGTGGTCACAGGCAGGGATGCACGTATCTCAGGACCAATGGTTCACTCCCTGGTCAACCAAACGCTTATTGGAATGGGAATAAATGTAATTGATTTAGGACTTTCAACTACACCTACTGTTGCTGTTGCAGTTCCCTGGGAAAAAGCAAATGGAGGGATTGTATTAACTGCAAGTCACAATCCTAAGGAATGGAATGCTCTAAAACTTTTAAATCATAAAGGAGAATTTATTGATGCAGAATCAGGTGAGATAGTATTAGCATTTGCAGAAAAACAAACTTTTAATTATGCAGATGTTGACCATTTAGGAGTATTAAAAACCAATGATACTTATATTAAAAAACATATTGATGCTACGATTGCAATGAATACGGTTAACGTTTTTGGAATAAAAAAGGGTTTATTTAAAGTTGTTGTTGATGGAGTTAATTCATCAGGAGGGATAATCATACCTCAGCTTTTACAGGCTTTAGGGGTTGAAGTTGTTAAAATTCACTGTGTTCCCAATGGAGATTTTCCTCATAATCCAGAACCATTAAAAGAACATTTAGGAGATCTTTGCGAGGCTGTTGTTTCGCAAAATGCCCATTTTGGTATTGCTGTAGACCCCGATGTAGATCGTTTAGTTTTTGTAGATGAAAAAGGTCATTTTTTTGGAGAAGAATACACCTTAGTAGCATGTGCCGATTATATTTTAAGTAAAACATCTGGAGCTACTGTTTCTAATATGTCATCTACTCGAGCATTATTAGATGTTACTCTTGCCCATGGGGGTCATTATTCTGCAAGTGCTGTTGGAGAGGTTAATGTTGTGACAGAAATGAAAGCTGTTAATGCAGTTATAGGTGGCGAAGGAAATGGTGGAGTTATTTATCCTCCCTTGCATTATGGAAGAGACGCATTAGTGGGTGTAGTTTTTTTCTTATCCTTACTTGTGGAAAGAAAAGTTTCTGTTTCCAAACTTCGCGCTAGTTATCCAAATTATTTTATGAGTAAAAACAAAATTATTTTAAATGAAGGAATAGATGTCGATGGTGTTTTGAATACAATGGCGAAACGTTATGTTTCTGAAAAAATATCAATCATTGATGGTGTTAAAATTGATTTTGAAAAAGAATGGGTACATCTTCGAAAATCAAATACAGAGCCTATCATAAGAGTATATACTGAAGCTATGTCAAAAGAAAAAGCTGCTGTATTAGCGCAACGTTTTGTTTCGGAAATAAATTCATTGCTTTAAACTTTTTTCGCATGTTTAAATCGTTTGTGAGTCCAAAAATATTGAGAGGGGTCATCTTTAATTTGTACCTCTAGCCATTCCGTAAACAAATCTGTGATACCGTAATCAGAAATTTTATGAGGTGTTTCCGAAAGTACTCTGAATTCTACTTCATAATAACCTCGTTTGACTCTATTTATTTTAGCAAAAACAATTGGTATGTTGAGTTCTTTAGCTAAGCGTTCAGCACCAGTAAAAACTGGAACTTTAGTTCCAAGAAAAGAACGCCAGTATGTTAAATGCTTTGGACGAGGAGATTGATCGCTAGCAAACCCAAAAACACCACGTTCATTATTTGCTTCCATTCTTTTAATTTCTCGTGCTGCTGTACGTTGTGAGATCATGAAAGCATTATGTCGACTTCGAATTTTCTTGATTAGATTGTCAAAGTATTGATTTCGAATAGGTTTGTATATTCCATATCCTTTATGCTTCATATAGTATCCCAGTGACATCATCCATTCCCAGCTAGCATAATGACCGCACATTAAAAAAACAGATGTATTTTTTTTTTCAAATTGGGTGAGTACTTCAATGTTTTTAACCTTAAAACGTTTAATCATTTGCTCCTTAGTCATGCCCATTGACTTTATGATTTCTAAAAATAAATCGCAAAGATGACGATAGAATTTATTTTCAATATTTATAAATTTTTTATGATCATATTCTGGGAATGCACGTTTTAAATTTTCTCTTACTACATTTTTACGATATTGAAAAACATGTTGAACAAAAAAACAAACAATATCAGAAAATTTATAAAAAACACTGAATGGTAGTCTGGAAATCAAAAATAATAATGGATATGTAAGATAATAAACGAGTGCTTTCACATATAAAATTTAATGCTTTGTAAAATTACTTATTTAATCTACATCTTTATACCTGTTGAAAACTTTACTTTAAGATCTTAATATTTTAGTTATATATATAACGATATACAATACTTTTGTTATATATAAAACAAATTAACTTTAAGTTTTAAAAATGAAAAAAATATTAGTTCTAGGAATGGGTAAGGTAGGGAGCCTTGTTGGTGTTCTGTTAAATGAGAATTTTGAAGTAACGGCTTTAGATCAAAAGGCACCACATTATTCATATGAATTACCCTTTAAATGTTTGTTAGGTGATGTGACAGATAAAGATTTTATGTCGGAATTATTAAAAAAACATGATGCTGTAGTGTCATGTTTACCTTTTTTTTTAAATAAAGATATTGCACTTCTTGCCCATGCGTTAGAAGTACATTATTTTGATTTAACGGAAGATGTTCCTACAACACAGTTTATTCAGGAGCTAAGTAAGACAGGGAATTCAGTAATGGCTCCTCAGTGTGGATTAGCTCCAGGTATAATTGGAATTATAGGGAAAGACCTTACACTGTCATTTGATACTTTAAGGGATATTGAATTGAGAGTAGGCGCGCTACCTAGATATCCTAATGGTCAATTAGCATATTCTTTTACATGGTCTCCTCATGGTGTGATTAATGAATACATTAATGATGCTGAAGCTATTCATAATGGTCAAAAGAAAAATGTACCTTCTTTAGAGGGCTTTGAATATATAAATATTGAAGGACAGGAGTTTGAGGCTTTCACGACATCGGGAGGCTTAGGAACATTATGTGATACCTTTGAAGGAAAAGTAGACACTCTTAATTATAAAACCATTCGTTATCCTGGACATGGAAAATTAATGCGTTTTTTAATGTATGAACTTATATTAAAAAATGATAAAGATCAGTTGGAGAAAATTTTAAGTAATGCAAAACCTCCTGTTGAGGAAGATGTTGTTTATATATATGCAGTAGTTGAGGGGTGGAATAATAAAGTTTTATCTCGTAAAGAATATTATAAAGCCTTTTACCCTATAGAAATTTCAGATAAAAAATGGCGAGCTATTTCATGGACCACTGCTGCATCATTAGTCGCTGTCATTGAAATGGTTTCTGCGGGAGCACTTCCACAGAAAGGATTTTTAAAACAAGAAGAAATTCCTTTTGATAAATTCTTAAAAACTCCCACAGGAGCTTTATTTTTATAAACTTAATTATGAACTTTATTCACTATTTATGAAATTCAAGAGTAACACAATTATGACTCAGATTTTAGACGCCCTATTTTCGGTTTATGCAAAGCGGGTGCCTGATGTTAGAAAAATAACAAAAGCAATGATTGATAAGGGCATGGTAGCAAGTCAAAGTGACATTGTTAATGACCACGTTGCCTTTAGAACACTGGGAGTTCCTTTTCTAGGAATTTCTTCTTTTGAGAAAATATTTTTAACACATGACTATCAGAAGAAAGATTTTTATCATTTTAAGGCTAAAAAATTAAATGCCTTTTGGTATGAACCTCCAACAGATGATTTGCCACGAATATTTATTAGTGAATTAAACGTGAAAGAACTGTCAGCTCCAATACAAAAAATTATTAATAAATACACTGATTCAGTAACCTCTGATCCTTTAGATACTATAGATCTGAATGATCCGAATGCTGTCGCTACTTATCTTCAAACTCCATTGTGGAGACTTCCTTCACTTAAAGATTATGAAGCACTTTTGACTGAAAGCGAGTATGCAGCTTGGGTGATTTATAACCGTTATTACCTTA
Source organism: Flavobacteria bacterium MS024-2A (assembly GCA_905182305.1). Classification (GTDB taxonomy): domain Bacteria; phylum Bacteroidota; class Bacteroidia; order Flavobacteriales; family Flavobacteriaceae; genus MS024-2A. The sequence goes on from CAJJBB010000006.1 coordinate 121,753, forward strand.
ATCACTATACTATTAGTGTCCATGATTTAATAGACAATTTCAGTACTTTAGAGCTTTTTAATGTGTTTTTAAAATCAATAGGTATTCATCTTAACTCCTCTGGAGGTGAAATAAAAACAAGTCAAGATAAGCTGTTACGACAAACAAGTTCTGTTGCCAATAAGGTTTTAGCTACTTTTTCAGATAATAATACAAAAGAAATTGCTGGAAGTTATGTTGAGTTTGCTGAACGAAGTCCTCTTCCTGAATTCTCAAAACTTCCAAAAAATCAGTTAAAAAGAAGACATAGAAGAGAAGGTTTTGAAACGGGAAATGCAGACCGTATCTTTGAGAGCACTTTTACTTCACAATTAAAATAAAAATCCTTATGGAATATAAAAAGTTATTGCAGGCACTTCAAATAAACATCAATCAGAAGGGATGTCACTCAGGAGGAGAATGGCATGGTGAAGGAAAAAAAATCGCCTCATATAGTCCTGTTGATGGTTCTTTACTAGGAACTGTTCAAGGTGCGACTATTGAGGATTATGAACGCCTCTTAGATAAAGCAGAGGATGCTTTTGAAAGTTTCAGAATTATCCCTGCACCTAAACGAGGAGAATTAGTCCGACAATTAGGAAATAAACTTCGTGAAAAGAAATTTCAACTTGGACAATTGGTTTCTTTGGAAATGGGAAAATCGTTACAAGAAGGTCTAGGTGAAGTTCAGGAAATGATTGATATCTGTGATTTTGCAGTTGGTCTTTCAAGACAGTTACATGGAGTGACAATGACTTCAGAGCGACCTTCACATCGTTTATATGAGCAATACCATCCACTTGGAGTTGTAGGTGTTATTTCTGCTTTTAATTTCCCTGTAGCCGTTTGGAGTTGGAATGTTGCTTTAGCTTGGATCTGTGGTAATGTATGTATTTGGAAGCCTAGTGAGAAAACACCTTTGTGTGGTATTGCTTGTCAGCAAATTATTAGTGAGGTTTTAAAAGAAAATAAAATATCTGAAGGCGTTTCTTGTCTACTTAATGGTGACTCTGATGTAGGGAAGTGGCTAGCAGATGACCAACGAATAGCTTTAGTTTCAGCGACAGGATCTACCCGAATGGGTAAAGATGTCGCAAAAAGAGTAGGAGCTCGTTTAGGAAAATCCTTATTGGAATTGGGAGGAAATAATGCAATTATCATTACACCTAATGCCGATCTTGATACTGCCCTAATGGCTGCTGTTTTTGGAGCTGTCGGTACCTGTGGACAAAGGTGTACTTCTACAAGAAGGCTAATAGTCCATAAAGATATATTTGAAACCTTTAAAGATGTTTTGAAAAAAGCATATGCTCAACTTCGTATTGGAAATCCTTTGGATGAAAAAAATCACATGGGACCCTTAATAGACGAAGATGCAGTTACTATGTATAATAAAGCTCGTAAACAAGTTGACTCGCAAGGTGGCTCTTGGTTGGTTCCAGGAGGTGTGCTTGATAAGGGCTCATACGGAAGTAATTGTTATGTCAAACCTGCTATAGCTATTATTGACCATGATGCACCAATAGTTCACAAAGAAACATTTGCCCCAATTCTATATTTAATTCAATATGAAGGGTCTGTAGAGGAAGCCATTGCCATTCAGAATGAAGTGAAACAAGGATTGTCTTCTTCAATCATGTCATTAAATATGCGTGAAACAGAAACTTTTTTATCACATTGGGGAAGTGATTGTGGCATTGCAAACGTTAATATTGGTACATCAGGTGCTGAAATTGGTGGTGCCTTCGGAGGAGAAAAAGAAACAGGTGGTGGACGTGAAAGTGGTTCCGATGCATGGAAAGCTTATATGCGAAGACAGACTAACACCTTAAACTTTTCTAAAGAATTACCCTTGGCGCAAGGAATTGTTTTTGACTATAAGTTTTTTAATAATTAGATAGCTTTATACATTATGATCCAAAACTTATCATTACTGGCATATACAATTATTGGTGCAAATATTTTAGCCTCTGTTACTGGCTTTAAAAAAGAATCATTTTTCCTCAAATATCATTTTCAAATTTCTAAAATTAGGGATGGAGAATATATTAGATTAATCACAGCTGGTTTCCTACATGTATCAACCTCACATATTTTGTTCAATATGTTTACGTTTTATTTTTTCGTAAATTTTGTTTTAGGCGCTCTCGGAAATTTACCATTTATTTCCCTGTACTTTGGGAGTTTATTAAGTGGAAATATTTTTGCATATTTTTTCCATTATAACGAACCTAATTATTCTGCAGTAGGAGCAAGTGGTGCTGTAACAGGTGTTTTGTTTAGTGCCTTATTATTATATCCAAGTATTGAATTGATGTTGTTTTTTATTCCAATTCCAATTCCTGGTTATCTTTTTGGAATAGGTTATTTGATCTATACTTTATATGGAATGAAAACACAAAATGATCAAATTGGCCATACAGCTCATTTTGGTGGTGCATTGGGAGGAATAATTATTACTATTATTTTTATGCCTGAAGTAATTTACACCTCGCAATTAATGCTCGGAATATTATCTCTTACTACCCTTGCAGCAGGTGGAATACTATATAAAAAACAACGTTACTAGGACTATAAAGAGCCTAAAAGCTCTTCAATTTTTCGTTCTAATTGAATACCTCTTAAATTTTGAGCAATGATAACACCATTTTCATCCAAAACAAAGGTAGCAGGAATAGCACTTACCTGATAGAGTTTAGCAATTGGATCGTTCCAGAATTTTAAATTTGAAACATGATCCCAAATCAAACCATCATCTACTATGGCCTGTAACCATTGAGACTTTCCTTTGTCTAGGGAAACACCCACTATTGACAAACCACTATATTGATATTTTTGATACAACTTAACTAAACTTGGATTTTCTACACGACACGGTCGACACCAGCTTGCCCAAAAATCTATAATTGTAATTTTTCCTAAACGGTCTTCAAGCGAAATGAGAACTCCTTCTGGATTTGGTCCTTCAAACATGGGAGCAGTTAAACCCACTTCTGGTTTTGACGAAGGAGCTAATAATTTAGATACTTTTTTTCCAGAAATACTATTTTTAATAACATCATTAAAATCATTAAAGATTTCAGTTGCTTCAGGAATAGTAATTCCTTTATTAGCAACAAATCGTTCTAAAATTAAAACCGAAATAAAAGAATTGTTAGATGTTTTAATAAAATCAAGTTCATAGCTTTTGATCTGATCACCAACTTCTTGATATTGATCTCTTAAGTCTTGAATTAAGAGCGAATCTTTTAAAATCATCGCCTGTTGCAAGTCATTTCCAATAGCATTTAAAGAAGTAATATAAACCTGTGTTTCAGACTTATACCGCATGAAATCGTCATTAGAAATGGTACCAAAAGCTTTAGAGAGTCCTAAGCTATCCTTATGTAAATCAATTATAATAGTTCCATTCTCAGCTATAAACGGAAAACTTTCTTTACGGCCATCTATTTGAAGGAAATGAATGTCTGGAGATTCAATCTCAAGATCTAATGAAAAACTATTTTCTTTCACTAATATCGTATCTAAAATTTTAGGCTGATTATTAAAATCCGCAACTACATGAAGTATTTTGTTTCCGTCACCAAGATCAGTAGTTCCTCTTAAGCGAACAGTATTTGAAGTGTTTTGACAGGATAATATTAAAAGTATTAAACTAAGAACACCTATGATTTTTTTAAACATAATTTTTAAATAATAGCTAAATTACACAATTGGTTGGAATTGGAGAACAAATCATTATTTTAGCTTAAAACGATCTACCTGCATGCAATCAGAACTAGAGGAGTTAAAACAAAAAATGGAAGGTACTCTGAAGTGGGACTCAGTTCATAAAACCTTATTTGCAACAGATGCTTCTGTGTACAAAATAGATCCTTTAGCTGTTGCTTTTCCAAAAAATAAAGCAGATCTAAAAGAATTAATTGTCTTTGCCGGTAGTCATAAAATAAGTTTGATACCGCGTACTGCTGGAACTTCACTCGCAGGACAATGTGTTGGGCCTGGAATTGTCGTTGATGTTTCTAAACATTTTACAGAAATAATAGCTTTAGACGTCGAGTCAAGAACAGTTAAGGTTCAGCCTGGAGTTAACAGAGATGCTCTTAATGAGTTTTTAGCAACGAAAGGTTTATTTTTTGGCCCAAACACCTCAACTTCTCAATATTGTCTTTTAGGTGGTATGGTAGGTAATAATTCTTCCGGAACAACTTCTATTAGGTATGGTGTAACCCGAGATGTTGTTGTGAGTTTAGAAACTCTTTTAAGTGATGGTTCAGAAGTTGAATTTGGAAATTGTTCAGCAGCTGACTTGAATATAAAAACATCAAAGAAAAACATGGAAGGTGAAATATACAAATCACTGTTTCAAGAACTTGGTAATAAGAAAGTACGACATCATATAAAATCAGATTTTCCAGAAGTAAGTGTTCATAGGCGTAATACAGGATATGCAGTTGATGTTTTATTAAATCAACAGCCATTTACTCAATCTGGCACCCCATTTAATGTTGCTAAATTACTCGCTGGAAGTGAAGGGACCTTAGCATTTACAACTTCTATTACCCTAGCTTTAAGTCCATTGCCACCAAAAAACGCAGTAATGCTAGCTGTTCATTTTAATAGCATTCAACAAGCTATGGAGGCTGTAGTACCTGTAATGGATCACCATCTCTATACCTGTGAGTTGATGGATAAAATAATTTTAGACTGTACTAAAGATCATCCGGGATATAAAAAAAATCGTTTTTTTCTAGAGGGTGATCCTAAAGCAATTCTTCTTTTAGAGCTTCGTGGAGATACTTTAGAAATCCTTAAAAATGAATTAAGGGCTCTTCAAGAAACTATAATTAATTCAGGATTAAGCTATGCTGCAATTCCTTTATGGGGTGAAGAGATAGTTTTGGCAAATGAATTGCGTAATGCTGGCCTTGGACTACTAGGGAATATTGTTGGAGATTCAAAAGCTGTTGCTTGTATTGAAGATACTGCCGTCCCGCTGAAGCAGCTTGCTTTATATATAAAAGACTTTCAAGTACTGATGAAGGAATTTAATCAAGAAGTTGTTTATTACGCTCATGCTGGAGCAGGGGAGTTACACTTAAGACCTATTTTGAATTTAAAAACTAAAAAAGGAGTTAAAGATTTTAAAACTATTACTCTAGCAGTGGCGCATTTAGTAAAGAAATACAAAGGTTCTTTAAGTGGAGAACATGGCGATGGAATTGTTCGATCTGAATTCATACCAATTGTTGTAGGGAAGGAAAACTATGAGCTATTTAAAAGAATTAAAAAGATGTTTGATCCCAATTCAATTTTTAATCCAGGAAAAATTGTTGATTCTTTCCCAATGGACAAAAACCTTAGAACTTTACAAAAAGAGACGCCAATTCACAAAACACTTTTTGATTTTTCATCTGACCAAGGATTACTTAGAGCTTCAGAAAAGTGTAACGGTGCAGGGAAATGTCTTTCCGTTACTGCTTCAGGAACAATGTGTCCAAGTTATCGTGCCACTAGAGACGAAAAACACAACACCAGAGGAAGAGCAAACGTACTTCGTGAGGTGTTAACACAAAACATACAACCTAATGCATTTGACAGCGAAGCATTAAAAGAGGTCTTTGATCTTTGTTTGAGTTGTAAGGCCTGTGCTACAGAATGTCCAAGTAGTGTAGATATTGCTACATATAAAGCAGAATTCTTATACCAATATCAAAAAACTCATGGAAGCTCACTACGCGACAAGCTATTTGCAAACGTGGGTCTGTTAAATCATTTAGCTCAGCCGATACGATTAGTTCAAAACTGGTTATTTAGCGCTCCTTTCGTTAGTGTATTTTTGAAAAAAACATTAAGAATTGCCTTAAAAAGAACTATTCCTAAACTAGAGAAATCATTATATAAAATACTAAATAACAGAGATTTAACAAATAATAGTAAAAGTGTTTATTTATATTTAGATGAATTCACTAATTATAATGAAACTTCCATTGGAAAAGATGCTGTAGATCTTTTAGAGGGCTTAGGTTATTCGGTAAAAGTTTTGAGGCCATCAGAAAGTGGACGTTCTTATATCTCAAAAGGTTTTTTAAAACAAGCAAAAAAATGTGCTAATAAAAACGTCTTATTATATCATCCTCTTATTTCCGAAAAAACACCTCTTTTAGGTATAGAACCCTCAGCTATTTATACCTTTTTAGATGAATATCCAAAACTTAGTTCTTTTCCAAAAGAATCAAAAGAGCTTGCTTCTAATTGTCATTTAATAGATTCCTTTCTAGCAAAGGAACTTCAAAATAATAACATTCAAGAAACACAATTTCATACGGATGCGAAAGAGATTAAGGTTCACGCCCATTGTTATCAAAAAGCTTTGGGTAATCCCTCAGATACTTTTAAAATTCTTAATCTTCCTAAAAACTACAACGTTCGGATGTTAAACACTGGCTGCTGTGGAATGGCTGGTTCATTTGGTTATGAAGAAGAACATTATGATACAAGTATGAAAGTGGCGGAGGAACGTCTTTTTCCATCTGTTAGAAATATAGGATATGATGTTGTTATTGCTGCAAATGGCACTAGTTGCAGGCATCAAATTAAAGACGGTACTCAACGTGAAAGCCTTCATCCTGTTAGTATCTTAAAGGCTGCGCTTATTAAAAAACGTTTGGTAAAAGGTAATCTGAAACTTTAACTTTATCTTTGGGATTATAAAAATTAGTTATGTCAGGTAATATTTACGGTACTCTTTTCAGACTTGCTACTTATGGAGAATCTCATGGACCTGCGATTGGTGGTGTAATTGACGGATGTCCTGCAGGTATTAAATTAGATTTAGATGCGATTCAAAATGACTTAAATCGACGTAAACCAGGGCAATCCTCAATTGTAACTCAGAGAAAAGAACCAGATGAAGTCAGTTTTTATTCAGGTATTTTTGAAGGTAAGACAACTGGGACTCCTATTGGATTTGCTATTCACAATACAAATCAAAAATCTAATGACTATTCTCACATAAAAGATAGCTACCGTCCTTCACATGCCGATTATGTTTATGATGAAAAATACGGTATTCGCGATTATAGAGGAGGTGGACGAAGTTCTGCTCGCGAAACAGCTAGTAGAGTTGTTGCAGGAGCAATTGCAAAACAATTTTTATCTCCTATGGATATTCAAGCCTATGTTTCTGGTGTTGGAACACTTAGTTTAGATAGCCATCCCTCTGAAATTGATTTTAGTTCAGTTGAGCAAAATCCTGTTCGATGTCCAGATCCAAAAATGGCAAATGAGATGGAGCGTTATATTAAACAAATACGAAAAGAAGGTGACACCGTTGGTGGTGTTATTACTTGTATCATTAAAAATGTTCCTGTAGGACTTGGTGAACCTGTTTTTGATAAGCTTCATGCTGAATTATCTAAAGCTATGCTTTCTATTAATGCTGTGAAAGGATTTGAATACGGTAGTGGTTTTAAAGGCACCCAAATGAAGGGTAGTGAGCACAATGATTTATTTAATTCAGATGGGACTACCCAAACAAATAGATCTGGAGGAATTCAAGGTGGAATTTCTAATGGTATGGATATTTATTTTAATGTCGCCTTCAAGCCTGTAGCTACCATTATGCAAAATCAACAAACAATTAATTCACAAGGGGTAAAGGTGGAGATGCAAGGCAAAGGAAGACATGATCCGTGTGTAGTTCCAAGAGCAGTTCCTATTGTTGAAGCAATGTCTGCATTAGTTTTAGCTGATTTTATGTTATTGAAAAGAACAAATAAACGTTAACATTTATTACCCCATGAAAAAACTTGCCTTACACTGGAAGATATTAATTGGAATGGCCCTTGGTGTTGTCGTTGGAATCATTCTTTCTCTTATTGAAGGAGGTGATACTTTCATTGGGAATTATATCAAACCTTTTGGAACTATTTTTATTAATCTCTTAAAATTAATTGCAGTTCCCTTAATTTTAGCCTCCCTAATTAAAGGTATTTCAGACCTGAAAGATATCTCCAAGTTATCACAGATGGGAGGAAGAACAATTGTTACTTACCTTATAACAACTTTGACAGCAGTTACTATTGGACTTATCTTAGTAAATGTTATACAACCCGGAAAATCTATTAGTACTGATACAAGATTAGAACTTGTAGAGGCTTATTCTTCAGACACCAAAGAGAAACAAGTTGCTGCTGCAAAACAACAAGAGTCTGGACCACTTCAAGCCCTAGTAGATGTGGTTCCTTCAAATATTTTTTTAGCTGCATCTAATAACCGAAACATGCTTCAGGTTATCTTTTTTGCATTGTTTTTTGGTATTGGAATGATATTATTACCAGAAAAAAAAGTAAAACCAGTAAAAAAATTCTTTGACTCTTTTAATGATATTATCTTAAAATTAATTGATCTAATAATGTTAGCAGCCCCTTACGGAGTATTTGCTTTATTAGCAGCATTAGTTGTAGAGGCACCGAGTCTAGAATTATTTCAAGCACTAGCTTTATATGCAATAACGTTACTACTAGGATTGGCCCTTATGATTGTAGTTTATATAATTATTGTTCGTGTTTTTACAAATAAAAAAGCTTCTTTTTTCATGAAAGGAATTGCACCGGCACAACTTTTAGCTTTCTCAACTAGCTCAAGTGCTGCGACACTTCCCGTGACCATGGAATGCGTTGAAGAAAATTTAGGAGTAGATAAAGAAGTTGCTAGTTTTGTATTACCAATTGGCGCAACTATCAATATGGATGGTACTTCTGTTTACCAAGGAGTTGCGGCTGTTTTTATAGCACAAGCATTTGGATTAGATTTAAGCTTGAGTGCTCAATTAGGTATTGTATTAACTGCAACATTAGCCTCTATCGGAACCGCAGCGGTTCCAAGTGCAGGAATTGTAATGTTAGTTATCGTTCTTGCTCAAGCGGGGATACCTGAAGCTGGTTTGGCTTTAATTTTCGCTATAGACAGACCACTGGACATGTGTAGAACAATTGTTAATGTAACTGGAGATGCAGCTGTATCAATGATTGTAGGTAAATCTATTGGAAAACTGAAAGACTAAACAAACTTAATATGGTCCTATTTTCATTTAAATAACATTAAGAATTTTACTATTTACCTACTTCTACTAGCTCTAATAAATCAAGACTTACTTGTGTAGTGAAAATACCATAATTAACAATTGCTTTTTGTTTTTCAATAGAGTCAATAGTCCCTACGGATCGGCCATCAAACATTCGAACACTATCACCTACTTTTAGTTTTATTTTTGGTGGAGTAGGAGTAGCTTTTTTCTTTTTTTCTTTTTTCTTCTCCTTCCTAACAACTTCTAACTCTTTTTTGACAGATTCATCAAGTTGTTTCTTCAGTTCACGTTCTTTTTTAAAAATTGCACTAGATTTTCGTTTTCTTTTGGAATTTTCAGACTCAATTGTCCTAAGTAATTCCGAAATAAGTGGTCGTTTTTTATTGTTTTCAAAAAACCGTTCAGCAATATCATTAACTTTATTTCCTAATAAAATCATTCTTTGATTATGATCAAACAACTCTTGGTAGCTAACTAATTTTGTTTTTAACTTAGCATTAATTTCTTCCATTTTATCTCCCTCTGCTGCAGCTTTTGTTTCTTTGACTTTAAGAGATTCTCCTGTTTTTATCATCTGAGAGCGCTCTTTTTGGAGTTTAGCTATGGTTGCATCAAAACGCACTTTACTTCGCTCTATCTTCTTTTTAGCTCGATTAATTAAGCTAAATGGAAGTCCGTTTTTCTGGGCTACTTCAAAAGTAAAGGAACTACCAGCTTCTCCCATCATTAATTTAAAGATTGGTTCTAAGGTTTTATTGTCAAATTGCATATTGGCATTAACCATTGCAGGCAATTCATTAGCTAAAACTTTTAAGTTTGAATAATGAGTTGTAATGATACCGAAAGCTTCTCGTGAATAGAAATCTTCTAAAATAACTTCTGCAAGAGCACCACCTAATTCCGGATCTGAGCCAGTCCCAAATTCATCAATAAGAAAAAGTGTATCTGTATTGCATTTTCGCAAAAAATATTTCATATTCTTTAAACGATATGAATATGTGCTCAAATGATTTTCAATAGACTGATTATCTCCAATATCTGTCAAAATTTGATTAAATAAAGTGGCTTTACTGTTTTCGTGAACAGGGACTAGCAAACCACTTTGCAACATTAGCTGAAGTAATCCAACTGTTTTTAATGTAATACTTTTTCCACCAGCATTAGGGCCTGAGATTACAACTATTCTTTTTTCAGGATGTAAAAGTATATCTTGTGGATAGGTAGTTTTATCTTCTAATCGATTTGACTGAAGAAGTAATGGGTGGAATGCAGCTTTATATTCAATTCTTCGATCTGTTAGATCAATTAAAGGGAGCACACCTCCAATTTCTTGAGCATAGCGAGCTTTTGCAAAAACCATATCTATACTTAGTAAAAATTCATGCTGTAGCTTTAAATATGAAAGGTGGGGCCTAAAATAATCCGTTAAAACACTTAAGATTTTTTTAATTTCTTCTCCCTCTTCAAAAAGTAAATTTTGTAATTCGCGGTTCTGAGCGTGAGTTGCTTCTGGTTCCATAAAAACGATACTACCTGTTTTAGAGCTTCCCATTATAGCACCTTTAACCTTCCTTCTATGCATTGCTTTTACCGCCAGTACTCGTCGATTTTCAACAACAGACTCCCTAATATCATCTAGATATTCTGCACTTTGACACTGACTTAAGGCTTTGTTGAAACTACTGCTAATTTTAGATCGAAGTTGTTGTATTTGCTTACGAATTTGATAGAGTGATTCAGATGCATTATCACGAACTTCTCCAAAACGGTCTATTACAGCATCAATTGTCTTTTTTATCTCTTTGTCAACATATAAGTTGTCCGTATAGCTATGTAGAGTAGGGTAATAGATCTTAAATTTGAGAAAAAAAATCAATAGAGTATTTGTGATTTCAGTATTAGCTGCAATAATTCTAAATACTGAAATATCCAATACACTATTTTCAACACTCAAAAGAGAAAAAATACTGATAAGGGGGTCAAATCCATGATTTGGAATTCGATTTTCATTATCAAAAGACGCATGGTATTCTGAAACAGCCTTAAGATCTTCTAAAAGTTCTTTAATAGCTGTTTTAGGCTGTAATGATAAACAGGCCTGTTTTCCAAGAGGAGTAATAGCAAAATCTGCACATTGCCGAAGAACTTCATAATATTCAAGATCTTCTAAAGTTTTTTTTGGAATTTTTCCCATTCAATTTTATTAACTTTACAAGGCAAAAGTAATGAATTCATGACGTTAGAAATACATCCCAGCTGGGAAAAACCTTTACAAACTGAATTTGATTCTACTTATTTCAAGCAATTAATTAATTTTATAGCTTCTGAGTATAAATTTAAAAATTGTTTTCCTCCAAAAACTGACATTTTCAATGCTTTTTCTAAGTGTTCTTATGATAATGTGAATGTTGTTATATTAGGTCAAGACCCGTATCATAGAGAAGGTCAAGCCCATGGCTTATCTTTTTCTGTTCCAAGGGGAATAAAGCATCCCCCTTCATTAATCAACATTTTCAAAGAACTTCAGGAAGATGTTAAAATATCCTATCCAGCTAGTGGAAATTTAAGTCATTGGACACAACAAGGGGTATTACTCCTTAATGCTACATTAACGGTTCGCGAAAATGAGCCAGGGAGTCATCAAAAAAAAGGATGGGAAAAATTTACTGATGCTATTTTAAAAAAACTTTCAGATGAAAAAGAAGGACTGGTGTTTATTTTATGGGGAGGCTTTGCCAAAAAAAAAGAAAAATATATTGATAGCGAAAGACATCTGGTGTTGACTAGTGGACATCCTTCTCCATTAAGTGCAAATAGGGGGTATTGGTTTGGTAATATGCACTTTAGTCTTTGTAATTCTTATTTAAAAAATCAAGGAAAACAGAGTATAGAATGGTGATTATCCTCCAACCCTTTTAACTAAATGACCCATCTTTTTTAAAAGAACTATTAGTGAATCTCTATAATTTCCTTGAATTATAATTTCTCCATTTTTCACTGTTCCACCAACTCCAATTGAATTTTTAAGAATTTTAGCAAGATTTTTTAATGCTACAGCCTCACCATTAAATCCTTTAATAATGGTAACCGTTTTTCCTGCTCTTCCTTTATTGCTAAAGTGTGCTTCAAGATTTTGTTTTATGAATGTCGGTCCTTTTATAGCGATTGGTTCAGGATCTGGTTCAAGACTTTCAAATTGAATACGGGCCAAATCCTCTAAACTATTAAGCTTCTTTTCCATTAAAAAAAGATTTTTGATTGACGAAAATAGTACATTAGATTTTTTAAACTAGTATGTCTTATGAGAATCTTTTTAGTATTTTACCTTATTTCAACCTCACTTATGTCACAAGATAAACTACCCTTTAAAACTATTCCTGGAGCTCCAGACAATATTACTACAGGCACTTCACTTGCCAGAATGACACAGGGAATTGGGTTTAGGTATTATTGGGCTACTGAAGGTTTATCGGCCGAAGATTTAAAATATCGCCCTTCAGAAGAGGCACAATCTATGTTAGAAACTATTAAACACATCTATGGACTATCGAATATGATTTTTAATGCAGCAAGTGGTAAAGAAAATATTAGACCTTTAACTGATATTCCCCAGGATTACGCAAACCTTAGGAAGGTTACTTTATCGTTTCTGGAAGATGCTAGCTTACTTTTCTTAAATGCTTCAAAAGAAGAACTTACTTTGATGAAAGTTAAATTCAATAGGGATGGTAACCGTAGTTCTTATCCAATATGGAATTTAATTAATGGCCCCTTGTCAGACGTACTTTACCACACGGGGCAGATCGTGAGTTTTAGAAGAACTTCTGGAAATCCAATTGCCAAGGGAGTAAACGTTTTTATGGGTGCTAAAAATTAATTATTACGATCTTCAAAGTTTTCTTTTTTCTTATCTCCCTGTCTTTTGACTAAGAAATAAACAAGAAGTATGGTAATTAAAATAGGAATGATAAAATCCATTTATTTAATAGTTACTGCTGTGCCGTAAGCTAATATTTCTGAACAGCCCTGCATTACCATTGAGGTAGTTAAACGAACATTCACAACTGCATTAGCACCCATCTTTTCAGCATCTTCAATCAATCGTTGTAAGGCTTGTTCTCTTGAATCTGCTTGTAGTTTTGTGTATTCAGATATTTCTCCACCAATTAAGTTTTTTAATCCAGCAAAAATGTCTTGTCCTACATTTCTAGCACGAACAGTGCTGCCACGTGCAATTCCAAAAGTTTCAGTTATAACTTTTCCTTCAATTGTGGGAATATTTACTAGTATCATGATTTAATTTTTAAATAAGTTTGAATCAATTTTCGGAAAAAGTTTAAGAGCGTTTTTATAATATAGTTTTTTAAGAACAGAATCGGGGAGAGCTAAGCCATACATTCTCCAGTGCGCATGTCGTTTTCTGTAATATTCAAAATATTCATCATTTGTTTCCAGTACCCTAAAATAAGTATAATACTCACTAACATTATAACTATCCTTTCCAAATAAAATTCGGTCTTGATAGGTTGTGAAAAACTGTTTAGCTCTTATGGGCTGGCGACCTATTTCTGCCAACACTGCGCCAATTTCCGTTAACACATTAGGATAGAGGTCCAAATGCTCTCCTAGACGATCCAAATCATTACCCATCCATCCTAAATGTGCGTTTATAAAAGTCGTATTAGGGTGTTTTCTAAAAACATCATGTTGTTCGGCAATAACTTCTTCAAAAGAAGGATTAATTTCAGGATCACGATAACGATTTGGTTTTTGACGTAGCTCTAACCAGCGTTCATTAAACTTATCTTTAGGGTTCCAAAAGGAAGCAGGTTCGCCACTATGAATTAGAACAGGAATATTATTATCACCACAAGCTTTCCAGATAGGGTCAAGGCGTATATCATTTATTGCAATTCGAGCTCCCTTATTGTCTTTACTGGTAAGCCCTAAAGATTTATATACTTTTAATCCCATAACTCCTGCTTTAACTGCAGAATCTATTAATGCTACTTGTGTTTCTGAAAAAAATTTATCATCAATATCTTCAAAATCAATATTAAGAAAAAGCCCAAATCGAGTTGGTGCATTCTTCTTAATATTTTCAAGTGATTTCCGAAGGTATAGTCCTCTAAAGCCACTAAGATTTATCATAAAGGCCATATTTAAACTGTCCATTTCTGATACAAGCTTAGGAAGGTTTTTTATGGGCATATCAAATTGATGATTATGCACATCAATAAAAGGATATTTTGATCGCTTAACAGTATGCTCTGGTACAATTAAAGTGGATTTAGGAGAGTATTCCTCAATATCCATTAAATTATTTTTCTCTTGAATCTTATCGATACAGTAGTATGTAATCCCACCCAGGAATAGGATAACTAAAGTTGACTTTAAAAGCCATAGAATATTTCTGAAAAATAATGTCATTAATTAATTGGTATCGAAACTTGGGTAGTATCCCAACGTATTCTGAGATAATTATCAACGAAATCAATGGTGAGTTTTTCTATCGATTTATCTAATGATTGACTCGCAGTATTGATTTTCATAATAACCCCGCTTTCATCCGGCTCAGCAAAACTAAACCCGCCTGTTTTTTCATGTACTACAATAACCCAGTTTTCTTTATTAGGGTAGGCGTAAAGTCCGTAAGTACCAGATGGAAGCTCTCTACCCGCAAATGAGATAGTTGTTTTAGTTTCAATTTTAGTGGTTAAATTTGCTCCTAAACGCCAGTAAGATCCATAAGGAACTAACGCACCTTCGTTTTCATTACCAAATATAATACGTTCTTTTTTTAGGGGTCTGTAATAACGAATTGAAATATCATCCTTACCATTATTATAATATGCATGACCAAGAGGACTTTTTGGATTTATGTATAATCCATATATAAGAAAGCTAGTTGCTAAGGCAATTAGTATTATTACGCCAATAATTATTTTATTAATTAATTTCATTGAGAGTAGTGCGATTTGAGATTAAATTACAATTTACGATTTTTCACTTCATAAATATTCTATTTTACATAATATAAATTATAGAATATATGTAGTTGATTTAATTCTTCATGGTTTAGTTCTTAAGCCAAGCTTTTCTTAATTTTTTGGAAGCTTCACTAGCCTCAGTATCATTTATGACTCCACTTACTTTTACAGATGGAGTTCCGGTAATACCTTTAAGAGAAATTATATCATTATTACGCTGAACAGTAATGCTAAATTCAGTTTTGTCATCCCACATAAAACTTGAAGTAAGTAATGCATTTATTTCTTTAGTATTTTCTTGGTTGATTTCAGGAAATAATTTATCATTTAATCCTAAAAAAACATCTCCTACATTAACACCCATGGATTCAATAGTCGTATTTAGACCATTCACAATAAACTGGTTAACACCTTCATCATTTAGTTTTGCTTCAAAAAAAAGATTTTGATTTTCCTTAAAAATTATACTTGAAAGTGGTACTTCAGTGTCTCCAATAGTTAAACCAACTTTATTAAAATAATCCATGTAATTTATAGGTTTAGTACCTTCTACATGAGTTCTAAAAAAAGTTTCTACTTCGGGATATGTCATGGTAACGATCTCATCGATAAGTTCTTCATCTTTAAAGGGTTTCTCGGTTCCGTAGCGTTTAGCTAAGTTTTGCATGACCCAAAGTATTCCATGTTCTCCTCCACTCTGCTCTCGGATAATAATGTCCAAACACATATTAATTAACGCACCTTTTTGATAAACATTTCCATAATTGGCTTGAAAAGGTTCATCAACAATACCCGCACTCATTTTTGTGAAGGACATCGTGTCGTCATAACGCTTAGAATAATTTAATTTTTCAAGGATACGGTTATAAAAATTTTGCTCATCAATCAAGCCCTGGTTGATTTGAAATAAATTTGCAAAATATTCTGTTGTCCCTTCATACATCCACAAATGCTTTGACATTAAGGGAGTGTTATATTCAAAGTTATGTATTTCCTCTGAATGAATATTTAATGGAGTAAGCGTATGGAAAAATTCGTGCGAAACCACATCAACTAAGTTTTGTGTTAATTCTTGAGGCTTCATTTGATCTACAAACACTACAGTTGTAGATGTGTGGTGCTCTAACGCTCCCATCATGCCACCAAAGTATTGTAATTCGTCCATATCCATCAGATGAAGTAAAATATCATATGATGTAGTATTGTTAGCTTCCCCTAAAAAGTTCTTTTGCGCTATCATCATCTCTTCAATTGCAGACTGATATACTTCCGCTTTGTGGATTCCTGTTGGAGAATAAACAGCAAGCCCTACCTTGATTTTTTCTAAGTCAAAAGAAACAGCGTTAGGTTCACTATATAAGATTGGGTTATCAATAATATGAAAATATCTTTTGGCTAAAAACACATCAAGACTATCACTTTCCGAAATACTTGGTAGTGAAGTAAAAGCTTTTAAGTTTTTTGGTGAATTCACACTAAGGTGATAGGGAACTTCTTTCATTCCCTCGAAATAACCTATCATACTATGAAGGTTAAGTAAAAATGTTTCACCCACTTTAAAGTTAGTCCCTCCCATGGGATAAACGTCACTTCCAACAGGCCCATCAAAAGTGTCGTTTACTAAATAACTTACTTTTACGAGCTTCTTGGCGTTGGAAATCCTCCAACTATTCTTGTCTAGGGATTCAACTGGAAGTAGATTTCCTTTTTTATCAAAAGCTTTTAAGGTTTCTACGAAGCGTCCAAAATTAGAATATTCATAGGTCCCAGGCACAATTTGAGGTATATAAAATATTATTTCATCTTGAATAACCACTAAAGGAGAAACAGTTATCTTTACTTTATCATCGTTCACATCAACCAAGTTAATGGTGGCTTGAATGTTTATAGGTTTATTAACACTATTATTTTTTAGTGCGGCACACCCTAAAAATAAAATGTAAGCACTAAGGCTTAATAAATACTTTGCTTTTTTCATAAGTAAAAATTTAGATGTCACAAAAGTGAAACCCCATTTAAATCTGTAGTTAATACGCTGGTCATGAGATCAAAAAAAGGTCTTATTGCGGAAAAGCTCTTAATCACTTCTTTTTGAAAATCAGACGAAAGTACACTTTTATCATCAAATCTCTTAATAAAGAGAAACTGTTTGTGACGAATTAAGTCAATGTTCGGATGGTCTATATTAAAACCTTTAGGAGACGTTTTAACTAACACCTCCTTGAAGTTCCCCCCAAGCTTTTTTAAATGTGAAATCAGTAATAACATCTCTCAATTCTTGAGCATCCATTTCTAAATCCTTTCGAATTCGTAATAGATCCATTGGGTTGGGATTCCAAAAACCAGAAGCAATAAAACTATTTTGTGGAGCAAGATGCATGTAATAACTCCCTCTAAGGTTGGGTTTTTTCCTATGAAAGCTAACTCCAAAATGGGTTTTATAAGGTGTTTTATTTTTAGAAAAACGCACATCACGATAGATACGGAACATTTTTACTTTTTCAATATCATCTGTTTCTTCAAGTCCAAATTTTACAATTTCGTTAAAGTCTTTAACTTCTGATTCTAGTGCTTTGAATCTAGGTTTATGTGACTCAAACCATTCACGATTATTGTTCTTATCTAGATCTTTATAAAAAGTAAATATATCGGGATTAATGTTTTTCATATTTTTTTTAGATTATAATTCTTGATCTTTACTTAGCTTAAAATATACTCCTTAGCTAAATTGAGTAAGTTTTTTTTTTGTTTTAGAGTTCGTGCCATAGGTAATTGTGCTAAACCAATTAAGCGCCTTATGATTTCAATTCCACAATAAGTTTGAACTTGCTCAACCTTTACCTTATTTCGATAAGCCTCACAAACTTGATCAAAAACTGAATTCTGCCCTGATGCTAAAATAAGGTGTGCTGCCATAATACCCAAATCAAATTCTTTGGGACCTGCAAAACTAAACTCAGGATCAATTATATATAACCGCTCCCCAACTCGCATCCAACTTCCTGGATAATAATCTCCGTGTAAAAGGGTGTCTCCATTTTGCATGTAAGCTTTACCAGCACGATCTATTTTATTTTTTAAGACTTTGTCATTTTTAAATGGTTTTGCTAATGCCTCCAATCCCTGTTGAATATTGTCTAAAGAAAAACCGTTATTTTTGAAAGGTAAAATAAATATATGTTGGTGATTGAGTTCACGTAAGATCATATTTTTAGGATACTCCTTAGGAATAACTTGTTGATGGATATGTTGAAGCCCAGTAATTAGTTTTTGAATAAAATCTTGCGAAACCTCTCCACTTTTATAAACGGAAGTTAAGTCTTCACAATCTCCTAAATCTTCCATAAACAAAAGGTAATTTATTGGAACATATTTTAAAATTTTTGGGAAAAAGGAATGTGATCCTACTTGTCTATAAAAATTATATTCTACATCTATTCGATTCAAAGGAGCTGCTATGTCAGGATATTTCTTGACAAAAGGTCGAGACTGCTTAAGGATAAATGAACGTTGATTTGTTTTTAAGCGCATTACCACATTCATATTGCCTTCTCCTGCAATTTCTGTTCGAATCAAAGCTTCATTTTTATTCAGAAAATTCAGTCTATTTTTTAAATAATTGTTTAATTCATCAACAGGTGTATTTTGATCAAAAAGGATCATAAATAATTAATTTATTAAGGTTTTATAATGATTCCAAAAGTTATCTTGAATTTTCAGAGTATCAATGTCAGTGTAGATTTGAATTTCACGTGGACGATTTTCTAAAGGGGTTTTAAATGATTTAATTTTGGTCCATTCAGGATGAACTAAAGCTTGAATAATCGCAAGGTCCCACATAATCCAACGTTTTTTTTCCAAATCATTTTTTGTCCACCAACGCTCATAACTTTCCCAGCGCTCTTTGATATATTTTCCAAGGATATTGTTTCCTAATTTCTCAAAAGTAATCACTTTGTCAAAAACTAGGTATTGGCTTGTCGTTGCTGACATCACCTGAAAATTTAAGCCTTCATAGTCTAAGAGAAAATTAGTAGCGATTATATCGTTATTTGTATTGAATTCATTTTTATTATAAGTGTTTTTGACAGGATCATGCCAAAAGCCAATATAGGAAATCATGAGTTTGGATTTAATTTCTGGAGCCTCTAATAAAGCTGAAGCTACATTGGTACAGGAGCCCAATATTACTAGATGAAGTTTTTTTCCTTTTGGAAGAATTTTGGCTTGATTAATAATGAACTGACTAGCTTCTGAAGTTTGTGGAGTTTTATTATTTTTAAGCGGAAACGGACTACCAATAATTATTGGAACCTGGTATTTTGGAATTAAATTTATTAGTGCTTCATTCATTTCCTGGCTTTCTAGGGCTGTATTTGTAGTTGCATATGGTGATGTGTGAAATTGTGCAGAAGTTATTCCTAATAGCTCGAAACGTGGCTCTCCTAGTGCTCGTATAATGGCAAATAAATCATCAATCTCATTTGCCGTGTCCGCATCAATAATAATCTGAAGCTTCTCCTCTTGTTTTTGTGCAGAAATCAAAAAAGAAAAAAGAAAAAAGAAAATAAAAATAAGATTTTTCAATACCATATATTTTTTACAAAGTACTAAAATCAAGAGAAATCATTTAAATGTAAACGACTATTAATTTATTGGCTCAATTGTTAAGAAAATCTACGTAAATCTAAATAACTAAATTGTTTTTAAGCTTAAAAAAATTTAATTTTATAAATTAAATATAACTATGAATGATAGACCTAATGACTTGTTAAACATTCGTCCGGAAATTAAGAAAACTATTGCTTTTGATAGCATGACTAGTGATGAACGTTTTCAAAACGAAACTTTACGTCCTATATTAAAGTTACAAAACCCTTTATTTCTCTCTGTGTTTACTAATTATATTGAAAAACGAAAGGGGGTATTTTACGATCTATGTTTGGAGAAAAAAATAACCTATATCGAAAACAGCTTGATTAAGGATCAAAAGTTCAGAAGCTCTTTAAAAGGATTAATTATTGGACATTTTACAGTGGCGGAGTACCAAAAGTATAGCTTAAATTCTTCTTCCTTGAATAAACGAATTATAAATATGTTAATCCAGCGTCTTCAAGATCAGGTTAAAGTTTTTGATTTACCGCTTTCTGTGTCGTAAGAGAGCTTCAACATCACTGAGGCTGAAGCCTTTGGCTTTTAATAAAATCAAATAATGAAACAGCAAATCTGCACTTTCATTTAAAAAGAGATCTCTATTATCATCTTTAGCCTCAATAACAGTTTCAATGGCTTCCTCCCCTACTTTTTGAGCAATTTTATTAATGCCTTTTCGAAATAAAGAAGCTACATAGCTTTCATCATTATCATCTTCCTTTCGCTTAGCAATAGTTTTTTCCAGTTCTGAAAAGAAACCAAAATTACTTTTATTTTTTTCCCCCCAACAAGTATCATTCCCCTTATGGCAAGTTGGACCCCTTGGATTGGCTTGAATCAAAAGTGCATCTTGATCGCAATCTTCCTTAAAACTCATAAACTCAAGAAAGTTGCCACTCTCCTCCCCTTTAGTCCATAGGCGCTTTTTACTTCTGCTGTAAAATGTGACTTTTCCACTTTCCTGGGTTTGAGTCAAAGCTTCCTCATTCATATATCCCAACATTAAAACGTTTTTAGTCGTGGCATCCTGAATAATTGCTGGGATTAAGCCTTCGGTTAATTTCGAAAAATTAAGTGTTTTCATATTAAATTCGTATTGCTAAATGTTGTTGTTTGAGTTGTTGTTTTAGTTCGGGAATTGAGATTTCTCCAAAATGAAAAATACTTGCTGCCAGAGCAGCGTCAGATTTTCCGTGGGTAAAAGTATCTACAAAATGACTAATCTCTCCAGCTCCACCTGAGGCAATAATAGGTATATTAACTTCTTCTGATAATCGAGCTAATGCTTTGTTGGCAAACCCTTCTTTAGTACCGTCATGGTCCATTGAGGTAAATAAAATTTCACCCGCTCCTCTTTCTGCTACTTCTTTTGCCCAGTCAAATAAATCAACTTCAGTTGGGATCTTACCTCCTACTAAATGAACTTTCCATTGGCCTTTAATCACTTTTGCATCAATTGCGATTACTATACATTGACTTCCAAACTGCTGTGCACATTCATTAATTAATTCTGGATTTTTAAAAGCAGCTGAATTAATTGAAACCTTGTCAGCACCATTTTTTAAGAGTATTGCCACATCTGTTACGGAACTAATTCCTCCCCCTACTGTAAAAGGGATATCAATGGCAGCAGCTACCTTTAAAACTAAATCGGCTAAAGTTTTTCGTTTTTGTTCGGTTGCCGAAATATCTAAAAATACCAATTCATCTGCATTTTGATCTGCGTATTGACGAGCCATCTCTACTGGATCTCCTGCATCCCGAAGATTAATAAAATTAATACCCTTTACGGTTCTACCGTCTTTAATATCCAGACAAGGAATGATGCGTTTAGTTAACATATTATTTTAATTAAGTATAAAACGTTCTAATTCCTTCAAGCTAATTCTGTTTTCATAAATTGCTTTTCCGATAATCGTTCCATGACATCCCATAGAAGCTAACTTAGGGAGTTCTTCAAAAGCAGAAATCCCACCCGAAGCGATGAGCTTGATTTCAGGCTGTTCTTTTAATAAATTCTTATAAACCTCAAATGAAGGTCCTTGAAGCATTCCATCTTTACTAATGTCTGTGCATATAACATATTCTATACCTTTATTTTGATAGCTTCCTACAAAATCTAACAAGCGATAACTAGAGGTTTTAAGCCAACCGTCAGTTGCAATATAATCTCCATGAAAATCCGCACCCAAAATGATCTTTTCGTTTCCATGTGAACGAATCCATTCTTCAAAGATTTTCGGTTCATTAACTGCTATACTACCACCCGTAATTTGATTCGCCCCACATTCAAACGCAATTTCGAGATCTTTATTAGACTTTAGCCCCCCTCCAAAATCGATTTTAAGGGTTGTTTTAGTTGCTATAGCTTCTAATATCTTATAATTCACTATATGTTTAGATTTAGCGCCGTCCAGGTCTACTAAATGCAAATAATCAATTCCATGCGCTTCAAAAGCCTTCGCAACTTCCAAAGGGCTTTCGTTATAAATTTTTTGAGTACTATAATCTCCTTTAGAAAGACGCACACACTTACCGTCAATAAGATCAATGGCGGGTATTATTCTCATTTACCAATATTTAAAAAATTTTGAAGCAATTGCTGCCCCGCTTTACTACTCTTTTCGGGATGAAATTGAACTCCATAAAAATTATCTTTGTTTAAAGCTACGCTGTAGGGCCGATGATAAGTGCTTACAGCGATTGTTTCTGGAAGAATAGGAACAAAATAAGAGTGAACTAAATACATGAACTCATTAGGCTTAATGTCATGAAAAATAGTGGTTTGTGTTTCTGAAATTGTATTCCATCCCATTTGAGGAACTTTTACTTGATTTGGAAACCTACGTACTTTTCCTGGAATAATTCCTAAAGCTTTCACATCTCCTTCCTCTGTATAATCACATAACAATTGCATGCCCAAACAAATTCCTAAAACGGGTTGTTGCAACTGAGGAATTAAAAGATCTAATCCTTTTACTTTTAACATAGCCATAGCGCTTTTCGCAGCCCCTTGCCCTGGAAAAATAACTTTATCAGCATTGCTTATCTGTTCAGGGTCTGAAGAAAGATATCCTGTAATTCCTAAACGTTCAAGAGCAAACTGTAAACTTTTTATGTTCCCTGCCCCATAATCAATAATGGCTACTTTCATATCACAAACTTCCTTTAGTTGAGGGGAGAATCATTTTATCTGAATCACGTTTTACTGCTACTTTTATTGCTTTGGCAAAAGCTTTAAAAATAGCTTCTATTTTATGATGTTCATTAGTTCCTTCTGCTTTGATGTTTAAATTGGCTTTGGCTCCGTCGGAAAAAGATTTAAAAAAGTGTATGAACATTTCTGTAGGCATCTGTCCGATCATTTCACGATTAAACTCTGCTTCCCAAACCAACCAGTTTCGCCCACCAAAATCTATAGCAACCTGTGCCAAACAATCATCCATAGGCAAACAAAAACCATAACGCTCTATGCCAAGCTTATTCCCTAAAGCAGCAGCAAAGGCTTCACCCAATACAATGGCAGTATCTTCTATGGTATGATGCTCGTCTACCTCTAAATCTCCTTTCACTTGAAGTGAAATATCCATTCCCCCATGACGCGCCAACTGATCTAGCATATGATCAAAAAATACGATCCCGGTCGAAATATTGCTTTTTCCTGAACCATCTAGGTTTAAACTTAAGTTAATATCCGTTTCATGGGTAGCTCTTTTATGTAAAGTGATGCGCTGTTCTAATTTTAAAAAATCATAAATTACTTCCCAAGATTTCGTTTTTAAGACAATCGTTTCGTTTAAGCCACCAGAGGCCTCATTCGCACCTAAAGATTTATTATTTGTGATAAAAATACCTTTAGCGTTAAGGTTTTTAGCCAATTCAATATCTGTTAACCTATCTCCAATCACATAAGAATTAGCTAAATCATACTGACTATCATCAAAATATTGTGTTAACATACCTATTTTTGGCTTTCTCGTTGGAGCACCATCTTTAGGTAAACTTCTATCGATGAGTATTTCTTCGAAAAAAATTCCTTCTTGTTCAAGACTTTTTAAAAGTAGATTGTGCACGGGCCAAAAGGTGTTCTCAGGAAAACTTTCTGTTCCCAAGCCGTCTTGATTCGTAACCATTACCAATGTGTAATCTAACTCTTTAGCAATTTTCCCTAAATAAGTAAATACCTGAGGGTAAAATATTAATTTATCAAAAGCATCTAATTGATAATCCTCTGGCTCTAATGCCAAAGTTCCGTCTCGATCAATAAATAAAACTTTCTTCATAATTAGTTGTCTAATGATTGTAACACTTTGATTAATATATTATTTTCTTTGGGAGTTCCCACAGAAATCCGCAATGTGTTTTCACATCCCAAACTCTTAGATGAATTTCGAACTACAATTCCTGTGACTATAAGCTGTTTGTATCTATGAATACTGTTATCTACACGGATCAGTAAAAAATTAGCATCAGAAGGAAAACATTTTTCAACCCATTGTACCTTTTTAAGTGCAGCTTCCAAGAGGGCTCTCTCTTTTAATAAATCAGCGACCTGTTCTTTGACCTGTTCTTGTTCTTTTAGCTTTCGTAAAACAGCATTAAGTGTTAATGAATTGATGTTGTAAGGTGCCTTGATTCGGTTTAAAAAAGAAATCAACTCTTTATGAGCAAAAGCCATTCCTAAACGAGCTCCAGCCATTCCTTGAGCCTTTGAAAATGTTTGACAAACTATCAGGTTTGGGTAATTATTTAACAAAGGGAGAATTGAAGGAGTTTTCGCAAATTCGACATAGGCCTCATCTACAACTACTAAACCTTTAAAATTTTCAATAAGCGTTTTAATATCGTTGGAATTAAAACTATTCCCTGTTGGATTGTTAGGGTTTGGAATAAAAAGAAGCTTTGATTCTTCATTTATAGCTGTTAAAATACTGGGCACGTCCAATTGAAATTCAGAAGTGAGCGGTATTTCTTTAACACTAACTCCAAAGGTGGCTGCCGCTACTTTATACATCCCAAAAGTAGGAGGCACTATAACAATATGATCCATGCCAGGCTCACAACTTCCCATGACAATTTGAGAAATGAATTCATCACTCCCATTACTCAAATAAATTTGCTCTAAACCTACCTTTCTCCAAATCGCAATTTGGGATTTTAGCTCCATTTGTAGGGGATCTGGATAACGATTGACTGAGGTTTCAAATGGATTTTCATTAGCATCCAGCAGAATCATCTTACGTCCATCGTTGATAAATTCCTCACGCGCAGATTGATAAGGTTTTAATTTTAGTAAAGATTTCCGAAAGTATTGATTAAAATCAGTTTCCATTAGCTAATTTATTTAAACGAATTCGCACTGCATTTTTATGGGCTTCTAGACCCTCAGCAGCAGCCATTAATTCAATTGTATTTCCCAAAGACTGAATTCCCTCCTTGGTGATTCTCTGAAATGTAATGGCTTTTAAAAAACTATCTAGATTCACACCACTATATTGTTTTGAATATCCATTGGTTGGAAGAGTATGATTGGTTCCTGAAGCATAATCTCCTGCACTCTCAGGAGTGTAATTTCCAATAAATACTGACCCTGCATTTCGAATACCTGAAACATAAAGATCCTCGTTTTTCACACAAATAATATAATGTTCTGGTCCGTAATCATTTATAAAACGAATTGCATTATTATCATTTGAAAAACAAATCATTTTAGAATTTTTTAATGCTATTTCTGCAATGGCCTTTCTGGGCAGGCGCTCTAATTGATTTGTCACTGCAACAGTAACTTTGTTCAACATTTCAGCTTCGGTAGTGACAAGAATTACTTGACTATCGGGGCCATGTTCTGCTTGAGAAAGTAAATCTGCAGCTATAAAATCAGGATCTGCTGAATCATCGGCAACAACTAATAATTCACTTGGCCCTGCCGGCATGTCGATACTAACATTAAATCGTGTTGCCCATTGTTTAGCCGCGGTAACATATTGATTTCCTGGACCAAATATTTTATAAACACCCGGTATTGATTCAGTCCCAAATGTCATCCCAGCAATGGCCTGTATTCCACCAACTTTAAAGATCGAAGTAATTCCACAAAGATTAGCGGTATATAGCACCACAGCGGGAATATTTCCTGAATTATCCGGTGGTGTACATAAGATAATTTCATTGCATCCTGCAATTTTAGCAGGAACAGCTAACATTAAAATCGTTGAAAATAATGGAGCTGAACCTCCTGGAATATATAAACCTACTTTTTCAATAGCTTTTTTTTCTTGCCAACAATTCACTCCTGGTTCGGTTTCAATTCGAATCTCCGGGGTTTTTTGTGCAGAGTGAAATACCTCAATGTTTTGTTTCGCACGTTGTATAGCCTCTTTTAATTTATCTGCTACATTATTCTCTGCTAATTGAATTTCAATTTTAGTAACAGAAATATGCTGAATAGAAACCTTATCAAATTTTTGAGTGTACTCTTTTATAGCTTTATCACCCTTTTCTTTCACTTGCTCAAAGACTTCTTCTACAACAACTTCCAAGTCCGAAGAGGAAGCATTAGGACGCTCTAAAAGATGTGCCCATTCTTTAGATGATGGATTAATGTATTGTTTCATTACAATACCATTTTTTCAATTGGACATACAAGAATATCTTCAGCGCCTTCTGCCTTCAGAGAATCAATAACTTCCCAAAAATCGCCTGCATTTATTACAGAATGTAACGAACTCCATCCTTCTTCTGCAAGTGGTAAAATTGTTGGACTTTTTAAAACAGGTAAAATAGTACTGATAGATGCAATTTTATCATTTGGTACATTCATTAAAATATATTTAGATTTTTTTGCGCGTAAAACCGATTTTATTCTAAAGCAAAGTTTGTCAATTAATTCTGTTTTAACTTCATTTAAATTGGGTGCTTGAACTAAAACCGCTTCTGAAGTGGCAATCTGAATAACCTCTTTTAAGTTGTTTTTAAATAGTGTACTTCCACTAGAAACAATATCACAAATGGCATCTGCTAAGCCAATATTAGGAGCTATTTCAACAGATCCGTTAATAATATGTAATCCTGCATTAATCTTATTCTTAGATAAAAATGACTTTACTGTATTTGGATAAGATGTAGCAATTTGCTTACCCTCTAAATCTTCTAGACCAGAAAATGATATTCTCTTTGGCACTGCAATACAAACACGACATTTTGAAAACCCTAATTTTTCAATAATGGATAAGTCTCCACCTTTTTCAACTACTAAATTTTCGCCTAAAATAGCCAAATCGACAACACCATCGCGCATATACTGAGGAATGTCGCCATTTCTTAGAAAAAACACTTCCATAGGAAAATTTCTAACTGTTGTTTTTAATTGATCTTTTCCATTATCGATAGAAATACCACAGTCTTTGAGTAACCTAAGAGAATCCTGGTTTAATCTTCCTGATTTTTGAATCGCTATTCTTATCATTTTTTCATTTTATTGCTTAAACTCTGCGAATTTTAAAATAAAAAAACCCGCTTGAAATTCAAACGGGTTTCTATTACTCTATATACATAGCATCATTAGGACTCGTTTGAGACTTCTAAATAATGATGATGTATGTTCATTAATTTCATGGACACAAATGTATTGAAAATTATTTTAATTTTCTAACCTATTGATTTCCTAAAATAATTGGAAGACCTCCCTTACCACTTCCAATCACGATTACCTTAGAATTTGGAGATTCTGAAAGCTTGATAGTCGCTTCAATTCCTTTTTCTCTTAGAATTTTATCTGTTAATGAAGCACTCAAAATACGGTTAGCTGTTGCCTTACCTTCTGCATCAATTCTTTGACGCTCTGCCTCTTGTGTTGCTTTTTCAATACGGAATTCATATTCCAAAGCCTCTTGCTCTTGGTTTAACTTACGTTCAATCGCTTCACGAATGGCTATTGGTAAAGTCACATCACGAACTAAAACTGCATTTAATTGTACATATTGACCTTCAACTACTTTTTTAGTTTCTTCAAAAATTTCATTTTGAATAGCATCACGTTTTGTAGAATATAATTGTTCTGGTGTATATCGTCCAACAACACTTCTCGCTACAGCTCTTATTTGAGGAATAATAATGATATTTAGGTAATTTACTCCTTTTGTTTGGTGTAGTTTCCCTAATTCCGCAATAGTAGGCTGGTATAATACAGATATATCTAGACTAATTTCCAAGCCATTTGAAGAAAGTACTTGCATTTTACTTTCAAATACTTCTTGTTGCTTTACATTATATATGTAAACTTTATTCCATGGTGCTATAATATGGAATCCTTCTCCTAATGGTGGCTCATCTGTAACAACTCCTCCACCAAAGGTTTTAAATAAAACTCCAGCTTCTCCATAACCTATATTTATAGAAGATTTAGAAATAAAAATAAGTAGGACAACGACTAATAATATAATTGGTAATCCGATTTTAGGTAATTTTTGCATAATATAAAATTTAATTAAGTTAACATTCCTCCATCTACATGGAGTACTTGCCCAGTTATATAACTGGATAAATCAGAAGCCAAAAACACACAAGCATTGGCCACATCTTCAGGTTGTCCTCCTCTTTTAAGAGGAATTCCATCGCGCCATCCCTGGACAACGTCCTCAGATAGCTTATCTGTCATTTCAGTCTCAATAAAACCAGGCGCAATAACATTAGATCTAATGTTTCGTGATCCTAATTCTAAGGCAACTGATTTAGAAAAACCGATCATTCCCGCTTTTGAAGCGGCATAATTTGATTGACCAGCATTTCCTTTTACTCCAACCACAGAACTCATATGAATGAGTGATCCATGGCGTTGTTTTAAAAAAGTGCGTTGAATAGCTTTTGTCATATTAAAAATAGATTTAAGATTAATTTCAATTACTTGATCAAAATCTTCTTCACTCATACGCATCAATAAATTATCTTTTGTAATACCAGCATTATTCACCAGAATATCTAAGCTTCCAAAGTCAACTAAAACTTCTTCTACTAACTTTTGTGCTTCGTTATAATTTGCAGCATTGCTTTTATATCCTTTTACTTTTACTTCTTCACTACTTAATTCAGCCACAAGATTATCTGCAGCCTCTTTGTTGCTATTATAAGTAAAGGCAACAGCACAACCGTTTTCGACAAATATTTTAGCAATACCACGACCAATACCACGGCTTGCTCCTGTAATAATTGCAGTTTTACCAATTAATAATTTCATTTTTAACTTTTTTATTGATTTAGCTTTAAAAACTAGGCTAATACTTCAGCAACTTTTGCTCCAATTTGAGCGGGAGAATTTACCACATAAATCCCACATTCACGCATAATCTCTTTTTTAGCTTCAGCAGTATCTTCACTTCCTCCAACAATGGCACCGGCATGTCCCATTGTTCTGCCTTTTGGTGCGGTTTCTCCTGCTATAAATCCAATAACAGGTTTCTTGTTTCCAGTTGATTTGATCCATTTGGCTGCGTCTGCTTCTAATTGACCTCCTATTTCACCAATCATAACTATACAATCAGTTTCTGGATCGTTCATAAACAACTCAACAGCATCTTTAGTGGTTGTCCCTATAATTGGATCTCCACCTATACCAATGGCAGTAGAGATTCCTAATCCCTGTGCAACTACCTGATCCGAAGCCTCATATGTTAATGTTCCTGATTTTGAAACAATGCCTACATTTCCCTTTTTAAATACAAATCCGGGCATAATTCCCACTTTTGCTTCTCCAGGAGTAATAACACCTGGACAGTTAGGTCCTATTAGTGTAGCTCCTTGGTTTTTAACATAAGCGTAGGCTTTTGTCATATCATTTATAGGAATTCCTTCTGTAATAGTAATGATTACTTTAATTCCTGCTTCAGCAGCCTCCATAATTGCATCTGCAGCAAATGCTGGAGGAACAAATATGATCGATGTGTCAGCTTGAGCGACCGTTACAGCTTCAGCTACACTATTAAAAACAGGTTTATCTAAATGTATTTGTCCTCCTTTTCCTGGGGTTACTCCTCCCACAATATTAGTTCCATATTCAATCATCTGGGTAGCGTGAAAAGTACCTTCACTCCCCGTAAATCCTTGTACGATTATTTTTGAATTTTTATTTACAAGTACACTCATTTTATTTTTGGTTGTTATAATTAATTTATAATAATATTATTATTCTTTTACACGCTCTATATAGCTACTCTTTTCGGTATCAACCTTAATTTTATCACCTTCGTTAATGAATAACGGAACGTTTATTGACGCTCCCGTCTCAACAGTGGCTGGTTTTGTTGCGTTTGTAGCTGTATTTCCTTTAACTCCTGGTTCAGTATGAGTAATTTCCAAAACAACACTAGCAGGCATGTCAGCGGATAATGGCATTCCATCTTCAGAGTTTATTGAAATAGAAACCATCTCACCTTCTTTTAATAATTGTGGAGAATCTAAAATAGATTTCTCAATACTTATCTGGTTATAGTCATCTGTATTCATGAAATGATACTGAGTATCTTCATTATATAAAAATTGATATTTTTGTGTTTCGACGCGAATATCTTCAATTTTATTACCTGCAGAAAAAGTGTTGTCTAAGACTTTTCCAGATGTCACACTTCTTAGCTTTGTTCTAACAAATGCTGGTCCCTTACCAGGTTTTACATGTAAGAACTCAATAATTTTATAAATATCATTGTTGTACTTAATGCACAACCCTTTTCTAATATCTGATGTAGATGCCATAGTTATAAATTATATTTTTAATTGTATCCTTTCATTAATCCCCGTTTAGAATTCAATACAAATTGTAATATATCATCACGCTCTTTGGTAGCTTTGATTTCTGCTTCAATGATTGGTATTGCTTGAGAAATATTATTATTTTGTTGAAAGAGGATTCTATATATATTCTGGATTTCTTGCACTTTTTCACTGCTAAATCCATTTCTATTTAAGCCAATAGAATTTACACCAATAAATGATAATGGTTCTTTTGCAGCTTTCACAAAAGGGGGAACATCCTTTCTAACTTTTGAGCCACCAGAAATAAATGCATAATCTCCAATTGAGCAAAATTGATGAATTGCTGTCAAACCTGATAAAACAACATAATTTCCAATATTTATATGTCCTGCTAGAGTGCTATTATTTGAAAGAATGCAGTAATCACCTATAACACAATCATGTGCAATATGAGAATAAGCCATTATAAGACAATTGTTTCCGATTTTTGTTTCTCCATTACTAGACGTGCCACGATTAATAGTAACACACTCACGAATGGTAGTCTTGTCGCCTATTATTGCTAATGAATCTTCACCATCAAATTTCAAATCTTGTGGGACTGCACTAATGACAGCTCCTGGGAAAATTCTACATTGTTTCCCGATGCGCGCTCCCTCCATAATTGTTACATTAGGACCAATCCAAGTTCCCTCTCCTATAACGACATTTTTATCAATAGTGCTAAAAGGATCTACAATTACATTTTTTGCTACTTGAGCCTCTGGGTGAATAAAAGAAAGGGGTTGAATCATAAATTATTCTTTTGTTGTATCTCGTTTTGAAATTTGCGCCATTAGATCACCTTCACTAACAAGTTGATTATTAACATAGGCTTGGCCTCTCATATTACAAATTCCACGTCTAATCGGAGTAATCAATTCTAATTTAAATATCAAAGTGTCTCCAGGGTAAACAGGTCGTTTAAATTTAACATTATCTATTTTCATAAAGAATGTTAAATAATTTTCTGGATCTGGAACGGTATTTAAAACCAAGACACCACCAGCCTGAGCCATTGCTTCAATTTGAAGAACTCCTGGCATTACAGGAGCTCCAGGAAAATGTCCTTGAAAAAAAGGCTCATTCATTGTCACGTTTTTCATTCCAACTACATGCCTTTCTGATAATTCTAATATTTTATCAACCAATAAAAATGGAGGTCGATGTGGTAACATATCCATGATTTGAACCACATCCATTAAAGGAGGTTGATTTAAATCAACAATAGGTGCATTTGATTTACGATTAATTTTAATTAAACCTGCAATGTGTTTGGCAAAATTAGTATTTATCTTATGTCCTGGTTTAGTAGCTATAATCTTTCCTTTAAAAGGCATGCCAATTAAGGCCAAATCTCCCACAACATCTAATAACTTATGTCTTGCTGCTTCATTAGGATGATGAAGGGTTAAGTTATCTAAAATACCATTGGGCTTTACTGTTATTTCTTCTTTTTGAAATGCTTTCTTCAACCGATCCATATTGCTTTCAGCAATTGGCTTGTCAACATAGATAATAGCATTATTTAGATCACCGCCCTTAATAAGTCCATGTTCTAACAACATTTCTAATTCATGTAAAAAACTAAATGTTCTAGAAGAAGCTATTTCATGAGAAAAATTTTCAATTTTATCTAAAGTAGCGTTTTGTGACCCTAAAACTTTTGTGTTGAAATCAATCATAACCGTATAAGAAGTTTCTTCTGAGGGTAATAACATAATTTCACTTCCTGTTTCTTGATCGGAAATTTTAATAATTTCTTCAACAACAAAAACTTCTTGTTTTTCATTTTGCTCTTCGAGACCTACCGACTTTATCGCTTCAATAAAATATTTTGAGGAACCATCCATAATAGGGATCTCAGTTCTATTAATTTCGATCAAGCAATTATTAACAGACATGCCCACTAAGGCTGCAAGTAAATGTTCACAAGTTTGGATTTCTACCCCATCTTTTTCTAGAGTAGTGCCTCTATCTGTTTTTGAAACAAAACTTGAAGTTGCCGGTATCTCAACTGAAGGATCTAAATCTGTTCTAAGGAAAACGAAACCTGAATTGGGGGGAGCTGGCTTTAAATTTAGTTCAACTTTTTGACCTGAATGAAGGCCAATTCCACCTAACCTTACTGATTTTACTAATGTTTTTTGTTGTGTTGATTTTTTTATCATGGCCTTAGTTTTTCTTCTAATTTTCGAAGACGTGCATCTATACTCGGGAATTGTTTAAACAAAGAAAATGATTTATAATAAGATTTAAAATTCATAGCTGGGTTTCCTTGAACTGCTTTACCATTTGAAATATTTTTCGTCACTCCTGATTTTCCTTGAATTTGAAGATCATTCCCTAGGGTTAGATGACCAGCAATTCCAACTTGGCCTCCAATAATACAACGAGCACCAATTTTAGTTGAGCCTGCCACTCCAGATTGAGCAGCAATAACGGTATGTTCTCCAATTTCAACATTGTGAGCGATTTGAACCATATTATCTAATTTTACTCCCTCATGAAGAATCGTTTCCCCTAAAGTAGCTCGGTCAATAGTAGAGTTAGCTCCAATTTCAATATTGTTTTTTAGTACTACTTTTCCTAATTGTGGAATTTTGACATAAGTACCTGATGATTGAGGAGCAAATCCAAAGCCATCAGAACCAATTACAACCCCACTGTGTATAATACAGGATGAACCAACTTCTGATTCATCTAAAATACTTACACATGGATATACTTTTGTGTTTTTTGCAATGTAAACTTGATCACCGATTACACAATTAGCATGAATTTGAACATTGGACTCAATAGTGCTTTCGCCAATTACAGTATTTGCTCCGATAAAGACATCCTCACCTATTTTGGCTAAAGGACTAATTACAGCTGAAGTGTGGATTCCTGTTTTTAAATTCTCTTTCTTATTTCCCTCATCTAAAAGAAGGCTTGTGAAAACAGTATAAGGATCATCAACTCTAATTAAGGAAGACTTAATAGGAGTTTGAGGCACAAATTCTTTCTGAACGATAACAGCAGAAGCCTCTGTAATGTATATAAACTTATCATATTTTTGGTTCGCTAAAAAGGTGATAGATCCTGGTTTGGCAGTTTCAATTTTACAAAGTTGATTGATTACAACATCAGCATTACCTTCAATAGAACCCTTGAATTTTAAAGCTATTTCTTTAAGAGTTAAATTCATTCGTCAAAAATAAGGATTTATAAGGAACTAATACTCTTGGGATAGCACAAATAATATTTATGAAACGGTGTCGAGAACTGTTTAAAATCTAAATAATTAATAAGTGACTCAAGAGGGAATATTTTACCGGATTTCTCTTTTAACAAAATTTTGGTATGGTCAGAAATATACATTTGGTTTGATATATCCCCAGTAAAGACAAAATAATTAAGATCATCCGAAGAAGTTAATGAGCTCAATTTTTTGTTTAATTTTTTTATTTCAGAAAGATCAAAAGGATTTTCCTTAATTTCAATTTTAGGCAATTGCCTCTGAATTAATTGCGTTGATAATTTTTTTAATACTATATCTTCATGAGTCATCCAAGATTTGAGCAAAAATAAAATATCAGTATTATCAAGTTTTAAATAGTGATTTAAAATGTTATTTTTTATTTTTTTTGATTTGGAAGTGTTGAAAAAAGGAAATAAAATATGAGAGGGCTCAATTGTGTGATTACCAGATTCAATCATTGTTTTAAAACGAGTTAATACTTTTACAAGAACTAATTCTGCGACTAAGCTCGTTTTATGAAGATATACTTGCCAATACATAAGTCGTCTTGCTAAGAGAAACTTTTCTAAAGAATGAACCCCTTTACTTTCAAAAACTAATTGCTCATTCTCAACATTCATCACTGATAAAATTCTATCTGTGTTTATATTACCTTCGGTTACTCCAGTATAAAAACTATCTCTTTTTAAATAATCTAAACGATCCACATCTACTTGGCCGGACACTAATTGGTGCATAAATCCTCTAGTGTAATTATTTGTAAAAATCTTTGAGGCCAAACTCAATGCTCCTTTAAATTCTTCATTCAAAAGCTTAATAATACGAATTGACAATTCTTCATGATTAACGCCCGAAAGAAGTGTTGTTTCAGTAGCATGTGAAAAAGGACCATGTCCAATATCATGCAATAAAATTGCAATTTGCATAGCCTCTTGTTCTTCTTCAGAAATAATGATTCCTTTTTTAAGTAACACATTAATTGCTTTTTGCATGACATGCATCGCACCAATAGCATGTTCAAAACGAGTGTGATGCGCCCCTGGGTATACTAGACTAGAAAGTCCCATTTGAGATATGTGTCGTAGCCTTTGAAAATAAGGATGATTAATTAGTTCTAAAATCAAATCTGATTCTATGGCAATAAATCCATAAATTGGATCGTTAAATAAAGTGTGGTTGATTTGCACGCTGTACTAAATTTTAAAACAAATATAACAAATGGATCGGATCAAAATTTTATGGGTAGATGATGAGGTTGAAATGCTTAAGCCACATTTTTTGTTTTTAGAAGAGCGAGGCTATGATCTTACACCTTGTACAAACGGTCAAGATGCACTAGATTTGATTATAGACAAACTTTTTGATGTTATATTATTAGATGAAAATATGCCTGGATTAAATGGTCTAGAAACTTTAGATGAAATTAAAAGTATTCAACCAAGACTTCCTGTCATAATGATTACAAAAAATGAGGAAGAACATATAATGGAAGAAGCTATTGGTTCTAAAATATCTGACTATCTAATTAAGCCTGTTAATCCTCATCAGATTCTATTATCATTAAAAAAAACGTTAAATATTAAAAATTTAGTAGCGGAAAAAACGACTCAAAACTACCAGCAAGAATTTAGTAAAATATCACAGTCATTATTTGATTTAGAAACCTATGAAGATTGGATAGATTATTTTAAAAAATTGATGTTTTGGGAACTTGAGTTAGAAACATTAGACGACAATAGTATGTTTGAGATTTTTGAAACTCAAATGAAAGAAGCTAACATGCAATTCGCTAAATTCATTAGCTCAAATTATGAAAAATGGATGGAGGGATCAGAAGGACCTCCCCTATCTCATTCAGTATTTAAAAAATATGTTCTTCCAGAATTAAGGGAGCATCAACCTACGCTTTTAATAATGATTGACAATCTTCGTTATGATCAATGGAAAACAATATTACCAGAGTTAAATAGTAATTTCAGTGTCGATAAAGAGTACACCTATTTTAGTATTTTACCAACAACTACTCAATATGCTCGAAATTCCTTTTTCTCTGGTCTAACTCCTTTAGATATTGAAAAAAAGTATCCTCAGTGGTGGAAAAATGATTCAGATGAAGGAGGGAAAAATTTATTTGAAAAAGAACTTTTAATGGAGCAATGCGATAAATTAGATTTGAAACGTCCTATTAGTTATCATAAAATAACTAAACTAGAACAAAGTAATCAACTAATTAAAAACTTACAAAATCATTTTAATGAAGGGTTAACCGCAGTTGTATATAATTTTGTAGATATGATTTCTCATGCAAAAACTGAAATGGAAGTCATTAAAGAACTGGTTCCTGACAATAAAGCATATAGATCTCTCACATTAAGTTGGTTTAAAAATAGTTCTTTAAAAAAATTACTCAGAAAAGCATCAAAATTAGGTTTTAAAGTAATACTAACTACTGATCATGGCACTATAAACGTTGGTCATCCAAGTGCTGTTATAGGTAATAAAGAAACAAGTGTGAATTTAAGGTATAAAACAGGAAAAAGCATAACCTATGAAACCAAAGATGTCATAAAATGCATTGACCCACAGTCTTTTGGACTTCCGTCTACATCCATCAATAATCATTATATTTTTGCAAAAGGAGATCATTATTTTGTGTTCAAAAACAACTACAACAAGTATG
This sequence comes from Flavobacteria bacterium MS024-2A, assembly GCA_905182305.1. Lineage (GTDB taxonomy): Bacteria > Bacteroidota > Bacteroidia > Flavobacteriales > Flavobacteriaceae > MS024-2A. The sequence continues at coordinate 158,211 of CAJJBB010000006.1, forward strand.
TTAATTATTTTAAAAACACCTTTCAACATGGTGGTGTTTCACTAGAGGAAATGATCATTCCATTTATTGTTTTAAATCCACGTTAATACTATCTTTGAGGTATGGATCTGATTTTTAAAAAAGACGAGCTTGACCTTGCAGTTAAATTAATTCTTAAGCAACGTTCTTGTAAGGTAATTCGAATTGACGGGCCTATGGGAGCTGGAAAAACAACCTTAATTTCAGCACTTTGCAAACATTTATGTATTGAAGAAACCATAAGTAGCCCCAGCTTTTCTTTAGTTAATAATTACAAAGGGGAAAATGGTCCTGTTTATCATTTTGATTTTTATCGTCTAGAAAATTCAAATGAAGCATTGGATTTTGGTGTAGAAGAATATTTTGAATCTGGCTCTTTATGCTTTCTTGAATGGGCAGAAAAAATCGAACAACATCTTCCATTAAAATATGACCATTTTAAGTTGAAAGTTGTTGATTTTGAAACAAGAAAACTTACATTATTAAAAGCATGAAATTATTATACCGTATTGGGTTTTACTTAATAGGATTTTCTGTTGGATTGGTATTCTTGACTTTTATTCTGGATAAAAAGAAAACCGAATTTAATTATGGTCCTTCTGCACGTGTAAAAAGTAACTTGCTTAAGAAAAAAGTTCAAATTCCATCGAAATTATTGATTGAAAATGAAACACTTACTGATAGTCTAATTTATTTTTATATAAAAAATGGTACAATTAACTTTTCGAAAAGTGAAACTAAAAAAGATTCTTGTAATATCTATTATATTGAAATCACGTCTGATAATAAAGGATTTTTTAAAGTAGCTAACTGTGAAAAAACATTAAACATTCTTTCATTTAAAGAACTCTAGTTCTTCTTCTTTTCAATTCTTTTTTAATCAAACTTAATTCCCTGGGGGTTTGACCTCTAATTGATGTGTTTTCTTCAGCACGCCTAATCAAATAAGGAATAACCTCATTCACAGGTCCATATGGAACATATTTAACTACCTGATATCCACTAGAAGCTAAATTAAAAGAAATATGATCTGCCATTCCGTAAAGTTGTGAAAACCAAATATGCGGATGCTTTTTTGAAATTTTATTTTGTGACATCCATTCGGTAACTCTCAAAATGCTTTGTTCATTATGTGAGCCCATAAATAGACTTCCAATATTAAGTTTAGAAAGCATGTAATCAATAGCATTGTTGAAATTTTGATCGGTTAATTCCTTTGATTCACAAATTGGGGAGGGCTTTCCGAGTTTATATGCTTTTAAGTTTTCCTTCTCAATGTAGGCACCTCTAACTAATTTTATACCGACCTTAAAACCTCGTTTAGTTGCTTTATTATACAAATTCTTCATGTAAATCATTCGATCTTTTCGATACATCTGAAGGGTTGTATAAATTACAGGAGTCTTTTTATTATATTTTTCCATTAATGATTCGGCAATTTCGTCAATAGCTGGCTGAATCCAAGATTCTTCAGCATCGATGAGCATCTTTACCCCTATTTGTTTTGCTGCTTCACAACAAGCGTCAATTCTAAGTTGTATACGCTCCCATTCAATTCTTTCTGAATCAGTGAAAGAAATTCCTTCACTTTTTTTTTCAAACAATTTAATAGGGCCTAAACTAGTTGCTTTAAAAACACTAAAGGGAAGCGCTTTGTTTTCTTTTGAAAACGAAAGTGTTTCTAGAGTATTATTTTTACTAATCTCCATACCTTTTTCTGTTTTTACTGCCTCAACTGCATAATGAAGATATGATAGAATCTTGTAAGACTTTAGTGAATCTACAGCTTTAAGTGATTCCTTTTTGTTTAAGCCTGCACAAAATTGAGAAAAAAAAGTAATTTTAAAAATATACGAAACGGGCAGTTTCATTTTTAAAATAAGCCTAGTGACAAAACTACCTATAGAAACTAATTTTTCATTTGAAAACAACAGAAACAAATAATATGCTTTTTGTAGATCTCTATCTGTTTTTAATTGATATGCTTTTTGAGTATTATCGAACTTCATTAAAAAAAATTAAATTTTGTTCTCTAGTAAGGGTACGAATTTAAATTGACCAAACTCTTCCTTGTCAAAAACAAGAGTAGAAGTTCGAGTAAAACGTGTCATTATTTGTGTATTAGCTCCCAAAGGAATAATTAATTTACCACCAATTGCGAGTTGATTCATAAGAGGTTTTGGTATTTCAGGAGCTCCTGCTGTAACAATAATTCTATCAAATGGTGCAACGTTGGGAAGTCCATTATATCCATCTCCAAATATTTGTTTTTTAGGACGTAATCCTAATTGCAAAAACAAACGTTGCGTTTGTTTAAATAAAGATTGTTGTCTTTCTATAGTATATACATTTGGTGTAAGACCAAGCAAAACAGCAGTTTGATAGCCTGAACCTGTCCCTATTTCAAGCACTTTATGAAAAGTTGAAACTTCTAAAAGTTCAGTTTGAAAAGCTACAGTATAGGGTTGAGATATTGTTTGATTTGCCGATATAGGATAAGCTTTATCTTCATAGGCAAAATTAACAAGGCTAGGATCCATAAAAAAGTGCCTCGGAATTTTTGTCATCACGTCTAAAATAGTTTCATTCAAAATACCCTTAGCTTTAAGTGAACTTATTAATTGACGTCTCAAACCTTTTTGTTTTATGGTATCCTTCATTTGTCACAAAAATAGCTTTGTTTTTCTTAAAGTATAATAATTAGATTGTATTTTTGATGCTAATTAATTAAATAAATAAATGCTTAAAATAGGTGTTCTTGGTGCAGGTCACTTAGGAAAAATTCATTTACAAGTATTAGCTGCCTCCTCAGTCTATTCACTTATTGGTTTTTATGACCCTAACCCTGAAGTACAAACTGAACTTTTTAAAACTCACGGATATAAAGCTTTTGAAAGTCCAGAAAAACTAATAGCAGTGTGTGATGTAATAGATATAGTAACTCCAACTTTGTTTCACTTCGATATGGCAATGTTAGCATTAAACGCAAAAAAACATGTGTTCATAGAAAAACCAATTGCAACTTCTGATAAAGAAGCTGAAGCTATTGTGACTCTTGCAAATAAAAATGGTGTTATTGGAATGGTAGGTCATGTAGAACGATTTAATCCTGCTTTTAAAGCTGTTTCTGCCTCAATTACAGAACCTAAGTTTATTGAAACACATAGACTCGCTGAATTTAATCCAAGAGGAACTGATGTTTCTGTAGTATTGGATTTAATGATTCACGATATAGACATTATATTAAGTGTTGTCAAGTCACCAATAAAAAATATTAAAGCTTCAGGTGTAGCTGTAATAAGTGAAACACCTGATATTAGTAATGCTAGAATAGAATTTGAAAATGGATGTGTTGCTAATTTAACAGCCAGTAGAATTTCATTAAAGAAAATGAGAAAATCACGTTTTTTTCAAAAAAACGCCTATATATCTGTAGATTTTTTAGATAAAAAAGTTGAAGTAGTGAAAATTAAAAATGCTCCAAAAGAATCTGATGATTTTTCACTACTATTTTCAAATGCAGAGGGAAAAAGAAAACAAATATATTTTGAAAATCCCAAAATAATTAAAAGGAATGCAATACAAGATGAATTAGAACATTTTGCAAAGGCAATTAAAATGAAAAAAAAACCAAATATTTCTTTAAAAAACGGAGCAAAAGCTCTTGAGATTGCCCACAAAATAATTTCATGTATTGGCTAATTAATAGTTTATCATGCCAAAATTTTCGCCTCTTTGTTTTGACCTCCCTATAAATCCATCAATTCAAGTGATGAGGAGTCTTGATTCCTATAATGATGTTGAACTTAAAAAATTTAAGATAAATAAAAAACATTTTTCAAATATTATTTATCGTCAAAATAAAGAAATCAATAAATCTTTTATCGTTCGTAAAAACTGGGAAAAATTTATTGAAAACAATTGGTATTTAAAAAAAAATAAACCCAGTATTTATTTTTATAAAATATCTAAACCTACCAAACAAATTATTGGTTTTATTGGAAGTTTGTCTACCCATGACTTTTTCAATAACAATATCACGATGCACGAACAGACCTATTCTAAAAGGGTGCAACACATGACTAACTACATTAAAACAGTTAAGATTCAAGCAGAACCCGTTATGGTAATTCATGAATCCCCTCTCCCTGTGACACTTAAATTAAACGAAATTGAAAATAAAAAGTGTTCTGTAGATTTTGAGTTCGAGGAAACAAGACATCAGTTATGGAGACTTAACGAAACACAAAATAAAATTCTTGAAACCTGGTCACAAAAACAAAATTATTTTCATTTAGCAGATGGTCATCATAGAACAGAATGTATGATAAATCTTTCCAAGGAAATTAAGGCGGACTTTCCTGTTTCTACTTTTCTTGTTCATCAAAATCAAATCTCGTTAAACTCCTTTGTTTGGTTCTCAAAAAATAATATAGATATTTCAATTCAACTCAAACTAGTTGATAAACTAATTGAATTAGGAGCTATTAAATTTTCAAATACAAACGAAAGTGTTATTGATTTTAGTTTGATTGTGAAAATAAATAATTCATTTTATGGCTTAATGATCCAAGAATCTAAAAAAGAAACAATTCCAAATTATATCAATAATTTTATTTTAAAAGATTTTAATAAAATTCAAAAAACATTAGAGTACCGACCTAATTTAGGTAGCCCAAAGATTTTAAAAACAACGTTATCAGAAAGTTTAGCTTTCTATATGAAGCCTATTTCAAAGCAATCACTATTTAATAATGCCAAAAATAAAATATTCCTTCCTGCTAAATCAACTTATATTTCGCCTAAAATGCTCACGGGAATGGTTGTTTCTTCTTTAGTTAATATTTAATCAAGAGTCTTTTGAGATGCGTTTTGAAAACGTATATTTATACCCAATGAATATCATTAAAAATATTAGATCTTTAAAAAAATCTCTTCCATCGAAAGTAGAGCTTGTGGCAGTTTCAAAAACAAAACCTATAGAAGATCTAGAGACTGCATACACCGCTGGTCAACGTATATTTGGAGAAAATAAAATTCAAGAAATGGTTAGCAAGTGGGAACAGCTTCCAAAAGATATCCATTGGCATATGATTGGTCATGTCCAAACTAACAAGGTTAAATACATGGCTCCATTTGTACATTTAATTCATTCTGTTGATAGTCTGAAATTACTTAAAGAAATTCAAAAACAAGCTTTAAAAAACAATCGGATTATTAGATGTTTACTCCAAATTAGAATTTCAAAAGAAGAAACTAAGTTTGGACTTCCTTTTGAGGAATTAAACTCACTGCTTGAGACTTCAAAGTCCTTTCCAAACATTGCTATTAGTGGGTTAATGGGAATGGCAAGTTTTACTGGAGACAAGCAACAAATTCGAACAGAATTTATGTCATTAGCGGCACTATTCAATAAAGTCACTGATTTACATAAAGGTTGTGAAATCCTTTCAATGGGAATGAGCGGTGACTATGAAATTGCAATTGAAGAAGGTTCTAACATGATTCGTGTGGGTAGTAAAATTTTTGGAGAACGAACTTATTAATTATGTACGCCATACTTGATATTGAGACTACTGGAGGTAAATTCAATGAAGAAGGAATTACTGAAATTGCAATTTATAAATACGACGGACAAGAAATAAAAGATCAATTTAGTAGTCTTGTTAATCCTGAAAAAGAAATACAGCCTTTTGTTCAAAAACTAACGGGCATTAATACTAAAATGTTGCGTAATGCTCCTAAGTTTTATGAAGTTGCTAAACGAATTGTAGAAATTACTGATAATTGTATTTTGGTAGCTCACAATGCTTCTTTTGATTACCGTATTCTTCAGACAGAATTTAGAAGGCTAGGGTTTTCGTTTGAAAGAAAATCAATATGTACAGTTGAATTAGCTCAAAAACTCATGCCAGATCAACCCGCCTTCAGCTTAGGTAAGTTAGTTAGAAATCTAGGCATTCCTTTTTCAGATCAACATAGAGCTCATGGAGATGCAAAAGTAACCTTGAAATTATTTGAACTTCTTTTAGAAAAGGATGTTAAAAAAGAAATTTTAATGGAACACATTAAAATAATCAATCCAAATAAGATACCCTCTAAATACATATCAATTGTTGAAAAACTACCATCTGAAATGGGTGTTTATTACCTTCACAACTCAAATAATGATATTATATATATTGGGAAAAGCAATAATATAAAAAAACGAGTTTTAAATCATTTGACAGCTAGTCACCCTAAAGCAATTTTAATCCAAAAAGAAATAGCTCAAATTACTTATTCACTTACAGGAGGTGAATTAGTTACTCTACTAAAAGAACAAAATGAGATTAAAAATATTAGTCCAAAATTAAATCATGCCATGAAATTTCGCCTTTTTCCTGTGGGAATACTCCTAGATAATTCTCATGACTATCCTATTTTTATAATAGAACAAATTAGAAGTAATATAAAATATCTAAGTGTTTTTAAAAATAAAAAAGCGGCTAAAATAGCTCTTCTTAAGTGGGCAGATGACTTTAGAATTTGCCTTCAAAAAACAAGCCTATCCTCTGACAAAATAGCCTGTTTTAATTATGAAATTAAAAAATGTGATGGAGCCTGTACTGGTAAAGAGTCCATTGATGATTATAATCTTAAAATAAAATCAATAGTTGAATCACATAACTATCCTCACAAAAGTTTCCTTCTTATTGATAAAGGGAAAAATGAGGCTGAACACTCTTTTATTTATGTGGAAGATTCTGTTTTCAAAGGCTATGGATATCATGAACTAAACCACCAAATTAAAAGTAGGAACCAAATTCTTTCAAGATTGATACCAATGGACAATAATCCTGATACTCAAAAATTAATTCATAGTTTTTTAAGACGTAAAAAATTTAAGAAGTTAATACCTTTACCTATATAAATATTTAATTAAATATTATATATACCCAAAATCATGAGGAAGTGGCAACATAAACTTCACGAAATTATTTACGAAGCGGACACCTTTGCAGGCAAACTATTTGATATACTATTGTTAGCCTTAATTCTTTTGAGTGTGGTGTTAGTTTCCTTAGAAAGTATTCAATCCATAGATGAAATTTATCATAATTATATCAATATAGCAGAATGGGTAATTACAATTTTATTTACACTTGAGTACATCGCTCGTTTATTATGTGTTACCAATCCTAGTAAATATATTTTTAGTTTTTTTGGATTAATTGATTTGTTTTCAACCCTACCGAAGTATTTATCCATAGTGTTTTTAGGAACACATAGTATGGTGGCTTTAAAATCACTTCGATTACTTAGAGTATTTAGAATTTTAAAACTCACCCATTTTGTAGGTGAGTCTAATACTCTTCTTAAAGCACTTAAGGCAAGTAAAACAAAAATTTTAGTTTTTGTATATGGTGTGCTAATATTATGTGTCATTTTTGGAACTATCATGTACTTAGTTGAAAGTACTGAAAGTGGATTTACAAACATTCCTAAAAGCGTTTATTGGTGTATTGTAACTCTTACTACTGTTGGTTATGGTGATATTGCTCCCATAACACCCTTAGGTCAGTTTATTGCCTCATTTATCATGATTATGGGATATGGAATCATTGCTGTGCCCACAGGTATAGTAACTGCTGAGATGTCTAAAAAAATTAATATAGATATTAATACCCAAGCTTGTCCTCACTGCCTTGTAAGTGAACACAAAGAAGCTGCGATATACTGCCATCAATGTGGAAAAAAATTAAATCATGTTAACTAAAACTCTTATTTATATTGCAGGACCTACAGGCGTTGGAAAGACTAAATTAAGTCTTGAAATAGCTAAATTATTTGATACGGATATAATCTCATGTGATTCCAGACAGTTTTACAAAGAAATGAATATAGGTACTGCGGTTCCATCCAGCAAAGAATTAAAAGAAGTAAAACACCATTTAATACAGCACAAATCTATACATGAAAAATATACCGTTGGAGACTTTGAAAAAGAAGCTCTTCAAATATTAGACTTTCTTTTTAAAAAAAAAGATTTTGTAATTATGGTTGGAGGATCTGGGATGTATGCAGATTCTTTAATGTTTGGATTGGACTCTTTCCCTAAGGTATCCTCTGAGATTAGAAGTCAAATCGAATTATTTCATAAAACTCATGGTCTAAAAGGACTTCAGGAACTTCTTTTAAAGAAAGATCCAAAATATTATACGCGTGTTGATATAAAAAATCCCACAAGACTTATTAGAGCTCTAGAGGTTTGTATTTCTTCAGAAAAACCCTATTCATCTTTCCTTGGAAAAGAAAAAAAACCAAGAAATTTTATTTCAAAAATGATCATTTTGAAACGCCCAAGAAATGATTTATACGAACGAATCAATCTCCGTGTTGATCAAATGATAGAAAGAGGACTAATAAAAGAAGCTCAAAAATTACTTACCAAAAAAGATCTTTCACCTTTAAAAACAGTTGGTTATAAAGAACTCTTTCCTTGTTTTGAAGGAAAAGAATCCTTTCAAAATGGTTTTTTAGAAATAAAGAAAAACACTAGACGCTATGCAAAACGTCAAATAACTTGGTTTAAAAAATATGATAACGCTTTAATTTTCTCTGCAAATACGGAAGCTAAAGTAATCTATGAATTACTAATCACCTAGTTGACTAAAGTTCTTTATTGATATATTATTACTGATATTTTAATATGAAGTATTTAGGTAAGGTCATAAAACAAAAATCATTTTAAATATTCAGAAACATTCATTTGAATTCTGTGTTGGATATTATCGATTGATGCTTTTTTAAAGGAAAGTCCTGTGATTTTTTCATATAACATAACATAACGCTCTGAAATAGAATTAATTAACGTCTCATCCATTTCTGGAATTTTTTGTCCTTCAAGACCCTTAAATCCGTTACTTATAAGCCATTGCCTGACAAATTCTTTTGATAATTGTTTTTGTGGCAGACCTTCTTTTTGTCTTTTTTCATAACCTTCTTCATAAATGTAACGTGAGGAATCAGGAGTATGAATTTCATCGATTAAAAGAATTTTTCCAGTGCTACTTTTACCAAATTCATATTTTGTGTCTACTAAAATGAGACCTTGTTTTTTGGCGATTTTGCTACCTCTTTCGAAAAGCTGTTTAGTGTATTTTTCTAAAAGATTGTAATCTGTTTCATTTACAATACCCTCAGAAATTATTTCTTCTCTGGAAATATCTTCATCATGACCTTCTTCTGCTTTTGTTGAAGGTGTAATTATAGGAATCTCAAAACGATCATTTTCAATCATTCCTTCTTGCATTAGAACACCACACAAAACTCTACCTCCTTCTTTATATATTCGTGCAGCATGACCTGATAAATAGCCTCTAATAACCATTTCAACTCTAAATGGCTTACAAGAAATTCCAATAGAAACGTTTGGATCAGGTGATGCTTTTAACCAATTTGGAACAATGTCTGAGGTTGCTTCTAACATTTGAGTAGCAATCTGATTCAGAATTTGACCTTTATATGGAATGCCTTTAGGCATTACGACATCAAAGGCAGAAAGTCTATCAGTAGCTACCATTAATAATAAATCATTTTGCATGTAATATACCTCTCTTACTTTTCCAGTATATTTTGAATTTAATCCTTCTATTTGAAGGTTAGTATGCATTAGTGCTTTTGAAATCATCAATTTTCGTGTTCAATACTTTTATAAGCTTCAATTACTTTTTTAACTAATGGATGACGAATAACATCTTTGTCATCTAGGTAAATGATTTTAATTCCTTTTGTGTCTTTTAAAATTAAAAGAACTTCTTTAAGTCCAGAAATTATTCGTCTTGGTAAATCTATTTGACCTGGGTCACCTGTGATCATAAATTTAGCATTCTTACCCATTCGTGTTAAAAACATTTTCATTTGAGCATGAGTAGTATTTTGAGCCTCATCAAGAATTACAAATGCATTATCTAAAGTTCTTCCTCTCATAAAGGCCAAAGGAGCTATTTGAATGATTCCCTTTTCAATATAACTTTTTAATTTTTCATTAGGTATCATATCTCTTAAAGCATCATATAGTGGTTGCATATAAGGATCGAGCTTTTCATTTAAATCTCCAGGAAGAAAACCTAAATTCTCTCCAGCCTCAACTGCTGGGCGGGTTAATATTATGCGTTTGACTTTTTTTTCTTTTAAAGCACTGACAGCGAGAGCAACACCAGTATATGTTTTTCCTGTACCAGCTGGTCCAATTGCAAAAACCATGTCGTTCCCTTGCATTGAATCTACAAGTTTTTTTTGATTAAAGGTTTTTGCCTTAATAACCTTCCCCCCTACACCATGAAGAATAACAGATTCAGTCCCATTATTTAATTCATTTTTTTGATCATTATTAGCCATAACTATACGCTCTATAATCTCGTCGTTTAATTTATTGAACTTCATGAAATGTTCAATGAGCATTGATATTCGTGTTTCAAATTCTTTAAGAATGTGGGGCTCCCCAAAAACTTTTAATGAATTACCTCTTGCAACAATTTTAATTTTAGGAAAATATGTTCGTAGTTTAGCTATATTGGAATTTTGATTCCCAAAAAAATCTCTCGGATTTACCTCAGTTAAATCAATTTTTATTTCATTCAAAGGCTACTAGTTTAAAATGAATTATTTTTGTTTCGCAGGTTTTAGCCTGCGCATAAAAATAGAATAATTTTAATTAATTAAATATTTAATTTTCACTTTATGATCTTCGTAACTTTAACGACAGATTTTGGGCATAAAGATTATTCTATTGCCGTAATAAAAGCTGCACTTTTAAGTCAAATACCTGAGGCAAATATTATTGATATCTCACATCAAATTAGTCCTTACAATCATTCAGAAACTGCTTATATTTTAAAGAATTCATATACAGCATTCCCGAAAGGAAGTATTCATATTATTGGGGTTGAATCAGAATTTACACCAGAAAACATTCACTTGGCAATGGAATTTGATGGACATTTTTTTATTGGTGCAGATAATGGAATTTTTTCGTTGATTAAAGAAGAATTAAAATCAATAAAAACTGTAGCTATCAACATTCACAAATCAGTAATTACATCTTTTCCTGTTCTAGACGTATTTATTAATGTAGCGGCTCACATATCTAGAGATGGAGCACTTGAGGTAATAGGATCTCCTGTCAATAAAATACGTGAATTAACGAACATTAAACCTGTAATCAATCCTGAGGGAAATAAGATATTAGGAAGTGTCATCTATATCGATAATTATGGAAATGTGGTTACAAATATTACTGAAAAACTTTTTAAAAAAATCGGGAAAACTAGAGATTTTATAATTTTAGCACGTACACTTAAATTTCGTAAAATACATAATAGCTATGGTGGTTCGATTGACTTTAGTTTACCCAAAGAAAAAAGGGAAGAAGATGGAAAAAAAGTAGCCTTATTTAACTCTGCAGGACATTTAGAACTAGCGGTATATAAGAGTAATCCTCTTACTGTTGGGAGTGCTAGTTCTCTTTTTGGTCTCAACTATCGTGATCCCGTAACTATACAATTTGATTAATATGTTGAATATCGCTCGAAGAGAATTGAATTTTTTTTTTAGTAATCCAATAGGTTATATAGCTATGGGCTTTTACTTATTAACAAACACCTTATTGCTTTGGTTTTTTGACACTCCTTTTAATATACTCAGCATAGGCATTGGAAGTTTATCAACCTTTTTTGATCTTTCCCCTTGGCTTTTTCTATTACTTGTGCCAGCTCTTAGTATGCGTAGTTTTTCTGAAGAGCGTACTACTGGAACATTTGAGTTATTAATGACAAAGCCATTAAAAGCCATTGATATTTATGGCGGAAAACTTCTTGGAATTACTGCTGTATTTTCCATCACATTACTCCCTACTATTTTAAATATTTTTGCAATTAACACCCTATTAACTCAAGATACATACTTAGACTGGGGAAGTATAGTTGGTTCTTACCTTGGTTTAATTGGAGTAGGCTTTCTTTTTTTAGCATTAAGCTTGTGTACTTCTCTTTTGATTAAAAATCAAATTGCATCCTTTCTTGTATCAGTATTAGTCTGTTTTACACAATTTTATTTGTGGTCATTTCTATCGGATTTCACAGGACATAATTGGATTTATCAAATCATTTCGAATATTGGAATTCAAACCCATTATTTAAGCATAAGCAGAGGAGTATTGACACTTAAAACCATTATTTATTTCTTAGGTCTTTTTTTAGGTATATCTAGTCTTAGTGTGTTATTAATTAAAAATAATGAAACTCCTAAAAAAGCTTTCAAAACACCAATAATAATTGTTTTTTTTACAATTTCATTAACTAATTTAAGTAGTGTATCTAATATACAAATTGACCTTACACAAGATCAGCGTTATAGCCTAGCAGAGTCAACAATAAATAAACTTAATAAACTTGAACAACCATTACGAATAGATGTTTTTTTAGAGGGTGAATTACCTGGACCATATGTTAGTTTCAAAAATGAAGTAGATGCTGTTATAGCTCAATTAAAAAAACATTCTAATCAAATTATTGTTAATTATAACAACCCTTTTGATTTTGGAACTACGGATCAAATAATTCAGCAAATGCAAGAATATGGTATGAGCCCTGAAACTATAATTGAAAATAAAGATGGTAAACGAAATGAGAGTATTATTTTTCCTTGGATTATTATTAATAGTGGTGAACGCTCAGAACGAATTTCGCTCATTCAAAATCAATTGGGTGATACACAAAAGATTAAATTAACACGTTCATTGCAACAATTAGAATATCAAATAATGGATGGTATTCATAAAATAACCCTGACAAGTAAACCTACTATTGCTGTTCTCACCTCACATCAAACATCAGAAAATATAAAAATAGCTGATCTTTTAAAAAGTCTTCGTCCTTACTATGACTTAGCCTCGTTTAACCTTAAAAAGGAAGGTTTAACCGATCAAAAAAGTTTAGAAAACTTAAACCAATTTGATCTTTTATTAGTATCAAACCCTAAAGAAAAATTTACACGAAATGAAAAATACATATTAGACCAATATAGTCTAAACGGTGGGAGTCAATTTTGGATGCTTGAAGGTTTAAATATTGATCTTAAAAGTCTTTTCAGCACAAAAGGAAAAACTTATGGTTTTCCTAGAGATTTAAATTTAGATGATTACTTCTTTAACTATGGCATTAAGATTCAAAAAAAAATTATTCAAGACCTTTACAATGCGCCTATAGTTTTGGCTAGTGGCTCAAAGGAAAACACTCAATACATATCTTACCCATGGCCATACTATCCTGTTTCTAAACCAGAAATTAGTTCTCATATTGGAAAAGACCTTGGACCTATAATAACAAAATTTGTTAGTCCAATTGATACCCTTACCAATAATTTATTTAAAAAACCAATTTTAAAATCTTCAAAATTTACTAAATTAACAAGTGCAACTAAATTAATTTCATTGGAACTTGCAGGGCAGAAAATTCAACCTTCAAGTTTTAATGAGCCTGATAAAATTCTTGGGATAACCATAGAGGGGAAAACCACATCATTATTTAAAAACAGAATTAAACCAATAAACCTTAAGAGTTCAAAAGAAGATGGTCCTGTTAAAATGATAATTTTTGGTGATGGAAATCTAGCAGAAAATCAGACTGATAAAGGAATTCCTTTAAGTTTAGGTTATGATAAATGGTCTAATAATTTTTATTCTAATAAAAGTTTAATAATGAATGGAATTCATTATTTAACAGAAAATAATGACAGGTTATCTTTACGAGAAAAGACATGGCAAGTTCCATTTTTAGACGAACAAAAAATAATTCAAAATATAGCAATTTTGCAAATAGGTTTGTTATTATTTACATTTTTATTTGGTTTAGGAATTGGATGGATTAATCTAAGAATTAGAAGTCAACAGTTATTAGCATAACTTTTGATAAGTTTCTTTTAGGAATTAGAGCAATTCAAATATCTTTGATGTAAATATTTAATATGAAATTTATTGTTTCTAGCGCTTCCCTTCTTAAAGAACTTCAAATGTTAGGAGGGGTAATTAATAGTACTAATACCCTTCCTATTTTAGATAATTTTTTATTTAAAATTAATGGAAATAAGTTGACTTTAACTGCATCTGATCTTGAAACTACTTTTTCAACTTCTATTATAGTAGAGTCTGAAAGTAATAGCTTGATAGCACTCCCTGCAAGATTATTACTAGATATATTAAAAACTTTTCCAGAACAACCTTTAACGTTTGTTAAGACCGAAAAGAGTACAGTGGAAATAAGTGCAAATAATGGTAAATATGCTTTGGCTTATGTTGAGGGAGAGGAATTCCCTAAATCATCTGAGGTAAGTGATGCAAAAACGACAGTATTAAATAGTAAAATTCTTCATACTGCCATAAATAACACCTTGTTTGCTAGTGGAAATGATGATTTACGCCCTGTTATGAGTGGAGTCTTTTTTCAGTTCTCCACTGAATCTTTAACCTTTGTAGCTACTGATGCTCATAAACTCGTTAAATACACCCGTACTGACGTGACATCTGATGGCACTTCAGAGTTTATAATGCCTAAAAAACCTTTGCAGTTAATAAAAGGTATTTTATTGGGCTCTGAAGATGAAATATCTATTGAATACAATGACACCAACGCACAATTTAGTTTTGGAGAATCAACACTTACTTGTCGATTAATTGATGGTAAATATCCTAATTATGAAGCTGTAATACCAAAAGAAAATCCTAATCAAATGCAACTTGGACGTGTTGATTTTTTAAATTCAGTTAGAAGAGTAAGCATTTTTTCTAACAAAACAACTCATCAAATTCGTTTGAAAATTGCAGGAGCTGCATTACAGATTTCTGCTGAAGATTTTGATTATAGTAATAGTGCTGAAGAGCGCCTAGATTGTGATTATCAAGGTGAAGACATTCAAATTGGATTTAATTCTCGTTTCCTTATTGAAATGCTCAATAATATGGAATCTGATAACATTAAACTTTCCATGTCACTTCCAAATAGAGCAGGCATCTTATCTCCATTAGATCACACAGAAGAAGGAGAGAACATAACCATGCTTGTAATGCCAGTTATGCTTAATGATTAATTATCGTGTAAAGTAAGTAGATACTTTGCTACTTTTGGACACCCCTCATTATCACTTCAGATAAACGCTTGTAGGTCCCGTTTTCTAGTTTTTCTCTAATTCCAGAAAACGCTTTTAATGTAATTTTAATATCTTTAATTGTATGTGTTGCTGTTGGAATAAGTCGTAGTAAAATCAACCCCTTAGGTATTACTGGATAAACAACAATAGAACAAAATATTCCAAAATTTTCGCGAAGATCTTTTACTAATGCCATAGCTTCAGGGATACTTCCCTTTAAATATACTGGTGTAACGCAACTTTGAGTAGTACCAATATCAAAACCACTTTCTTTTAATCCATTTTGTAAAGCGTTGACATTCTCCCATAACTTAATTTTAAATTCAGGACGAGTTCGGAACATGTCTAGTCGCTTTAATGCTCCTTTTACTAATTGCATTTGTAACGATTTTGCAAACATTTGAGAACGCATATTGTATTTTAAATAATCAACAATTTCTTTGTCACCAGCAACAAATGCACCTGTTGAAGCCATTGACTTAGCAAACGTAGCAAAATAAACATCAATTTGATCCTGGACACCTTGCTCATTTCCAGCTCCTTTTCCACTTTCACCAAGGGTACCAAAACCATGTGCATCATCTACTAAGAAACGAAAGTTATATTTCTTTTTTAAGGCAACAATTTCCTTTAAACGTCCTTGCTCCCCTCGCATTCCAAAAACACCTTCGGATATTACTAAGATACCACCTCCCGTTTGATCTGCTAACTTCGTAGCACGTTGTAAATTTTTTTCAAGACTAGTAACATCATTGTGCTTATAGGTAAAACGTTTCCCAATGTGAAGGCGAACTCCATCAACAATACAAGCATGAGCATCTACATCATAAACAATCACATCATCTTTTCCAACTAAAGTGTCTACAGTAGACAAAATTCCTTGGTATCCAAAATTCAATAAATAAGCCGCTTCTTTATCTACAAATTCAGCTAGCTCATTTTCTAATTGCTCATGTAAATCAGTATGACCTGACATCATTCGGGCACCCATTGGATAGGCTGACCCATATTCTGCAGCTGCTTCTGCATCTACCTTTCTTACTTCAGGCTGATTTGCTAATCCTAAATAATCATTTACACTCCAGGTAATTACCTCTTTCCCTTTAAATTTCATTCTATTGGAAATTGGTCCTTCTAACTTTGGAAAAACAAAATAACCTTCTGCTTGAGAAGCCCACTTTCCTAGTGGTCCTTTGTTTTCATGTATTCTTTCAAATAAATCTCTCATTTTTTAATTGTAAGGTCGTTTATGTATTGAATATTATTTTGTGATTCATTAGAGGAATCAAAAAATCCCTGAGCTGCCATCCATTCTTCATTGTATATTTTACTCATATAACGTGATCCATGATCTGGAAAAATGACTACAACTTTACTGTCCTCATCAAAATATTTTTCATCTACTAATTGATGAATTGCCTGCATCGCAGCACCAGAGGTATAGCCGACAAACATCCCTTCAGAGCGAGTAATATTTCTAGCGGTATGAGCACTTGATTCATCTGTAACTTTCACAAACAAATCAATTACATCAAAATGAGTGGAAGAAGGAATTAAACTTTTCCCCAATCCTTCTATCCGATATGGATATATTTCATTAGGATCTAGTTCTTGTGTTTCATGATACTTTTTCAAAACAGAACCATAGGCATCGACTCCAATAACTTTAATATGCGGATTTTTTTCTTTCAAAAACTTCGCACACCCTGAAATAGTTCCTCCCGTTCCACTACTTGCAACAAGGTGAGTTATTTTCCCATTTGTTTGCTCCCAAATTTCTGGACCTGTAAAGCGATAATGTGCCTCAACATTAAGTTCATTAAAATATTGATTGATATAAACCGAATTTTTGATTTCACTATGCATTTTTTTAGCTACTTCATAATAAGATCTTGGATCATCAACTGGAACATTAGCAGGACAAACATGAACTTTAGCTCCCATTGAGCTTAGCATGTTAATCTTATCTTTTGAGGATTTTGAACTAACTGCTAGAATACAATTATATCCTTTAATCATAGATACCATTGCTAAACTAAAACCTGTATTCCCTGAAGTAGTTTCTATTATAGTAGCTCCTGGTTTTAAAATACCCTTGCGTTCTGCTTCTTCAATAATATATATTGCTATTCTGTCTTTATTTGAATGCCCAGGATTAAAAGCCTCAAACTTTGCATAAAAAGATCCTTTATAACCTTTTACAGCTTTATTTAGTCGAATTAAAGGTGTGTTTCCAATCAACTCTAATATATTTTGATAGGTGTTCACATGTCCATTCATACTTCGTTTTTAAAATAAAAAATTTTTGCAAATTTAATGAAAAATTATTAGTCAATTTTTCCTTCTAACTGTAAAATGAAAGTATATTCTTTTGCTACTTCTTTTAAGGCATTAAATCTACCTGAAGCACCACTATGACCAGCATCCATATTAGTATCTAAAAACAAAACAGTGCCATCTTTTTTTAATGTTCTTAATTTGGCTACCCATTTTGCTGGCTCCCAATATTGCACCTGAGAATCATGAAATCCTGCAGTGACTAATAGATTGGGGTAAGCTTGTGCTTTAATATTATCGTAAGGTGAATAAGACTTCATGTAATCATAATGTTCTTTATTATTAGGATCTCCCCATTCATCATATTCTCCTGTAGTTAATGGTATGGTATCATCCAACATAGTAGTTACTACATCTACAAAAGGAACTGCTGCTATTACACTTCTATATAATTCTGGAGCTTCATTTACAATGACTCCCATTAATAATCCACCTGCAGAACCTCCAAGTGCATGAAGATGAGAGGCGCTGGTATACTTTTCTTTAATTAAATATTTAGAGCAGTCTATAAAATCGTTAAAAGTATTTTTCTTGTATAATAATTTTCCATTTTCATACCATTGGCGACCTAAATACTCCCCACCCCTAACATGTGCAATTCCAAAAATAAAGCCTCTATTTAATAAGCTCAGTCGATTACTTGAAAAACTAGGGTCAACTGTAGAACCATAGGAACCATAGGAATATAAAAGAAATGGTGTTTCAACACCGGGTGCAGTATCTTTATGATGCACTATAGAAATTGGAACTTTTAAACCATCACGTGTTGTTGACCAAATACGTTTTTCTACATAATTATTTGGATTAAAATTTTGGTCCATAATTTCACTTTGCTTAAGTAATGTAGAAGTTTTTTTAACCATATCGTACTCAAAGAGACTACTTGGGGTTGTAAGTGACGTATACCCATAACGTAATTTTGTTGAATCAAAACTTGGGTTATATCCACCATACAAATCATATGTTTCTCCTTTTATTGGTAAATAATAATCTTCTGTTCCATCCCATCGCTTAATACGTATTTGTGTTAAACCTTTCGTGCGTTCAGTTATAACCAAGTATTCTTTAAAAATTTCAATATCCATAAGCAATACATCTTCACGATGTGCTAAAATTGTTTCCCATTGATCAATACTAGTTTTTGAAGTAAGTGTTTTAGATAACTCAAAATTTAATGCCTTGTTTTTATTACTTAAAATATAAAAGTGATCTTCAAAATGATCAACACTATATTCAAGTCCTCGTATTCTTGACTGAACAACTTGGAAAGGACTTAGTGGCATATCTGACTTTATAAATTGAGTTTCGGTAGTAAGCGTACTATATGACGAAATATAAATATATTCGGTTGATTTAGATTCGCTGACATACACTGAATAAGTTTCATCTTTTTCATTAAAAACTAATGTATTATCATTTTCAGGATGCTTAATATTATGTCTTAAAACACTTTCAGAACGAAGTGTTTCTGGATTTTTATAAACATAAAAAAAATGTTCATTATCTGATGACCATGCTGATCCACCTGTCGTGTTTTTTATTTTAGTTGGAAGAATTCGGCCACTATTTAAGTCCTTCACATAAATTGTATATTTTCTTCGTGACTCTATATCAACTCCATACACTACTTTTGAATTGTCAGGACTTATATTTAATCCTACTAATCGAAAATAATCATGTTCTTTTGCCATTTTATTACAGTCAAAAAGAATTTCTTCTTTAGCATCTAAAGACTTTTTTTTACGAGTATAGATGGGATATTGTTGTCCCTTTATTAAACGTGTGATGTACCAGTAATCATTATAAAAATAAGGCACCGATTCATCATCTTCTTTCATACGAGACTTTAACTCTTCAAATAAGTTTTTCTGAAATGACTGTGAACTAGTAGTCATTTTTTTTAAATAATCATTTTCACGCTCAAGATAATCGACTACTTCAGGGTTATCACGTTCTTTAAACCAGAAGTAATCATCGACTCTCAAATCATTATGTTCTTTTAATTGAAATGGTATTTTATCTGCAACAGGTGGTAATATAGAGGTATCAAAATTCATAGATGATTTTTTTTTACATGCCGTAAATGTGGTTACAAAAATCAAACTTGTAATTAATATATAGCTACGCATATTCATTCATTTTTATTAAAGTTGTTAACACATAATCGTGATGATCTTGTGTATAATCCCTGTGAGTAACAATTCTTAATTTTGCCTTTCCCAAAGAAATTATATCAATTCCTCTTTTATTTAAATCTTTAATAAATTTAGTTTCTGAAACACCTTCAATCAAAGAAAATATTAAAATATTAGTTGTGACTGGTTCTACATTTTGAACATAGTTCCTCATTTGCAAAACACCCTCAAGCTCTTTGGCTTTTCTATGGTCTTCTTTCAAATCCTTTAGTTGATGATTAATGGCATAAGTTCCTGCTGCTGCCAAATATCCAACTTGGCGCATACCACCTCCAAATATTTTTCTGTAACGAATTGCTTCTCTAATATGCTGCTTTGATCCCAATAACAAAGATCCAACTGGACACCCTAAGCCTTTACTTAAACAAACTGAAATCGTGTCAAAAACCCTCCCAAAGTCAATTGGTGTTTCCTTTGTAACTTCTAAAGCATTCCAAAGTCGAGCTCCATCTAAATGTAATGCTAAATTATGCTTATCACACAACTCTTTAATTGCAATAATTTCATCAAAATCATAAACAGCTCCTCCTCCTTTGTTCGTTGTGTTTTCAAGACAAACCAAAGTGGTTTTTGGACTGTGATAAAAGTCTGGAGGATTGATTACGTCTTTAATTTGAGCAGCAGTAATACGACCCCTATTCCCAGAAATTAATCGACATGAAACCCCTGAATTAAAGCTGACCCCGCCTCCTTCATAATTATAAACATGAGCATAATGATCACATATTAATTCATCGCCCGGTTGTGTATGAATTTTTATTGCTGTTTGATTGGTCATTGTACCGGAAGGAAAAAATAAAGCAGCCTCCATCCCAAAAAGTGCAGCAACTTCTTTTTCTAATTTGTTTACAGAAGGGTCTTCCTTAAAAACATCATCACCAACTTTTGCTGCAATCATAGCTTCAAGCATTTCCTTAGAAGGTTTTGTTACAGTATCACTTATTAAGTTGACTTTCATTCGTTAAGATTAAATTTAAAAAATATCCAGTATTAATAATCACATGAAAAAGAACCAATAGGTGAACCATCAGGAAGTCTTTTCGATGAGGTTAGATTAAAACCAGAGGGATTATCAAAGTAATTTTGAATTTCCATTCGATAAAAATTTGAAAAATTAGCTTCTGAATGCCCAGCTAACCAGCGATCCAACGTTTCCAATTGCTCATATATAATTGCCTTTGTAATATTGCTTGCCAAAGAGTTTTGCCCCAATTGCATTAAATGTTTTAAAATAGAACCCTTAACGATTTCATTAAGTTGGTTTTCATGAGTATCACGAGGTGTCTTCTTGAAATGATTGTTAACCAATATATTCAATGTTTCTTGTAAGGATAGTTGATTCTTATCAAAACCAAATTGCATTACCAATCTATTTGCACGTTCTGGATGTAATAACATTCCTATAAGCGCATCACTCAAACTTGTTGCAATTCCTAAATAGTCAAAAGTTACACCCGTTTGTGATAAAAAGTTTTCACGGGTTCGAGGATTTGAAAAAGATCGTGGATGAATTAATTTATTAAAATGTGATGGGATTTTTAATGCTTTAGGATTTAAGGTATTTAAATACTCTAATAATGCATTACGCTGTTGTGTAGGACTAACAACTATAACAGAAGAAAGAATTGGTCCCTTAACAGCATAATTATAATCAACACCACCAATCATTTTCACAACAGCTTCAACTTGATAACGATGCAAGAGATACATTGGTACAAATAGATCTTCAAGATCACTATAAGGAGCACCTTCTTTAATGTGATTTAACGATAATTGATTTAATGCTTTGGATCTAATCTGCATTAAAACATTTAATTCATCTGTTGCGGAAGACCCATTATCCCATAAATGTGCTTTTGGATGTGCTCCTCCTATTGGTCGTGCATCACTATCACTTATGAAAAGATGACCTTCTTTAAGAGAGTTTTCTAGCAGTAAATTTAATTCTTTTGATTCATCTATGTCACCAGGAAAATCACTGTAAGCATATCCCACACTTACTTTGTCCCAACTCCCTATTCCTTTTTCATATGCGTTGGAATAATTTATTTTATCATTTTCTAAGGTTAAATAAGGATGAGGGTAATCCATTACTGAAGTACGTGATTTTGCACTTGCTGCAAAATTATGTGCAAAACCTAACGTATGCCCTATTTCGTGTGCAGATAATTGACGTATTCTAGCCAATGCTAATTCGAGAGCTGCATATTCTTTGTTATTAGTTGGGTCAAAAGGTGCCTCTGTGAGACCTAATGCAATCATAAAATCTTGTCTTATCCTCAGGCTTCCTAAACTCACATGGCCTTTTATGATTTCTCCAGTCCTAGGATCTGCAACGCTAGAGCCATAACTCCAACCTCTAGTTGAACGATGTACCCATTGAATCACATTATAACGAACATCTAATGGATCTGCATCATCTGGTAAAATTTTTACCTGAAAAGCATCTTTATATCCTATACTTTCAAAAGCCTGGTTCCACCAATTTCCACCTTCTATAAGAGCAGAACGAACTGGTTCTGGTGTTCCATTATCTAAATAGTAAATAATTGGCTCAATGGCTTCACTAATTTCTGCAGAAGGATCTTTCTTTTCCAGACGATGACGATAGATGTATTGCTTTTGAGTAGATTCATTTACAGGTGTAGAATAGTCATAAAAAGATAAAGCATTGACACCTGAACGTGGATCAAATTTACGTGTTTCATAATCAGAATCTGGTAATGCGACAAAGGAGTGGTGCTGATTCACAGTAATTGCATTTGGAGTTGGTGTAACAGAACGCAATAAATTTCCTGGATCACTACCAGTAAAGGTTAATAACATATCAAATTCAATGTTCAAAGGGAATGCTTTAGTTCTGTCTAAATAAACAGCAGATCTGCCTTTATCGATCTTAAAAGTTCCTTGCTTACGTTGCTTTAGTCTCTTGCTAACCCCATGAGCATCTTCTAATAAGAAAGATGTTAAATTAATTATGTAGGATCCATTAATCCTTTCTTCAATTGGAAAACTATACAGGACAGACTTTGCAAATGCCTCCTTAATGGATCGTTGCTCTAAAGGATTATCTGAGGTAGATCGGTATTTTAAATTAGGTTGAACCATTAATAATTTATTCCCAGTTTTTGTGAAATAAACAATACGTTCATTTCCCAATTGGCCTCGATCCAAACCAATATCATTACTTCCAATTCCTTGACTTAAGCTATTTACGTATAGAAACTCTTGATCTAATTTATCTACTGATAAAAATAGTTGATCTTTTTGAGAATGATAATTAAAATTAAAAAAACCAGTATACAGCTCGGTGTTATCAAGTAGAGATGTATTAATTAAATGTTTGTTTTTATCTCCTTTTTTTTGAGCATTGAGTCCAAAAGAAAATATAAATAATATAGCTATTGCAAGCTTTACTCTTGTCATATAAATATATTTAATGAATTTAAAACTACTAAAAACAAATTAAAGAGAAGGATATCCCATTTTTATTTATCAACCAAAAAAAATGTAATTAGAAATAATTAGTTAGCCTTCCATTTCTATCGAATACTCTAACCATTGATTAGTTTTTTCCTCTAAAGTATTTTCCAATTCTTTTAATGTAATGGAAAGCTCTTTTATTTCTTCAGCACTCATTGTTTCAGTAACAAAACGATTTTGAAGAGACAACTTTTTAAGTTCTATTTTTCTTATATTCTTTTCTAGTTTATTAAAAGATTGCTGGTCTTCATATGACATTGAGGTCTTAGTTGATTCTTTTAACTTCCAATCTTTTTTTGTTTTTTTTTCTTCAATTAATTTGGTTGAATGAGTTTCTCCTTCATATGCACGATAATCAGAATAATTACCTGGAAAATCTTCAATAATACCCTGTCCTTTCAAAACAAAAAGATGGTCAACAATTTTATCCATAAAATAACGATCATGAGACACGACCAATAAACAACCCGGAAAATCTAAAAGAAAACTCTCCAAAACATTGAGTGTAACAATATCTAAATCATTTGTAGGTTCATCGAGAATTAAAAAATTAGGATTCTGAATAAGAATAGTACATAAATATAAGCGCTTACGTTCACCTCCACTGAGTTTTTCAACAAAGTCATACTGTTTTTTACGATCAAATAAAAAACGTTCTAATAGTTGCTGAGCAGATATTTTTTTGCCTTTTTTTAATGGTATAAACTCTCCGAATTCTTGAATAACCTCAATGACCTTTTGTCTTTCTTTAACTTTTATTCCGTTTTGAGTGTAATAACCAAATTTCAATGTTTCACCCCGAATGATTTTTCCTGAATCAGGTTTAATGGCATCAGTAAGTAAATTTAAAAAAGTAGATTTTCCTGTTCCGTTTTTACCTATAATACCAATACGATCATTTCTTTGAAAGTTATAATCAAATTGATCTAAAATTACATTGTCTTTAAAGGCTTTGGAAACTTTATGCATTTCAATCATTTTAGAACCTAGACGTTCCATATTGATTTCTAATTGAACTTCATGATCATTTCTCCGTTGTTTAGTTTTTTCTTTTATAAATTTAAAATCATCAATTCTTGATTTTGATTTGGTAGTTCGAGCTTTTGGCTGTCTTCGCATCCATTCCAATTCTTTTACAAAATGACGTTTAGTTTTATGAGCCATAGTTTCCTCATGAGAAATTCTTACAGCTCGTTTTTCTAGATAATATGAATAACTTCCTTTATAAGTGAATAACTCCCCTTCGTCCAATTCAATAATTTCATTACATACTCGTTCCAAAAAATAACGATCATGGGTAACCATAAGTAGGGTCATCTTTTCTTTTATAAAGTATGCTTCTAGCCACTCAATCATTTCCATATCCAAATGATTAGTGGGTTCATCTAAAATTAAAAGGTCAGGCTTTTCAAGAAGAGATGTGCAAAGAGCAAGACGTTTTCTTTGTCCTCCTGAAAGATTAGAAACTTTCATTTTTAAATCTCCTAATTTAAGTTTGCTAAGCATCTGCTTATATTGAGTTTCAAAATCCCAAGCTTCATGTTGATCCATTGCCTCAAAAGCATTTTGATATCCTTCAGAATCTTCTGGATTTAACAACGCTTTTTCATACACAGCTATCACCTTAAGAGTTTTGTTATCTGAACCCAATATAGTATCCTCCACTGTTAAATTAGGATTTAATTTTGGGTCTTGAGCGAGATAAGAAATATGAGTTCCTTTTCTAAAATTAACCTCTCCCGTGTCTGAGGTGTCTTGCTGAGCAATGATTTTTAATAGAGTAGTTTTACCACTTCCATTTTTAGCTATAAAGGCAATTTTTTGACCCTTACTAATTCCAAAGGAAATAGGTTCAAAAACAATTCGTTCTCCATATGATTTCGAAACGCCTTCTACAGAAAGTAGGTTCATATATAATTTACTTTAATTTTCTGTAAAAGTACGGATTAAGATTAGGGGAATTGAAAATCTATATTAGATTTAATTTTTAAATAAAGAGTTGTTTTGCACTAGTAAATAAGAGATTTCCTTATTTTTATATTTTAAAATAAACATATGATTTCAAACGAGCAATACAAACATTTAATGGAACGCCTGATTGCCTTAAGGCAATATCTTTGACATTGATGCCAAAGAAATTGAAATTAAAAATCAAGAAGAAAAAACTTTAGAACCAGATTTTTGGAGTAATGCCTCTAAAGCTGAGCTTCATATGAAAGGTTTAAGAAATCTAAAAAAATGGGTGACAGATTACAATAACCTTATTCAAGAATCTGAAGACCTTGAAGTACTCATGGGATTTGTTAAAGCAGGAGAGGTTACTGGTGAGGAAGTAGAAGCACAATATTATGATATCGAACAACTTTTAGAAGCAGTTGAATTCAGAAACATGCTTTCCGATGAAGGAGATGATTTAAGTGCAGTACTTCAAATCACTGCTGGTGCTGGTGGGACTGAAAGTTGTGATTGGGCTGCCATGCTTATGCGAATGTATTTAATGTGGTCTGAAAAAAAAGGATATAAAATTAAAGAACTTAATCACCAAGCCGGAGAAGTTACAGGAATAAAAACTGTGACTATAGAAATAGAGGGTTCCTATGCTTTTGGATGGCTTAAAGGAGAAAACGGTGTTCACCGATTAGTTCGAATATCACCGTTTGATACAAATTCTAAACGCCACACATCATTTGCCTCTGTATATGTTTATCCACTTGTAGATGATAGTATTGAAATTGTCATTAACCCATCAGAATATACTTGGGAAACAATGCGCTCTAGTGGTGCAGGAGGACAAAATGTTAATAAGGTAGAAACGGCTGTTCGCTTAAGACATCAACCTACAGGAATTATTATTGAGAATTCTGAAACTCGTTCTCAATTAGAAAATAAAAATAAAGCAATGCAATTATTACGCTCACAGCTATATGAATTAGAGCTTCAGAAAAAGTTAGCTGCAAGAGATGAAATTGAAGCCTCAAAGAAAAAAATTGAATGGGGATCTCAAATTAGAAATTATGTAATGCACCCCTATAAATTAGTTAAAGATGTTAGAACACAAGTTGAAATTACCGATGTTGATGCAATAATGAATGGACAAATAGATCCATTTTTAAAAGCTTATTTAATGAGTATGGGACAAAAAGATTTATACGAATGAAAGAGAAAATAACTATAATATTTGATTTAGGTGGTGTTCTAATCGATTGGAATCCAGAATATTTATACCTAGATATTTTTGGAGGAGATCGCGTTAAGATGAATGCTTTTTTTGAGCTCGTATGCACTATGGATTGGAACGAAAACCAAGACGCAGGTTACCCATTAGCTCAAGCAACAGAAGACAGAATCGCGTTATTTCCTGAATATGAAATTTTAATAAAAAAATATTATGGGCAATGGGAAGAAATGTTAGGAGAAGCTATTTCAGGCTCTGTACAAGTTTTAAAAAAATTAATTGATAATCCTAAGTTTAGAGTAGTCGCATTAACTAATTGGAGTGCTGAAACCTTTCCAGTGGCCCTTAAACGTTTTGATTTTTTACATTGGTTTGAAGGAATTGTAGTTTCTGGAACTGAAAAAACTAGGAAACCTTATTCAGAAATTTATCAAATAACTTTAGATCGATTTAATATAGATCCGTCTGAAGCATTATTCATTGACGATAACTTAAGAAACATTAAGGGTGCAAAAGCACTTGGCATAAATGGAATTCATTTTTCAACACCTGAAGAGCTTATAAAAGATCTTAATAATTTTAAAATTAAGTTATAAAAAAAATTAATGTCTGTAACTCTAGATTCTATTAGAATTCAATCATTATCCAAATTACTGCAGTTGTCTGTTCAAACTTTTGAAGAAACTTTTGGGCATCAAAATACTAAAGAAAATATGGCCTGGTATTTTAAAACAAAAATGAATTCTAAACAGCTTAAAAAAGAGTTGCAGAATCCAAATTCAGATTTTTATTGGATTCTTTTTCAAAAAAAAATTATTGGCTACTTAAAATTAAATTTTAACGACACACAAACTGAGGTTGTTAACTTCGAAGATTCTTTTGAAATTCAGCGTATTTATATTTTAAGCAATTTTCAAGGAAAAGGATTAGGACAAGATGTACTTTCTAAAGTAATATTATTAGGCAAAAACAAGGGGTACACTTTTTTATGGCTTGGTGTATGGGAACAAAATAAAGATGCAATCGCATTTTATACTAAAAAAGGATTTAAAATCTTTGAAAAGCATGTTTTTCAGTTGGGAACTGATTCACAAACAGACCTATTAATGGGTCTTGAAATCTAAAATGGAGAATCATCCTTTAAATCATCAAAAGCATCATCTGGATTGGGAAGACTTGAAGACGATATAGCATTAGGATTCATTTTTGATTGAAATTCAAAAGGGGAGTCAAAACTGTCTAAATCTTCAAATTTACCTAAATGACCAATAAATTTTAGTCTTATATTATCAAGACCTCCATTACGGTGTTTAGCGACAATGAGTTCAGCTTGCCCTTCAGAAGGTGAACGTTCATCATCATCCCATTCATCAATATTATAGTATTCAGGACGGTAAATAAAGGATACAATATCAGCATCTTGTTCAATAGCACCAGATTCTCTTAAATCAGAAAGCATAGGACGTTTAGTCCCTCCTCTAGTTTCTACTGCTCGTGAAAGTTGTGAAAGTGCGATTACAGGGATATTTAATTCTTTGGCTAATGCTTTTAAATTTCTTGAAATTGTTGAAATTTCTTGTTCTCTATTCCCTGATTTAGTACTCGTTCCAGCGGTCATTAGTTGAAGATAATCCACTACAATTAATTTAATTCCATGTTGGGAAGATAGTCTTCGTGATTTTGCCCGCAAGTCAAAAATAGATAAAGAGGGAGTGTCATCAATGAAAAGGGGAGCCTTTTCAAGATCGGTTACTTTAACATTTAATTGCTGCCATTCATGATCAGCTAATTTTCCGGTTCTTAATTTTTCAGAAGACAGGCCTGTTTCTGCTGAAATTAAACGTGTAATTAGCTGTACAGACGACATTTCAAGAGAAAAGAAAGCAACGGGTATTTGTTTAGTTACGGCTATGTTTCTGGCCATTGATAATGTCAAAGCTGTTTTACCCATACCTGGTCGTGCTGCAATAATAATTAAATCGCTAGGCTGCCAGCCAGAGGTTAGCTTGTCAAGTTTTTCAAAACCAGTGCTCACACCACTTAATCCATCGCGTTTTGAAATTTCCTCAATGCGCTTTTTAGCTTCTATAACAAGGTTTTGAGCTGATTCTGATGATCTCTTGATGTTCCCTTGGTTAACTTCATATAATTTAGACTCTGCTTCATCTAAAAGGTCAAATACATCAGTTGATTCTTTATAAGAGCTTTCAATAATTTCATTTGAAATTTTTATCAAACTTCTTTGAATAAATTTCTGAAGGATAATTCTAGCATGAAATTCAATATGTGCTGAAGAAGCTACTCGCTGAGAAAGTTGTACTAAATAAAACTCACCTCCAACAGTCTCTAATTTACCTTTTTTACGAAGTTCTGAAGAAACTGTAAGTAAATCTACGGGTTGTGAATCTTGAAAAAGTTGATAAATTGCCTCAAAAATATGTTGGTGAGCTGTTTTATAAAAGGCATCAGGCTGAAGAATATCGATTACTTCATCTACTCCTTTTTTATCAATTAACATAGCACCCAAAACAGCCTCTTCTAATTCTAAAGCTTGTGGAGGAATTCTACCCTGTTGAAGATTTATTACAGCTGGATTTGGTGTTTTTTTATATTCAAGTGCCTGCTTTTTTTCCATGATACTAATCTACATCCTTTTCTGATTTCATGATAAAACAAACTATAAAGAATTTAATGTTTATAAGTTTATAAAAATGTTGATAAGCTAAGAAAGCTAATCTAAAAAATTCCCCATTTCAAGGAACTTATTCCTTCTTTTATCGATTCGCTCTTTTGAAGAATCTTTCTCCATTTTTTTAAATGCTGTCAATAGCTCTTTACGGACTGTCTTGAATGTCGTTTCACGATCAAAATGTGCTCCTCCTAGGGGTTCTTTGATTATTTTATCAATTAATTTATTCTTAAGCATATCTTTAGAAGTAAGTTTTAAGGCTTCTGCAGCTTGTTCTTTATGTTCCCAGCTTCGCCACAAAATAGAGGAACAAGACTCAGGAGAAATAACAGAATACCAAGTATTTTCAAGCATAAAAACTTTGTCACCAACACCTATTCCCAGAGCACCTCCAGAAGCTCCTTCACCGATAATTACAACAATTATGGGGACAGTAAGAGACATCATTTCAAAAATATTACGCGCAATTGCTTCTCCTTGGCCACGTTCTTCAGCTTCTAAGCCCGGAAAAGCTCCTGGGGTATCAATAAATGTAATAATTGGAATACCAAATTTATCTGCAGACTTCATTAAGCGTAAAGCCTTACGATAACCTTCAGGATTTGCCATTCCAAAGTTTCTATACTGTCTTGTTTTAGTATTATATCCTTTTTGAGTCCCTACAAACATAAAAGATTGATCATCAATTTTTCCTAATCCTCCAACCATTGCCTTATCATCTAAAACATTCCTGTCTCCATGAAGCTCTAAAAATGACTCTCCACAAAGTGCTCTTATATAGTCTAAAGTAAAAGGACGTGAAGGATGACGTGAAAGTTGTACTCGTTGCCATGCTGAAAGATTAGCATAAATTTCTTCTTTAGTGTTTTTTAATTTTTTTTCAATCTGATCACATGTTTCAGTAACATCAATATTACTCTTTTTTCCAATTAATTTACATTTATTAAGTTGATCATGTAACTCTTTAATTGGTAATTCAAAATCTAAATATTCCATAAAAAAATTGTCTGTGACAAATGTAAAAATTCTTTATAATTCAGGTTTGTTTTTTAAGATTCTTTCTTGTGTTTATATATACCATTCATCAAGATTGATACTAAAACTATGCAAAAACCAAGGTAAAACATTGGACTCAGATATTCTTTCTCATTCCAAATAGCAAGAGATAATAATATTCCATAGATAGGCTCTAGATTAATAATCATCATAATGGTAAAAGATGATAAATGCTTCATGACCTTGATTGAAACATTGAACGCGTAAGAAGTACAGATAAAGGCTAAAATAAAAATCCATACAAAATCCCAGTCTTCAAATTGAAAATCATTTAGATTGTAATTACCAAAAAAAAGCACGTAGAGTATCCCTACTAATGCACCTATCAGTAATTCATAAAATGAAAGTGTTATTGGGTGAGCTTTTTTTACCATTTGATTATTTAAAATTGTAAAAAGAGCAGAAAGAAATGCAGAGAATAAAGCAATTAATATACTTTGAAATTCTTCAAATTCAGCATTGAATATTAGCCCTACTCCAAGGGCTGTAAATCCACCAAAAAAAATTTCGTAAACTAAAACTTTTCTTTTAATTAAAATTGGTTCCAACATTGCTGTCATAAATGCGCCCGTGGCCATCATACTTAATGTTAAAGAAACCCCTGCAATTTTAATTGCATAAAAAAAAGTAGCCCAATGAATTGCAATAATGACACCACCCATAAATACAGAGCTCCACATAGAAGTTTTAAGAATAAAGTATTTAGGGTTATATAAAATAAAATAAATGGCTAAACCTAAAGCAGCTAGACCCATACGATAGATTACTAAGGGAATTGCATCAAGAGAAATTAAAGCTCCTAACACGGAGGAAAATCCAAAAATAACTACCACAAAGTGATACAGCAGAAGGCTTTTTGATCTATCGCTTTGCATGTCGTAAAAGAAAGAATGCTAATAAACCAAATAAAAACAAAGGTAACCAAGCAGCAATGAATGGTGGGAAAGTAGATTTACTTACTAAAACACCAAAAATTTTATCAAAGAAAATAAATAGGAAACCTAAACTAATTCCAAAAGCTAAGTTCACCCCCATTCCTCCTCTTCTTTTAAATGAAGAAACAGCTACTGCTATAATCGTTAATATAAAAGCAGAAATAGGAATACTCCAGCGCTTATGTCTAACTAGTAAATGGCTATTTATTAGTTTAGACCCTCGTTCTCGTTCCTCATCAATAAATTGATTCAGTTCAGAAAAAGTAAGCGTTTCAGCCATATAATTTACAGGAGCTAAATCATCAATTTCAAAGTCAAATATAGTGTCTTTTCTTGCATTAGCTTGGTAGCGTTCACTATCACCAAAAAAAGATCGTTTAGTGTAATTCGATAAACGGAAAATACTATCTTTTTCTATCCAACGAATTCTATTTGCTTTAATTTTAAATTCTAGTTTATTTCCTTCAAAATGTTCCAAGGTGAAATTTGTTGCCCTCTTTCTTATTGGATCATAACTACTGATATAAATAAACTCATTTTCATTAATTTGTTGAAAAACCTTTGATGTATTCCTCGCTTTTTTTGTAATAAGGTATTTATATCTAAAATCATTAAATCCAAGGTTTGATTTTGGAACAATAAACATACCTGCAAAAAATGCAAATACTGCAATGAACATTGCAGCTAGCAAGAATGGTTTTAAAAACCTGAAAAATGAAATTCCTGAACTTAAAATTGCAATTACCTCAGTATTATTTGCCAGTTTTGAAGTAAACCAGATTACGGATAAAAAAAGAAAAATTGGAAATAATAGATTCGCAAAATACCAGGTGAAATCAACATAGTATTCCAATATGGTCATAAATGGAATTTCTTTTTCTTTAAATTTATCAATCTTTTCAGCAACATCTACCATTATTCCTATAGGAATAAAAAGTAATATCATCACTGAAAAAGTGCCTATATAGCGCTTAATAATGTATAAATCAATGAGTTTCATTCTACAACCGTGGTTCCATTTGTAGTACCATTTTACTTTTCCAAGCACTAAAAGTTCCTGCTAAGATATGTTTTCTGGCCTCACGAACCAACCAGAGATAAAAACTCAAATTATGAAGGGTTGCAATTTGCTTCCCAAGCATTTCATTAACAGTAAATAAATGGCGTAAATAAGCTTTACTATAGTCTAAATCAGCAAAACAATAGCCTGCAGTATCAATAGGAGAAAAATCATTTTCCCATTTTTTATTTTTAATATTAATTGTCCCTTCAGCTGTGAAAAGCATACCATTTCTTGCATTTCTTGATGGTAAAACACAGTCAAACATATCAATACCCAATGCAATATTCTCAAGTAAATTAATTGGAGTTCCTACGCCCATTAAATATCGTGGCTTATCTTTAGGAAGTACTTGACATACAACATCCGTCATGGCATACATTTCCTCTGCTGGTTCACCAACGGAAAGACCACCAATTGCATTGGCAGGCAAATCTTGTTCAGCAATAAATTCAGCTGATATTTTACGTAAATCCTTATATGTACTTCCCTGAACAATTGGAAACAAAGTTTGCTCATAATTATAAGGCATGGGTAATTTTTTGTGAGTTTCAATACAACGCATTAACCAACGATGGGTTCGCTCCATAGAGTTTTTAGCGTAATTATAATCGCATGGGTAAGGGGTACATTCATCAAAAGCCATTATAATGTCTGCACCAATGGATCGCTGGATTTCTATGGCACGTTCGGGAGTAAAAAAATGGTATGAACCATCGATGTGTGATTTAAATTTTACTCCTTCTTCTTTTATTTTTCTATTGGCAGATAAGGAGTATACTTGGTATCCGCCTGAATCAGTTAAAATGGGCTTTTCCCATCCCATAAATTTATGAAGACCACCTGCTTGCTCTAAAATTCCTGTTCCAGGACGTAAGAATAAATGATAGGTGTTTCCTAAAATTATATCCGGTTTAATGTCGTTTTTTAATTCTCTCTGGTGAACTCCTTTTACGGTTGCCGATGTACCAACCGGCATAAAAATTGGTGTTTCAATCGTTCCGTGGTCAGTAATGAGAGATCCAGCACGTGCTTGTGAGCTAGGGTCGTTTGCGAAAAGTGTAAAATCCATTGAGTACAAAGATAGTATTCTACAAGCCAATCAATGAGTCATAATCATTGTTAATTACTTTGAAAATAACTTTACGAAAATATCTGTTATCCTTTTTTATAATGTAGTTAATGGATTACTTTTACCTCAAATAAAATTTTATGTCAGATATTAAATTACTTGAAAATATAAGCACTCAAGTTCGACGAGACATTCTTCGCATGGTTCATAAAGTTAACTCAGGTCATCCAGGAGGTTCTTTGGGATGCGTAGAATTTTTTGTTTCGCTCTATTTCAGTGTAATGGAAATAAAAATTCCATTTTCTATGAATGGAAAGAATGAGGATATTTTTTTTCTTTCAAATGGTCATATTTCACCAGTATTTTATAGTGTTTTAGCACGTAAAGGATATTTTCCTTTAGAAGAACTAAATACTTTCAGATTAATAAATTCTCGATTACAAGGACATCCAACCACTCATGAGGGTCTTCCTGGAATAAGAGTTGCCTCCGGTTCACTTGGTCAAGGACTTTCTGTTGCAATTGGTGCAGCTTTGACAAAAAAATTAAATAATGATCCTAAAACTGTCTTTGTACTCCTAGGAGATGGAGAACTTCAAGAAGGTCAAAATTGGGAAGCCTTAATGTATGCAGCAGGTAAAGGAGTTGATAATATTATTGCAACCATAGATTTAAACGGAAAACAAATTGATGGGAGTACGAATGAAGTATTACCAATGGGAGATATTGCTCAAAAATTTAAAGCCTTTGGATGGGAAGTTTTAGCTGTAAAAGAAGGAAATAATATTAAAAAAATAATTGACACAATAAAATTAGCCAAAGATAAATTAGGACAAAAAAGGCCTATTGCCATCCTTTTACATACAGAAATGGGTAATGGTGTAGATTTTATGATGCATACCCACGCTTGGCATGGTAAAGCGCCTAATGATGAACAATTAAAAGACGCATTAACACAAAACAAAGAAACTCTAGGGGATTATTAACACTTACGAATACTATGAAACAATATACCAATCAAGGAAGTAATGATACCCGTTCAGGTTTTGGAGACGGATTAACTGAATTAGGAAGGACCAACCCAAATGTTGTAGCCTTATGTGCTGACTTAATTGGCTCTTTAAAAATGCAAAACTTCATAGATGAAAACCCAGAACGTTTTTTTCAAATTGGAATAGCAGAAGCTAATATGATAGGAATAGCGGCAGGTCTTACCATTGGGGGAAAAATACCGTTTACGGGAACTTTTGCTAATTTTTCTACTGGACGTGTTTATGATCAAATTAGACAATCTATAGCATATTCAGGGAAAAATGTCAAAATATGTGCCTCACATGCTGGAGTAACCCTTGGAGAGGATGGCGCAACCCACCAAATACTAGAGGATATTGGAATGATGAAAATGCTGCCCGGCATGACCGTTATAAATCCTTGTGACTATAACCAAACAAAAGCAGCTACTATAGCTATTGCTGATTTTAATGGCCCTGTTTATTTACGTTTTGGTCGTCCAAAAGTTCCCAATTTTACAACACCTGAAACTGGATTTGAAGTTGGAAAAGGAATTTTATTAAATCCAGGTACTGATGTTACTATTATTGCTACCGGACATTTAGTTTGGGAAGCTTTAAAAGCTAGTGAAGAATTAGAAAGAGAAGGTATATACGCTGAGGTAATAAACATTCATACCATAAAACCATTGGACGAGGATATTATTCTTAAATCTGTTCAAAAAACAGGATGTTTAGTAAGTGCAGAAGAACATAACTACCTTGGTGGTATGGGTGAAAGTATCGCAGGCCTTTTAGCTTTAAAAAGCCCATGCCCAATTGAGTTTGTAGCTACTCAAGACACTTTTGGTGAATCTGGAACCCCAGCACAACTAATGAGTAAATACGGTTTAGATAAAAAAGCAATTATGGCTAAGGTTACTAGTGTGCTAAAACGAAAATAATTCTGGAATAATGAATGTGAAATTTTATGTATTTTAAATAACAATGTTAAAACTAAAGAATGATAAGAATCTTATCTATTAGTCTGTATCCAAATAATCGTTTAATCCATCTTCGTCCGTGTCATCAGCTATACCATCTCCGTCAACATCAAACTCTTGAGAAGTTGGGATTCCATCACCATCATGGTCAGATACATTAAAAGTGTAGAGCTTAATTTTGAAGATTAAAGGAGAATAGGCAGGAATTGAACCTGCTGGACTACTAAAGTAACCAAGTCCTGAAGGAAGAAACATGGCTCCCTGGCCAAATGATTCGAAATCTACAGTATTATCGTTATTAACTTGATAAGTACCACTTTTAAAAGCAGGCATAGCTTCTCTAAAACCACGAACAACTTGGGTTAAATCAAACCAAACTGGGCTTGTAGACTGATCAAAAACATTTCCATTTAATAACGAGCCTTCATAAGATAAATAGGTGGAATCAACTGAGGAAGGACTTTGGCCTATCCCCTCTCTAGCTACTAAGTAATATAAATCATGGTTTACAAAAGAACCATTTGATATTTTCACACGAATGCTATTTTTCTTAACCTGACCAATTAAAGGTATTTTAGAACTATTTTCACCTGCTATAGTATCAATTTTGAGAAAATTATAACCCCCAGTGATGGATTCATTAAAAGATAAATTCTCATAATCCTCATAATTATAAAAATGAGTGGATAAATAATCTTTTAAGATTTGATCATCAGCAATGGCCTGTTCTGCTATATCGCGAGGTAATTCAACCTGTTCTTCTTTTTTACAAGAAATAATTAGAATTGAAAATAGTAAAATAAATGTTATTTTTTTTGTCAAGATTACTTTATTTTAAGCATTGCAAGATACAATTTTACTTTATTTTTGTTTAAATCTCTTAACGAAATTTAAGTATGAGGATTGATCAGTATTTATGGTGTGTGCGCTTGTATAAATCTAGAAATATAGCTAATTCAGTATGTAAAAAAGGGATGATTAAATTAAACGGACAAAAGGTAAAGCCTTCGAGAGACATATTACCTTTAGATTACATTGAAATTAGAAAAGACCAAATATGGCGGAAATTCCAAATTTTAGACATTCCGAAGACTAGAATGGGAGCAAAATTAGTGCCTCTTTATATTTTTGAAAAAACAGATCCATCTGTTTTTGAGATTAAAGAATTACAACAATTATCTGGGAGTAAATCCAGAGATGAAGGAACTGGAAGGCCAACTAAAAAAGACAGAAGAGAGATTGATGATTTATTTATAGAACAATCAGAAACATGAGATTTGTAAGTAATAAACTATACTATGGATTTAAAAAAAAATAAAATAAAATCAGCAATAGATATTCAATCTAGCATTAGGCGTATTGCATACCAATTATATGAAACTAACATTGATGAAACTACTTTAGTGCTTGTTGGCATTGAAAAAAAAGGAGCCTATTTATCAAAATTAATTGGATTAGAACTCTGTGAAATTAGTAATATTAAGTTAATTCATGTAACCTTAGAATTAAACAAAAAAAAACCGCAAAACACCATCCAAAGTTCATTACCAATATCTCAAATGGAAAATCATTCCATTGTAATTGTTGATGATGTCCTAAATACTGGGAGTACATTAATTTATGCTGTAAATCACTTTTTACAAATTTCTGTAAAACAAATTAAAACTGTGGTAATGGTAAATAGAAACCATAAAAAATACCCTATTAAAGCCGATTTTAAAGGTCTTTCCTTATCCACTTCGTTAAATGACCATGTGACAGTAGTTTTAGAAGGTAATGAAAGCGGAATATACTTAAGCTAATTCTGCTTTGATTAATTCAGACACTTCACTTATTGTTTTTTTATCAGTTTTAATTGAAACATTTGCCTGGTTATAAAAAAAACTTCGTTCAAACATATGCTTTCCTACAAACTCTTGAAAATCTTCTAAAGATTTAAGATATTTTAATAATGGACGGCTAGATTGTGCCTCAAATAATCTTTTGCTAAGCTCTAAAACACTTGTGTTTAAATAGATAGTTTTAGAATTTTGCATGGAATTAAGATATTGCATGGTATCATAATAACAAGGCGTTCCTCCACCTATGGAAAGAATTAGAGAGGAGTCAGTATTTAACACTTTTTCTAAGTAGTGACGTTCCATTTTTCTAAAATAAATTTCTCCTTTGGTTTTAAAGATTGAATCAATTGATTCTTGTAATTGTTTTTCAATGTAATGATCTAAGTCACAATACGTAACGTTAATTTCTTTATTTAGTTGTGAACCCACAGCACTCTTGCCACTTCCCATGTACCCCAATAATATGATTTTATTTATTTTCATGATTTAAAATACTCTTACAAATTTATATGAAATCAAGGGGATAAATTCATATTTGATATTATATTTGCAGCCTCAAAAGATTCGGTAGCTCAGTTGGTAGAGCATCTCCCTTTTAAGGAGAGGGTCCTGGGTTCGAGCCCCAGCCGAATCACTAACTGACTTGGTAGCTCAGCTGGTAGAGCATCTCCCTTTTAAGGAGAGGGTCCTGGGTTCGAACCCCAGCCAAGTCACTTAATCTAGCGCACGTGGCGGAATTGGTAGACGCGCCAGCTTGAGGGGCTGGTGGGAGCAATCTCGTGGAAGTTCGAGTCTTCTCGTGCGCACTTTTTTCCTTATATTTGTTTAAGCTTTTAAATGAATTAATAGACAATGAATAACATAAAAAGCACTTTTAGTATAAAAAATCTTGAGACCTTTTCGGGAATTAAAGCACACACTATAAGAATTTGGGAAAAAAGATATAATCTACTTGAGCCTGAAAGAACAGAGACTAATATTAGACGTTACAGCCTTGATAATCTTAGAAAACTTTTAAATATCACTCTGCTTTATAACCACGGTTTTAAAATTTCAAAAATTTCTAGCCTAAGCTTAGAAGAAATTTCAGGTTCAGTTAGTAACATTGCTTTAAAAGAAAACTCAGAGCAAATAGCTATTAACGCTCTTAAATTAGCCATGATTAATTTTGATTGTGAATTGTTTAATAAAACTTATGATGAATTTCTTTCACATAGTAAGTTTGAATTTATTTTCATGGATGTATTTATGCCGCTAATGAAAGAACTAGGAATTTTATGGCAAACTGCAGCTATTTCTTCTACCCATGAGCATTTTATCACTAATTTAATTAAACAAAAAATTCATATTCAAACGGAAAGAGTACAACTAAACATTAAAAAAAATACAAATTATCCTATTTTTGTGTTATTTCTTCCTGAAAATGAAATTCATGAACTTGGAATTCTTTATTTAAATTATTTAACATTGTCTAAAGGATTAAGAACAATTTTATTGGGTCAATCAATACAAATCTCAAGTTTAGAAAACCTATACACCTATAAAGATTCTTTTAATTTTGTCACATACTTAACAGTAGAGCCAAATGAAAAAGAAATTATGCCTTATTTAAAACTTTTTAACGAAAAATTACTTTTAAACACCAACTCAAAATTGATTGTTTTTGGGCCACAACAATCAAAAATTGATTTAAATAACTTACCTAATAAAATTGAACTATACCGTTCTGTTGAATCGTTTATTAATAATTATTTAGAAGAAAAAATATCTGCTTAAACCTTAAATAATTTAAGGTTATTGAAATCGATTGTGTTAATACTATGAAAAAGTTATTTGATACCGTAAGTCAAGATTGTAGCCGATTAGTTACCCATGCATATAGTACTTCTTTTTCATTAGCTACTAAAATGCTTGATGCATCTATTAGAAGTCACATCTACAATATATATGGGTTTGTTCGATTTGCAGATGAAATTGTTGACAGCTTTCATAATCACAATAAAAAATATTTGTTAGATAATTTTGAAGCTGATCTATTCATTAGCATTAAAGATGAAATAAGTCTGAATCCAATATTAAACTCTTTTCAGCTAACTGTAAATACATTTGAAATCGATCATGATCTCATAAAGGCTTTTATGAAGAGTATGAGGTTAGATCTAGAAAAAAGCACCTATAAAACACAAGCTGAATATGAAGAATATATCTATGGTTCTGCTGATGTCGTTGGACTTATGTGCTTAAAGGTATTTGTCAAGGGAGATCAGGAAATTTATGATAAACTCCAAAAACCAGCAATGGCATTGGGTTCAGCTTTTCAAAAAGTTAATTTTTTACGTGATTTAAAAGATGACTTTCAGGAATTAGAAAGAAATTATTTCCCCAATGTAGATTTTAAAAATTTTAATGAAAATTCAAAAATAAGAATCATTAATGAAATTGAAACTGACTTTGAAACATCCCTTAATGGTATTTACAGACTCCCTAAAGAAGCTCGTTTTGGAGTTTATACAGCCTATAAATATTATTCTAAATTATTAGACATATTAAAACGAACACCTTCAATAAACATCCAAAGCACAAGGATTCGCGTTGCTAGTTATCAAAAAATGATTGTTTTTGTTCGTTGTTATCTAAAATACAAATTAAACTTAATTTAAGCTATTGCTCATGATATTACTTTGGATAGTCGTTCTTTTTACTACTTTTTGTTTTATGGAATTTATGGCTTGGTTTTCTCATAAATACATCATGCATGGCTTTCTATGGTCACTCCATAAAGGTCACCACATTAAGAATCACAAGTCATGGTTTGAACGAAATGATTTATTTTTTATTTTTTATGCACTTGTTAGCTCTGGATTTGTAATACTTTGGGGAGAAGTGGGGTTTTGGCCAGGATTACCTATAGCAATTGGAATCTTTCTCTATGGGCTTTCTTATTTTATTGTGCATGATATTTTTATTCATCAGCGCTTTAAGCTTTTTAGAAATATTGAAAGCAAATATGCAAAAGGGATTAGAAGAGCTCACAAAATACACCATAAGAACATCAATAAAGGTAAAGGCGAATGTTTTGGAATGCTATGGGTACCTATTAAGTATTTAAAATAATTAATTCTTTATCCACTTATTTTTAAATTCACAAAGCTTGTTTTCCCTATTAACATTAACATATGTACTTTCAATTTTTTCTTTCATCCAATCTTGAATTAAATCTAATTGTTTTTGCTTTAGAGCTAATGCTTTAATTCGAGAATAATCTTTAGAGTATTCAGCTGTATGTTCATCAAAGCGATTACTTACTTTTAGAATTTTATACTTTTTTAATCCAGAACGGTCTTCCTCCATAATAGTAGAAGAAATTGATTGATCTTTTAAATTTCTAATTTGACTATATAGGGTGGGGTCAAGATTAGTTAATTCAAAACGTGTATCACCTGTTTGAGGATTAATTAGTACACCTCCATTATATTTTGTTTCTTTTTCGCTTGAAAACTGAAGGGCAGCATCTGTAAAAGTTAATTCATCTTCTACAATGCGCTTTTTTATTAAATCTAATTTGTCTTTAGCTTCAAGTAATTGCAAGGGCTCAATTTTTGGAGTTAAAAGAATATGACGCACGTCTACTTCTTGACCGCGTATTTTATCAACTTTTAATATATGCCATCCAAAATCAGATTTGAAAGGCTTTGAAATTTCTCCTTCTTCTAAACTAAACGCTTCATCTCTAAATTCTTTTACCATTTGGGGGCGTTTACGGTGAAGTGTATATTTACCTCCTGTTGAACGTGAACCAGGATCTTGAGAATATAAAATGGCTTTTGAGGCGAAGCTAGAACCACGCTCTAAAATATCCTCTCTAAAAGTTTTAAGCTGATTAATAATCCGCATTTTTTCATTTTCACTTACTTCTGGTTCAATAACTATTTGGGAAATTTCAAGTTCTGTTCCGAAGGTAGGTAATTCATTAGGCGGAATAGACTCAAAAAAAATCCTAACTTCTTCAGGAGTAACTTCTACATCTTCAATAATCTGACCCTGCATCATAGATGATAGTTTTTGAGTTTTATTTATCTCAAAAATCTCTTGTCGAAAAATAGCTTCGTCATCTTTATTATAAAACTCTAAGACCTTTTCTATAGTTCCTAACTGACGTGTAAAATTGTCAATAATTTGGTCTACTGTACTATAAATTTCTTCTACACTGACTTCTAAACTGTCTTGTACTGCATGATGCGCATATAGCTTATCCTCCATAAGTTTACCTAACAATTGACACCGAGAAATACCTTTAGTATTAACGCCTTGTGACTCCATTTCAACTAAAGTTTTATCAATGTCAGAATTTAATATTACATAATCGCCTATCACTGCAGAAACACCATCAATTTTAATACGGTAAGATTTATCTGTCCCTTGAGCAGAGACTATGGTAATAAAACATCCAAATAGACATAAAAAACTAATAAACTTCATAATACTTTGACTTAATTGCATCTTGTATAATATCTTTTTCAAATTGTTTGTTAAATTTTAATTTACGTTGGTTTAAAATTATATTTTTAATAGTAGGATAAATGAAATCTCGAGGGGGAATATCTCCCTTTTTAAGATGATTATTTATATAAAACAAATATACCCCCATTGTATCTTGAATTTCAAAGAATTTAGATTTTTTTATGTACCGTTCTAAATTAGCTTGATTTAAAAATTTAATTTTAGAAAGTAAATCGATTTTATTAAGCCAAATACTATCCGAAAAAATATGATGACTGAATTGAAATGAAAGAGAATCAAGAAAGGATTGATCTTCTATATTAAAACGTTGAAAACTTCGTTGAATTTTATTTTTGTCAACATTATCATGAGGTAATTCAATATAACGAACCTGATAAAGGGGAGCATTAAGTTTGAAAATACTTTTATTTAAGAACATAAAAGAATCTATTTCCTCTACAGAAATAAGAGTGTCTAGAGATTCATTTACAATTGATTGTTTATAGGTTATCGAAAATAATTCAGCTTCGTATTGTTTTACAAGTTCTTGTAACATTTTGATTTTATCTTTATCTAAATTAAGAGCCGCTTGTTGTAAAATAATTTGCTTACTTGCCCAATCATCAATAAAATTCCTGACTTTTAGAATACTATCTTCCTTGTTTTTAAAATTCAAAATATTCTTCTCTATGTCTTCACGGTAGAGGTAAATTGATCCTACACGTGCAAATGCTTTTTCATTATTTAGTAAAACAGATTCACATGAAACAAAAAACAAAGGCGTTAAAAAAAATATAACTCTCAGAAACCAACTGGGTTT
Source organism: Flavobacteria bacterium MS024-2A (assembly GCA_905182305.1). Classification (GTDB taxonomy): domain Bacteria; phylum Bacteroidota; class Bacteroidia; order Flavobacteriales; family Flavobacteriaceae; genus MS024-2A. The sequence goes on from CAJJBB010000006.1 coordinate 200,571, forward strand.
AACGTGAAAAATTAATATTATTGCTTTGTTATTAACAATTAGAAATTTAATTCTTAATAAAGTTTGTAAAATATTGATTTTGAGCATATTAAAATGTTGAAAAAATTTTAATTTAACGTATAATAGTTGTAATTTTAATGAAAGTATAAAACATTGATAAAAAATCTACTTATTTTTTTTATTTTACTTTATTCAGAGGCAATATTTCCTATTCTGCCTAAAGAGGCTGCTATTCAAGCGATTGAAATAACCCAAAACAAAACCGCAGTCATTTTTCGTGATGGTTCTTTATATTTTAAAGGCTTCATTGGTCAAGGTAGCTTTCAAATATATTCAATTATTGGAAATATGATTTCAGAAAAGGATGTGCAAAATTTCTCGCAATTTAAAATTAATACTTCCCTTGAAATGGGTAATATGTATATTATCCGTGTTATCATTAAGGGTAAATCAAAAACCTTTAAGATAATAGCTTCATAAATTTAGGGACTATAGTTTGGAGACTCCTTAGTTACGCTTATATTGTGTGGATGACTTTCACGCACTCCTGCGGAAGTAATGGTTACAAATTGACCAGTTTCTTTCAATGTTTCAATATCCTTAGAACCACAATAACCCATTCCAGCTCTTAAACCTCCGATAAACTGGTGAATACTTTCGTCTAGGTCACCTTTATAGGGTACTCTACCTACAATTCCTTCAGGAACAAGTTTTTTTAAGTCATCTTCAACATCTTGAAAGTAACGATCCTTACTCCCCATTTTCATAGCTTCAACAGAGCCCATTCCTCTGTAAGTTTTGTATTTTCTGCCCTCAAATATAACCGTTTCTCCTGGTGATTCTTTCGTTCCAGCTAATAAAGAACCTAACATAACTGAATCAGCTCCAGCAGCAATAGCTTTGGGAATATCACCGGTATATCTAATTCCGCCATCTGCAATTATTGGAATCCCTGTTCCTTTAAGTGCTTTTTTTACTTCAATGATGGCAGAAAGTTGAGGATACCCAACTCCAGCTATAACACGAGTTGTACAAATTGATCCTGGACCAATACCTACCTTGACAGCATCTGCCCCAATATCTGCTAGATATTTAGCTGCTTTACCTGTAGCTATATTACCAACTATAACATCAAGTAAATTGAATTTTTCTTTTACTTTTTTAACAACATCAGCAACTCCTCTTGTGTGTCCATGAGCAGTGTCAATAACAATTGCATCTACTCCAGCATTATGTAGTGCTTCAACACGATCCAAAACATCTGGTGTAACACCTACTGCAGCAGCTACTCGTAGTCGACCAAATTTATCTTTATTAGAATTAGGTTTTGTCGTGTGTTTTGTAATATCACGAAATGTAATTAAACCAACTAGTGTATTATCACTGGCCACTACAGGAAGTTTTTCAATTTTATGTTCTTGTAATATTAATTCTGCATCTTTTAAAGATGTTCCTTCTTTTGCGGTTATTAAATTTTGTGATGTCATCACTTCTTTAATAGGTCGGATACTGTTTTTTTCAAAGCGTAAGTCACGATTTGTAACAATTCCTAATAATTTATTATTGTCATCAACAACAGGAATACCTCCAATTTTATAACGTTGCATATTCATATTAGCATCCGATACAATTGCAGAAATAGGAAGTGTTACAGGATCTATAATCATTCCCGATTCTGATCGCTTTACAGCTCTAACTTTAGCTGCCTGCTCATCTATTGTCATGTTTTTATGCAAGACTCCAATACCTCCCTCACTAGCAATTGCTATTGCCATTCTGCTTTCAGTGACAGTATCCATAGCAGCAGATATTATAGGAATATTCAAGGGAATATTTCTGCTAAATTTTGATTTGATAGATACATCTCGTGGTAATGTGTCTGAATAGCTGGGAACTAATAAAACGTCATCATAAGTAAGGCCTTGTCCTATAAATTTAGTGGAAGTCATAAGCAACTAATCTTAAATTAATTGCATACAAATATAGGGATTAAATATCCTAAGCCATTAATCTATCTTAATTTAATTAAAAAGAGAAAATATATTATTAGTTTAAAATTTTCTGAGAAAAATTATAAGAACTCTCAAACGAAAGTAAATCTAAATTTTTTGGAAGTAATTTGCGTGAAGTAAAAAAAGAAATTAATTTTTCTGAAGGCATATTTCCAACCAAATTATCTTGTGCCATTGGACATCCTCCCATTCCTTTTATAGTTCCATCAAATCGCAAACATCCTGCAGAAAATGCTGCATTTACTTTTTCATACCAAAAATCAGGATGGGTATGAAAATGTGCTCCAAAAGTAATAGCTGGATAAGATGGTACAATGGTTGAATATAATTTAATTACATCAGCGGGAATGGCCGTTCCTATGGTGTCTGATATAGAAATAATTGAAATCCCCATTACCGCCATTTTAGAGACCCATTCTGCTATAATATCAGCATTCCAGGGATCTCCATATGGATTCCCAAAGCCCATGGATAAATAAACAACCATTTCTTTATTATAATTTGAAGCAATATCAGTTATTCGTTTTAAGACGGAGAGAGACTCTGAAATCGTTTTTCTTGTATTCCGGATTTGAAAATTTTCAGAAATAGAAAAAGGATAACCCAAATATGATATTTTTTCATACTTAATTGCCTCTAACGCACCACGTTCATTAGCAACAATTGTCAATAATTTTGTATGGGTCTTTGAGACATCCAAACCTTCAATAACTTCTGCAGTATCTGCCATTTGGGGTATTGCCTTTGAAGAAACAAAGCTACCGCAATCTAACGTGTGAAATCCAACTTTAAGTAGACTTTGATAATACGCGATTTTGTCAGATGTGTTAACCCATTTTGAAAACCCTTGGAGAGCGTCTCTAGGGCATTCAACTAATGTAATGGATTGATGAGCAGTCATATTGAATTACTAAGGATAGAGTAAGATTAACGCAATGATAAATAAAATAAGTGATTGGATTTTGTCCCATTTCGAAAAACGATGGCTTAATTTAAATTTCTCGCCTAATCGGGCAGCCAAAATAGAACAGCTAGCAAAAATAAATAATGCTTGAACAAAAAATATACTGCCTAATATAAAAAACTGTAGTGAATACGACAATTCATGATGGAATAAAAATCCCGGAAAAAAACTTAAAAAAAATAAACTCACTTTTGGATTACTTAAATTCATGATAAATCCTGTTAAGAATAGATTTTGATTCTTAGAAGGTTTAGGTGAATTATTTTGGTTTTTGATAGAATTTACCCATGTTTGAGTTGCTAAATAAATCAAATAGGTAGCTCCTGAAATTTCAATAATTCGAATAACATTAGGCTCATGTTTCAATAAAGTTCCAAGACCCAATACCACTACCAGGGTATGGATGATAATTCCTGAGGTCAATCCTAAACTTAATTTCATTCCCTTTTTCCATCCTTTTTGCACACTAGTACTGATCACAAAAAGAATATCAGGTCCAGGAAATAATGTTAACGAAATAGACGTAAAAAAAAACAATAAAAGGGTATTTAACTCCAATAGAAAAAACTTATAAATTAATATATTTGTCATCGAATATAATATTTTTGAAAATGATGATAGTTGATATTAAGCCTAAACTACTTCCCTTGAGGAAAAAACTACAAGAACATAAAATTTATAAATCAATAAAAAGCATTGAAGATATTCGCTTCTTCATGGAGCAACATGTTTTTGCAGTGTGGGATTTTATGTCACTTTTAAAACAATTGCAAAATCAATTAAGCTGTACTAAAGTACCTTGGCTTCCTTCAGGAAATCCTGAAGACGCACGTCTTATAAATGAAATTGTTTGGGGAGAAGAATCTGATCTCAATCGCAAGGGAATTGCTATGAGTCATTTTGAGATGTATTTAGAGTCAATGCAATCATTAGGTGCAAGTACAGAAACTATTAATGAGCTTCAACATCGATTAGAAAAAGGTCAAACTATAGATCAAGCTCTAGAGGAGATTAATTTACCCCAACATATTTTATCTTTTTTAAGATTCACATTTGAAGTTATAAGCACTAAAAAAAATCACATTATAGCAGCTGTTTTTACCTTTGGAAGGGAAGATTTAATTCCAGATATGTTTGTTGAAATAATTAAAAATCTGATGATTCCTGAAGAAGTTGATTTAAGTGATTTAATATATTATTTTGAAAGACATATTGAAGTAGATGCAGATGAACACGGCCCCATGGCCTTAAAAATGGTATCAAACCTTTGTGAGAATGATGTAGATAAGATTTCTGAAGCCCTTGCCTACTCTAAAGAGGCGTTAGAATTGAGAATTGGTTTATGGGACGGAATTTTAAAAGATTTAGAAAAACCCATACTTGCTTAATATCTCAAAAACATTTTGATACATTGCGGTGTGAAACAAAATGTTATGAGATATTTCCTATTTTTTTTATTTTTTATTAGTCAATTTGTTTTTTGTCAATATGCAAAAGACGTTACTGAATATGCTGAAACGATAACATCAAAAGAGCTTAAAAAACTTTTATATGTTTACGCATCCGATTATTTTGAAGGGCGTGAAACAGGTAAACCTGGTCAACGAAAAGCAGTAGATTTTATTCGTCAATTTTATATTAAGCGCAATATTACTCCCGCAAAAGGAACTGAATATTACTTCCAACCCATGACACTAAATATCAAAGGGGAGGATGTGAAAACTGAAAATGTTGTAGCTATTATTGAAGGAAGTGAATATCCAGATGAATATATTATACTTTCTTCACATCTAGATCACATTGGTATAGAAAATGGAATCATTAATAACGGTGCAGATGATGACGGTTCCGGAACTGTGGCCATGCTTGAAATAGCAGAAGCATTTCAAAAAGCTGTAACAGAAGGTTTAGGTCCTAAGAGGTCTATTATCTTTTTACATGTTACAGGTGAAGAAAAAGGATTATTAGGCTCAGAATACTATTCAAAAAATCCTTTATATCCATTAGCACAAACAATGACCGATTTAAATATCGACATGATTGGGCGATTAGATCCAAAAAGAATAGATAAAGACCCTAATTATATTTATTTGATTGGCTCAGACAGAATTAGCCAAGAACTTCATGAAATATCGGAAAAAATTAATGAAAAATATACGCAAATTAAATTAGATTACACTTTTAATGATGAAAATGATCCCAATCGTTTTTATGAAAGAAGTGATCATTATAACTTTGCTAAAAAAAATATTCCAGTTATTTTTTATTTTAATGGTACCCACAAAGATTATCATCAGCCAACTGACACACCCGATAAAATAAATTATGAAATGCTTGAAAAAAGAACTCATCTTATTTTTTATACTGCTTGGGAACTAGCCAATAGAGAAGAACGAATTAAACTGAAATTAAACTGAAATTAAACTTTATTATTAAAATAATCTCAAGACATACAACCTTATTATTTTTATTATTTTTCTCGATATCATTAAGTGCACAATCTGATGAAGAAGAACAAAATCTTAATGTTTCGGATTCATTAAAAGTTAAAAGAATTTCAATTGGTATTAAATTAGGAATACCTAATATCGCTGGTGGGTCTGGTGAACTTATTCTACCAATATTAAACAATCATTTTGCACCCTATATAGATTACTCTAGTTCTAATTTACCTACTGGAGATATAGAAACCAAATTCTCGTTTATTGAGTATGGTATAAAATATTATTTTGGTGAAAAAGGACATGGTCTTTTTGCTAGTTTAGGACAAAGTAAATTAGATGCTAATTTTACATTTAAGGAACTCTTTTTTAGTGATAACACTATGAGCACTTTGGGATCAGCTAAAGTCCCCCTAGAATTAAACACTACCAATCTAAAATTAGGTGTAAAAACAGGAGATGCTTTTTTCTTCCGCTTTGAGATAGGATATGGAATTGGAGATATTCCAAGTGAATTGAAATTCAATGCAAATGCTAATGGAATAAATAAATCCTTTACAGAAGAAAGACCTGCAATCCCTGGTCTAAGTTCTGGGGGAATACTTTTAGCAAATTTTGGTTTTGGTTTTGCTTTTTAAATTTGATTAGAAAATTAAATTAATGTTAAATCAATTACGGAAATCATTCGACTAATTTTTAAAACTATATTTGCTCGAAATATTTTTTATGCAAACCATTAAATTGAATTATTATATCCAACTACATAGTTTTTTTGTTTTTATTTTTTTATTATTTGGGTCGTTTTTAATAGGTCAAGAAAGAGTAACATTAAGCGGATATATTACTGACAATCAAAGTAATGAAACTCTTTTTGGCGTTAATGTTATTTTTCCAGAACTACAATTTGGTACTACAACTAATGAATATGGTTTTTATTCCATTTCATTACCCAAAGGCATTCATGAAATTAGAATATCCTATTTAGGTTTTAATGGAAGTCAACAAGAAATAAACATTGAACAACAACTTACTCAAAACTTCAAGTTAGCACCTGCATTCGAATTACTTGATGAAGTAATTGTTGAGGATGATGTTGAAAAACTAAACATTAGAAGTCCTCAAATGAGCGTAAATAAGCTTGCAATAAACACCATAAAAAGTATTCCTGCCGCATTAGGAGAGGTTGACATCATCAAATCTATCACCCTACTCCCTGGAGTAACTAGTGGTGGTGAAGGAGCTTCTGGATTTAATGTTAGAGGAGGAGCTGCTGATCAAAATTTGATTTTATTAGATGAAGCCATAATCTTTAATTCATCTCACCTTTTTGGTTTTTTCTCTGTCTTTAATCCAGATGCAATTAAAGACATTAGACTTTACAAAGGAGGAATTCCTGCCAACTATGGTGGTCGTGTTTCCTCTGTACTAAACATTTATCAAAAAGATGGAAACAGTAATAAAATTCGAGCTCAAGGAGGTATCGGGTTAATATCAAGCAGGCTTTTAGTAGAAGGTCCAATAAAGAAAGACAAAGGTTCCTTTTTAATTGCAGGAAGAAGCAGCTATGCGCACCTCTTTTTACCCCTAGTTGAGAGTATCGATAATAATATTGCCTATTTCTATGACTTAAATACCAAATTGAGCTACAAAATTAATGAAAACAATAATATATATCTCTCTGGTTATTTTGGACGAGATGTCTTTGATATTTCAAATCTTTTTGATGTTCGCTTTGGTAATTCAGTTGCTAATTTTAGATGGAACCATCTATTTACGAAAAAGTTATTTTCAAACCTTTCATTAATTTATTCTAATTATGATTACACCTTAGACTTTGGACTTGCCAATTTTGACTGGAACTTAGGTATCAATAATTTTAACTTAAAATATGACTTCAAGTATTATCTAAGTGATAAATTAACCTTGGAATATGGTATAAATAGTATTTATTATAAATTTGATCCAGGCTTAATTAGTCCTACCAGTGAGACTAGTGGTATAATAAAAAATAAATTAACGGATAAGTTTGCTTTTGAAAATGCTTTATATGGAAGTGTTAAATTTCAATTAAATCCAAAAATAAATGTTCAAGTAGGAACACGCTTTAGTAGTTTTTTAAGGTTGGGGCAAGAACTAAATTTATATCAAAACGATACGCCTTTACTTTATAATAGTGGTTTAAAAATATATGAAACTGCAAATCCAATAGGAATTACTAACTATAACAAAAGAGAAGTCATTAAGCCCTTTTATAATATTGAACCAAGAGTTGCGGTTTCCTTTCAGCTGAGTCAAGACCAATCTATTAAAACAAGTTATAATCGAATGGCACAATACCTGCATTTGATTTCAAACACTAACTCCCCTACTCCAATTGATGTATGGGCTCCTAGTGGAACATTTATTAAACCACAGCTTTTAAATCAAATTGCTTTAGGATATTTTAAAACCTTTAAGAACAACCGCTATAATTTGGAAATCGAAGGTTTTTACAAAGACATTCAAAACCGTTTAGATTATATTGATGGAGCTCAATTAATTGCCAATAACGCAATTGAACAAGTGCTTTTAAATGGAGAAGCTAGAGCAAAAGGGATTGAGCTATTATTCAAGAAAAATGATGGAAAATTAACAGGATGGATTGCTTATACTCTTTCTGAATCTGAACAAAGAACCCAAGGAAGAACACCTAAAGAGGCAGGAATTAACAATGGTGACTGGTATTACACGCCCTATGACAAAACGCATGATTTGTCAATAACTACAAATTATCAAGTCAACAAAAAATGGGATATAAATGCTAATTTCATTTACCAAACAGGTCAGCCTGTTACCTACCCAAATGCACAATATCAGTTTTCTGATTTTTCAGTTGCTAATTATGCCCCAAGAAACAGTAGTAGGCTAGATGCATACCATCGTTTTGATCTTTCAGCAGTATTCACTCCTCAAAAAGAAAATAGAGCTTACAATGGACAATGGGTTTTTGGAATATACAATCTGTATAACCGCCAAAATTCAGCTTCCGTAAGGTTTCAGAAAAATAATGATACAGGCCTTAATGAAGCTATAAGGTTATCCATTTTTGGAATCATACCTTCTGTAACCTATAATTTTAAATTTTGATTTATGAGAAATAATTTTTATTTATTAATTTGTGTTTTTCTGTTATTAAAATGTGAAGATTCCATTGAAGTAAACGTATTTGACTCAGAACCACTCCTGGTTGTTGAGGCTCAAATAAACTGGATTAAAGAAACTCAAAAAACAGAACAAGAAGTTATTTTATCACTAAGTTCTTCTTATTTTTCAGACACTTACTTACCTGCTATAGGTGCTGAAGTTAATATATTAGATTCAGACGAAAATACGTATACTTTTTCTGAGGATTTAGAAGACCCAGGTCATTATTTCCCTTTAGACACTATTCCTTATCTTCTTAACCAGGAACTTAAGCTAAACATAACCTATAAAGGCCAAAAATTTACTGGTACTGAATCACTGATTTCTGTTTCAACTATTGATAGTATCTCTCAAAAACCAATATTCTTTTTTGGGGAAGAAAGAATACAACTCGATGCTTTTTGTATAGACCCAAAAAATGAAAAAAATTATACATTCTTTGAATTTACAGGAGAATCAATAGAAATTACTGAATTCAATGTTTTTAGAGATGATTTTGTTGACGGTTTTATTTATAATGGTTTCTTATTCGGAAGTGATTTTGAAATAGGTAATAAAATACGTTTTCGCCAGTATGGATTATCAAAAAGAGGTTTTAATTACTGGAACTTATTAATTAATCAAAACACTCAAGGGAGTCCTTTTGCCACAGTGCCTGTTAATCTTAATGGAAATGTAATAAACCTTACGAATCCAAACGCGAATCCTTTAGGGTATTTTAGAGCTTCTGAAGTTTCTGAAGTAATATATATAGTGAAATAATTTAGTTAAAGAGAAATCTTTAGATATTTTTCAATGTTGATTCTTTGAAATTTTCATAAGTTTTTACATCATCCACAATAGTTTGACTGGGAGTTTTATCAAAATTTTCTTTAAACCAATCAAAAGCTATATTATTATATTCTATATCAAGATGTTTTTTAGACCAAATAGAAATATTATAAATAAGCGGATATAAGTCAATTCCTGCCGCTGTTAAAAAATATTTTTTAACTTTTTTATCTTTATGATCTCTGTGAAACTCAATTAAATTAAAATTTAATAATTTTTTTAGACGGTTAGTTAAAATATTTGATGAGATTTTTTCTGGAGAATTCATGAATTCAGAAAATGTAGTGCGTTGAAGGAACAAATCTCGAATTATCAAAAGAGACCATGTATCTCCAATGATCTCAAGCGAAGAACTTATGGGACATCCTGATCTGTTTTGTGTTATTTTAATCATATTTATCAATTAAAATTTAAGTGAATTAAAAAATCATCATCCAAATGATTATTGGTATTATTGTTTTAATGTCGCCATGCACTCTATCTCAATCTTTGCCTTCAAGGCTAATCCACTACCTGCAAAAGCACTTCTAGAGGGTAACTTTTCTTTTTTGAAGAAAGTTTTATATGCTTTAGACATTTCTGGCCAGTCCATAATATCAGCTAGCATACAGGTACATTTAAAAACGTTATCAATAGAGCTTCCCATGCGTTCAAGTTTATTCGAGATATTAGATAGTGCTTGAATTGTCTCAGGCACAATACCACCATCTATAACTTTATTATTAGGCAATGTTCCTATTTCTCCTGATAAATAAATTATTCCATTTACAATAGTAGCTTCAGAAAATGGAGCATCATTTTCAAGGTGTAATTCACTATTTACAAAAATTATATCTTGACAAAAAATAGCTGTAATAGAGAATATTAATGAGAATATTAAATATAAATTTTTCATGTTATGTTGTAAAATACTTATTAAAAATAATCTAATTAATTTTAATTTTTATATTGGTAGATGTGCTGCATTGTAATAATACATTTCACGAACAATTAAACCGTCTGCATTTACAACAATTTGCGAATGTTGTGAATGTTTTTTAATCTTTCCGGATTTTTTGTTTTTAACAGTAAAATCCCACCACGAGATAATCGTTTTTGTGTTTGCACCTGCATAATCCAAAAGATCAGGATATCCACTTTCAGTAATATTAAGAATCTCATATTCTTTTAAAAATTCATTTAAGTTAGCAATTTCTTTATCTGGAGAAATAAAACTATCGAACTCAGAGTTCATTACATCGGATATTCTAGCGTTATCTGCATATAGAGCACGAATAGCGTCTAGATCTCCCGTAAGAATATGTGCGTATAATAATCGGGCTTTAGCTATATGTGGATGGTCTATATAAATTTCACCATTCTTTTTGGTTCCATTAGCATTCATTGCTTTCTCCCATTTCAATTGGCTATCAGATATCCCTACATTCATAATTTTCTTTCCATCCTTAGTTACTCTAAAAATAGAATTTCTAGGAATTTGTAGAATTAACCCCGTGTTTTTAACAACTCCTGAAAGGAATTTATAGGTATAAACATCTACTCTGTTTGCACCTTTAAATTCAATCGCATCAGAATAAGCTTGGCCTCTATTTTTGATTGCTAAATTGAGTACGTTTTTACTTAAAGTTTTTGACATACTCACCATATTATCGATGGTCCGTGGTTTTGGTTCCATTGAATTCATTGTCCAAAATTTAAAGTCGTCGGTAACCATTGAACGTAATTTAGCTTCATCTCCTGCAACAAAAGCTGCGTTAAATTGATCAACAAGGTCAATGGCTGGATGTTTTTCAAAAATTTTACCTCCACTCTTTTTTTCTTGAGCTTGCGAGATAAATGCAACAAATAAGATTAGTGTTAAAAAATTCTTTTTCATTTTAAATTAATATCAAGCAATATAAAACATAAAAAGATCTACTAACCTTAAAGGGTTGAAAAATTGAAGTAAAACGTATAATACTTTATAAAATATACTCGTACTTATTTCACATTAATGACATTAAGTTAAAAGCAAAAGGAATAATTAAATTTTGAATACATGCTATTAATTTTTGTTTAACAGATTATAAATTTAAAGATGAAAAATCAATTCTAGATCCATTTTGAATACTACCTGTAAATCTTATTAATCTTTTTAAAATAATTTAGATTGGGAATCATAACTTCTAAGATTAAATGAATTAATATTTTAAAACATTTTTAAGATTAATCAATCACTTCATAATCAATGTTTAATTTTCTTAAAGTTCTTAAAGCTGAACCAGAACTTTTATTTTCTATTTCTATTTCAATTGAATCTCCTTCTAAAAGAATCAAAGTAAGTTCATTTGATAAAGATACATTCATATTATAAGAAATATCAGAAATACATTTACTTATAACCTTTCTATCGGGACGTTCAGTTTCACAAGACAATAAGTTTAATTTCATAATGACATCAATTATATACTAATGTATGAAAAACTCTTCGCTTTCATGGGTTCAATGTAAAATGCTTTCAAAAGTCATTTAATGATTTCAAGTTGTCAGAAATGAGTATTTGAAAGATTTAGAAATAGTTTATTAATTAAAGTATCTGCACATAATATTAACTAATTTTTAAAATTAGTGTGTTTAATGATTAATAATCATAAATCAATTAAAAATCAAAAAATTAGTAAGTATAGCTTTTATTTCTATTATGATGGTATCGTGTGTTCAATCACCAAAAGAAAATACTACTTTAAAAAGTGGTAATCCATTAAGTGGTGTGTTTACTTCCCGAGATAGCAAAGCAGAAATTTTATTTAAAAATATGACCCTTTTTACAAAAGCAGATTTTTCATATGTAGATACCCTTTTTAGTAAAAGATTTTATATTAAGAACTTCTGGAGATACATAAGTTAAAGCAACTGGAGGAGAAGAAAAAATCAAATATTGGAATAATATTCACGTAATTTATGAAGATATTTCATTTTCAGAAGGTAGGCTTCAAACCTTTGAGTTGAATAACGATGAAGTGTGGTCTGCTTACATTGGAGAACTTTATGCTGTGGGAAAATTCTCAAAAGAAAATTATGCAATACCAATAAATCATTAAATTCAATGGGAAAATGATAAAATAATACAACAAGTTGATATGTTAGATTCTAAATTTATAACAGCTGAATTAGTAGCGGTAAATTTGAACTAAAAACTCTTCTGAATTAACAAAAGGGTTCTCTTCTTAACCATAAGCCAAAATGAAGGCCTAAAGTATTATAGACAATTATATTAAGAATTGGTTTAAAAAAAACGTCACTAAATTTAATTAGTGACGTTAGAATTATTTTAAAACAATTTGTTATTTAAGAAAACCGAAAGTTTAGAGAGTTTTATTAAATTCTATTTATTTAAGAAAATGAATTTTTCAAGTACGATTCGGTTTGTCAAATCACGAAGTTTCATCATATTTTGATAGTTTTTATCTGCATTTGAAGACGGTCTTGCGCTTAGTTTTAAAAAGTCAGAGTATTTGTCAAACCAATCAATTGTAAAGTGAGTCCAAGAAATATCAGTTCCAATTCTATCAATTCGTTTTCCTAAGCTCCATCCTTTTCTTGGAGAACCTTTAGCAATTGTTTTAGTGGTTGCTTTTTCAATGTCTTCATAAGCTTTGTATTTTCCGTGCTTAACTTTCATCAAGTTCATCACAGCAATATCTGGATAATCTGTAACACCTTCTTGAAGCACTTCTGCAACATTCACAAATTGAGTTTCAAATACAATTTTTCTATTTTCGCTATTCTTTTTACCCCAATCCCTTAGTTCTGCTTGTGTCATATCGGTAAACTCTTCTGTCCATTTTTTAGGAGTATAATCTTCGTCCATTTTATCCATATCATAGACTGTAACAGCTAAATGTGAAAATGGGCTTTGTGCACCATTAATTACTTTCCAAACGTGCCATCCTAAAATTCTTCCATCATCAATATAGTTTTGATTTAATCTTTGGTATTTTGTTTTCAAATTCTGGTCATACGCCTGGATATTTTCAGCATCTACAAATGCTAAATCAAAGGCAATGTTTTGTGAAAACACTTGAATTGATATAAATAAAGCGACAAATAATAATAATTTTTTCATTTTAATTGATTTATGGTTAATAATAATCAAATATAACAAATTCCAGAACTTACTGAAGATGATATGCCTGTGGTTTAAAAGAAAACCCTCCACTTGGGAGGTTATTATATACGTTGTTTAATTGGTTTTTAAAATTGATTCATATAAATAATTTTCTCTTCTTCAAAATTAAATATTTCCACCCAACTATAAGTCGATTCTTTCTAATCTGATGTAACGATTTTATCATTATCCCACAATAAAACACATTCGTCACCATTTTCTTTTGTTACTGCAAGATTTCCTGCTACTTGATAGTCCTCAATCTCTATCGAAGAGTATCCAGATGATACATTTGTCAGGAATTTAATTCGTTAAATTAATTATTTATAATTTCTTAAATCTTATATTTTCTTTTTTTCGCTCTTAAATCTTCGACTCTTATCTACTAAATCATTTAATATACCTATATGGCCCTCCTTTAGAGAGGTTTCGTTTAGTATTAACTTAGCAGACTTAATGTCTTTTTCACTTAATATAGCTGACTTTAAAAACTCTTTATATTTATTTCGCATATTGTCAGTTACATTCATACTAGTAATTATAGAATGTTTTCTGAATAATTTAGCTCTATTATCTGCTTGAGTTTTTCTGTATTTAGATACATAATTACTATCATTTCTTTTCTTATTAAATACTCTATAATCTTTATCCTTATAAGTATATTGAACATCTCTAAATAAACTATCTCCATTTGTAATGAAGCTGATATGTTTATCTAAATCTGTTTTATCTTTAAATTCTTTTAAGTATTCTTTTTTTCCGCCTAAGAAAGTGTATGCTAATATCTTTATCTTCATAGTTCTATTAAAAGTTAATTGCCAATGATATAACATTGATAATAACGCAAACTAAAATAATCTTACCTGGCAAACTATTCTTTACCCAAAAGGCTATCAGTTTACTAATAATGTTTTTTATGGTTAACAAGCTGTAAATATAATATAATCCCTCAACTTACTGAAGATGATATGCCAACAATAAAAAGTTTAGTCTGGAGTATATCCCGATTCTCCTTGGTCATTATCTTGAAACATTGTTCTTAATACTTCCTTGTTTGGTATAGAGATTACTGGCTTGAAATATGTATTGTAAAGCTGGTAGCCCAAGGGATTATTTGCTAAAACACCTTCTGGGGTTCTGGCGTTGTCATTCCATTCTGGAGAAAGACTCCCTCCTTCCCAAAACTCACTAAATTCCCACATTCCATAAGTCAATAAGTACTGATATTCTTTTAGCATAACTGGCCAGGCATCTCGATTGTTAATATCACCTCCATACCCTTCAATATCAAAAACACCATTATTGTGGGCTTCTTTCATTGCAAGAAAAACATCTGTATTGCTAACATCTTCTTCTTCAGCTTCTATATTTAATACTTCAGTTGAGCCTTCAACTCCACCTCTTACTCCAAAACGATGAAGAGTGTGAAGAGTATGCTCAATAATTTCATTGATGTCATCATCACCTGTACCCCTGCTATCTATGTTTTTATACCAAACCATATCATCTAAAGTAAATTCATCTTCAAAAGCCTCTATACCGGGATAAAATTGATTGCGAGAATCTCCTAAAAAACCAGGAGAATATTCATTTCCACCACCCCTTGCAATTCGTTGACCAGAAGGATAACCTTGATGCCAACCAATTTCACCTTTAAGAGTTTTAATCATATTTAACTGTGCATCAGAATCAATTCCTTCTGAATCTTTGTCCATAAGCAATTTAAATAATTGTGCAGTTTTATATATCCAAATATCAGGCACAGCTTGTTGACCTCCAATTTCACCTGCAGTTATTAATTTAATTCCATTAACATCTAATTCTCTATCATAAAAAATAACAGCCTCGATAGGTATTATATCTCCACTTGAATAATAGTTTTCAGATGAAACTACTAATTGAAAAAGAGCCTGAATTGTTTGATTTGAGTTTAGTGTAATTGTGATTGCTTCATTTGTTGAGTCATTCCCATCCCATCCAACAAATTCATATCCTTCATTGGCATTAGCAGTGACTGAAACGGAAGTCCCATCATCAAATGTTCCACCATTAGTTACACTTCCACCATTTCCTGCTGTTACCGTTAAAGTATATTGAACAACTACTGGTTCTGGAGTTTCAGCTTCAGGCTCTGGAGTTATAGTTTGAACAGTATTAGTTGCTGCTTGTGTTTCTTCATCTGGTGAACAGCTAAAAAGAACTAATAAAAGGATAGGTATTAAAAATAGATTTTTCATTTTATTGATTTTCAGATAGTTAAATATAGCCATAATTTCTTAACTCAATTTAACGCAAAAACAAAGGCAAGTCTAAACTTACTTTATTAGTAGCTCGTTTCGTTCTTGATAAAGTATGTTGTAATCCAAGACCTTAGAGAAGATGCTATGCCTGTGTTTTAGTTATTCGTCTTGACTCCATTTTCTTACGCCAGCATACTTTTCAGGTATTCTAAAAGGTGAACCAGCGTCTACCCACTGTTGCTTATAATCACATTCTTCAGCATCACACTTACAGGGGTATACTTTGGTATATTTAGTATCTGTAAAGGTTAATTGGAGATTATTTTTTTTTCTTTAGTATTTCTATTTGTTTAGATACTTCCTCCGCTTCAAACGTTTTTTGGTCGCTCTTGCTTCTACTCGTTTTTGACAAGTCATATGCTTCCTTCAATAAGACTTTATATTTAATTTCAAGTTTTTCTGTTTCTGTTTTCTTTTTAAATATTCCTAACATATAGTTTATTATATTGAGTTTTAAATTATCGCCAAAACTACTAATTACATCTCAAAGTATAATAGATGGAGTTGAAGGGTTTAGTCTCCACCCCAACTATCTTGAAAAAAAATTCCCACTCCTAATTCTGCCCACAGATAAAGAAAGAAAAAAATAATTAGAATGATTAGGATGTGTTTTTTTTTCATTGTTTCAAATTATATTAAAAGGTAATAATTCTAAATCAAATTTTCAAGAAGGGAGTTAGGTGAGTTTAATCCACACAGAAAGTATATCCAATATTGTATTCATTAAAAGTTTTTTCACTCACAAGTGTTGATGGATTTGCGCCATATTCAGATTCACTATATCTATCTCTATCTTTAAATTCAAAATAGTAAATTCAGTTTCCTCCATATTTATTAGAAATTTCAATGCAGTCAGGTTTTCCAGAGCTAAAAGTAAAACAAGTGATTAAATAGAGAAACTTTCTCATTGATTTAAGGTTTACTCAAATATATAAATTCTATCACAAAGTTTTAGTGAATCCTCATTCCTTATACTACCTTGTGTTTAAAACTTAAAAGTATACCCTGTTACTTGGTTTAGAATTATAGTTACAGTAGAATAATAATGCAGGGATTTGGGGGGAGTAACACCAAAACAAGGTTGCTCACGGTTCCTTACCCCATTTCTCTGCAAAACTTTAGGTTAGGGTGGGCTTTGGTTTCATATCTATAAGTATTTATCCCACCTGATACCCTTTTATAGTTTTGCTTTAAAAGCAAACACAACCAGAAGAACGACAAGTATTACAAATAAAAATTTAACATATACCATCTTGACAAGATTTAAAAATTACAATTACATATATCTTATTGATTTTGAATTGTTTATAAGGTAGTTAAAAAAATGAAGATAGAATTAGAGTTAAAGCAGTACGAAGCTGAAAAACTAAGGAAAATGATAGGTATTCAGACAAACACCAAACCAGATATAGTAGTTAAATCTTTAATCAAGATGCTACTAAAAGAGTCTTCAACAAAGATGATTCTATTTATAATGGCAACTATTGCAGAGTGGGAACTTAAAAACACCAAAGAACTTAAAGCTGGAGGTATAGAACGTGCAAGGAAGAATGGTAGGCATAAGAATAACGGTGGCAATAAACCTAAAGAAACAATAGAACAGTTTTCAATAAATCTAATGTACAGATGTGCTTAAAAGAACTAAAGAATGGCGAATCTATTAACCGTGCTTCAAAGATTGCAAGTGTATCGAACCCTACTGCTCAAAAGGTTTTAAAATTAGCAATTGCAGAAGGTTTAATATAACTCCGTGTTTTTCTTTATAGGCACTAAACTTATCTAACTTGTCTTTTTCTTCTAATCTCACTCCTTGTTTTGGCAGATGAAAAACTTAAAATTTTTGCAAGTGAATCCAACAAGCTAATTGAATTTCTTGAAACGCTAAATAGCTTTTTCATTGTGTTGGTTTTAAGATGTTTAAACATAGCTAAAATCTTATAATTGTATTCTAAAATTAACAAATGAATATATCACTTAAAGAATTAAGAAAACTGCCGTTTAGAAATAATTATGAAGTTCTCTAAAAAATAGAGTACTACATTTTATTATTGTTTCATTGAAAGACCCAACCAAATGACACCAAAACCACCAATCATCATTAATACTGCGATTGATTTTAATAACATTATATTTTTCATAGTCCAAAAATAATTTAAACAGCAGAGAAACAAAAATAAATCCTACTGCAATACTACCGCATTGAATTTATAATAACAGTTATGCCATGACCAAAAGGAAGCCCAAACAAAATAACATCCGAAGTAAAAGAGAAACTACAACTACTTATAAACGATTTAATAGCTTCTTTAGATGTAAATGAGTATGTAACGCTAATCAGCGTATTAAGATGCTTCAAATAGCCTTACAATACACTTTACCAAGAATGAAACAAGCTACTAATGAATTAAGTGAAGGCTTGCCTTTGTTTGTGTGATAAGATTTAAGGTATATTTATAAATAATCACTAATAATTTTTGATTATGGATGATGATAAAAACAAATTAACATTTGAAAAACAGTTTCTTGATAATATTTCTAATTGGTTTTATGGAAGATTATATAGACGTCTTAAAAGTATGGGGTTAGTTTTATTTGGTATATAGATATTTTTAGAAGGCGTCTTTTTAACTGTAGTAGTTTACTATTTACTTTAGGGGCGTTTTCTTTTATACCACAGGCATATCACCTTCAGTAAGTTCTGGGATTTATTTATCCAACAGATTAATTATAAATTAATTTAACAACTTGTCTCCAAGTTCAAGTGAAATATTTTTTTTATATTACTGATTATGAATAATTTAATGCCTAAATGTAGCTGCGGATGTTCATCTTGTGCAATCTATGGGCGGTGTGAAAAATGCAGTTGCTACCCTTGTAATTGTTCAAATTGTGATTGTGACAAAAATTATTTTAACATTTTTGCTTGAGCTAATTGCATTACGTGAACTTAATTTCTATCTCTAAATGTTTCATTTAATAAATGTTTGATTTAGGTGTAGTGTCAAATTATGCCTTTTAGTTACCGCTTCATTTGTCACATTACATCCGTAATTTATATCTAAAAACTTTTAATTTCATAAATACAATTTAAGAGCATTTTCATAAACTGCAGTTCAAACCAACTAAAAGTAACATGTGCTAAGCAAATGATTCTATTGATTTAACAGTATCTAAAAACAGTTTTTCTAAACTAATTGGCTTCCAATAGAATGTTTTCAATGTTGAGGAAACATCACCATCGTATGCTTTACCAATAAAAGCTTTCATACTCCGAGCTTCTCTATCAAAATTACGAATAAAATTTAGTAAAAAGTTTGGAGCTAATCTTTTACTTACCTTATCATAACCATTGGATTTTATATGCTGGGCAATCTCTTGAAATTTTTGGGCTTTCTCAGTTGCTACAATAAAACGTTTTCCATTGGCATTTTCGTTTTCAAGTGCTAAAACATCGATTTTAGTAATGTCTCGAACATCAGACATGTTAATTGCAGACTAAGGAACCATTGGCATTTTCTCTAACATTATTTGCTTAAACATATCCATAGAAGTAACTGTTAAATCACCCGAAAGAGTTGGGCCATTAACAGGACCAGGATTCACAACAGAGAGTTCCATTGGTTCAGCTCTTTTAGTTTCATATAGCTGAAAACACTAACAAAAACAACCCCTTCAATAAGAAGGGGGGGGGTATTAAACAATATTCATTTATTGTTTTGGATCTGGTACAACAGGTACTTCAGGAACAACAGGTACTTCAGGAACAACGGGTGTCTGATAATCAAAATAGTTTTCCACGGGAATCATAAGATGATCGTAACCAGTTCCTTTAAACATAATATAAGGAGCACCAGACATAAAGTCGGTAGTGTTACCTTCTAGACTAGCTGGATCTTTTGGAAATAGCATTAAGTGAGGTCCTGATTCTATCCACTGACCTTCAGCAGCATCCTCTTTATTAAAAACTAAATGTTTAGTGTTATCTTCTCCCATGTCGCCGTGAAGCATCCATGCCCATCCATCGTGGTCTATCTGAGGTATTTTCCCCCCCATGTATGCCATAGCCCATTTCATGGCTTGGGCATCACCTACCATAGGCATAGCCTCGTGTGGGTTATTCCATCCATTTTCAGGATTAGCCATTCCTCTTGGATTAGCTGCCATAGCTGTCCATCCATTTGTTCCCTCTCTCAGTACAGTTCCATCAACATCAACTACCGAACAATCTGAAGCAATATATGAAGGTGCAGCTGTACTGTAAGCCCATATTTTCCATTCAGAAGAAGTATGAGGTCCATCAGGCTCACCATTGTTTTTTACCGCATCCATTATAGGAGCTTCTGTAACAACATTGTTACAAGCACTTATGCTTAAAGCCAAAATAAATAATAATAGTTTTTTCATTTTAAATTATTTTAAATTATTAGTAAATATAATAAAAGCTATTATATCAGTTATGAAGTTTTGAGGTTAATAGATTTTTTGGAGGTGTTAATAATGTAGTCTTAGAAAAATACTAATCATAAATTCAGTTTAGCCATTTACGATGATTTTTGAACGTTTCTTGATCATTTTTGGCCTTTTTTGATCAATTTTTAGTTATTTTCACTAAACCACTTATTCAATATTTTCCTTCTCAACAATAAGCTCAAACCTATAATCTTTTTGGTTTTTAATCTTTGACCAAGGTGATTTTGCATAAGCCTGCTCAACGCATCTATGCTTAATTATTGCTGAGGTCATACCATAACCAACTGCAACTTGAATGTCTTTGAATTTTACTGTGATTGTTATTTCTCATGAAAAAATAGCCATAATAGTTTTTTTAATTAAACGTCATTTATGACCAAGATGAATATGATTTCTCGATTGTTTTAGACGAGCGTCTCGTATTTTAAACCATAGCTAAATTTTTAAGTAAGAACCCTCTAATTAGTTTCAGAGAGTTTTCTTTTAAACTACAGGCATATCATCTTCAGTAAGTTCAGGAAGAAAAACACGTAGTAGAGATATTGTAGAGTTTCTTATATTAGTAACTTATTAATCATAAATCAATTAAAATGAAAAAACTATTATTATTCAGCTTTATACTTTTTGTTGTTGCATCTTGTCAAGAGCCCGTTAAAGAAACGACACATCGGATTTCATCCAAATCAAGACGAAGATGTTAAAAATACAGGGTGGTATTTAGGAACACAAGAAGCGGTTGATGTAGTCGTAGCTCTTGATAAAGTATGGAAAGAACGTAAATATGATGAGGCTGTAAAATTCTTTTCCGATTCAGTTAGAATTACACCTCCAAATGGTAAAAGAGTTTTTTCTGCATCTGAATTTATGAATGGATTTAAAGAAAATGAAAATTCAAAACGAATTACTTGGGATATAACTTCAATCAATTCAATTGATATTTCTCCAAATACTGGAGGGGAACACGTTGGTGCTTGGTTCAATATGAAGTATACTGATTCTGTTGGTAAAATTACTGAATGGCAAGGCTATGAAAGTTATTATGTAGTAGATGGGAAAGTTGTTTGGCTTGACCAGTTTAGACAGAATCCAATTCAATAAAGACTAATCATTTATAATTTTAACGTCACTAATTAACTTTAGTGGCGTTTTCTTTTAAACCCCCTTGATTAAAAGAGTGGCATCCAAATAGCATAATTAATAAAAATTAGAAAGTAAATTTTATCTTTTATAAGTTCCTTCAATTTGACTAGGAATACTACTTACATCAAACCAGTCTGCAAAATCAAAAACTTTTCCGTCCTCGTTAAATCTTAAAACTCCCATCCATTTATAAGCTATATCAGCTCCTGACTCAGGATCGGTTAAAGACCAATTTCCATAAACTCTAAGTGCATCAGGGGATGATGATGTTTGATCAGTAGAATAAAGACTTCCTCCATAATAATCATCTTTAGTAAATGTAATATTATCAAAATTATTTATGTAGAAATTAACTGCTGCAGTAAGATCTGCCTTGGTTTTAGTAACTTCTATTAAGGCTTCAGGATTATTCCATTTTAAAGAATCAGCAAAAATGCTCATTACTTTTTCAGGATCTTCTGAAGTAAAGCCATTAGCTGCCATTTTCCAAGTTTCTACATTTTTATTAAAAGTTGCTACATCCTCTTCTGAAGGACCAACATTACTATTTGTACAGCTAGTAAATATTGGAATTGATAATAAGAAAATAAAGATTTTTTTCATTTTAATTGATTTATGGTTAATAATACTCTAATATAATAAATTCCTGAACTTACTGAAGATGATATGCCTGTGGTTTAAAAGAAAGTCCTCTGACTAGGAGAGTTTGGGTTACACCTCTCTATGCCAGTTAACCCCTTAGGAAAACCCATACTCAATAAATTTCTAATACTATGATTGTCATTATATTAGATAGGACATTTGGGGTTCAATGAATGTAGTGTCTTATATGCTAAGGTTTGGGGTTACAAGGAAATTGAAATAAGGGCATTGGTGTAATAGAAAAACCCTCCGCTTAGGAGGGTTTATGTATAATTAGTTAAATCTTGCCAAAGTATTTATGTAGTAGTTTTGGATATATTCAACTTTACCTCTGTCTTTTATATAATCACCGAAGCCTTTGGAGTTTCTGAATTTCCTCTCTAAGAGCACTAAGTCATTTAAACCTTTCCCATAAACTACAATACTGTGTGTCGCTCCCAGAGTTCCACCAGCATCAATTGAAAGTAACCCCATTCTTCTATCTCCAAGTATTGATTTGTTCTGTTTTACTATTTTATCAAAAGCTAATTTAAACTTAGCAGGTTCATGAACTTTTAAATCAAAAATTTTAGCAGATTTATTTTTACTTGCATCACCTTCGGAGAATCCAAGAGATGTTATTACACTACTATCGTTTGCAAAACTTAAATGATTATTTAATTGTTCTAGATAAGCAGTCCATTCAGAATCAGTTTTTTCTTGTTTTGCACCAAAATTTTCAGGATCTCCCCATGCAAGTACTCTATGAGTTACTCCATTTTTAAACTGAACAGATTGTAACATGACACCACTACCTTCATTCCATTCATGACCTTCAGCAAAATCAGTGAATAAGTTCAATACAGAAGGCGCATGACCAGGCATAACCTTCATATTGTATATACGCCCTGAAGTTTGGGCATTTACAAATACAAATAATAGTAAAAATACTATTGATAAAACATTTTTCATTTTAATTAATTTATGATTAATAATATTCTAATATAAACAAATCCCAGAACTTACTAGAAGATGATATGCCTGTGGTTTAAATGAAAATACTTTTTTAATGCCATTCCCAAATGATTATAACAGCTTCACTATTTTCCATTTTAATTGAATCTATTATCTTAAATCCTACATTTAAGTGAGCTCTAATTGATCTCTTATTTTCTAAATCAACAACCGTTAAACAAAATGGATATATGGATGAATATTTATTTTTAAAGAGCGTGTACATTTTTTTAACTATGCCCTGAGCTCTATGACTTGATGCTACACAAAGTTGTGCTACAATAATAAAATCAAATTTAGAGAGTTGTTTTGACTTATAAAATTTTCGATTAATTTTCATTATTAAATTTTTCAAAAACTCATTTCCTTCTGTCAATTTTTTTGTAGATGCTAATAGATAACCAACAATTTCTCCTTCCACCACAGCAATAATTGAAGGAGATTTTTTAGTTATACTTTTTAAAAATGAAATTGAATAGCTAGCGGTTAAAAAACCATCATTAGATTTGATCGTTGAGGAAAGATTGTCTTTTAAGTTTTTTGACTGAAGATTTTTTACTTCTTTAAGCTGATTAAATGTTGTTATTATTTTTATTTCTGGGATATTCACTATGAAATATTTGAAATTTATGAGACTGAATAAAACATATTTCCTAAATTAAAGTACTTTTTTGATTTTAGTCGTTTTTAGTTTTTTTTAAATCTAGCTAAAAGGTTATTATTCAAAATAAAGTTATCGTTTTAGAACTTACTGAAGAAGATATGCCTGCGGTTTAGTTAGTTGGTCTTTCAGGCATATCATCTTCAGTCTTTATCCAATTAAACTCTATTTGATTTTGAGTAGCAACTTCTTTAGAAACATTAAAAAAGTAACGCCCTCTATATTATCTTTTTCAATTACCCCTTCCATTATTCACAAAACGGGTTTGACTTTATGATACTAAAACTATTTATGGCAATGAATTAATGAATGCTGTTAAACCATTAAAATAAGTCTCTTGATCATCATACATACTCCAATGGCTTCCATTTGGACAGTGAAGATATGTTCCGTTTTGGACTTCAGTACTCATCCATTCCATTTGCTTTGGATCCATCGTATCATGTTTCCCCCCAATAGTTAATATGGGAATTGTTAATTTTGATAAATCAGCTTTTCTATCCCAATCTTTTAAAATTGCATTACCCACAACACCAAATTCACTAGGTCCTTGCATTTTCAAATAAAGATCATAGTTTATTCCTGCCATGCTTCTGTTTACAGGATCAGGCCATTCATTTAAGGGCATTCTTAAAACATGTTTTGGATAATAATTTTCCTGAACTAACCTTAAATATTCAGGATTTGTATAATCCTCTGCAGCTTCATAAATTCTTATTTTTTTCAAAACTTCTTGATCAAGCTTTGGAGCTAGAACATCGTTTGCATATTTCACATAATCCGGAATAGAAGGAACCATATTAGATATGATTAAAGCCTTCATATTTTTCTGATATTTAAGGGCATATTCTATTCCTAATATCCCTCCCCAAGAATGTCCTAAAATTATTAGATTAGATGAATCTAAATCTAGGGCTAATCGAACTTGCTCAACCTCATCAACAAACCGCTCTATTGTCCACAGAGACTCTTTTTTTGGCTTATCACTAAAAGCTGATCCTAATTGATCGTAATAATAATATTCTATGGATTCGTTAGGAAAATATGAATCAAAAGCTTGAAAATATTCGTGATTTGCTCCTGGACCACCATGAAGTAAAAGAACTTTTTTAGTTGGATTGTTTCCCACTCTCTTAGTCCATACATTAAATGTGCCTTCTGGAGTTTTAACGGGAATTACTTTTACACCTCCTGATAGTTTGTCTAAACGATTAGAATAATCTAAATAAGTTGATTTAGATTCTTTCTGATTTTGTGAACAAGAAAAAATAATTAAAAAACTTAATGTTATAATTAATGATTTTCTCATATTTTTAAGTCAAAGTCTAAACGATTTATAATTGATTAAGTTGATTATTCATTCTCAGTTAAAGGAACAGGGAATTGATTAAAAACTTGATCGCCAGGCCTATCTATTGGCAATGTACTAGATAAATCATATCTTCTCAGATCATACATTCTATGATTTTCACACCATAAAGAATAACGTCTTTGACGAAGTAATTCCTTAGTTAGAGCTGACGTAGAAGGCAATCCATTATAACTAGCTAACCCTGAGGAAGCCCTAATAATATTTATCGCATTTTCTGCTTCACTAGGATCTGAAAAAATCTTAGCTTCAGCATATATTAAAACTAATTCCTCATTTCTTATTATATCGATTGAAGAAACATTCGTTACATATAATGCAGTTTGATGAGATCCTGATAAATCATCTTGACCTGTTGGATTACTTCTAATTACTGTTTTATTATTTACTCTTAAATCTCCAGCTTCAGCATCATTTATAAAACTATCATGAACTATAATTTGATCACCATTATTATCAATAATCTTGTAAAGTCCATTGGTTTGATCTCCACTTCCAAGACTAAAAACATGTTTTGGTCCAATTGAAAGGTCTCCATTTAAATTTAAAAAGGATTCAGAAAGTGCTGATAAACATTTAGCCATATCTCCACTGTATAGGGCTACTTTCGCTTTGAGAGCTTTATTGAATTTTAAGAAATCGGAAGGTGAATCAAAGCCATCGAAACCTGCTAATGGAAAAGCAAAACTTCCCCCAGCAATACTTAAATCACTTGCAGCCTCATCCAAAATTGAGTCAACAGCAGAAAAAGCTTCGTTTTCATTTAAAATTGCACCAAGATTACTAGGATCCGAAACGTCAACTCTTGCTTTTCCAAAAGACTTAACTACATCTATTAATTCATGAGCTATAATTGTTTTTGCAAAACCACTATATCCAGCCTTTTGTCTTGAAGTAATGGCATCTGTATTATTTATTGCCTCCAATAGAATATTAGCATTCTTAATAGCTAAATACCTTGATCGCCATGGAGAAGATGAATAAAAAGAATTATTGTCTAAAACTGCCCCATTAGCTCCTAAAAGGTCTCCAGTATTTCTTGGATCAGCATCAAAGAGATACAACTCTCGTGCCATTGTTCCAGAACCTGTGGTTTGACCAGCTTTGCCAGCGCGCATTGTTGCCTCAACACCAACAACTAGGTTATTTAACTGATTAACTGTAGCCTCTGAAAGCACTCCTTCAAGACTTGGTCTATTTGGATCCGATTCGTCATCGAATGTACATGCTATAAAAGCTAATCCTGTAAATAAAAAAGCTATACTTTTTATATTTTGTTTTTGTTTATTGAAAAAATTCATGTTGTTTTTTTTTAAAATTTAACATTAAGATTAAACATGTATTGTTTAGATGTAGGGAATGGAGTTACTTCTATCCCACTAGAGAGTCCTGAACCACCATTTGTAGAAGTTTCAGGATCATAACTTGAATAATCAGTTACTGTGATTAAATTTCTACCTGAAAGCCCTATTCTAACACTAGAAATATCTTTTGATATCCAACTTAGACTATTTACAGGAAGCGTATAATAAATTGCTGCCTCTCTTAAACGCATGTAGCTAGAGGGTTCAATGAACCGCTCTGCAACAAAACCTAAGCCAGAACGGGTGGATCCCTCAGGAGTATCAAGATCAGGTGAAACACCTCCTAAATCAGTGAGCAGTCTAGATAAATTAATGTTTTCACCTCCTTCTTTCCAATGAATAAGGAAACTTAATTCTAAATTTTTACCAATTGAAAATTGATTATTAAATGACATTTGAAAATCTGGCTCTACATCACCTATTTGAGTTGGAGTTCCATTAACATTACCCACTAATTGAGTAACAGGTTGACCTTCTTGAATGTAAAAAGTACCTAATCCCAAGCCAAATCCAGCTCCTGGCTGAGGAAAAGCAGGCACACCGAGACGTGTAACTTCAGATCTATTAAACCAAAACTGAACACCAGAATTCCAAGAAAAACTATTATTATTAATTGCATCAATATTAATTCCTAATTCAATTCCAGAATTTTTTAAATCTGCAAGGTTCGTTGTCTCAGTTCCAAAACCGCTCGAGGTAGGGAGAGTTCTGCTAAGTATTAAATCTTTTACGTTTCTATCGTAGAAAGAGAGTTGAACGCCAATTTTATTAATTAAGCGAAAATCAATTCCAGCTTCAAATTCTTTTGAGGTTTCAGGTTCAATATCTTTATCTCCCTTAAGAGATGCAATGGTAGAACCACCAACACCACCAATAGATATCTGGTTTAAACTGGTAAAAACCGATCCAAAAGAAGCAGAGGAACCAGTTTCACCATAGGCAGCTCTTAATTTAAATTGATCAATTTTAGAAAAATTCCACCAATCAAAATTTTGTAAATTTATAGCTAGAGATGCCTTTGGAAATCCATAAAATTTATTTGGATCACCATTTAGATTTGATTTATCAACACGATATCCTGCAGTTCCAATAAATTGATCTTTATAATTTCCTTCAATTTGACCAAAATATCCAAATTCTTTAATTAGAGATTGGGTCTGACTTATCGATTGAGCAGAACCCTGTCCAAGTGTAGTTTGACCAGGAATTAACTGGGTAGCTTGGTTAAATATTAAGTCAGTATCTTTTATTAAGTTTGAAATTCCTGCCTGAGTTGTTAATGCAAGGTCTCCACTAAAAGCATCGCGATTCCAAACTGCAATACCCATAAAATTGTAATTTTTAAAATTGTTTTTACCAACACCAATAAATCCATTATCAGCTCCGTTTTGAGCTTGATGTGATTCAGGCACATATACATAGGTTTCATTAGCAAGAAAATCAATCCCTCCATTCCAAATCATACGAACTCTGTCTTTTTCACCATCATACAATTTAGTGGTTAGTTTAGCGCTTTGAATAAAACGATTATTATTGTTGTCATTTATTGCCTTATCTCTTACAAAAACAGGATTTCCAGAATAGTTAGGGTTATTGGGATATGTTCCAGTCGAATCAGGATTTAAATTAATCCAAGGACGAGTGAAGGCAAGTGTATATCCATAACTTAAACCACCTTCGTTTTCATTACCTGTAAAACTTCTTCTTGATTCACTTTGGGTAAAGTTTGAGGAAATAGATAGGTCAAAAGTATCTGAAATTTCATAGTCAATATTTGCTCTAATAGAGAACCTATCAAAACCAGTATTTTTAATTATTCCATCTTCATCTCTGTATGAAGTACCAATAAAAAATTTAGTTTTTTCATTTCCCCCAGAGGCACTAATTTTAGAATCTGTAACTAAACCTTGCTCTCCATATATTAAGTCTTCATAATCAATTAGACCCGTTGGGCTGTTAACAGCTTGATTAAAAAGTTCAGCTTCAGTAGCGCCAAAAGCATCTGTAACACTGGCAGCAGTCCATGGTCGCATACCGATTTTCTTTAATATTGTATTAAACCCTACACTTTGGTTAAAATTAATTAAAGTTTTTCCTTCTTTTCCTCTTTTTGTTGTGATTATTACCACTCCAGCATTAGCCCTTGTTCCATATATCGCAGCTGCGGATGCTCCTTTTAGAACTTCTATATTTTCAATATCACTTGGATCTATATCGGCAAGACTGTTGGGAGCATTTTCTTCATTTCCTCTATTTGCTCCTGAAGCAAAACGAAGTCCTGAAGGTATTTCAGCATTATTTAAGTAAACTCCATCAATAATATACAAGGGTTGGTTATTTCCGTTAATAGATGATATTCCACGAAGACGTAATGCAAATCCTCCTCCTGGTGCTCCTGACGAAGATGTAATATTAACTCCTGTAACCTTACCGTATAATGCACCATCAATTGTACTCTGATTTGTCTTACCAACTAATTCCTCACTTGAAACTGTTCCAACTGCATTAGCAAGATTACTTCTTTTAACACTAGTTCCTAAACCAGTAATTACAATTTCATCTAACTGAGTGTTAGATACGGACATGATTATAGAGAGATCACTATTCGAAATCTCTTGTCTAATGGTAGCATATCCGATGTAAGAAAAGATTAAGATGTCTCCTTGGTTAGCATTAACTTTAAAATTACCATCAAAATCTGTTATAGAACCTTCATTTGTCTTTTCAACAATAACTGTGACTCCAGGTATAGGATTTGAGTCTTCATCCATAACCATTCCAGATATTTGTTGAGCATTTAATTGACTGAAAAAAGTGAAAGTTAGAGTTAAAAATAAAGCTCCAAAAAATGATTTTTGAAATTTTTTCATAATTTTTTTGTTTTGTTATTACATTGAAGATGTCGAAACTAGTGATTTTTTTTTTTGTTAAAAACAATATTGGATAAAAAAGAAATAAAAGATAGAGTTTTTAAAAATATTAGCTTTAATAAAATTAATATTGGTACAGAATAAAAAACCTTTTAAAATTATAATAAAACACTCCCTAATAAATCATTTATTTACTAATCTTATTTTTAAGTGTTCAGAGAATAACTTTTCGTCTTTTTCAAAGAGGGATTGTATGATCTTTTCAATGATTATGGGTTTTCAGAATCGTTTTTTATATAGATACTAGTTCTTGAATCTAGTATATAACCCCAAACCTCAGTATATAAGACACTACATACATTGAACCCTAAATATTATATCTAATGTATTGACAGAAAGAGCATTATGGATTTATTGAGTAATAATTAAACCACAGGCATATCATCTTCAGTAAGTTTAGGGTTTTACGTTTTTTTAACAATAGTTTTATGTTTGAGTATTATTAATCATAAAACAATGAAAATAATTGAATAAAAGGCCTCTGTTTTAGTGGCGACCCTCTAGTTAACTCTCGGTGGTTTTTATTTAGTCGCTTTTCTTAAAGTAGTATTTACGAATAAGCATATAAGCACCAAGACCAAAAATAAAAGCACCTGTAGGATAGCCATTAAACTTGAAGCCATTACTTAAAAAATAATGTAATATGAGAAGTAATCCAATTGATGTATAAACTTCAGCTTCTTTTTTTTTAAAAAATCTCTTCATATCCCAAACATATTGGTCATTTTCTTTCAAATTAATTACTGGATTTTATCAGTTTGAGCAGGATTATTAAGTTCTGGAGCAGAAATATTTTTATGAATATCAGTTAAGTTATTGCCCTGTATATCGTAAATGTCGCCAGTCCAAGAATCTATTATAAAAGATTCATTAACTGGAGATGGCAGAAACCTATTCGAAAATGATATTATAAGTGCTGAAATAATAATAGTGGTAGCAATTAAAAGAGTGGATTTATAATTCATCAAGTAAAAATAGAACAAAGTCATAATACTACCTATAAATAAAGTAAATCGTTACTACAGATTATTTAGCACCCCCTTTTAATCAAGGGGTTTTTTTATAAACTCTCGGGTAGTCAAAATCCAAGCAATTATTAAAGTAGTTCCAGCAAGAGGAGTAATAGGTCCGATCCAAGCTAATGAAAAAGAAAAATTACTTTTAAATGAAAGAATAAAAATACTTCCTGAAAATGCAATTGTTCCCCATAGTATTAAATGGAAAATATACTTTTTTATTTTTGAAGTAGTAAAATCAATTGATGAAAGAACTAACAAACCTAATCCTTGATAAATCAAATACCGTAACCCCACTTCGAAACTACTTAGTGATTCTGCACTGAGGATTTTTTTTAAATAATGACTCCCTAAAGCTCCAAGCAACATTCCCAAAACCATGAACAAACTTCCGAAAAAACGCATTTTTGTTTTCATTAAAACTATTTGTTTTTTGTAAAGTAATTATTTTTCCAAAGGAAAAACATTATTAAAAAAGTTGCTGTAAAAAAGTATTGAGAAGTTTCATTAAACGGGTCTAGGAAGTCAGTTTTATAGTCAACATCCGAAATTCCGATAAGAAACAAAATGATTGCTGTGATAAAAGGGAAATGCTTTAAATGCTTTTTCATACCCCAAAGCTAAAAAAATGTTTTAAGGTTATCTAACTCTTTGTCTCCATATGTCTTACTGGCTTTAAAACTAGACCCTTAATAGGTTTCTTAAGAGTATATATATATTGGGAACCCTTAACATCACCCTATGGAATATTTAGACGGACTAATAAACACCAGATTGAAGCCTTCAGATAAGGTCAAAGGGAGCTTTTAATAAATTAACTGAGACCATTTGTGACTTTTAAAATACGATTGTTTACTATTCCATGTTATTTCGTATTATTTTAACGTGAAAACAGAACCTGTAGCTTCGATTTATTTTAACTTTGGGGCATGGAAAAATACACAAATAGAGCTGCAATAATTTTGTATATAAATATGTTGATTGGTCTTACTCATGGACTACATGAATTAGAGGTGATAAATTTTGTTCCAGATTCTTATTATTTTATAATTCCAGTATCTTTCTTACTTACTTTCGCTATCTGGAATGCTTTATTGGTATTCGATAAAAAGAAATGAGAAAAATACAATCCATTCTCTTTTTAAAGTGCCCAAGGTGTCGAAAGGGGAGACTATTGGTTGGACACCCCTATCAACTGAGAAACCTTAATAAAGTTAATGAAAGCTGTACCGCTTGTCAACTCAACTTTAAAATTGAAACAGGTTTTTTCTATGGGTCAATGTACGTTTCCTATGGCCTAGGAGTGGCTTTAAGTATTAAAGTTTATATATTTCTTTCACTTTTAGGAATGGTGGATAAACCCCTCAATATCTTTTTTATCATTTGTGGAACCCTGATTGCTTTAATGCCTTATATCAACGCCTTATCCAAGGTGATTTGGGCAGGATTATTTCTTAAATACGACCCTAACTCTCTGAGAAAAAAACCTCTAATAAATAAATGAGAAAACAAATCTGTTAGGTTGACTTGTTACTAAACCACAGGCATATCAACTTCAGTAAGTTCTGGGATGAAGATACAAGTAAATTAGTGGGGATTCAATTATTCATAGTGCGCCCAAACACTAGATTTTCCATTAATGTCAATGGCCAAGACATCAAAATTAGCCTTTTCGTTGCTAACCTCCATCCCAGGAACATTTATTCCAGCTGGCATTCCAGGGACAGTTAAGCCTATTATATTATCAGGATTTTCTTTTATTAATTTTTTGACATCATTTGCAGGAACATGTCCTTCTATGAAGTAACCATTAATTATAGCTGTGTGGCAAGAAGCTAAATCAATTGGAAGACCAGCATTTATTTTTATATCATACATATTAGAATCTGTATTCTTTTCTAGAATAAAATTATTGCTTTCCATATGCAGAATCCACTCATGACAACATCCACAATCAGGAGATAAATAAACAATATCATTTTTTTTTGCTTCTTCGTTGCATGAAACAAGAATAAAGAATATAATAAGTAGTGAATATTTTTTCATAATCTAAATTTAATAAAATATATGCCAAGACCTATAGAAAATCGAAACAAAATAACATCAGAAGTAAAAGAAAAACTACAACTACTTATAGACGATTTAATAGCTTCTTTAGACTTAAATGACTTTATACTACATCAGTTATATAATAGATAAGAGGCTTGTTTTGGCTTGATATTGTTAATCGTATTTCCAGCGTAAACCAAAGAAAAAACGAACACCTTGATTTGATGCGTAGACATAAGATGGATCAAAAGTCAAAGCATATGGGTTGTTGGGTGTTGAGATTGCAATTCCTTGATTATCATAAATAACCTGTTTATCAAAAGGATCAAAAGAACGAGCAATACTATTTGCTGAAGGTGTAAAGTTCAGAATATTCTTTATTCCACCATAAGATTCAAAAACACCTTTCCAAACCTTGGTAAGCTGCATATTAATAATATTAAAACTTTTAGAATTAATAGGCCTTGGATCAAGACTACTTAAAGTAGGCAATTTTAGAGGTCCAGTTATAGTTCCAGTAAAATCAAGTACTAGATTGTTTGAATTCCATTTTTTTTGAATTTTCCAAACACCTTGAAATCGTTCAGTGAGATAAGGTCTTATTTTTACTCCTTTTTCTTCAATATTTGAATCTATAAATGTCATCCCTAAATTAATTCTTAATCCATCATATGCAAGTAAGTTAACGTTTGAAGAAATACCATTTGATGTTGATTTTCCAGAAAGATTACCATAAATAATCTTATTGGGATCAGTGTCGTAATCTGGGATTATTTTGTTTGAAAATTGAGTGCTAAATACGCTAAAATCTAAATCAAAGATAATTCCTTGACTTAAATAAAATTTTTTAACATAGTTGAGGTTTACATTCCAAGATTTTTCAGGATTTAAGTCCTCTAAAAATATAACTTCACGAGCCCCCGTAAGTGATGCATGATCTTCTGTAAAAACTTGGGCTACACGATATCCAGTTCCTGCACTTATTCTTAAAATAGATGTTTTATCATTGTTATTTATTTTATAATTAAGTCGCGGTGTTAATATATTTCCATGAATAGAGTTATAATCATAACGAAGACCAAGTAGTAAAGTATTATTTGTATTTATATTAGTTTGATTCTGAATAAAGACTCCCGGAAGATGTGTAATTGACGGACTGTTACTTCTTGTGTTTTCTTCAAACGTAGCGGTTGTGTTATCGTCATAATATGTATATCTATATGCAAGACCCAACATGAAGTCGTTATTCTTCAAAGTTTTATCCCATTTTATTTGTCCAAAACCTATTGTTTGATCGGCATTAAAAAGAGTTGTTCCGTAAACTGAGTTTTGATTGTGATCATTAAAACTAAACTCAAAAGATACATCCTGGTTTAATTGATAATTACCAAAAATCTCGTATCGTGAAGTATAAATGCTCTCTCCATAAATAATATCACCACCTCTGTATTTTGGCATCCATTTCATCTCACCTCCCCATCTATCTTCATAGACAAAGCGAGTTGCTAGGGAAAAATTATTTCCAAAAGAAAGTTTATTAAAAACTGAAAATCTGTCCTGAAGGGTCAAATCCGTGAAACCATCTTCATTGTTGTCAATAGGGTTTGAATAGTTGAAATAATTTATACCCAACAGACCGGTAGTCTTTTTTGATAAAGTATATTTAAAACCTAAATCTGTGTTTGATTCTCCCCAACCCGACGTGAAAGAATCTAATGAGAGTTTTGAAGTGTTTTCAGGGAGTTTTGTAATTAAGTTAATAACCCCGCCAATTGCTTCAGACCCATAAAGTGTAGACGCAGGTCCTTTTACAATTTCTATACGCTCAATTAAAGATTGAGGAATTCCTGATAAACCGTAAACAGTTGATAATCCACTAACAATAGGGAGTCCATCAATAAGAATCATCGTATAGCTTCCTTCTTGACCATTTATGTGAATATCGCCGGTATTGCAAACACTACAGTTGAGCTGAGGACGGACACCATTTACATTTTCAAGCGCTTCAAAAACCGAAGGCGTAGGATTTGCTTTAAAGAAAGATTGACTGTAAACATCAACTGGCACTGGGCTATCGACTTTAAATACTGGCCTTAAAGTCCCTGAAATAACAACTTCTTCCAGGGAACTATCTATTTCCATTTCTATGATTCCAAAGTCTGTTATTGTTGAATGAATTTTTTTTATAATTGTTTTATTACCCAAATATGAAATAAAAAGTTTTGGATTTTTTATCTTAGTAAAGTTAAATGAAAATTGACCATAGGAATCGGTAATAACCCCTTTGTTCGTGCCTTTAATCATAACAGAAGCACTCTCAAGAGGTTGTCCCTCAGAAAAGACTTTACCTTTTACGAAAATGTCTTGACCTATTGCAATTTGAATACTAAAAAAAATAAAAAAGAGAATAAAGCGCATTAAAATAGTTTTACACTACAAAACTATTTCATTAGTTTTACACTACAAAACATTTCTATGAGAAAAACTATAGAAAAAGAGAATTATCTTAAAGCCATCTATAAGATGGAAGAAAAATTCGATCAGGTCACTGTAACGGCATTAAGTCATAGTTTTAATGTAAGTAAGTCTACCGTATCCAACATGATTAAGAAGTTAGTGGTCATGGGATTTATCGACAGCAAGCCATACAAATCAATTCTTTTAAGTTCCTTAGGACGAGAAAAAGCGACAGAAATTATTTCTAAACATCGATTGATTGAGCTTTTTTTGGTTCAAAAAATGAATTTTGATTTAGATGAAGTACATGACATTGCAGAGGAGATAGAACACATAAAAAGCTCTAGCTTCTTTAGGAGAATGAGAAAAATTTTAGGTGATAATTATATTGATCCTCATGGATCGATAATTCCTAAATGCGATTATTAATTCTATCAAGAACGCATTATGCGTAACAAACTATCTTCTCTAGTCACAGTGGTTTAGAATAAGAAACGCTCGTCTAAAACAATCGAGAAATCATATTCATCTTGGTCATAAATGACGTTTAACTAAAAAAACTATTATGACTATTTTTTCAGGAGAAGTAAAATTAAAAGACATTCAAGTTGCAGTTGGTTATGGTATGACCTTAGCAATAATTAAGCATAGATGTATTGAGCAAGCTTTTGCAAAATCACCTTGGTCAAAGATTAAAAACCAAAAAGATGATAGGTTTGAGGTTATTGTTGAGAAAGAAAATATTGAATAAGTGTTTTAGTGAAAATCACTCAAAAATGACCGAAAATGATAAAAAATAGAAAACAATAGTTTTTTATTCGTCTTCAGTTGATCTGAAATACAATTCAACGATAGCAGTGCAAATGGGAATGTTAATCTATGTACAACGTTAGTTACGAATATGGGTCGATTTATTTCCAATCTTTTTGTTCGGTCTAATTCTTTGGTTCGATTACAATTCTTAATTCAGTCTGGCATTAATATTTATTTTAACCGCAGTTGTCCATTTCGAACCCTTTGAGGATGGTTCCCAACTAGAACTTCGGCAACTACTTTTCCAGTAGCGTAATCCAATATAGAAACCTTGTCAAGACCGCTTATAGATACATAAGCCTTTTTACCATCTTTGCTTGAAGTTGCCCAGTATGGCTTTGCTTCTTTTGGATCATCAGAAAGTTTAATCGTGCTATATTTGAAGGTTTCCCTGTCCACTATGGCGATATAGCCATCCATAGTACCCGCTACACATATAGTTTTATCATCTCCGCTGAGAGAAATACCATGATGTCCTGCGTTTAAAAGGTGGCCTCCAAGTGATAGACTTTTATTTGTTTTAGGAATTGGTAAATCTAATTTTCGGGTGATTTTATCATTCTCTATATCGTATTCAAAAAAACCATGGAACAATGAAATTTGCAAATAAGCAAATTTTTCATCTTTGGTAATGGCCATTGGACGAATTGCTCGGTCAATCCAATCAAAACCAGCTTCTTCCAATTTTTGCTTCATATCAACACGGCGTATCACTTCATAGGTGTTAGCATCAACAATCTGAAACCAACGATCCCCCTTTAAAAAGTCGAGATTTGGCGACGCAAAAAAGACTTTGCCGATACTGGTATGGTATATTTTTTTACCATCTTCAGAGTATATATTTTCATGGGGTTGATCTCCAGATTCAAAACTACCAATGATTTCACCCGTTGAAACATCAATTGCATGTACTTTTCTTGCTGTCGAGGCTGAAACCAAAAAGATTTTTCCATCTGGGGATATGGCCGAATGGTCAGCTCGAAGGCCTTCAACCCGTGTTCGCCAAAAAATTTCACCAGAATTAACATCAATGGCAACAACGTCTGCAAAACTTGGTCTTGATGCATAAATATACCTACCATCATTTGACGTAAACATGTCGTCAACCAATTGATCATTGCCTTCACCGATATATTCCCTGATAAAACCTGAAGCAAGACTTCTTTTTAGGCCTGAATAGATTTCTTCAAATCTTTCTTCTCGGTCGGGCATGGCACTTACTTTTTTTATGATTTTAAAAGTATTTGGATCAAAAATGGTAATGACCCCGTCCCAGTTATTACCTGCTAGCACAACATCCTGTAAAGGAATACTGTCATGAACTGTTGCGGCTTTTTTTTCAGGGTGAAGTGGAAACGACGGATATTTTCTATCTGGTCTCTGCCCCAAATTATAAAGATAGATTCCCAAAAGAATTAACCCTATAAGAAGTGTGCCTAAAATTATTTTTTTCCTCATGTGTAAGTTCATTAATACATTATTGTTGCTAACGTGTTTGTGTATGATCTCGTTGCGTGGTTTAATCAACACAATAAATGTCTACAACTTTATATTTATTATATATTTCTTTAGTTTCAGCTCCAGATGGGACAGCTCTAAAACTATATTCGTCTTCAACATTACTATTGGCTGTAATACCTTTACCCCAATAAAACAAATAGGTACTGCCGTTATTCTCTTTCTTATTTCAACACACCCAGTTTCTTTAGAGTAATAAAAATAACTAAATAAAGGAATTTATTCATTGGTTTATGGTTTACTCGAATATAAAAAGGTCTTCTACTTGGAAGGGTATGTTCTATAATTTAATTAAGGGTTAACTTTAATTTTAACTTTTCTAAAATATGATATTAAGAGGTTGAGTATTTTGCCACTGATTTCTAGTGAAGTCTGGAAATTTTTGTGGCATTCCACCCTGCGCAACAGAAGCTTCACTTAAGGGAGAAACTGCGCTCCATAAACAACCTTCGTAAACATTCTGATCTATTGGACTTCCACTGCGTAAACATTCTATTATCCTGTATAGCATCATGAAGTCCATTCCGCCATGGCCTCCCATTTTAGTTGCTAAAGCCCCGAGTCGTTTGTACATTGGGTGCTCATATTTGTTATAAAGCCCTTCTAACTGTTCTCCTTGCGCCCATCGGTGATGACTGTCTGTAGCTCCTTCAACCCCGCCCTCAAGTGCTACTCGAATTGGATAACCTGCTAAGATCCCTTTTGTTCCTTGCACCAAATTAAGTCTTGTATAAGGCCTTGGACTGGTTTCATCCCACTGAATCATAACCGTTTTACCCAAGGTTGTTTTAATAATAGAAGTGTTGATATCACCTCCAGTATACTCAAGTGCATTCCACTTATGGTCTGTTGTAAAATTCTTTTCGGCATAGGCCTTTCTACCTCGTGCCAGTGAAGAAAATGAAACCAGTGTATTAAACTGATCCTCTCCTCTTCCTAAGTTCATATACTGAGCAACAGGTCCCAGGCCATGGGTAGGATATAGATTTCCGTTACGTTCAGCATAATGTTGCGTTCGCCATGAACCTGTACCGCGTTCTTGTTCCTCCATCTGAAAACGTAACTCATGAATGTATGCTGCTTCGGCATGAAGAATTTCTCCAATAAGACCCTGTCTACACAAATTCAAATACAGTAATTCCTCTCGTCCATAATTAACGTTTTCCATCATCATGCAATGCTTTTGCGTTTGCTCTGAAGTATCAACAATTTCCCACATTTCTTCGAGGGTAACTGCAATCGGTACTTCAACAAAAGCATGGGCTCCTTGCCTCATGGTTTCTATGGCCATAGGAGCGTGATTCCTCCAATTAGTGGCTATAAAAACAGCATCCGGCTTCACCTCTGAAAGCATTTTTTTCCAAGCGTTTTCATCTCCAAAATAACGTGCAATATCAGTATGTCTTTCGTTTCCTATGGCTTTACAGTGACCAACTGAGCGGTCAACTAGATCTTCATATACATCTGAAATGGCAACAATTTGAGTCCCTTCAATACTTGCCAACTGTTTTGCGTGGCCACTCCCCCTTGCACCAACTCCTATTAATGCAATTCGAACAGTGTCTAGCTTGGGTGCTGAAAAATCTCCCATGTAGGTTCCTCCAGAAGGATTATTTTCTTTTTCAGAACAGCCTACGCTACTTGCTAAATAGAAAGAAGCCGCAGAAAGTGAAGTCTTTTTTAAAAAATTTCTTCGATCTATATTTTTCATGGAACGAGTTTTATTACTTTACTAAAGTATTAAATTTCATTTTAATCACAATCCATAATGCAATTCTTCGAAACCATCTTATCTATGGTTACATTTACACAAAACTATGCTATGTCAAAGACCTTTGCTGAATTAGGAATAAATCTTTCCTTTCGAGAAAGTTTAACTAAACTAAAAATATTAGTACCTACTGACATTCAATCCAAAACAATTCCAGCAATTCTTACTCAAAAAGACGATGTAGTGGCATTAGCAAAAACTGGGACTGGTAAAACTCTTGCTTTTGGATTGCCATTACTTCAGTTAATAAATACAGAAAACAGTGAAGTTCAAGCTTTAATACTTGCCCCAACAAGAGAATTGAGTCAACAAATTTATTCAAATTTAACTGAATATGGCTCACAAAATCCAGCAACAAAAGTTACTGTTTTATCTGGGGGCATTCCAATTAAACCTCAAATAGAGCGCTTAAAAACCGCATCTCATATTGTAGTGGCTACACCAGGTCGGATATTAGATTTAATAAGCCGTGGTGCAATTTCTCTTAAAAATGTATCCTCACTAGTTCTAGATGAAGCTGATGAGATGATCAGTAATTTTAAAGATGATTTAGAACGTATTATTAAAGAAATTCCAGCGTCACACAGAACACTATTATTCACCGCAACACTTTCTGGTCAAGTCAAGCAATTGATTCAAAATTTCATGTCAAAACATGTTATTCAATTAGAAGCAGACATGTTAACAGTTGGAAACCAAGGAATTGAGCATCAATATATAGTGGTCGAACCTATAGAAAAACTTGAGGTATTATTACACTTTTTAAGTTCCAAACAAGGGCAAAGAGGAGTTATTTTCTGTAAAACAAAAGCGGCAGTAAATAAGTTGGGTAAAAATTTAGCTATTAATAAATTCTCTTCTGGTGCTATTCATGGAAGTTTAACCCAGGGTATTAGAGATCGAATTATGGATCAATTTAGAGAGGGATATATAGATATTTTAGTGGCAACAGATTTAGCTGCTCGTGGGATTGATGTTAAAGAAATATCATATGTTGTTAATTATCATTTACCCGATACTTATGAGGCATATGTTCACAGAAGTGGAAGAACATCAAGAGCAGGCTTCAAAGGACTTTCATTAACTGTTTTGCAAGAAGAGGAAGTTAAAGAGCTTCTAAATTTCGAAAATGAACTAGGAATTAATTTCAATGCTTTAGTTAAAGCAGATCCTGTTGAAATTGAAAAAAATAATGGATTGCTGTGGGCCAAAAAAATATTTAAAACAAAGCCAAATAGAAGTATTTCTGAAAAATTCAGACAAGAAATAGTTACTATTTTTCATCATCTTACAAAAGAAGAGCTAATAGATAAGGTTCTTGCTAATTATTTGATTAACAAAAACACGAATACTTCAAAAGAATCATCTTCAAAAAACAGAAACAAGAACTAGTTAATATGGCAAATACCACAAAAGATCAACAGGATATATTACGTAAGTTGAATATTCATGTGCTTAACCCAATGCAAATAGAGGCTATTTCTGTGATTGAAAATACCACCAATACTATTCTTCTTTCACCAACAGGAACTGGTAAAACATTAGCTTTCTTATTGCCAATTATCAAAATCCTTGATCCGAATTGTACTGATGTTCAGGCCCTAATAATTGTGCCTTCTAGAGAATTAGCGATTCAAATTGAACAAGTTGTTCGAAATATGGGGTCTGGTTTTAAAGTAAATGCAGTTTATGGCGGCAGACCAATGTCTAAAGACAAAATAGAAATAAAGCATACACCCGCTATTTTAATTGGAACACCAGGAAGAATTGCTGATCATTTCAGTAACAATCGATTTTCTTTAAAAAATATAAAATCTTTAATTTTAGATGAATTCGACAAATCACTAGAAGATGGCTTTGAAGTTGAAATGAGAGATATAATCAATCAACTACCTCATATCAATAAACGAGTACTCACTTCTGCAACCAAAACATTAAAAATACCAGATTTTGTTCGTTTAAACCTGCCAACTACTATAAACTATTTACAAGAAAAAATAGCTTCTAAACTAGATGTTAAAACTGTATTATCTACCTCTAAAACCAAATTGCCTAGTCTTTTAGAGCTCCTCCAATTTCTAGGAAATCAAAACGGAATTATATTCTGTAATTTAAGAGAGAGTATTGAACAGGTGAGTGATTTTTTAAATCGAAATAAGATAAACCACAGCTGTTTTTCTGGAGGAATGGATCAAAAAGAAAGAGAGCGTGCTTTAATTAAATTCCGAAATGGAACCCATCGAGTTTTAATTGCTACTGATCTGGCTTCTAGAGGTCTTGATATTCCAGAATTACGATTCATCATTCATTATGAAATGCCTAGAGCTGAAGAAGAATTCACACACAGAAACGGAAGAGCTGCTAGAGTCGATTCTAAAGGAACGGCCTATATTTTAAAAAAGGAAAATGAAGAATTAGCCTTGTATGTGAAAAACGCGAAAGGTATTGATATTTCAAAAAAGCCAATTCATAAACCACAATTTTGGGAAACATTATTTATCTCTGGCGGGAGAAAAGATAAAATCTCAAAAGGTGATATTGCAGGATTATTTTTTAAACAAGGGATGATTACTAAAGATCAACTTGGATATATTGAGTTAAAACAAGATTGTGCGTTTATTGCTGTTCCTAAAGTAATTGCTTTGGAACTAATTAATAAACTAAACAATACTCGCCTTAAAAAGAAAAAAATTAGAGTAACCTTATTGTGAAAACTATTTTAGTTTTCACAATACCTTCCTACTGTTTTTGTTGAAACCATTAATTCCTGGTAAAATTTTAAAATGAACTTGTTAGAATCGCTATAAACGATTCTATTCCCATAAAATAATTACCTAAACGTAAGTTTTCATTCGGACTGTGCTGGTTATTATCTAAATTAACCGTTGGAACTCCAATAGCTGGAACTCCAAGCTGAGAAACAAACGGAGAAATAGGTACAGAGCCTCCACTGGTTCTTATAATAACAGGTGATTTTTGATAATAATCATTTAAAATTTTAGTTAGCCACTGCCCTTCTTTTGCCTTAGAGTCTGTTCTAAAAGCTGGATAATGAACTTTAGCCTTCATTTGAATTATTTTATCATACCGAAGCCTCTCATCACTTGTGGGGGTGTGATCTAAAACAGTATAGCCTAATCCCTCTATATGGCTTTTAATACTACTTAAAAGAATTTCTGGTTTACTCTCCAATACTAAACGAATATCCATTTCAGCAGTTGCTGAAGAAGGAATAATCGTTCTTGCTTCTTTTCCTACCCAACCACTTTGCATGCCCCTAATATTTAAAGAAGGATACTGAAGTGATTCCTGATAGGTTGAACCTACCAAATCATTTAATTTAGTTTGTGTTCGTGCTTTAATTGATGATTCCTCTGATGGAACTCCTTCTAAAATTTCTTTGACAGTATCACTTAAAAAAATATCTGAATAAAATCCTGGAATCAGCACCCTTCCTTTATCATCTTTCATAGAACTTAAAACCTTTGATAAGGCTAAAGCAGGATTAGGAAGATAGTTGCCATAATGTCCACTGTGTTGAGATGTTAAAGGACCATATGTTGTAAGTGTTAATGTAGCAATTCCACGATTTCCAAAAACTAACGTAGGCAATCCACTAGAGTGCATAGGTCCATCCAAAATCAATAATACATCTGCTAAAAGCTCTTCTTTGTATTCCTTTACAGCCTGAGGAAGTCCTGGTGAACTTTGTTCTTCTTCAAAGTCAATGATCAGTTTTATATTGAAAGCAGGACTTTTGTTATTGTTCTTTAAATACTCCAAAGCAATTAAGAACATCACAAAAGGTCCTTTATCATCTGCACTGGAACGAGCGAAAATACGGAGATCCTCATTATCAGCATTGGTGATATTTTCCCAGCCAATTGATTCAAACCCTTGATTGGTTTTTTGCATTAACTCAGCCGAGTAGGGATCATCTTGATTCCATTTAGAAAGGTCGACTGCTTGTCCATCTAAATGTAAATAAAAAGCAACTGTTGGTAGGTTTTTCTTAACAATCTTATTGGCTAATAAAAGAGGTAAATGAGAAGTGCTTAACGTTTTTACTTCAAAATCTAATGCTATTAACTCTTGTGTTGCCCAATCTATATTTGCGCTAATTTGTTCTTTTTGAGCTGCATCATTTGGAAGAGCTAAAAAAGATTTAAACTTTTCTATATTTTCAATCCCCATAGCACGTGCTTGTTCTTGATAATCACGTTGCGCCATTAATTGAAGAGAACCCACTGCAAAAATAAAAATACTTATAATTATTTTCATATAATTTAATTTATTGGCTTGAATGAAAAATACACCTACTCAAATATATAAATTTGAAGAGGGAGAATCTGATTTATTATAAAAGAAATAGATTTGTACTTTGGAATAATTATTATTATAAAAATAATCTCTTGAGAAAAATACTCCTAGCAATAAATTTACTCTTAGTTTCAGTTGTTTTTGCACAAAATTCAAATCCAAACCCCTCTCTAAATTTCAATATTACTCTCTTAGATATTGATCCGGTAATTGATGGTAATATTCTTGGAGAATCAATCTGGAATGAAGTTCCCGTTATTAGTAATTTAAAGCAAATAAAACCTAACTATGGAATGGCTGCTTCTGAAAAAACAGCTATACGTATTGCTTATACTGCAAAAACACTTTATGTCGCTGTAGTCTGCTATGATACTTCACCTGAAAATATTGTGGTCTCAGATTCTAGAAGGGATGCGGATCTTAATGATGATGATAGTTTTCTTTTTATACTAGATACATATAATGACCAGCAAAACGGATTCTTATTTGGCACTAATGCTAATGGTATGGAGTATGATGCACAAATTGACCGAGAAGGTGAAGGAAATTTTAGTGCTAATAGACAGCAGGGAGGAGTTGTGGGCGGAACTAATATTAATTGGGATGCCTCATGGGAAGTAAAAACAGAAACAGGGGATTATGGTTGGAGCGCAGAATTTGCAATCCCCCTTCGATCCATAAGATTTAATAGTGGAACTAATAAAACCTGGGGGATTAATTTTCAACGCAACATAAGTAAAAGATCAGAAACCGCATATTGGGCAAACTTACCTTTAGGATTTGATATAAAACGCTTATCCTTAGCAGGAAAGATGAACGGATTAAATTTAAAATCTCCCAAAAATTTAAAAATAATTCCTTATGGATTAACACAAGGCATTAATGATAAAAGCGCTACTAATAAAACTTCATCTGCTGCAGTTGGAGGAGACATTAAATATAGTCTTACACCTGGACTAACACTAGACGTTACCTATAACACAGATTTTGCCCAAGTTGAAGTAGATGAGCAACAAGTGAATTTAGATCGATTTAATTTATTTTTTCCTGAAAAAAGACCATTCTTCCTTGAAAATGCTGGTCAATTTAGTGTAGGAAGTGCCGGGGAAATTGATCTTTTCTTTAGTCGTCGAATCGGAATAAGTGACGATGGGCAGCTTGTCCCTATTATAGGAGGCTCTAGGGTTTCGGGAAAAGTAGGACAAACAAATATTGGCCTTCTAAGTATGTTTACCGATGAAATAGAAGGGAATGATT
Organism: Flavobacteria bacterium MS024-2A; assembly: GCA_905182305.1. Taxonomy (GTDB): domain Bacteria; phylum Bacteroidota; class Bacteroidia; order Flavobacteriales; family Flavobacteriaceae; genus MS024-2A. The sequence continues at coordinate 245,219 of CAJJBB010000006.1, forward strand.
TAGTCAAAAATAGTTTTTCTGTTGCTAGAGTTAATCATGATTTTGCAAGTAGTAGATCTTCTTTAGGTGGGGTGTTTGTAAATCGTTCTGGGATTGGAGTTCCAGATAATTATAACCGAGTTTTTGCAATGGATGGTAAATTAGGATTGGGTAAAAAAGCACAACTTACGGGCTTTATCTCAAAAAGTACTACTCCTGGGATAACTTCAAATGATCATGCTTTTAAATTTTTGGGTGTTTATAACTGGAATGGTTGGAACCTTAGGGCTGGCTATACTGAGGTTGGAGAGGGTTTTAATCCAGAGGTTGGATTTTTATTGAGATCCGCTTTTAAAAAACCTGAATTTTTAATTTTCAAGCAGTGGCGTCCTAAAAATACTGGAAAATTATTAGAAGTACGCCCACATGTTTCTTACAGAAGTTATTGGGATTTTGATAATACCTTGGTTACAGGATTTTTGCATGTTGATAATCACTGGGTATGGGAAAGTGGCTTTGAAATTCATACCGGAATTAATTTTACAACAGAAGGGGTCTTAAATCCTTTTTCTATTTCAGATGTAACGATTCCAATCGGTGAATACAATCACAGTGAATTCCAATTTGTACTGATGACTAACGCTAATAAAAAAATTTACTTTCAAACAAGGACAGTTATAGGGGGGTATTTTGGAGGAGATCGTGTATCAAGTAATAATAAAGTCACCTTACGTTTAGGAGATAAATTTAACGCTTCTGGAACTCTAAATTACAACCACTTAGAATTAGCAAATGGTAATGTTGACGCTGTTATTAGTGGTGCTCGTTTTGCCTACTCCTTTACACCTCGAATGTTTTTACAAAGTTTGGTTCAGTATAACAATGTGTCTAATATAACCTCGGTGAATGCTAGATTTGGCTGGTTACAAAATGCAAATACTGGCCTTTTTGTGGTTTTTAATATCATTCAGGATACTAGTTTTATGGACCGGTATAATAATCAAAGTATTACCATCAAATACAGTTATCAATTTGATTTACTTGGGAGGTAGTTTCTTTGCTAAATGGATTTAAAATCTGAACTTCACAAAGATTTCATTTCCACTCCTAGTAACTGCAGACTCCCCATTTGGAATACCAAAGTCATACGCATACGCCGCCGAGAGTCCAAACTTAGTTTTAATAATTATTAAAATATTAGAATAACCTATACTCTTATATCCTCCTCCTATCTCTAAAGTATCTTTAAAATCAAAAGTTCCTCCAATATGAGTTTGATTTTGTCCGTCTGGTATAAGCTTGGCGCTTATAAAAGGCTTTAGTTTTGAACCAAATACGCCTGTGTCTATTGAAGTTCCAGCTAATAAATATATAGGTGGTTTTTCAGAGCTTATAAAAGCATTGTCTTTTACAAACTTAACTGGATTTAAAAAATTAGGAATGGAAGCAGATATGTAAAATTTTTCGGATTTAAGAAGTGCTCCAAAGCCAAAGACTGGAAAAATTGCATTACCATCAGTTGAAATAGCAGGATTAGCAACTTCTGTAATTCTACTAAGTCCTTCAATATCTGTTTTCTTATTAGTTGCTCCTGCCTTTACCCCTAAAAATAAATTAGTCCCACCACCCATTTCTAATTGATAACTTGCATCGACAGCATATTGTGTTCGACTATCAATAAAAACTTTATTTGATATAACTGAAGCTCCAAGGGATAGATTATTTTTAGGATTCCCACTATAAAAGAAATAACTCATTTTGGGAGAACCGGAAACTCCTTGCCACGAGGAACGAGTGGTAAAGGAAACCTCTCTGCCTTCACTTCCCACATAAGCTGGGTTAAAAGCATTCATATTAAAACGTTCCATCAGAAGATTCTCTTGAACCTGAGCTTGACTGGTATATCCTATAACAATAAATAAAACAGAAATTAAAGGTCTTTTAATATTAAACATATTCCAATTAATTAAATATGTATAACCATCCCTCTTTGACCTCAGATGAGGTTCCACCAAGGGATATTCTATAATAATAGGGGCCCGTAGGAAGTGCGTTACCTGTTCTTATGTTTGTCCCTGTCCAATCATTCTGATAGTTTGCTGATTCATACACTAAACTTCCATCTGCTGCATATACCCTAACACTAGTAAAAGGATAATCTTCAAGGTTTATAATTTTCCAGGTAGATTCTAATCCAGGTTGATTCGGAGTCAGTGCAGTTGAAATTATAGATGTATCATCCGGAAAGCCATCATTATTGTCGTCCTCATCTATGCTATCAGCGATCCCATCGCCGTCTGAATCTTCACTAACATTAGGGTCTAGAGGAAATGCATCTTCGCTATCTGGGATACCATCATTATCACTATCAAAATCAAATACATCTTCAATACCATCTCCGTCAATATCTCTACAAAATGCTGGATCAAAAGGGAAGTCATCTACTATATCTAAACAATCATCATTGTCATCATCTAGATCGGCATTGTCTCCAATTCCATCATTATCATTATCTGACCATTCGTTTCTATCTAATGGGAAACTATCCTCTGTATCGAGATAAGTATCATTATCATCATCGGCATCAGTACTATCTGGATCTCCATCAAGATCCGTGTCTATTGGGAAATCATTATTATCTTTTGGATCGGTTCCAGAAGCATCTTCAAGAGTATCTAACCATCCATCATTATCATCATCCGTGTCAGCATTATCTCCTGTGCCGTCAGCATCATTATCTGCCCATTCTAAGCTGTTTAATGGAAAACGATCATTAACGTCGTAGAACTCATCATTATCATCGTCTTGATCAACACAATCGGCAATTAAATCTCCATCAGTATCTAATGGAATACTATTAGCATCATAATCACTAGTCCCACAAGATGCTTCATTGTAATAAGTGTAACCATCTCCATCAGCATCAGTATCACAAACATCTCCTAATCCATCACCATCCATATCTGTTTGACTTACATTGGCAATGGTAATACAATTGTCATTTTCATTTGCTATTCCGTCATTATCAGCATCTGGATCAGCCTGGTCTCCTATTCCATCTCCATCAGTATCAAAACTTTCTGAAGCATTTGTTGGAAAAGCATCTAAAGTATCAGGAACTCCATCATTGTCGTCATCAGTATCTTCAGCATCTCCTACTCCATCACCATCAGAATCGGTTTGATTTGAATTCGCAGTATTCGGAGCATTATCACATGCATCACCTATTCCATCATTATCAGCATCTGCTTGATTTGCATTAGCAGTAGTTGGACAGTTATCTGATTGATCGACTATACCATCTGAATCTGAATCTATAGTCGTATTACTTGACTGCCCTGAATCATTGTCTTGATTATTGTTATCTGAAGGATCTTGCTGATTATTTTGACTTAAAGAACACCCATTTGCACTCACATCGGTTCCCAACGGTGTATTGAGACAATAATCTTGACTGTCAGGTACTCCATCGTAATCTGCATCCTTTTGATTATCAGAACAACCATTTTGATCGACCACGGCCCCTGAAGGAGTATTTGGACAAGCATCTGAGGCGTCATTTATCCCATCAGAATCACTATCACAGTTTACACAAGTCGTATTGTAAGACTGTAGATGACTCGCTGCAAATCCCTGTAGATCAAATATTTGATTGTATACAGGAGTTACTCTAAAGATTTCATTTCCATTGGGAGTTCCTTGAAGAGTAAATTGAAGTTTATACGTATCAACACTTCCAGATATACTATTAGCAAGAGGGGTGGCAAGGGTCGAGTTTCCTCCTGAGACAGATATATGAAATGCATTGTATCTAATTGCTGAACTGTATGGAATTTGATCTGATCCATTTACGGGTTCAGAGAAAACTACAGTTAGCTCATTGAGGGCAGAATTAACAGAAACACCATCAATAATTGGAGGGTTGAAATTTAAAGTAACCGTATTATTAGATTGATTTTGATAAGATCTGAGTCCCTGACTATCATAAATATTATAATCACCATTTGGTTTTACTGTGATGACCTCTTGCCCATTTAACTTTCCATTAAGTCCAAAGGTGAGTTTATAATACGCTCCCTCTTTTAGGATTGATGTTGGGTAACTATTTGAGAGAGTTGCAACACCGCCGTTTATATATAGTCTGAAATCATTCGTCGTAAGTTCACCAGTACTGTTACTGTTTGTGAAGACAGCCTCACTAAACTTAACCTTTATAAATTTATTGTCGGAGGTGATAATTGTTTCTCTTATTATAGGATTTGTAGAAACGTTCATATTAATTGTATTACTCTTACCCTTCACTGAGAATGAACAAGATCCTGTTGAACCAGAATAAGGAATGGCAATGGCACACTCAATATCGTAGTTTTGGGTTATTACACCTGCAGAGAACGTTTTTGATGTTCCAGACTGAATAAGTTGTTTGTTTACATACCAATTAAGAGTTGCATTTGAGGGAATTTCAGAAGTAGAGGTAGCTGTAAATGTGGCGGATTGGAAATCTGCAATTGAAGTTCCTATATCTGAGATGATACTAATTCCTTGAAGGGTAATACTACTGTCTGAATAAAATTCTATCCCTGAATTATTCCCCTCATCATTACTATTTGGACCTGCAGTGATCGTAGCTGTTGAACTAAAGTTTATGTCTTTTACAGAGATATAGTCAACACAAGGTGCTGAATTTAAAATTGTAATATCAGTTTGTGAACCTGAGGAAGACGATTTTATCGTAGATACCTGCCCAAGGGGACTGTTAAGCTCAAAAGTTTCAGATACCGAATAGCTGTAATTAGACCCAAAGGTGTAAATCGCTCCGTTTCCTTGTAGTTTTAGTGTTGTAAAGGAAACATTCCCTGTAAAATTTGCAGAGTTCTTTATTTCTGCATAGCCAATTTTACTTAAATTATTTCCATGAGGACCACCATTATTTCTCGATGTTTGTTGCAACCTTATCTTTCCATTACCTTTTTGAATAAGACTTCCTATGTCTCCATAATCAGAAAAAGTGATGTTGTCACTATCACTTCTATTGGTGATTATTCTTTCCCAGGGAGTCTCAGCTATAATTCTGGAAATAGTTGTCCGTTAAATAGATAGGTCGCCTGAGAATTGTTCATTAAAAGGGTACCGTAGTTACTTGCGAGGAGTTACTTCGAGCTTCATAGTGAATAGGCTGTGGTAATAGAACTTGTCCCCAAATTTATAGTCATTGTGGCATTTTGCGTGACATTGGTATAAAAGTAATTACCCGTATTTACATCATGATTATTGGTTGTGAATACTCCTGAATTACAGGATAAAGTAGCTAGTAAGAATAAGTGGACTAGATAAGGACACTGAAGGACCATTTATTCTCAAAGCCTGTAATTGTTTCCCTTTACTGTCAAAAGTGACTGATGCTGTCCCTATAAGATTCGTATTGTCACGATACATGATCATGTTTTCATTTAGTAAAAATGATCCGTAAACTTTTAACTGTTTATAATTATAATCAAACTTAGGGTTATTAGTCACCCCTGACCAACTAATGTTTTTACACGCTGCATTATCAATATCAATAGTCACTACCTGATCTGAAGCGCTAAATGAATTTTGATCAAAATATAGATTGTCTACAGAAGTTGGTGGACAGCCAAACGCCGAGCCGCCGGAGCTAAGTGACCATTGAGATCCATCACTCCAATTACCCGTTTCCCCTATCCAGTATAAATTTCTTTCTTGTAATAAACCAAAAGTAATTCCACTATTATTTCCATTATTAATAGAATTATTAGCAGTAAAAGATGCCGTACCAGTATAGTTAATATCCTGTATATCTAAATAGTTTGATGTTAGTGATTGCACACTTGATATATTAGCAGCTGTACCTGGACTGTTTGACTTAAGAGTCGTTATGGCACAACCCGATTGCCCAAGCTCAAAAGTTTCAGATACCGAATAGCTGTAATTAGACCCAAAGGTGTAAATCGCTCCGTTTCCTTGTAGTTTTAGTGTTGTAAAGGAAACATTCCCTGTAAAATTTGCAGAGTTCTTTATTTCTGCATAGCCAATTTTACTTAAATTATTTCCATGAGGACCACCATTATTTCTCGATGTTTGTTGCAACCTTATCTTTCCATTACCTTTTTGAATAAGACTTCCTATGTCTCCATAATCAGAAAAAGTGATATTGTTACTATCACTTCTATTGGTGATTATTCTTTCCCAGGGAATCTCAGCATAACTTTGGAAATAGTTGTCCGTTAAATAGATAGGTCGCCTGAGAATTATTCATTATAAAGGGTACCGTAGTTACTGCGATGGAGTTACTTCGAGCTTGCATAGTGAATAGGCTGTGGTAATAGAACTTGTCCCCAAATTTATAGGTCATTGTGGCATTTTGCGTGACATTGGTATAAAAGTAATTACCCGTATTTACATCATGATTATTGGTTGTGAATACTCCTGAATTACAGATAAAGTTGCTAGTACAGAGTAAGTGGACTAGATAAGGACACTGAAGGACCATTTATTCTCAAAGCCTGTAATTGTTTCCCTTTACTGTCAAAAGTAACTGATGCTGTCCCTATAAGATTCGTATTGTCACGATACATGATCATGTTTTCATTTAGTAAAAATGATCCGTAAACTTTTAACTGTTTATAATTATAATCAAACTTAGGGTTATTAGTCACCCCTGACCAACTAATGTTTTTACACGCTGCATTATCAATATCAATAGTCACTACCTGATCTGAAGCGCTAAATGAATTTTGATCAAAATATAGATTGTCTGCAGAAGTTGGTGGACAGCCAACCGCCGAGCCGCCGGAGCTAAGTGACCATTGAGATCCATCACTCCAATTACCCGTTTCCCCTATCCAGTATAAATTTCTTGATGTTGAAGCGCCAAAAGTAATTCCACTATTATTTCCATTATTAATAGAATTATTAGCAGTAAAAGATGCCGTACCAGTATAGTTAATATCCTGTATATCTAAATAGTTTGATGTTAGTGATTGCACACTTGATATATTAGCGAGCTGTACCTGGACTACTTGACTTAAGGGTCGTTATGGCACAACCCGCCTGCCCAAGCTCAAAAGTTTCAGATACCGAATAGCTGTAATTAGACCCAAAGGTGTAAATCGCTCCGTTTCCTTGTAGTTTTAGTGTTGTAAAGGAAACATTCCCTGTAAAATTTGCAGAGTTCTTTATTTCTGCATAGCCAATTTTACTTAAATTATTTCCATGAGGACCACCATTATTTCTCGATGTTTGTTGCAACCTTATCTTTCCATTACCTTTTTGAATAAGACTTCCTATGTCTCCATAATCAGAAAAAGTGATATTGTTACTATCACTTCTATTGGTGATTATTCTTTCCCAGGGAATCTCAGCATAACTTTGGAAATAGTTGTCCGTTAAATAGATAGGTCGCCTGAGAATTATTCATTATAAAGGGTACCGTAGTTACTTCGGTGGAGTTACTTCGAGCTTGCATAGTGAATAGGCTGTGGTAATAGAACTTGTCCCCAAATTTATAGGTCATTGTGGCATTTTGCGTGACATTGGTATAAAAGTAATTACCCGTATTTACATCATGATTATTGGTTGTGAATACTCCTGAATTACAGATAAAGTTGCTAGTACAGAGTAAGTGGACTAGATAAGGACACTGAAGGACCATTTATTCTCAAAGCCTGTAATTGTTTCCCTTTACTGTCAAAAGTAACTGATGCTGTCCCTATAAGATTCGTATTGTCACGATACATGATCATGTTTTCATTTAGTAAAAATGATCCGTAAACTTTTAACTGTTTATAATTATAATCAAACTTAGGGTTATTAGTCACCCCTGACCAACTAATGTTTTTACATGCTGCATTATCAATATCAATAGTCACTACCTGATCTGAAGCGCTAAATGAATTTTGATCAAAATATAGATTTTCACCACTATTAGGAGCCCTTGAATGGAAAGTTGATCCTCCAGAGGAATTCGCCCAGTGATTTGAGAAGTCTGACCAGTTTCCTGTTCCTCCAACCCAGTAAAATTTTGTTGCACTGTCTTCACATCCATTCATATTCACTGAAACCCCTGCAGTAGTTCCAGAACACAAATCAATCGGGTTGGCAACCCCATCGCTATCATCATCTGCATTAAGGTTATCTGAGCTATTGGACTGAACTTGAGGTAATGCAACCCCTTGGATATCAAAAATAGAATTCTGGGCTAGTTTTACATTAATCAGCTCGTTCCCATCTGGAATTCCATTAAATTCAAATCCTAATGAATATTTAAACCCACTTTGAAAAATAGAGATTGGTGTTGTTGAAGAAAGAGTTGCGGTTCCCCCTGAGAGTTCTAATATAAAATCAGATACTTCAAGATTTCCACTTCCATTAATAGTGTTGTAGACCTGTTCACTAAAGGTTATGGTGATTACTAGGTTATCTGTAGAAACTTCAGCCTGTGAAAGACTAGCACTTACTGTACCTAGCCTCACTGAATTATTACTTTGATTTACATCTGCTCGTTGTCCTTGATAATCAAAAATTTGATTAGTTATTGGGACGAATTGTTAAAACTTCGCTACCAACCAAATTTGAGGTATTAATTCCTAAAGTATAGATGTTACCATTTTTAGAGATACTTGAGGGTGTTGAAGAATTAAGCTGACCACTACCCCCCAATAAAGAGAGTTGAAAATCTGATGCAATTAGATTCCCTGAACCGTCATTGTTAGTAAAAACAGGTTCATTAAAAGTAACAGCAACATTATTAGCAGTCTGAGAATAAGTACTTGAAATTATAACTGGATAATTAGACAAACTCATGGTTAGATCATCTGTTTTTCCTATGGTTGAAAAACTACATCCGGTCACTGTTCCAGAATAGGGTATTTCTATAGAAGAAAAAACAATATCTCCATTTTCTATTGTATCAGAGCTGTATATAGTTGAAGTCCCTGTTTGAGTTTTGATACCATTTACAAAAAAGTGGATTACAGATGAATTTTGCCCTGTGTAAGTCGATGAAACAACGAATGTTATTTCCTGGTTTTGATAAAAAGTTGCGCCGGTAGGACTAGTTGTAATGGTCATTCCCGATAGTGTATTACCAGAATCTGTATTGAAATTAAACCCTGAAACATTTCCCTCATTTTGACTATATGGTCCAAGGGTTACTAGTAGCGCTAGTGGTAAGGGCAATGTCTTTTACTCGAATGTAATCTCCACAAAAATCATCTCCATTGTAAATAAGAGATGCCTGAGACCCACTTGATGTGGATTTAATATAACTTCTAGATCCAGATTTGGAGTTAAACGACAGCGTATTAGATATCGTAACTGTAGATCCCTGATTAAACTCAATTGAAGTGCCGTCTCCTGAAAGAGAAACTTCCAATGGTCGGTACCTGTTTGAATTAGTATTAAATCTTACTTTTTTACCAACTATATTTAAAGTGTCTATGACCCCTTCAAATTATTAGTAATATATAAGCATATCCATTTTCATACTGAGTCCCTTCCTGAAGTATGTCTAATTTTCTAATATAATCAACTCCATTTCCTATATTATTGTTAAAATTTTTCGCTATTACGTGTCCAAATTTTATAGGATATAGACCTGAATAGCCCACGTACCTACCTGATAAGTTGCATTGTCTAAAATAATAGTACTACTAACCAGGTTCGCAACTAAATTTTCTTTAGAGTCCAGCTGCTAATACGTAAGATATACTCCATATTACTAACAGTTATGGTATGAGGTTCCAGTATCGATTGTAGTAGTAGTAGTCCCACCATAAAAATCAACTATATGTAGACTTGAATATCATAATCATTAGTGTAAAAAGTGAGTCCGTCTTTCTACTAGAAGGTTCTTGACCTAAGAGGACTCAAAAGATTAAACGTCCCAGAAGGTTTTCTAACGTAAATAGTTACCAATGTTATTTGAATTTGCATCACTGGTATCTGTTGATCCAGTTTGAATTGAAGCTGTTGAACTTGAAATAAAAGAAAGTGTTCCCGCACTTTGAAATTGCATGTCTGTAGTGTAAGTCACTGAACCAGATATCTCAAGAGTTTTATCTGTCATGTTAAATTTAGGAGTATTGGTCACTCCCGTCCAATCCATGTTTTTTAAACCAACATTATCTATATTTAAAGTTACTACCTGATTGGCAGCAGAAAATGAGTTTGATGTGAAAAACACATTATCATTTGACGTTGGAGCGCAAGCGGTTGTACTTCCGCCATTGGAAGTAGCCCAATGAGAAGAATCACTCCAATTACCGGTACCGCCAATCCAGTATAAATTTCGTGGTGATTGCTGGGTTATATTAACTCCTGAATTGTTTCCTCCATCTACAGAGCTTATCGCATTCAAAGTTCCACTTCCTGTAAATGAAAGATCTCTTATGTTTAAATTTGTTCCTGTAACTACCCCTGAAAAAGCTAAGTTTATAGTAGCCTGACTCCCTGAACTAGTAGACTTAAGTGTCATCACTGAACAAGAAGAACTAGCAAATGATAGGGTATTAGATATCGTAACTGTAGATCCCTGAGTTAAACTCAATTGAAGTGCCGTCTCCAGAAGTAGAAAGGGTTCCAATGGTCGGTACCTGTTTGAATTAGTATTAAATCTTACTTTTTTACCAACTATATTTAAAGTGTCTATGACCCCTTCAAATTGATGATTAATATAAGCATATCCATTTTCATACTGAGTCCCTTCCTGAAGTATGTCTAATTTTCTAATATAATCAACTCCATTTCCTATATTATTGTTAAAATTTTTCGCTATTACGTGTCCAAATTTTATAGGATATAGACCTGAATAGCCCACGTACCTACCTGATAAAGTTGCACTGTATTAAAATAATAGTACTACTAACCAGGTTCGCAACTAAATTTTCTTTAGAGTCCAGCTGCTAATACGTAAGATATACTCCATCTTACTAACAGTTATGGATGAGGTTCCAGTATCTATTGTAGTAGTAGTAGTCCCACCATAAAATCAACATATGTAGACTTGAATATCATAATCATTAGTGTAAAAGGTGGATCCGTCTTTCTACTGTAAGAGGTTCTTGACCTAAGAGGACTCAAAAGATTAAACGTCCCTGAAGGTTTTCTTACGTAAATAGTTACCAATGTTATTTGAATTTGCATCACTGGTATCTGTTGATCCAGTTTGAATTGAAGCTGTTGAACTTGAAATAAACAGAAAGCGTTCCCGCACTTTGAAATTGCATGTCTGTAGTGTAAGTCACTGAACCAGATATCTCAAGAGTTTTATCTGTCATGTTAAATTTAGGAGTATTGGTCACTCCCGTCCAATCCATGTTTTTTAAACCAACATTATCTATATTTAAAGTTACTACCTGATTGGCAGCAGAAAATGAGTTTGATGTGAAAAACACATTATCATTTGACGTTGGAGCGCAAGCGGTTGTACTTCCGCCATTGGAAGTAGCCCAATGAGAAGAATCACTCCAATTACCGGTACCGCCAATCCAGTATAAATCCCGTGGTGTATTCTCATTTATATTAACCCCTGAATTGTTTCCTCCATCTACAGAGCTTATCGCATTTAAAGTTCCACTTCCTGTAAATGAAAGATCTCTTATGTTTAAATTTGTTCCTGTAACTACCCCTGAAAAAGCTAAGTTTATAGTAGCCTGACTCCCTGAACTAGTAGACTTAAGTGTCATCACTGAACAAGAAGAACTAGCAAATGATAGGGTATTAGATATTGTAACTGTAGATCCCTGAGTTAAACTCAATTGAAGTGCCGTCTCCAGAAGTAGAAAGGGTTCCAATGGTCGGTACCTGTTTGAATTAGTATTAAATCTTACTTTTTTACCAACTATATTTAAAGTGTCTATGACCCCTTCAAATTATCAGTAATATATAGCATATCCATTTTCATACTGAGTCCCTTCCTGAAGTATGTCTAATTTTCTAATATAATCAACTCCATTTCCTATATTGCTATTATAAATTTTTCGCTATTACGTGTCCAAATTTTATAGGATATAGACCTGAATAGCCCACGTACCTACCTGATAAAGTTGCACTGTATTAAAATAATAGTACTACTAACCAGGTTCGCAACTAAATTTTCTTGTAGAGTCCAGCTGGCTAATACTATAGATATACTCCATTTGTAACTAACAGTTATGGATGAGGTTCCAGTATCTATTGTAGTAGTAGTAGTCCCACCATCAAAATCAACATATGTAGACTTGATATCATAATCATTAGTGTAAAAGGTGAGTCCGTTTCTACTAGAAGGTTCTTGACCTAAGAGGACTCAAAAGATTAAACGTCCCAGAAGGTTTTCTTACGTAAATAGTTACCAACATTGTGTCCTGATGAAATTAATGATCCTGTATTACTTGAGACAAAAGAAAGGGTACCCACGCTCTGAAACTCCATCAAAGGATCGTAGGTGACAGAACTATGAACTTCAAGAGTTTTACCCGTCATATTGAACTTAGGAGTATTGGTAACCCCAGTCCAATTCATATTCTTACAGCTTTCGTCAGTCACATTAAGTGTTACTATTTGATTGGCAGCAGAAAACGAATTACTATCAAAAAATATATTGTCATCACTACTGGGTGTGGTAGTATGAAATATGTTCCCACCAGATGACGTAGCCCAGTGTGAAGAATAATTAGACCAATTTCCTGATCCACCTACCCAATAATAGTTATCTTGAGAATGTAGATTCTTTAAAAAGAGAAATGCTAAACAAAAAAAAAGCTTTTTAATCAATTAGTTATTTTATGGTTATTTAGTAGTAAAAAACTAATTAATTGATTTTTTGTTTCATAAATTGCATAGATATTTTTCTTCCTTTTATTTGCAATATTTTTTGACCATTTTGACTTTATTATTATTTTTTTGCAATATCTTTTCCAATATTAGACATGAATATTAGTGTAAGCCTATTTGAATTTATAAATGCAATAATTCTTTTCTCAATTTCACTTGTTGGAATTGTTTTGTGTTTTATAATTTATTTAAAAAGAGAGTCTAATTTTTCCTACAATCATTATACGATTCTATTAATCTTGACTATTTGTATAAGACTATCTACTGGGGCTATTTTTATCATCTCACCAAATAGTGAAATTTCAAGAATAATTCTTAATATAAGACCACTATTTCTTCTATTACTTCCTCTTCAGTATTTATATATAAAAGCGCTTCTACTGAGAAAAAGAGGTGGAGATTTAAAAGATTTATACCATTTAATATTACCTGTCTTTTTTACTATACTATTAGTTTCTAATGGAATTGAAAAAACTTTTGCCTTTACAGAAACGAGCATTGGGATAATTATTACTTATTGTTCTGCGTATTTGATTTTATCTATATATTTTGTTTCATCATTTAATAAAAAAACTAAGAGAGTTTATGCTTTTGAAAATAAACAAGAATTCATTAGGAAAAAATGGATGTTTCAAATTCTATCTTCAGTTTTTTTAGCATTAATCATACTTTTTTATTCCCTTTTTAAAGAATTTTTAAATGATGATTATTTATTTGGACAAATTTATACCGCCAACGCAGTTTTATGGCTCTATTGTTTCGTTATCCTTTTCAAAACACCTGATTTTTTATACGGTATTAATTACACAGAAGAAAAAAATGTTTCTAATAAATTATGGTTAAAAAAACCGAAAAATATTATTTTGAAAAAAGATATTGAATTAAATATAAAGATCTTTCAAAACATAAAATCTATTCAAAAATCATTAGAAGAAATCCTTGAGACCTCTAAAATTCATAGAAATGATTTTAGTGATGCGACTCTAGCAATCAAATTAAATATCCCTGTTAGTCATGTTAGACTGATATTCAAATACTATTCAAATTTCACTCTTTCAGAGTTAAAACATTATTTGAGAATAAATGATGCCATTAAAATAATCAAAAAAAATAAAGGGGATATTTTACTTAAACAAGTCGGTACAGTAGTCGGCTACAAAACATATTCTTCATTTTATAGAGAATATAACAAATACAAAGATTTTTGATTTAGCATTAAAATATTAAGGTAAGTTTTTTATTAAAAAATTTATACCGTTTTTACTTAATATATTTTCAATATCGCCTTTTGAGTATCCACGCTTTTTTAAAAGACTATCAAATTTTTGAAGATCTGCGATTGTTTCTAAATCATGGGGACATTGTTCCTTACCAAAGCCACCATCAAGATCGGAACCTATCATTACATGTTTCGAATTTCCTGCTAATTGACATATGTGATCTATATGCTCAATAATTGTTTCAAGTACCAAACCACTTTCTTTTGGGTCGTTAACTCCTCGTTGCCAATTAGAAGTCATCATCCAAGCATCAAAAGCCATTCCAATAACGCTTCCACGTTCTAATAGTACTTTAATTTGGCTGTCATCAAACTGCCTATTGTGAGATACAAATTTCCTGCAATTACTGTGGCTTGCCCACAAAGGTCCATCATAAACGGCTAATGTTTCCCAAAAACTTTGATCACATAAATGAGTTGCATCTAAAATTAGTGATAACAAGGCTATTTCTTTTAATAAGGCTTTCCCTTTAATACCTATTCCTCCAACAGAATCCGTTCCAAAAGCATAGGTTCCTGGACCGTAATGGGCAGGACCTATAGCACGCAGGCCCTGATCATAAGCTTTATGAAGATGATCAAGAGAAACAATTGAATCTGCACCCTCTAAACTTAACACAAAACCTATCGGGCATTTTATGGGATCGATTTCCCATTTTGACAAATGCTCAGAAAGTTCTTTTTTAGATTTAATTTGTTTGAGCTCTCCTGCTTGTTCCATTTCTTTATACCAAGCTAACTGACCTTGAGTTTGTGCCCAAGCTTGCTCCGGAGATTTCCATCCTGGTAGAGGATTTTCTTCTTTTACATAACGTGCAATTTGTGTTGCAACGCAAAGTCCAATATTTCCTTCACGAAGGGCTGAAAAGCTAACCGTTCCTTTGCCCCTATCAGGAAGATCAGTCATTCCACTTTCTTGCAGACGAATTTCTCCAACCGTTTTTCGTAAGTCACGATTCCACTCCATTGCATTCATGGAAAGGTCTAAATGAGCATCAAAGATAAATTTCATTATTTAAAAAGATAAATGATATGAACGAGCTTCAATTTCCCATGGAGTGCCAAGTTCTCCTTCAGTTACAGTATACGCCTTATTATATTTAGCAACAGTAGGGCATATATGGTAGGGTATTGCATAAAATAAGTCCCCTACTTTAAAATTATTTTCTTGTTTATACTCTAAAATTAAATGCTCTTCACTTTGCCCTTTATGAACAGCTTTTTCTAATCCAAAAATCTCTACTCGAGGTAAAGGCATTTCAGAAGCTATCGCTTTATGGCCTAGATCAAAACAATAAATATTCTTGTTTGGTATACTGATTAATCGAGTGACAACTACTGCAGCATTTAGAAAAGGAGATTCTTTCCATATACGTTTATAACCTAAATCCCATAGTAAAGTTGTTCCGGGACTTAACATCACATTTGAACGAAGCGAATGTGGGTAAAAGCTTGGAGAACCACCTGCTATAACAGTAGGAACTTTCATCCCTTTTTGATCAAGTGTTTTTATAAGATCATCAACTGCCTCAAAAGCATTGGTAGATTGAATGATTTTATCTTCTAAGTCTAAGGGCCTAAGATGTCCATCGTATACATGTAAGCCTAATGAGGTTAAAGAAGAAGATTCCACTATGACTTGGTATAGTTCGGCAGCCTTTTCTGGCACAACCCCAGTACGATTCATTCCATTGTTGATATCAACCCATAAGTTCAATTTGACATCTTGTTCTTGGGCTAATTTATTAAAGATTGCCAATGAATCAAGATTATCTACTAAGGTTGAAAATTGAATAGAAGGATGTTTTTTTTGATACTTTATAAACTGGGCTAATTTTTCCTTTGTAGGTTGTAATGCAAGTAAAATATGTTCAACTCCGCAAGATATCAAAAGAGCTACTTCTCCTAAGGTTGCACATTTAAAACGCCGAATACCCAGCTTCCATTTGGAGGTCAATCACTTTTGCCATTTTGTAAGTCTTCACATGAGGCCACAATCGTTCTGTACTTCCAGCAATTTTAATCATGGAAGCAATATTTTTTTTAATCCGTTCAGGAAAAACCAATAGACCTGGAGTTTGAAGTTTATCTTCTTCAGCAACTTTATACCAATCTGATGTATTCATTTTATTTAAGATTCTAATAAAAACATCGCTTCTATCTCTACAGCAATATTTTGAGGTAATGACATTCCAACTGCACTACGAACACCAATACCATATTCTGTTCCAAAAATATCTGCCATTAATTCGCTAAATCCGTTAATCACATAAGGATGATCTTCAAATTCAGGAGTGGCGTTTACCATTCCCAAAACTTTTATAACACGTTTGATTTTTACAGAAGAGTCTGTATGGGTAACAATAGAAGACAACATGGTAAGCGCTACTTGACGAGCAGCAAGTTTGGCTTCTTCCTTATTTAAAACGGATCCAACTTTTCCTTGCATCAAAGTTCCATCATTTAAAACAGGTCCTTGACCAGAAACGTATAAATGGTTATCTAAAATAAGTACAGGCTTATAAACTCCTGCTGGTGGAGGTGCTGGTGGTAAAACCAAGCCCATTGCCTCTATTTTTTCTCTTAATTGTAAGCTCATTTAAATAAAATTTTCTAATACTAAAACTCCTAACAATCCAGATATGCCAATGGAAGTTTCCATTACCGTCCATGTAGATAAGGTGTCTTTAATACTTAAGTTAAAATACTCTTTGAACAGCCAAAAACCACTGTCATTTACATGTGAAAGCATCAAACTTCCAGATCCAATTGCCAAAACCATAAGTTCTGGACTCACGCCAGAGCTTTGAACTAGGGGAAGAACAATTCCTGCAGTAGTAAGACCTGCAACAGTTGCAGAACCTACTGAAAAACGAATTAAAGTTGCTATTAACCAGGCAAGGATTAAAGGAGACAGAGAAGTGGTTTCTAACAAACTACCAATATACTGACTTACCCCACTATCAATTAAAATTTGTTTTAAAGCACCCGCCCCAGAAATAATTAACAAAACCATGGTAATTCCAGAAGCCGCAGTACCAAAAATTTTCATGACTTCCTCCATAGAATTACCCCTTGATAATCCCAGTGTATAAATGCCTATTAAGAGTGAAAGTAAAAGAGCAATAACAGGATTTCCAAGGAATTCAATTAAAGAAAAAATAGTACTCCCAGGGGTTAAAAAATTGAGAGTAATCGTTGAAAACCCAATAAGTAGCACTGGTAGTAACGCAGTAAGAAGACTGTTAGATAAACTAGGTAAATCAGACTCCTCAAATATTTTTGAAGCCATAAATTCTTTGAGTGGTTTTGCTTCAACCTTTGGAATAAAACGCGTTAATAATGGTCCTGAAATAAGAATTGAAGGAATGGCAACCACAATACCATAAAGTAAGGTTTTTCCAATATCAGCTTCAAACATAATAGATAAAGCAGAAGGTGCAGGATGTGGCGGCAAAAAGCCATGGGTTACTGAAAGTGCAGCCAACATTGGTAAAGCGATGGATATTAAAGACAAGCCAGTTGCGGAAGCAACGGTAAAGACTAATGGAACTAAGATCACAAAACCAACAGAGTAAAACATTGTAATTCCAACTACAAATCCGGTAATCATTACAGCAGTTTTAGTATTCTTAACACCAAAGAAAGCAATAAGACCATTGGTTATTTTTTGGGCAGCTCCGCTTTCAGCCACTAATTTTCCAAGCATAGCACCAAGCCCCAAAATCATGACTAAAAAGCCTAAGGTATTGCCGATACCTTTTTCGATGGAGGTTACAATTGTATTTAGTTCCATACCCTGCCCTATTCCAATAGCAATAGATACAAGTATAAAAGCAATAAATGCATTAAGTCTAAAAACTATGATCAATAAGAAGAGGAATAAAATTCCAAGAGAAATGATTAGTAATGGCATGTGTTAAAAATAATAAAATGCTGGAAATATGCTGCTATTAATGATAAATGATTTAGTGAAATTTATATATAATTATGGGTTGTAATATTTTAAATAAAAACTCATTTTGTTATTAAGTTAAGGGATTTATTATCTTTAATAAAGTTCTATTAAAATGATACAGTCTTATAAAAAATCACCAAAATTAGCAACATCTTATGATGCAATTTTAATTGGATCTGGAATTGGATGTCTTTGTACAGGTGCACTACTCTCTAAAACAGGAAAAAAAGTATTGTTGCTGGAAAGACACTATACCGCTGGTGGTTTTACACATGTTTTCAAGCGTAAAGGCTTTGAATGGGATGTTGGTATTCATTATATTGGAGAAGTTCAAAGACCAAATAGTGTATTAAGAAAATTATTTGATTATGTATCAGATAAACAATTGCATTGGGATGATATGGGAGATGTTTATGACCGTATTATTTTGGGTGAAAAACATTATGATTTTGTGAAAGGTGTAGATAATTTTAAATCCCAAATGATTAAATACTTTCCTGATGAAAAATTGGCAATTAACAAATATGTTGATTTGATTTTTTCAACTAATAAAGCCGCATCTAAGTTTTATATGGATAAGGCATTACCTAAATTTATAAGTACATTTTTAGGTAGTTATATGAGAAAAAAATATTTAAAATTTTCTGATCGAACAACCTATGATGTTTTAAGTGAACTAACTAATAATCAAACTCTTATTAAGGTTTTGTGTGGGCAATATGGAGATTACGGTCTTCCTCCCAAACAAAGTAGTTTCGCAATGCACGCTTCTGTTGCAAAACATTATATGCAAGGTGGAAGTGTTCCCGCAAAAGGTTCGTCGCAAATTTTAAAGACCATTGAAAAAGTAATTGAAAAAAGTGGTGGAACTATCTTAGTTCGAGCCGATGTAGATAAAATTATCGTAGATAATAATAAAGCCAAAGGAGTTAGAATGACTGATGGGAATCATTTTTATGCAGATACTATTATTAGTGGTACAGGTGTTTTTAACACCTTCGAAAATTTACTTCCCTCAGATGTAATTTATCGTCATAAGTTAAATGAAAAATTAAAAAAAGTTAATCCGTCTGTAGGATATGGCTGTTTATACATAGGACTTAATGGTTCTCCACAAGATCTGAAGCTTCCCAAAACAAATTTTTGGATTTATCCAGAAGATCTGGATCATGATAGCTGTGTAGAGCGTTTTTTAGATGATAACAACGCAGAATTTCCCTTAGTATATATTTCTTTTCCTGCCTCAAAATTTTCAGATTGGTCTGAACGTTATCCTGGAAAAAGCACAATAGATATAATAACTATGATTCCTTATGAGGCATTTGCAAAATGGGATGGAACAAAATGGAAAAAACGCGGTGAAGATTACGAAATTAAAAAAGAAGAATTTGCTCAACGTCTTCTTAAACACTTATACAAACAATTACCGCAACTAAAAGGATCTGTTGAATATTATGAATTTTCTACTCCTTTAACAGCTGAACATTTTTCTAATTATAAACAAGGTTCACTTTACGGAATTGATCATAACCCAAATCGCTTTCAACAAAAATTCTTAAAACCCAAAACACCAGTTAAAGGTTTGTATTTAACGGGTCAGGATATTGTCACTGCGGGAGTGGGAGCGGCATTATTTTCAGGTTTAATTACTGCAGGAGCTATAACTGGTATTAATTTTATAAAAAGAATTTTTAACGAATAAAGCACCTAAGAGTTCTTTATCTTGAATATGAATAATTAATCAATTCGTT
>CAJJBB010000007.1 GCA_905182305.1 Flavobacteria bacterium MS024-2A
CCTTTAATAGGGTTAATCTTTTCTTTAGATCCATGCCTAAGATTAATTAGGCCTATAAAATTCAACCTATCACACTAACAAAAGCAAGTCTTCACTTACTTCATTAGTAGCTTGTTTCATTCTTGGTAAAGTGTATTGTAGAACTTACTGAAGATGATATGCCTGTGGTTTAGTAATTAGCCAAAAATTAAAGCGATGCCAATAATAAACAAGATTCTACAATTATAATAGCAACAATAAATACAATAATATTATTTTTAACTTTTTCAGAATATTTGGTAAAATACTCTTCATTAAGAATACCATGAATTGATGAAGCTAGAGCCATAAAGGAAAAACCAAATAAAACTAAATTATAATTGTAATCTATTTTTAATATAAAACTCCCTAACAATCCAATTAAAGTGAAGGCCACCCCAACTCCAAATCCTACCCAACCAAGGTGTTTTTTACACCATTCTTTCATTTTAAACTAATCTATGGTTTATAATACTTAAAGATAACAAATCCCAGAACTTACTGAAGAGATATGACTGTGGTTTAAAAGAAAACACCACTAAAGTTAATTGAAATAACTTCCTTTTGACTCCATTCAGGGTCTATCTTTTAGGTGTTTTGTCAAGATAAGTAAGGTCTCAACCACACCATCTAGCAATCAGAACAAACACCCTTTAATATGGCCTGCACTTTATTTGTTTTAAATCCCTTTGGAACATTAAGTTGAAGTGGTGCTAATTTCCCCATACAATAAACCATTTTGCATTGTTCACACACAAAATGTGCGTGCTCGTTACCTTGTGATGGAGGTTGTCCAAATGCATACTTAGTTAGGCCCGAATGGTCGTTAATACTATGGATTATACCCGCTTGCTCAAAACTCGCTAGGCTTCGGTATAAGGTGGATTTATCAACTTCATTTACCAATGCTGCCTGAAGGTCATTGTAAGACTGTGCATGTTCAATACTCATAAAATGTTGGAGCAAAGTAATCCGAACTTTAGTTTTTTTTAATCCCTTTTGTTCTAAAAGTTGTTTGTAGCTTTCCTCTTTCATAATCAACTATTTATTTGAAAATTAACCCTTTCGGTTTTTGTATTCGAAAATAACATAAATTCAGATTATTCTCCTTAAAATTTAGCGTGTCATTTACTTAGAGCAATACATCTTTTTGTCTCTTTCCACAAAAATAGAAATAAAATAAATGCAACTCTGTGGCATTTAAAAAAAATAAATTACTTTTGCTCTCAGAAATATAAAATATTTTACCTCATAAGCATATTCCATGATTAAGTTTTATAGTTAATGAAAATTATAAATTTCACCTCAAGGTCAGATATTATTGGTGCTACTGCAAGTGCTATGTGCTTTATTCATTGCTTGGTCACCCCATTTTTATTCGTTGCATATTCCAATACTGCAATTATTGAGGATACGCATCCATGGTGGTGGGGTATTTTAGATATAGTTTTCCTTGTAATTTCCTTTTTTGCTGTGTATTGGTCTACCTACAATACATCAAAACAGTTCGTAAAATACACTTTCTGGACACTTTGGATGCTCTTAGCATTGATTATTATTAATGAGAAATGGGAAATAGCACATATAGCAGAAGTATTTATTTACCTAACAACCTTAGGCCTTGTTTTTTTACACTTTTATAATCGTCGTTATTGTCAATGTGAAGACGACAAATGTTGCGTAGATGCCAAATAAAACAATTTTATCGTCTTTGGAAAAAAGGAATTATTCTTACATGCTCTTTCTAATTGTATTGATTGCTCTTAAGGTTTCAGCTATACAACTTTATTTACATGATTGTTCCGATGACAGGAATGTTAATGATTGCGAACTATGCGAAAATGCCATCCATAATCAAAACTTAAAATTTTCTACTCCACCACAGTTTCACGGTTTTGAAATTGACATTATTCCTTTTTTTTCCCAACTAGAAAGTCATTATGATAGTATTTGTATATCAATACCAATCAATGACACCTATTTCGGTAGACCTCCTCCTCCTCAAAATAAAGAATCATTAAATAAATACTATCCTTTAGTCACAAGACTATAAAGGTTAGTTCAAGTTTAATTGTACCCTACAATTTAAAAAACAAACAACATCATTTAGAAAATTAATTTTTGCTTGCTAAAGCATGAAACATCAATTTATATTATCCCTTTTTTTATTTATTTGGTCAAATTCAGTAATGACGCAAGAAAAATACTGTCCCTATTCAGTTAGTGGAAAGGTTTTGGATATTGTGACCAAAGAGCCGATAGCCAATGTCACTATTAAAATTCAGGATACGGAGAAATACACCCTTACAGATAAAGTCGGAAACTTTTTGATTGATGACTTGTGCTCAAATAATAATACGTTAATCATATCGTGCTTAGGCTATTCCGGATCCACAAGCCATCATCACCATGAAAATGGTTCACTTCCCCATTTATATTTGACCCAAAAGGTAACGGGGTTAGACGAGGTGACTGTTCAAGCTCAAAAAATAAAGGAAAAAGGAACGGAAACAATTTCTCAAGTTACATTAGGAAAGAATGAAATTACAGGAGATGCGACACAGTCTTTAGCGGCTGCTTTATCAGGGCTGCAAGGGGTGACATTTACCTCCGCTGGCACTAATATTCAATTACCCGTTATCCATGGTCTTTCTGGAAATCGAATCTTGGTCTTGAATAATGGCTTAAAACATGGGTTTCAAAATTGGGGAACAGACCATGCCCCCGAAATAGATATTACCTCAGCAAATAGTATTACTGTTATTAAAGGAGCTTCTAGTGTACGTTTTGGCCCTGAAGCGCTTGGTGGTGTAATTATTGTAGAATCCAATTCGCTGCGTCTCAATACTCCACTATATATTAATCTTGGAACTGGTTTTCAAACTAATGGTGGTGGAATTAACACGAATTTGGAGATCGTTAAGGGTTCTAATAAGTGGGGTTATTTTCTAAATGGAAATTTCAACAAAATTGGTGATCGAAAAGCCCCTGATTATAGCCTTACCAATACGGGCAAGGAGGAAAAATCATTCAGTTTTGGTGTACTTCGGCATCTTAAAAATTGGGATTTTAAAATTTACTATAGTTTCGTCGACCAAAACTTAGCGCTTCTTAGGTCATCTATAGCCCACAGTGGTGATGCGTTTGTAAGAGCTCTAAATTCTGATGCTCCAATTATTATTGATTCCTTTTCTTATGATATTGATGCGCCAAATCAAACTATACAGCATCACTTGGCAAAGGCGGAAATAAATTGGTATTCTAATAAAGGAAAACTTAGTCTCCGCGGAGGAATGCAGCTCAATAAAAGAGATGAATTTGACGTAAGAAGAAATTCCAAAAAACCGATTATCGATCTTGATCTAATTACTTATGATTATCAACTGGAGTGGAGACATCCCAATTGGAGTAGATTAGATGGCCTCTTTGGAATTCAATATTTTAGTCAAGACAATGACAATAATCCGGGCACTGATACTACCCCTTTTATTCCAAATTACAATATAAGCAGATATAGTGCTTTTGGCACTGAAAGGTTAAAGTTTGGAAAAAATACCGTAGAGGCAGGAGTTCGAATCGATTTTGAATTCGATGATGTGAGGGGAAGGAAGGCTAATCAAAATATTTTTAGAGATGATTATAGTTTTGCAAACCTTACTGCATCATTTGGGTATTCGAGACAACTCTCTGAAAATACCTCGTTCAGGACAAATTTGGGTACTGCTTGGCGTACCCCGAATATGGCAGAACTCTTCAGTTTTGGGCAACATGGTTTTAAAACCACATTTGGTCTACTCCGTTTCACCGATAACAATGGTGTGCTTAGTACCGATGATATATTACCATTGGATAAAAGTGTCGTAGAACCTGAAAAAGGATATAAGTTTATCAATGAATTTAAAACCTACAGAAACGGCAACTTTCATAACTTGACCGTATACTCTCATTATATCGAGAACTATATTTTTGATCGACCAATAGGTGTATTTGGAACCATAAGAGGTCCTACACCAGCATTTATTTTTGATCAGGCGAATGCGCTATTCCTAGGTGCTGATTACAGTTGGCAAAAAGAGTTGGACAAAAACATCTCAGGGATTCTTGGTTTCAGCTATTTATGGTCAAAGAACATAATTGAAAATGTGCCTTTGATAAACCAACCCCCCATTTCCACAAGTCTTGAAATACAATGGGACCAAGGAAAAGTATGGGGATTCAAAACCTCTAAATGGATTATCAGATATAGTTATACTTTTCGCCAATTACAGGCCCCACGAACGGTTTTACCCCAAAGCTTGATAGACGGCAGTAAAATAATTACAATAGACTCCGAAATTTTTGACTTTATGAATGCTCCCCGAGACTATTTTCTACTAAACCTTTCATGGAATTTTAAGTGGAAAAACTTAAGTGGAAGTATTGCGGCGCAAAACCTTTTAAATAGCCGTTACCGTGATTACCTCAATGAAATGAGATACTTCGCTGATGACCTGGGAAGAAATTTGCTTTTTACGCTTAATTATTCTTTTAAAGGAAAAAATAATAAATAAAAATAATACTCTTAAAACTATACTGATGATAAGACCCCCTTGAAAAACAATAAAATACAATAACACACTTAAAATAATTATAAAATAAAAATAAACACAATGAAAATACACAGATTTAGAAATTTTAGATTGATGGCCCTTCTTTTTGGAACCATCTTAGTAACCAGTTGTAGTAAAGACGATGATGTGCCAGAAGAAGAAAATGAGCTGGAGGTCATCACAGACGTAACGCTTGTTTTTACCAATACTGCAGATGCCAATGATGTGGTTGAAGCTACAGCACAAGACCCTGATGGAATTGGAATACAAGAGTTGGTAATATTAAACGAGATTGATTTGGATGCCGGTAAAACATACACCCTTACCTTTGAAATATTCAATAATTTAGAAACTCCCGGCGAGGATATAGGTGACGAAATATTGGAAGAGGCTAATGAGCATCAATTTTTCTTCGGCTTCTCCGATGATGCCTTTACCAACCCAGCGGGGAATGGCAATATAGATACAGCTTCAGACCCCATTTCTTATAATGACAAGGATGAAAACGGCAATCCGGTTGGTCTCTCCACCACATGGACTACCGCTGTAACGGCTTTATCAGGAGGCACTTTTACAGTTAGGCTAAAACACCAGCCTGATGTAAAAACCTCGACATCAGGAGCCAACGACGGCGAAACCGATTTTAATTTACTGTTTTCCCTGAATATTCAGTAATTTGATTTCTAAACTAAACCTTCCACCTCGCTTAGGATCAGGGAGGAAGGTTTTTTTTTAATATAGTTTGCTGAACAAACAATGGCAAGTCTTCACTTACTTCATTAGTAGCTTGTTTCATTCTTGGTAAAGTGAATTGTAATCCCCAGACTTACAGAAGACAATATGCCTGTGGTTTAAAAGAAAACACCCCTGACTAGGAGAGTTTGGATTACACCCCTCTATGCCAGTTAAGCCCTAAGGAAAACCCCCTACTTTATAAATCTATAATACTCTTTCTGTCATCACATTAGAGAGGATAATTGGGGTGCAATGCTTGTAGTGTCTTAAATACAGAGGTTTGGGGTTATATACTAGATACAAGAACTAGTGTCTAATCTGAAAACGATTCTAAAAAACCCACCCCATGTTTAGAAATCATAGAATGTTTGGAAACTTTTAGCTTTTAATGTGTCCCAGTGTCCCAATCCTTAGGGATGGGACAGCGGAGATGATTATTCCCTTCAAGTATCCACACATTTCCTAAACAAACATCCCCTAAAACAACAGCACAGCTATCTTGTCTTAGGTCAGTGATGATGTGGGATTACATTAGGTTATATTTTTTTGGGGGTTTCATTGATTAACTGCCTTGTACCGTACATAAATCGTACAAAAAAAAGGGTATTAAATAAAAAACCTTTGAAAATCAATTGATTAACAAGGGATCTTGTACCCGAGATGATTCAGTTCTCGAACTTTTTTACAAAGACCTTTGTAAACTCTACGATTTAAAAGATACCCTTGAACACGAAGGAATTGACAAATATCCTTATAGTTCCTCAAATTCACTTGGGCTAAGCGATAATTCATTACTACAAACAAGGAGTTGAACTATTATAGTATGACAAATACAACTTACTTAGTTTGTGTGTTTATTGATCCAAATTGTATAATAATTACGTTGAATCAACTCAATAAATTATTTCTGAAACGATTATAATATACTTCCTAGTACTTATTTCCTTATCACTCGAATTTGATTCATCATATATAATTTATAACGAATATAATTCATGTTTTAATATTTAAACTGAATGTATGTATAGTTTTGCTCTGTAAACATGAATTAAATAATCGCAGATGGTAAAGGTAGTATATGTAGGGTTTGGTATTGTGTCACAAGGTTTGGCTGAAATCATTTTAAATAATAATTCTGTATTGCCTTTAGTTGAGACCGTAGAGATACAAACAGTAGGAATACTGGACACAATGAAAGGTAGTAGGATTGATGCTAGTGGTATAAATATGCATGATGTGCTTTTAAATGCTAAAGAAGGCGATTATAGCTTGCTAACAGATACTATACTTGATATTCCTAAAGCAATACAAGAAATTGATGCAGACATCCTCATTGAGGCTAGTTTCACGGATATTAAAACAGGACAGCCTGCAATATCTCACATGGAATCTGCACTAAAATCTAATAAACACGTTGTCACTACTAATAAAGGACCATTTGCTGTAGCGTATAAACAGATTTTCAATTTAGCCGCATTATTGAAAAAAAATGTAGCAATTGAAGGAACTGTAATGAGTGGTACGCCAATAATAAATGTATTAAATAATGGTCTTTTAGGTTCAGATATCACTGCTGTAAGCGGTATTATGAATGGAACATCTAATTATATTTTGTCTAAAATGGAATTAGGGATGTCTTATAGTGATGCGCTTTCACAAGCACAACAGCTTGGATATGCAGAAGCCGACCCAACAAGTGATGTAGAAGGTCTAGACACATTAGCCAAAGTAATGATTTTGGCAAATGTTGTTTTTGATGAGCAATTAATTCAAGAAGATATTGAGGTTAAGGGAATATCAGACATTACACTTTCAGATGTAAAAGAAGCATCATCAAAGAATGAAAGATGGAAATTAATTGGAAGCGTTTGGAAGGATAATAATGGCAAAGTACATGGTTCAGTAAGTCCCAAGCTTATCTCAATTAACGATTCATTATATGGCATTTCAGATGCTACTAATGCTTTAAAAATAACATCTAACATTTTGGGAGATACCACAATTGTAGGAGCAGGAGCAGGGAAAACAGAAACAGGTTTTGCATTGTATAATGACATTATATCCATAGTTAACCGTTAAAATTTTAAATATGGTTTCAGAAAACACACATACAAGTACAATAGCTGTTTATAATAGTTTTACAGGAGATACGATTGGATATGTACCTCAGTCCACTGAGAAAGATGTATTGGATGCACTTGATCTTGCGAAAATAGGAGAAGCAATTGGCAGAAAAATGCCAGCGTCTAAAAGAATAGCAATTCTTAAGAAAGCTGTTACACTAATGGAGCTAGAATGTGATGTATTATCTAATCTTATCGCAACAGAAGGTATTAAGACCATAGTTCAGGCAAGAAAAGAAGTAACTAGAGCTATAAATACCATGCAGCTATCTGCTGAAGAAGCAGGAAGAATAATTGGAGCAACAATTCCATTTAATACTGTTCCAGGTTCAGAAGATAGATTTGGTTATGAAACCAAATTCCCTATCGGTATTGTTGTTGCCATTACCCCTTTCAATGATCCTTTAAATTTAGTCTGCCACAAGCTTGGGCCAGCAATTGCAGCAGGAAACCCGGTCATATTAAAACCAAGTGATTATACACCTTTAGTGGCTATTAAGTTTGGAGAAATCCTTTTTGAGGCTGGACTACCAAAAGAGATGCTTAGTATTATTACAGGAGCACCAGAAGCGTTTGGAGATTCTTTAATTAGTGATGAAAGAGTACGACTTATAAGTTTTACGGGTGGTTTAGAAGCTGCAAAAGTTATACAGAGAAAAGCAGGTTTAAAGAAAATAGTTATGGAACTTGGTTCTAATTCACCTGTAATCGTTTTGTCGGATGCAGATTTAGAAGAAGCAGTTCAATCTTGTGTATCCGGCGCATTTTATGCAAGTGGTCAAAATTGTGTTGGTGTAAAACGAATTTTTGTTGAAGCCGATATTTACGATTCATTTTTAACACATTTTTCTCAATTAACGTCTACTTTGAAAACTGGTTCACCATTATCTGAAGATATAGATATTGGCCCTATTATAAGTAAAGAGTCGATTACTCAAATTGATAAATTTATTAACGAAAGTATAGATGATGGAGCTAAGATAATTAGTGGCGGAGCAACAATTGGAAATTGTTATACTCCCACCATTTTGGAAGCTGACTGCGATAATGATACTGCCAATTGCAAAGAAGTTTTTGGCCCTGTCGTAACCGTATCAAAAGTAAAAAACTTAGAGCAAGCTATAGCATGTAGCAACAAATCTCCTTTTGGTTTGCATACCGCAATTTTCACTAATAATATTAATAATGCACACAAGGCAATTAATGAATTAGAATGTGCTGGTGTCATGGTTAATGACTCCACAGATTATAGAATAGATGCTATGCCGTTTGGAGGTGTTAAAAGTAGTGGAATGGGAAGAGAAGGTGTAAAATCAGCTATTGAAGCGATGTCTGAAACCAAAATTGCTTGTTTTAAATTAAAAATTTAAAACACTATTTATTTTCATTCATGATCCAAATAGATAGGGAATAATGGGTTTTGTGAAAAATCGTAAATCAAGGACGTTTCTAAACTTTTCACATAATCTTTTGTAACATGATCCATTACAAAATCCCTTAAATGATCTTTGTCTCTAACGGCAATATAAAGCATGAAGTCTACTTGACCAGCTAAGTGATAAATATTGACAACCTCTGGTAATAATGACATTGAATTTTTAAAGTCTTCAACTTCGTCTTTTGTATTTTTGGTTAGTTTTATAGCAACCATTGCTTCTATATTAGTTCCAAGTTTTGAAGAATCAACAAAAGCATGAAACCCGAAGAATATTTTTTTTCGCTGTAGTTTTCGCATTCTTTCAGAACAGGTAGACTCTGCAATACCAACTTCTGCAGCTATTTGTTTGTTAGATAATCTAGCATTCTTTTGTAAGAGTCTAATTATTTGCTCGTCAGTCTTGTCTAATTCGTTTTCGAGGCTATTTTTCCGAATACTTCGCATGATTAAATCTATTATTACTTTTTAAATTCTTTAAAAGGCTATAATACATCATTATATTTAATTTGAACATAATCATTCAGAGTAGTTTTGAATTTACATTCGATCCTTGATTTTTTAATGATGAAAAAAGATGTGATTTGTTGCCAATATGTTGCCAAGTAAGCAATAAAAAAACCGCAACGCCTTATTTATAAAGACATTACGGTTTCTGTTGGTGGTCCCACCTGGGCTCGAACCAGGGACCAACTGATTATGAGTCAGCTACTCTAACCAACTGAGCTATAGGACCTACGTTAATATTGACAGTACTCACCAAAGATTATATTAGCAAAAAATTATTGCTTTAAACAGTCATTTGCATGCAGATTTAAATAATCTTCAATTTTAGGCACTTTCAACATTAATAATCGTGAGGCAAATATATATAGTTTTACTGAAACCTTTAACAGGGTCACACCCTATTTTATATTGTTTGCATCTGGAAGCTCTCTGCTCTTAATATCAAAACCTTCACCTGACTCCTTTTTAGTATAAATATCTAAAAAAAACAGGCTGCTCCCATATATCTTCTGGTTCGCCTGAAGCGTGTTTTAGTTTTGGTAGTAGGTACTGCAATCCTATCTGCAGCATCCTTATTTCCTGATCAGTAGTCATCTTTGTAATATCTAATTGAGAAACTACGTCATCCATTACTGTCTGTAATTTATCTTTTACCCATGTTGTAAGTTTATTTGTTACTCCTACTAATCTTCCCATTGTTTTTTTATTTTAGTCGTATGAGAAATAATTCCCCAATCTGGGGCAACAATGAATGGACTAAATCAATGTTTAAAAAATATTGGTTGATTATATGTTTAATTATGATTGGATGCATTTTGATTATAATCAATTTAAATAGTTTATCATAAGAGAAATGACTGCCGCTCCTTTTTAAATAAGAAATAATTGGATAGCACCAAAAAATGAAAAAGCATGAATTTCATGACCCTAAATAATTTTCTTTGTTTTTTTACTTTATCTTTTTTGTGCGCCCCTATTTGTGCCCAATTTGAATTTGATGGTCAGCTTTTGGGTCAAACAAGTCTTAGTCTTGATAAACAAAGTTTTAAATTTTTAGGAGCTAGGTATTTACCAAGTTTAAACTTCAAAAAGAAAACAGATAGTTTGTCCTCTTTTGCTGTTCAGGTTTCAGGAAATTTTAGCGCTACTAGGTTTTTAACCCCTAAAAAAAATAATGAATCAAGCTCAAGTATTGATCCTTATAGAATTTGGTTAAGATATCAGGTTAAGAACTGGGAATTTAGAGCGGGTTTACAAAAAATTGATTTTGGGGTAGCTCAGTTACTTCGTCCTATTCAATGGTTTAATCAAATTGATCCTAGAGATCCACTTGGATTAACTAATGGGGTTAATGGATTATTAATTAGACATTACTTTAAAAATAATTCTAATTTATGGGTGTGGGGTCTTTATGGAAATGAAAAACAGAGGGGATTTGATGCATTGCCGACAATAAAAGATGTTCCAGAATTTGGAGGAAGATTTCAAAGTTTTATCCCAAAAGGTGAAGCTGCTATTTCTTATCACTATAGACAAGCAGGTGGAGACTCGGCATTAGGAATTGACACCTACCAAAGTCCTGAACACAGAATTGGGTTAGACACAAAATTAGATTTAGGTTTTGGTATTTGGACTGAAGCAGCTTTAATTCATAAAGTTAAAAATATAGGACCACTTACAAATCAGTTTCTTCTAAATCTTGGAATAGATTATACATTTGGAATTGGAAAAGGTCTAACTGTTTCTAAAGAATATCTTTTTTCCAAATATTCAGATAATCAACTCAATAACTCTATAAGTAAGGGTGTAAGCGCATTTAGTTTTAATTATCCTTTGAACTTCTTTAGCTCACTAAGTGCTTTGGTTTATCAGCAATGGAATAATGATAAGCAAACATTTATGGTAAATTACCAGCATCAATTCAATAACTTATCAGGATACGTTATATTGTATTACAATCCTGATTCTATTGAAGGAATACAACAAAATGATATTTTCAGAAGCTTTGCGGGCCCTGGAATTCAATTCTTATTAGTTTACAATCACTAGAAATGAAAAAAGAACCAATTATACATGTTAAGAACGTTTCAAAAAGCTATCCAATAGCAGGAAAAGAATTTATGGCATTGAAACAAATAGATTTATCTTTAAATGAGGGAGAATTTGCTGGAATTGTTGGTCCAAGTGGTTCTGGAAAAACTACTTTATTAAATATTATCGGCTCATTAGACAAGCCAACTCAGGGAGATGCTTTTGTTTTAAACAAGGATATTAAAGCCCTTAGTCACAATGAAGCTGCGTCGTTAAGAAACTATCATATTGGTTTTATATTTCAAGTCTTTAATCTTCTTCCTGTATATACCGTTTTCGAGAATGTTGAATTTGCTCTTTTGTTACAAAATAATTCAGCTAAGGAAAGAAGAGAAGCCGTTATGAGAGCATTAAACTGGGTTGGACTTACTGATCACGCTGATAAAAGACCGGACAAACTATCTGGGGGTGAAAGCCAGAGGGTAGCTATAGCAAGAGCAATGGTTAAGGCCCCAAAAATTGTTCTTGCTGACGAACCTACAGCAAATCTAGATTCTGAAAATGCTCATGAAATATTGAAAACCATGAAAAAGCTTAATCAAGAATTGGGAACCACTTTTCTTTTTTCAACACATGATGAAAAAGTAATGGGTTATTTAGATAGAATTATTCATTTGAGGGACGGTAAGATTGAGAAAGATGAAAAAAATAAATTATGAAATTAGAATTAAAACTTGCCTTTAGAAATTTATTTGGTTCTCGCCTAAGAACCCTTTTAAACGTCTTAGTTTTATCCTTCTCTTTTGTTATTATAATTCTACTTAATTCTATAATGGACGGATGGAATCAACAAGCCCAAAAAGATAGTATTGAATGGGAATTTGGAAATGGCCATCTTATTAATGAAAAATTTGATCCATTAGACCCATATACAATTTTAGATGGGCACGATAAAATGCCTGAAGAAAATATTGGATTAACACCTATTCTTGAAAGACAAGCGTCCATTTATCCACAAGGAAGAATGATGAGTGTTGTATTAAAAGGAATTAGTAGTGAGCAAGAAATATTAAAATTACCGACCAAAATATTAAAAGAAAGTAAAGAAGAGTTCCCTGTTATAATTGGTAAAAGACTCGCCGAGTCTGCTAAGTTAAATAAAGGAGATCGCGTTCAAGTTAGGTGGCGTGATAGCAAAGGGACTTACGATGCTAATACACTGTCAATTACTGAAGTCTTCGATTCTAACGTACCCAATATCGACAACGGAAAAATTTGGATTGATATTAATAAACTTTGGGGAATGACAAACCTAGAAAATGAAGCTTCTTATTTTGTCGTTGATGACAAATTTAAAAA
Source organism: Flavobacteria bacterium MS024-2A (assembly GCA_905182305.1). GTDB lineage: Bacteria > Bacteroidota > Bacteroidia > Flavobacteriales > Flavobacteriaceae > MS024-2A. Next base: position 12,798 of record CAJJBB010000007.1, read on the forward strand.
TCCTGAATTATCTTCTTGGAATTTCAAATCACAGTTTGCCCTACTAAAAAACCTCAAAGACTTAATCAACCAAAAAAAAACAGCTCAATCTATCGTTTATGGCCTTTTATTAGCAATTGCACTCTTGGCTATTTTTGATACTCAAATTCTATCAATTTTTAGAAGACAAAAGGAGATTGGAACTTATATAGCATTAGGAATGACTCGTTTACGCGTGGTACGTTTATTTACAATAGAGGGAAGTGTATACAGTGTTTTAGCGCTAATCGTAGGGAGTATTTATGGGGTTCCTTTTTTTATTTATATGTCTGAAACCGGTTTTCCAATACCTCCGGCAGACCAGAAAATGGGGATTGCTTTAGCTGAAGTAATCTATCCTGTTTATGGCCTTAAATTAATTTTAATGACCGTTTTAACGGTTATTATATCCGCTACAATTGTAAGTTATCTACCCGCGAGAAAAATTGCAAAATTAAATCCAGTTCTCGCACTTAAAGGAAAAAAACAATGATAAAATTCATAATAAGAGGGATTTTAAGAGATAAAAGTAAAAGTATAATTCCAATTGCTGTAATATCAGTTGGAGTTATGGTAACAGTCATGATGTCTGGGTTCTTGGAAGGTGTTTTTTCTGATGTGATTAATCAAAATGCAAAACTTGATACGGGACATGTGAAGATTATGACTAAACCTTATGCAGAAAATAAAGAACAGCTTCCCAATGATCTAGCACTACTAGGAATCAATGAATTAATTGATTCTTTAAATCTTAATTATCCTGATTTAATTTGGACGCCAAGAATTAAATTTGGAGGAATTATGGATGTTCCTGATGCCTCCGGTAATACCAAATTACAGGGTCCTGGAATCGGATTGGCGATATCTATTCTAAGTGAGGAATCTGGAGAACTACAAAGACTTCAATTAAACAAATCACTTAAAAAAGGACGGCTGCCAAAACGCAGTGGGGAAATTATTTTAAGTGATAATTACGCAACCAAATTAAATATCTCTCCAGGAGAAAAAATTACATTTTTTGGATCAACAATGGAGGGTAGTATGGTTTTTCAGAGCTACGAAATGACTGGTACAGTTGAGTTTGGATCTCCATTAATGGATAAAGGTACATTTATCATTGATATCCGTGATGCTCAAAATATGCTGGATATGGAAAATGGAACTGGAGAGCTTTTAGGATATTTTAAAGATGATAAATATGATGATCAAAAAGCCTTAGTTATTGCAGAAAATTTTAATGCTAAATTTCAAGAAAGTAAAGACGAATATGCTCCTGTCATGTTTACACTTAAAGATCAAAATGGTCTTAGAGAGAGTCTGGATATGGGAGATGCGTTTTCTGGAATTTTTATTTTCATCTTTATACTAGCAATGTCTCTTGTGTTATGGAATACTGGGCTTATTGGCGGCCTGAGGAGGTACAATGAATTTGGTATCCGTTTAGCGCTTGGAGAATCTAAAAATAATGTGTTTAAACTATTGTTGATTGAGGCTTCTGTTATTGGATTAATTGGCTCAATAATTGGGACAAGCCTGGGTCTGGTTTTTTGTTATTACTTACAGGAAGTAGGAATTGATATCTCAAAAGATGTTGCTAATTCAACCATAATAATGCCCTCCGTAATGCGAGCGTACGTGACATCAGACCTTTTCTATATTGGCTTTATCCCCGGCTTATTCTCCATGCTTTTTGGGACAGCCTTAGCTGGGAGAGGAATCTATAAAAGAGAAACTGCTCGTTTATTCAAAGAATTAGAAGTTTAAAATTATATCATGAAAACAATAATCGCCCTCTTTTTATCAATTCAGTTACCCTTCTTACTAACAGCACAAGTAAGTGATCTAAAAGCATTAAAAATTATTGAGGAAATTGATAAAAACATGTTTTCTAAGACACAAATTGTTACTTCCGAAATGATTGTTTATGGAAAAAGGAAAAAAAGAATCATTAGATCAAGAAGTTATTCTATGGGTAAAGAAAATAATTTTACAGAATATCTATTTCCTGAGAGAGAGAAAGGAACAAAAATGTTAAAGCTTAATGAACGGCTATGGATTTATTCCCCCACAACAGATAGAACTATTCAGCTTTCAGGTCATCTTTTAAGACAGTCCGTAATGGGTTCTGACTTATCTTATGAAGATATGATGGAGGAAAAAAGACTCTCTGAGGTATATGTTGCTAAAATTATTCAAGAAGAAAACTATAATGAGTCTCCTGTTTGGGTTATGGAGCTCGTCTCTAAAGTTGAAGGATTAGCTTACCATAAAAGGGTTCTATGGGTCGATAAAAATAAATTTGTCCCACTTAAAGAAAATCTCTACGCAAAAAGTGGAACCTTACTTAAAACAACAACGTTCTCTGATATTAGAAAAATAAATAAAAGATGGTTTCCCATGAAAATGAATTACAAAGATGTGCTTAAAGATGGGAAAGGAACTGATTTTATTATTCTTGACGTTTCTTTTAATTCTAAAATACCGGAAGGCTATTTTTCTAAAAACATATTAAAAAAATGAGTTATTATAATTAGAAAGATTTAGTGGAGATCAAAACTTGTATTCTCAGGTTTTATTTACTTAATTGCTGAACTTTTATTAATTAAATTTAAAATGTAGTAGCGATGTAGTGTTGAGTTAGCAAATATTTATATTTGTTTTTGGTATTTTTAATTTTTAAAATTTCTCCTTAATATAAACTAGTTATTATTATGTCAAAAAAATTGTGAATGAAACATTTTAGCCTAATGTTCTTTTTTTTTATGTTCAACTATTTAAATTCTCAAGATCTTAAATTGTATGAAAAAGAAAGTTTTGTTTATGAAAATGACACGCTTAATTACAGAATTTTAAAACCTTTAAATTACAATCCTAACAAACAATACCCTGTTCATTTATTTTTACATGGTTCTGGCGAAAGAGGAAATGATAATTCTTCTCAGCTAACCCATGGTGGAATGCTTTTTTTAAAAAAAGAAAATAGAGAAAAATATAATTCTTGGGTAATATTTCCCCAATGTTCAGAAAATGATAGATGGCCTAGTTTATCATCCGATAAATGGAACAAAACCATCAATAATAAAATTACAAAGCCGAATAAAAGCTTAGGACTAGTCATAAGACTAATGGATAAATTTGTTGAAAAAAAGCAAGTTGACAAAAAGCGGATATATGTGAGTGGTTTGTCTATGGGCGGTATGGGAACTTTTGAAATATTATTTAGAAGACCAAATATGTTTGCAGCGGCAACCCCTATTTGTGGAAATGGAATTCCTCAGTTAGCTAAATTGTATGCTGAGAAAGTTCCTCTTTGGATTTTTCATGGTTCTGATGATAATGTAGTTAGTCCAAAATATTCATTGGCAATGGCAAAAGCAATTATAGAAGCTGGTGGAAGCCCTAAAATGACTTTATACGAAAACACTGGTCATGGAAGCTGGAATAATGCGTTTGCAGAAAAAAATTTTTTAAAATGGATTCACTCTAAATCAAATAAACAATGAGTATCAATAAAATAACATTCGCTTTCTTATTTATGTCAATCGTAATTAATGCTCAACAAGTAGCTATTGCTGGAGGTGGATCCGTAATGGATTGGGCAAATTTAAAAAAGTATCAAAAAAGTAATGAAGAATTAATAAAAACACCGGACCCAAATCGTGTTGTTTTTATGGGTAATTCTATTACCGAAGAATGGGGGAGGCTTGATAAAGACTTTTTTCTTAACAATCCTTTTGTTAATAGAGGGATTGGTGGTCAAACTACACCTCAAATGCTTATTAGGTTTAAGCCTGATGTTATTAATTTAAACCCAAAAAGCATCGTAATTATGGCTGGAATAAATGATATTGCTGGAAATACGGGTCCAATAACCATTGAAAACACTGCTGAAAATATAATCTCAATGGCAGAAATTGCCGTTGCTAGTAATATCTCTGTTTACATTTGTTCAACAATGCCTGCAATTGACTTTCCGTGGTCTCCTGGATTAGAGCCTGGACCCAAAGTAGTAAGGCTGAATTCTGTTTTAAAAAGTTATTGTGCCAAAAAAGGCATACCCTATGTTGATTATTATTCCGTAATGGCGGATTCTAATGGCGGATTAAAAGTTCCTGAGTTTACCTCAGCAGATGATTTGGTTCATCCAAATTTGGCCGGTTATAAAGTGATGGAAAAAATCATCTTATCGTCTTTAGATTCATTTGATTAATCTTTAGAGGATTACTCAAAACATTTTTAACAAAAAAGCTGAATAGTTAATACAGCGCGTTTTACTTATATACATGCGGTGGGAGTTGAATCGTTTTGACTATCTTTGACGTGTAGGGCTTCACACCCTGCTTTTGTAAAAAGGTAGTAAGGCTATGGTTGGCTGGACCTGCCTTTTTATTTTTAAACTCTTTTATTTGTAATAGATGCTTATATTTATAAAAAATAATTCTCATGAGCAGTAAATTTTTTGGAAATAGTAAAACGAAAACAGCGCAAGGCGAAAAAAATAAAAAAGTAGCAACCCCAAGAGCCACAAAAAGAACAACTGCAGTTCGAAAGACCGGAAGGGGGAAATAAAGGTGTTTCTTTCGTAACATCCATTATCAAAAGCCATCAAACACTTATTTAGCTATCTTTGCTAAAAATTATCTGTTGAAAGAAAAGAAGCCTGATAGTGTAGTCTGGGACGAAACGCAAGAAAATTATATTGCTAAACTTCTGCCCTATGCAAGTAGTATAAGCGGTCCAATCATTGAAGTTCCTAATGTTGGTGCTTTTAAAAAGAAAGGTGTTGACAAAGTTTCTAAACAGTTTCAAGCAGAACTAAACGACTTACAACAAAAGATCAAAACTTTTGTTTCACTTGCTAAAGATACTCAACAGGTCTATTCTGCACGTTTTAAATTTGAACCAATTGTTGGAGAAACTTATCATCTTTACCAAGGCAAAAAAGAGACTTTTCTTTCCTTAATTCCGCCAAACCAGTGGAAGAAAGAACATTTGGGAACGTTTCTGTTAAACGGGGATTATAAATGGGAGCGTTTATAAGCGCTTTTTTATATGTATTTTTGTTAAATGGATAAACAAGAGACGCCAAGGCAAAAAAAAATAAATAAGGTTTTACAGGAAGAGGTAGCTACCCTTTTACAGGGTGCTATTAGACAGCAAAGCGTAAGTAACTTGATGATTTCCGTTACAAAAGTTCATGTAACTGCAGATTTAACCTCTGCCAAAATATACCTTAGTATTTTTCCTGCTAAAAATGCTGAAACATACTTTAAAAATTTAAAGGAAAATCGTTTTCAGCTCCGCCATGATTTATCTCAACGAATGAAGAACCAATTAAGAAGAGTCCCTGATCTATCTTTTTTCATTGATGACTCACTAGACTATATAGATCGGATTGAAAAAGAATTAAAAGAAGGGGAAAATCCTTTAAAAAACATAACAACACTAGCGCCAAGACAAAAAAAATAAGCTGTCTTTAAATATTAAGTAAAAAGAATGACCTATTCATTAAAAATCGCTTGGCGTTATTTCTTTTCTAAAAGTCAGCAAACGGTTATTAACCGTATTAATGTCTTCGCTTTTTTAATGGTTGTAGTTGCTACCGCATCATTATTTATAGTTCTAAGTGCCTTTGCTGGCCTTAAAGACTTTGGGCTTTCTTTCACAAACTCCTTTGATCCCGACTATGAAATTACCCCTATTCGGGGTAAATATTTAACTCTCTCTGAAAACACGCTTTCGGAAATTGAATCTCTACCATTAATAATTTCTGTGGCACAAGAGGTGGAAGAAAAAGTTTTTCTGTCTTTTAATGAAAAAAATCAAGTTGCCTATTTAAAGGCTGTTTCGGAAAACTACACAAATGTAGTGGGGGTGGACTCTTTAATCGCTCTTGGAAATTGGCTCTCATTTAAGGGTCCTGAAGCAGTGCTTGGTTTTGGCATTGCAGGAAACATGAGTGTAGGTGTCTTTGATTACAGCACGTTTTTAAACATTACCGTTCCAAAAAAAAAGAAAACTGGTCCTTTAGATCAAAACCCTTTTTTCACTAAACCCTCGGTGGTGGTTGGCTTGTATCAAATTAGTGAAGACTTAGACAAAAAGTACGTGTTTGCTGACCTGGCTTTTGGTCAGGAATTAATGGGGCTATCCCCAAATAGTTTTTCGTCAATTGTTTTAAAAACAGCAGAAAACGTAACCAAAAAAAAACTGGCAAAAGAAATTTCCCCCTATTTTAAAGATCCGATAAATCTAGTTTCAAGATCCGAACAAAACGCCGCCCTTCATAAAATGCTGAACGTAGAGCACCTTGCCATATATTTTATTTTTACACTAGTAATGATTATTGCTCTTTTTAATGTAATTGGTGCTTTAATTATGATGTTTTTAGATAAGCGCGGGGAAATAAAAATTCTTTTAGCAATGGGTGCTCAACCAAAAGGAATATATAAACTTTTTTTTAATGTTGGATTATTAATCTGTGGCTTTGGAGGAGGCGTTGGCATTATGCTGGGGATTATTATTGTTGGTCTACAGGCTTTGTTTCCGTTTATTTATGTTCCCGGAACCTCTTTGGCATATCCTGTTTTATTTGAATTAAAAAATGTTTTAGTTGTTCTCGGTACGGTGATGGTTTTAGGAACTTTGAGTACTGCATGGGCAACAAGAGGATTGGCTAAAAAAGCTCGGTCTTATGCCGTTTCATAAGAAGAGAATTGCTCAAGTATCTCGTTAAAAACCTCAAAAACACCAGCAGATTCGTTTGATGTAACCATTCGAGTACGAAGAGGCTTAAAGTTTGGAATGCCCTTAAAATAATTAGTATAATGTCGGCGAGTTTCAAGCACTCCTTGAGTTTCTCCCTTCCAACCAATGGCCATTTCTAAGTGACGTCTTGCTACCTCAACCCTATCTTCAATGTTAGGAGCTATTGCGTGTGTTCCTGTGGCTAAAAAGTGTTTTACTTCATCAAAAAACCATGGATTTCCAATGCTTGCTCTACCTATCATTGCTCCGTCTAGCCCAAATTCATCTCGCATTAATTTAGCTTTCTCTGGAGAGTTTACATCTCCATTTCCGAAAATAGGAATGTGCATGCGTTGGTTGTTTTTCACTTCGGCAATTGGCAGCCAGTTTGCATCACCTTTATACATTTGTGCTCGAGTTCTTCCGTGAATAGACAGTGCTTTTGCCCCCGCATCTTGGAGTCGTTCTGCAACTTCAACAATTTTGATCGATGAATCGTCCCATCCCAAGCGCGTTTTTACCGTAATGGGAAGGCTTGTGTGCTTGGCCATTTCCTCGGTAAGTTTAACCATTAAAGGAATGTCTCTTAAAATACCTGCGCCCGCACCTTTACTTACTACCTTTTTAACAGGACAGCCAAAATTTATATCAATTATATCTGGTTTTGAAGCCTCTACAATCTCCACTGAACGAAGCATTGAATCTAGATTAGCTCCAAAAATTTGGATTCCAACCGGGCGTTCTTTTTCGTAAATATCTAATTTTTGAACACTTTTGGCAGCATCACGGATTAAGCCTTCTGAAGAAATAAATTCTGTATAAACAACATCTGCTCCACGTTCTTTACAAAGCGCACGAAAAGGCGGATCACTTACGTCCTCCATGGGAGCTAAAAGCAATGGAAAGTCAATTAATTCTATGTCTCCAATTTTAACCAAGTTCTTTTTTTGGTAAAAATAAAGAAAAGACATGGTATTTCGTTGATTTAGTTTCTCCAGAAAAGAGGGCTAAATTAGAAAGGCGCTTTAAAAACCCTTTTTGGGTGATCTAAATCAAAAACTTTTGTGAGGATTAATTCTAATAAAACATGAGTTTAGCAACAATAACTATATTTTATTAAAACAGAAAAGCGACAGGACAAAGCTGTATATTTGCGCTTAGCAACGAAATTGCCGAGATGAAGAACATTCGAAACTTTTGTATTATTGCCCACATTGATCATGGTAAAAGCACCTTGGCAGACCGTCTTTTGGATTCTACTGGAGCTGTTACTGAGCGTGAAAAAAAAAATCAATTATTGGATAATATGGATTTGGAGCGCGAAAGAGGTATAACCATTAAGTCCCACGCAATTCAAATGGAATATGAGCATAAGGGAGAGGCCTATGTTCTCAATCTAATTGATACCCCAGGGCATGTTGATTTTTCATACGAAGTCTCGCGTTCAATTGCAGCATGTGAAGGAGCGCTTCTCGTGGTGGATGCTGCACAAAGCATTCAGGCGCAAACCATTTCAAATCTTTATTTGGCCTTAGAAAATGATTTAGAAATCATTCCTGTCCTTAATAAAGTAGACCTTCCCTCGGCAAACATCGAGGAGGTTACTGATGACATTGTAGATCTGCTGGGATGTAATCCTGATGATATTATCCCCGCTTCAGCAAAAACTGGTCTAGGAATTAAAGAGATTTTATCAGCAGTTATTGATCGTGTTCCTTCTCCTAAAGGAAGTGAAGACGCCCCTTTACAGGCATTGATTTTTGATTCTGTTTATAACCCCTTTCGTGGTGTAGAAACATATTTTAGAGTTTTAAACGGAACTATTAAAAAAGGGCAAAAAATTCAATTTCTTGCTACTGGCAAAACTTATTTTGCGGATGAAATTGGAACGCTCAAATTAAAGCAAGAGCCTAAAAAAAAGATTTGTGCGGGAGATGTTGGATACCTAATTACCGGAATTAAGGAGGCTAAAGAAATTAAAGTCGGCGACACCATAACTGACCCCGAGAGAGCCACTACAGAAGCTATTTCTGGGTTTGAAGAGGTGAAGCCAATGGTATTTGCAGGAATTTATCCTGTTGACACGGAGGAATATGAAGAGCTTCGCGCCTCTATGGAAAAACTACAGCTGAACGATGCATCCTTAGTTTTCTCCCCCGAAAGTTCTGCGGCCCTTGGATTTGGTTTCCGCTGTGGCTTTTTAGGAATGCTTCATTTGGAAATTATTCAAGAGCGCTTAGAGCGTGAATTTAATATGTCCGTAATTACTACGGTTCCCAATGTTTCATACCACGCATTTACCAGAAAAAACCCGAAAGAAATTTTACTAGTAAACAATCCTTCTGACCTTCCAGACCCTTCTTTTTTAGACCGCGTTGAAGAGCCGTATATTAAAGCTACTATTATCACAAAATCAGATTTTGTGGGAAATGTAATGTCTCTTTGTATTGAAAAAAGAGGACAGATTTCTAATCAAACATATTTAACTACAGAGCGTGTTGAGCTTACTTTTGATATGCCTCTTGCGGAAATTGTTTTTGACTTTTATGACCGTTTAAAGACAGTTTCCAAAGGCTATGCCTCTTTTGACTACGCGCCAATTGGATTACGCCCTTCTAAGCTTGTTAAGGTTGATATTCTATTAAACGCTAGCCCTGTTGACGCTCTGTCTGCTTTAATTCACACAGACAATGCCTATAATATTGGCAAAAAAATGTGTGAAAAATTACGCCAACTTATTCCTCGACAACAGTTTGATATTCCTATTCAAGCGGCCATTGGGGCCAAAATAATATCAAGGGAGACCATTAAAGCTCTCAGAAAAGATGTTACTGCTAAATGTTATGGTGGGGATATTTCTCGAAAAAGGAAGCTTCTTGAAAAACAGAAAAAAGGAAAGAAAAAAATGCGACAAGTTGGAAATGTAGAAATTCCACAACAAGCTTTTATGGCGGTTTTAAAGCTAAATGATTAATTTAAAGCGCCTGCTTGGTGCTTTTTTTCTTTCCTTTATTTTTTATACATTTCCCTAGAATAATTTCTTATGGAATCTTTGAAATTTGATGTTCGAGAAGCTGCTTTAGAAGACCTTCCAAAATTAAAAGAGTTTGAGCAAAGCCTTATAGCTTTTGAAAGACCTTTTGCTCCTAATCTCAAAAAAGGTGCCATAACATATTATAACATAAATGATTTGATCGTTAGAAAAGATGCTCTCTTTTTAGTGGCGGAAATAGAAGGTAAACTTGTAGGTTCAGGTTATGGATTACTAAAAAATGCTGTTCCTTACAAAACGCCCGCTAAATTCACTTATCTCGGCTTTATGTATGTGGTCCCCTCAAATCGTGGAAAGGGTATTGTTGGTGACATAATTGAGCGGCTGATAAAATGGTCCCATGAGAAAAACATTTATGAAATACAACTGGATGTTTATGCTGAAAATGAATGGGCAATAAAAGCTTACGAAAAAAAGGGCTTTAAGCCCGATTTATTAAAAATGCGTCTTTGAACCCAGACAAAAATTGTTTTAAATTTCCTTACATGAAAAAATCACTCTCCGCTCTTATAGCAATTGTTCTCTCAAGCTGTATCAATCAAAGTTCTTATGACCAAGAAGCTATTCGTGATCAGATCACCACAAAAGAAACTAAAGAAATCTTATATGCCTTGGCGAATGACGACATGAAAGGCAGGGATTCAAATAGTGGGGGATATTTTAAAGCCGCCTCTTATGTGGCTGAATATTTTAAAAAATATAATGTTGCTCCTTTTTACGAGGCTTATCGAGACTCATTAGTTACAGACAGTGTCGTTTCTTTCAATGTTGTGGGGCAGATTGGAAAATATAGCCCCAAAAGGGAAACAATACTAATCGGAGCTCATTTAGACCATATTGGCGTTCAAAACATTGAAGGAGATAATGTGTTTAATGGAGCCAACGACAATGCTGCAGGCTCAACGGCTGTAATGCAAATTTCACGGTTTTTAGCTCAGCACTCCTGGGAGAAAAATATTATTGTTGCTCTTTTTGCAGATGAAGAAAAGGGGCTTAAAGGTGCTCATCATTTAGCAGATCGCCTAAAAGAGGAGAATGTTGATTTAGCTTATATGATAAATTTCGAAATGATTGGTACTGTATTGACTAGTGGAGAAAACCAGGTCTATATGACCGGATACAAAATGTCGAGCATGGCAGACGAGATGAATAGAGTTTCTCCAAATTTTGTTCAGTTTCTTCCTGAGGCAAAAGAGTTAAACCTTTTTAGGCGGTCTGATAATTATGCGTTTTTTAAGGCTTTTAATATTCCCGCTCAAACCCTCTCTTCTTTTGATTTTAAAAACTTTGATTTCTACCACAAACCAGGAGATGAGCCAGAAAGACTAGCGATAGAAAACATGAATAAAATCATTGGCTCCTCTGCCTATACCATCGCAAGGCTTTTAGAAAAAAACACGTCAATAACGCTCTTTCCTAAAGAAGAAGAATAGGATTTGCATCGTTGTTTTTTCCGTGTATCTTTGAGAAAAGCAACTTCATGATCGTAACTGATTTCAATGGCACTGCACTTCAGGAAGGAGATAGCGTAAAGGTTTATAAAGACCTAAAGGTCAAGGGGGCTGGTATTACATTAAAAAGAGTGCCCGTTATTAAAAATATCCGCCTTACTAATGATCCTTCTGAAATAGGTTGTAAAATTAAAAAAACAGTAATCATTTTGCGTACTGAATTTGTCCAGAAAACGTAACCCTTATTCTGCTTATGGCCTTTAGCTCATTTAAAAAATTATTGTTTGGCTTTGCGTTTTCTCCTTCCTTAAGAGCAAACGTTTTTGAGGTTACCCGCTTGGCTTCTTTTTTTAATGCTGAACTTATTTTTGTTCATGTTGGAGAAAAAACAACAAGAAAGAAACTCAATTTGAAGCTCTTTTAGAAGAGTGCCCATTAAAGCCTCGCGATGTTTCTGTTTTTTGGAAAAAAGGAGAGCCTATAAAAACATTGGCCAACTGCTGTGAAGAATTTGGAGTGGACTTGTTGCTTTTGGGTGCATTAAAAAGAGAAAATGTGGTTAAATACTATTTGGGCTCAATCGCACGAAAACTAACCCGTGAAGCGCCTTGTTCAGTGCTTTTAATGCTAAAGCCCTCTATTGAGAGGATTCCTTGTAAGCATATTGTTGTTAATGGATTTGACAGCCCGCAAACTCAAGAGACTGTTGAGGCTGCTTTTTCTGTAGGATGCGCCTTATCCTCAGAAAAAATAACCCTCGTAGAAGAAATTAGCGAATCTAGAGTTGCTGTTTCTGTTGATGACGACCGTAGTCTTCGAAAGGCAACCTTAAGAAAAGAAAAGATAGATCGTGAAGAAAAAATAAGGGTAACCGATATTATTAAAAAAATACCCTTGGCTAAAACAAAGAGATTAAAATGGGAAACACAAAGTATTTTTGGTAGTAGAGGATATTCTATTGGTCATTATGCTCGTGTTGTGCGGGCTGATTTATTAATAATGAATGCACAAGAAAAGCCTCGTTTTTATCATCGTTTTTTTCCACAAGATTTAGAACACATTCTAGCTGAGCTACCAACAGATGTTTTAATCATTCAGTCTAAAAAAAATGGGTAAAAAAAGTGCTTCCTTAACATTTTTCAAAGAGTTACCCCAAAATATTTTTGCGGGTTTTGTCGTATCTCTTGTTGCTTTGCCCCTAGCTCTGGGTCTTGCTATTGCCTCTGAAGCTCCCCCATTAGCAGGAATTATTGCTGCGGTAGTCGGTGGAGTTGTTGTAGCTGTATTTGGGGGCTCTCACATAACAATTTCTGGCCCAGGAAATGGTCTTGTTATTGTGTTATTGGCCGCCATAACCTCTTTAGGCGGAGGCGACCTTTACCAGGGATATCTTTTTACACTAGCCGCAATAATTCTCTCTGGAGGTTTATTGTTTCTTTTTGGGGCGCTTCGTTTGGGAGCAATGAGTGAGTTTTTCCCGGCCTCAGCATTACAAGGGATGCTAGCGGCAATCGGTGTGGGTATTTTAGCAAAACAATTCCATGTAATGCTTGGACTTACGTCTGTTTCCGGAGATACCATTGAGCAGCTAATGCGGATCCCAGATTCACTGCTTCTCTTTTTGGGTTTCCATCCTTTCGCTGGAATAATTGGGGTTATTAGCATTCTCTTCTTGTTCTTTTACAGCAAGATTAGAAACCCTTATTTTCACTTAATTCCCGCGCCTATGTGGGTTGTGGTGGGCTCTATTGGTGTTGGTTATTATTATCAGCTTGTGCTGAAAGAGGTTGTGCCAATTCCGCCAGAATTATTAATTAAAATTCCTGAAAAAATAATTTCTGCTCTCCCGCGTCCCAACTTTGAAAAATTATTAGATCTTGATTTTCTTGGTGTGGTCGTTTCAATTACACTGATTGCTGTAATTGAATCTTTATTAAGCATTAAGGCTGTTGACAAGTTAGATCTCAAAAAAAGGCGGTCAAACGTTAACAAAGACCTACGCGCCTTAGGTCTAGCAAGTATTGTAAGCGGCTTCTTGGGAGGTCTCAACGTTGTAACGGTAATTGCTAGGAGCTCTGTAAACGCAAATAATGGGGGCACAAACCGCTCTGCTAATTTTTTTCATGCAATGTTTTTAGTCCTTTTTGTGGTCTTGTTAGGTGATCAAATCCAGCGTATTCCATTAACGGCTTTAGCGGCCATTTTAGTTTTTACTGGCTATAAGCTTGCCTCTCCTGAAAATTTAGTTCGTATCTATAAGATTGGTCCTGAACAAGCGCTCATTTTTATTATTACTCTGGTTACAACGCTTTTCACAAGTCTCGTTACGGGAATTGCTGCTGGTGTCCTTTCTACTTTTATCACTCACCTTTTCTTGCGCAAAAGCCTATATCTTTTTTCATTAAATGTTTTTAAACCGAACGTTTTAATGTATCGTGAAGAGCGTACCGGAAACTATTATGTGAGCGTTAAAAACTTTTGTAGCTTTTTGAACTTTTATCGGCTTAAAATGAAATTAGATCAAATTCCTGAAAGCGAACATGCTATCGTTGATTTTTCCCTCTGTGATTTTGTAGACCACACTGTAATGGAGGGTTTACATGACTACCAGCGCTCTTTTGATCGAAAAAACGGGCTTTTTGAAACCATTGGTTTAGACATTCATGCCGCCCAAACCCAGCATCCTTTTGCTGTTCGAAAAAGCCTCCCGATAAATATGCTCATGGGGTTAAAAAATTCGTTGACAAACCGACAAAAAAACCTTGCAGATCTTGCAAAACAATTGTCATGGAAATACCTGCCAAAAATAAACAGCAACCCCAAAGGAATTAAAGGTTTTCTGTTTTTTGAATCTAAGGTGGTGAATTATAGCGTGAACACGCTGGTCCACGAAAAACAAAAATTTAGTGTTTTTGACCTGTCTTATTCTGAAGGTGCGTTTATTACTAAAGAAGATTTAAAAGGAACCTTTTTGCTGTTTAAAAGCCCTGTTGCTCTTCCTGTATTTGTTCTTGATAAAGAAGACTTTAAAACTGCTCTTTACCAATGGGCGGGCTTTAATGATATTAATTTTAAAAAACATCCCGACTTTTCAAAACGTTTTCATTTAAGTGGAAATGACCATGTTGAAATAAAGGCATTGTTTAATTCTGACCTTATCTACTTTTTTGAAAGCCATCCTATTTTCCACATAGAGTCCAACGGTAAGCAATTATTAATTAAAGGGAATGATCGCCTTTCTGGGCTTCAAGAAATTAAAATCATGATTACCTTTGCCAAAGACCTAGTAAGCCTTCTCAAAAACCAGAAATAAATTAATTTTTCATCCTGCCTTTTGATTTTTGTACTTTGTAGAAAAAAGCATGTTTAATAAATCCCTTTTCAGTTTCGTTTTTTTGAGTGTATTGACCGCCAAATGCCAGGAGTTTATTGGCGAAATTGAACAGTTAGATTCTGACATGGGTCTTTTTGTTTCAAAAGAGTCTAAAATTGAAGTCCTTGCCAGCGGATTTAGTTGGGCCGAAGGGCCTCTTTGGGTTTCAAAACTTAATGGCGTTCTGTTTACGGACGTGCCTAAAAACAAAGCTTATTTATGGACCGAGCGGCAGGGTCTTTCTGTCTTTTTAGATCCAAGCGGAATGACCAATTATGCTCCCCATAGCTCGAGCGAGGGTGCAAACGGTCTTGTTTTAGATTCAAGTGGCGCCCTTGTGCTTTGCCAACATGGTGATCGTAGGGTCGCTCGATTAAAAGGTGATTGGCAGCTTGACCCGCCCTCCTACGAGACTGTTATTGATCATTTTGAAGGAAAGTGGCTAAATAGCCCTAACGATTTAGTCTTTTCTAAAAACGGAGATTTGTTTTTTACAGACCCTCCATATGGATTGGACCAACAAGACGATGATTCCCTAAAGGAGCTTGATTTTAATGGAATCTTTAAATGGTCAAAAAAAGAAGGAATTGTCCTTCTAAATAAAACCCTGTCACGCCCTAATGGTATTGCCTTTTCAAGAGATGAAAAAACGATCTACATAGGGAATTCTGATCGCGAAAATTTAATTATAGCCGCCTTTGACTATGTAGATGGAGCCTTAAAAAACAAAAGGGTGTTTTTTGATTCAAAAAACATTTTAAGAAAAGGCCTTGGTTCTTTTGATGGATTAAAAGTGCATTCTTCTGGAACAATTTTTGCCACTGGTCCGGGCGGTGTCTTGGTTATTGGCCCCGAAGGAAAACATTTAGGTACAATTCGTCCAGGAAAAGCAACGGCAAATTGTGCTTTTGATGCCGCTGAGGATTATCTTTATCTTACCTCAACGGATGTTTTGGCTAGAATAAAACTTAATAAATGAAGCTTTACCCCATAGAGGCAGGAAATTTTAAACTTGATGGTGGCTCAATGTTTGGAGTAGTTCCAAAGACTTTATGGGAGCGAACTAACCCTGCTGACCAAAAAAACCGCGTTGAAATGGCAACGCGCTCTCTTCTAATAGAGGAAAGAGAGCGTTTAATTTTAATAGATACGGGAATGGGAAACAAACAAGGAGACTCTTTTTTTGTTCATTATGGCCTTTGGGGCGAGCATTCTCTAGACCTTTCTTTGGCAAAAGCTGGCTTCCATAGAGACGATATTACCGATGTTTTTTTCACCCACCTACATTTTGATCATTGCGGTGGCGCAATTCAACGCTCTAAGAGTGGGGTGCTATCCCCTGCTTTTAAAAATGCCGCTTTTTGGGTACATGAATCTCATTGGAAGTGGGCTACAAATCCAAACCTAAGAGAAAAAGCATCCTTTCTTCCGGAAAATATTATGCCTCTTCAAGAAAGTGGACAATTAAATTTAATTAAAGGGAAAGGCCCTTTTTTAGAAAATACCGGCTTTCCTTTTTCTGTTTTTTTGGCAGATGGACATACTGAAAAGCAAATGCTTCCGCTTATAGAATATAATGGGAAAAAAGTGTTTTACGCAGCTGATCTGATTCCAACGGTGGGACACATTCCTATTCCTTATATTATGGGATACGACACTCGCCCATTGTTGTCGCTAGACGAAAAGACCTTGTTTTTAGAGAAGGCGCTATTGGAAAACGCTTTTCTGTTTTTAGAGCATGATCCACACCATGAATTAATTAGTCTTCAAAAAACAGATAAAGGCATTAGGTTAAAAGAGCATTTTAACTTTGATTATTATTTTAATTCCTAAACGAGAAGTATCTTTATCAAACGTAAATTATATACAATGAAACCGTTTGTTTTCTTTTTTCTTGGCCTTATTATGTTTCAATCTGCCAAAAGTCAGTATTGGCAACAGGCTGTTGACTATACCATGGAGGTTGCTTTAGACCATAAAAGCGCAACATATAGTGGGGTTCAAAAAATTGTGTACACCAATAATTCTCCCGAAACCCTTAACAAGGTTTTCTACCACCTCTATTTTAATGCCTTTAAACCGGGAAGTGAAATGGCGGTTCGCCAAAGAAGTTCTGCTGACAAAAACACACGTTTCAAAATTAGTTTAGACTCGTTAGCCCCAAATCAAGCAGGTTACTTAAGAGTGAGTGGGTTAACTCAAAACGGTGTTTTGCTTAATCCCATTGACTCAGAAACAATTCTAGAGGTTCCGCTCAACTCTCCCATAGCCCCAGGAAAAAGCGCGCTTTTTGAGTTGGCCTTTGAGGGTCATGTGCCAGATGTTATTAGAAGGGCTGGTAAAAATTCTAGTGAAGGTGTTGCATTTTCCATGGCTCAGTGGTACCCTAAAATGGCTGAATATGATAGTGAGGGATGGAATGCTGATCCTTATACTGGTAGAGAGTTTCATGGTGTTTGGGGAGATTTTGATGTAAAAATCACATTAGATAAAGATTTTATGGTTGCAGCGAGCGGATATCTTCAAAACGCCGAGACTATTGGAAAGGGGTACTCTGATCGTAAAAGGGCGAAAACTAAAAAAGGGAAAATAACCTGGCATTACATTGCTCCCATGGTTCATGATTTTACTTGGGCGGCTGATGTTGATTATATTCACGACACCTACCCTGGTCCAAACGATGTGGATCTTCACTTTTTTTATAAAAATGATCCTGAAATTATTGAAAACTGGAAGAAGCTTCAACCGCATACAGCGGAACTAATGGAATATTATAATTCAAAAATTGGTCAATATCCCTATAAACAATACTCTGTTGTTCAGGGCGGCGACGGAGGTATGGAATATGCAATGCTTACCTTAATTACTGGTGGAAGAAAATATGGTTCTCTTTTTGGTGTTACTGCCCATGAATTAGCACACTCATGGTTTCAGCATGTTTTGGCTACTAACGAGACAAAACACGAGTGGATGGACGAGGGGTTTACTAGCTTTATTTCCAGTTTAGCTGAAAATGAAATACTTAATCAGAATAAAGATTTTCCTTTGGAGGGATCTTATAGGGGCTACTATGCCTTAGCAGCATCGGGCGGAGAAATGCCACAAAGCACAAACGCAAACCGATATTACCACAACTATGCTTATGAAAGAACCGCCTACAGCAAGGGGGCTGTTTTTTTAGGACAACTTAGTTACATCGTGGGAAAAGAAAAAGTATTTGAGATTCTACAAACCTATTATAATGAGTGGAAGTTTAAACACCCCCTTCCAAATGATTTAAGAAGAATCGCAGAGCGTATTTCTGGAATTCAACTTCAATGGTTTTTAACCGATTGGACACAAACAACAAACACGATAAATTATTCTATTGATGCTGTTGAAGAGGCGCCGGACGGAACAACAATTCGTTTGAAAAGAAAAGAAGTAATGCCAATGCCACTTGAAATTTTAATACAGTATAAAAATGGAGAAGTAGAGCTGCACTATATTCCTATTTCTTTAATGCGAGGAGAGAAGGAAAACCCATATAGTCTTGAGTGGAAAATTCAACCCGATTGGCCTTGGGCAAATTTGAACTATTCTTTTACTATTGATAAAGAAAAAAATCAAATTGAAGCTATTGTGATTGATCCAAGCAATTTAATGGCAGACATTGATAAAACAGATAATTTTTATGTCGCTCCAAAATAATAAATTTACTTTAAAACGACTTAAAAGTAAAAACACTTTAGATGCTCTTTTTAGTAATAAAAAAGGGCATAACACAAAAAGTTTAGTGTTGAAAGTTTTGAAAAAAGAAAAGACACTTTTTTTATTTGCGGGTGTTTCTGTTCCAAAAAAAAACTTTAAAAAAGCTATAGACCGAAATAAAATAAAAAGACAATTAAGACAGGGATTGAAAAATATTGAACATAAATTACCTTTTGGAGGTAGCTGTATGTTGATTTATAAAGGCAAAAAATTACCCTTAACATCAGAAATAATTGATGAAACTGAGTCTTTGTTTTTTAAATTAAAAAACTAAAAAGAATTTGGCAGTAACATTCCTATGTGCGGAATACCATCTTCTAAATAAGTTTCTCCAGAGGCTCGAAAACCATGAAGGCCATAAAATTTTTCTAAATGTGCCTGGGCAGAAATTTTAATAGCCCCACTATTAAAGCTTTTGTGGCTTTGTTTTATTGAAAACTCCACTAATTGGTGACCAAATTTTTTTCCTCTTTCGGTAAAAGATGTTGCAATTCTTCCAATAGAGCAATACTCGGGATAAATAACGCCTTTATCAAAAATTCTTGCATATGCAACAATTTCTTCATTTAAATACCCTATGATATGTAATGCCTTTTTATCCTTTCCATCAATATCTTGATAAACACAATTTTGTTCTACAACGAAAACTTCTGAACGTAATGCTAATATGCTGTGGAGTTCATCAATGTTAAGACTATTAAACGGTTTGCATTTAAAAACAACCATAATTAACAGGGAATTTTATCTATCCGTGTTTGATGACGCCCTCCTTCAAAAGCGGTGTTTAAAAAAGTTAAAACCATTTCCTTTGCTTGTTCAATTGAAATAAACCTGGCCGGTAGACTTAATATATTAGCATCATTGTGTTGTCTGGCTAATGCAGCAATTTCCTTATTCCAACATAAAGCAGACCTTATTTTCGAATATTTATTTGCCGTCATGTTTGCTCCGTTTCCACTTCCACAAATAATAATTCCGATGGTTGCTTTTCCTTCAGAAATATCTTTTGCTACTGGATGAATAAAATCAGGGTAGTCTACACTTTCTGGTGAATTGGTCCCATAGTTTTTAATTTGATAACCTTTTGATTCTAAAAGAGAAATAATTTCTTTTTTATACTCTGGCCCCGCATGATCATTCCCAATACTTATTTTCATTTTTTAATTAAAATTATAAATTTCTTACAAGTTTGTTTATATACTGTTCACTAGTTTATTCATTATTTGTTTACAATTATTAAAAAAATAATTCTTTTTGTATTAGTTTAAGTTTGTATATAAAAATAAAGATAGCCCTTCTTTTAATTTTTTAAATAGTTGTCTATTCTATAAACACAAAAAAAAGATGCTTATTAACTTTTTATATTTGAATAATTCTATTTTTTTATTAAGAATAATTTTTATTAACAGGGGTTTGTAACTTTGTATTTAACTGATTTTTAAATTTTTAATATGTTAATAATATATTATAAGCTGTTAATTTTAATATTTAAAAATTATATTAAATATTTTTATATTCCTTATTAACACCCTATATACATCATCATTAATATAAATTTTAAAATAAAAAAAATGATTATTATGTTAATAGTGTTAATAACCCCCCTGCAAACGTTTATTGTACCTTTGGGTTAATCAAAATAATTTATGTTTAAAGAGAAAAATGAACTTCACAAATTAGAGACAAAAATATTATCTCTTTTTAAAAGTAAATCAAAAGCCGTTCTTAATTATAAACAAGTTGCTGCTGCTCTTGATGTTAAAGACACAAAAGGAAGAAATTATATTATTAAAGTTTTAAATAAGCTTTTAAATAATAAACAATTACAATCTTTTCAAAGGGGTCAATTTCTATATAATACTTCTGTAATTAATAAAGTAACGACTCTTTTAACTATTATTCCTTCTGGAAAAGGAGTTGTTACTGTAGAGGGTTATAATAAAGAACTTGTTGTTCCAAAAAAAGAGTTGAATAAAGGTCTTAATGGTGACACCGTTGAGGTTAGTATTCATAAAAAAAACAACGAATTTGAAGCGCATATTGAAACAATCATTACGCGTAGTAAAAAAGAATTTGTTGGAGTTCTTGATAAACAAAACGATTTTGGTTTTGTTTTATGTAGAAATGCTAGAATGTATACAGATCTTTTTATAGAACGATCAGAATTAAAAGATTTTAAAGATGGAGAAAAGGTGGTTGCTGTATTTAAAAGTTGGGATGATAATAGAGATTCTCCCTCGGGTACTATAGTAAAAAGTCTAGGAATACCAGGAGATAAGGAAACAGAAATTCATGCAATTCTTCATGATTATGGTCTTCCTTATGAATTTCCAAAAGAGATAGAGGAAGCCGCTTCTAAAATACCAACTTCATTAGATATAAAAGAAATAAAAGCAAGAAGAGATTTTAGAGAAACACTAACCTTCACGATTGACCCTATATCTGCTAAAGATTTTGATGACGCTCTTTCTTTTAAAATACTTGCTAATGGAGATTACGAAGTTGGTGTTCATATTGCAGATGTTTCTTATTATGTTCAACCCGGTACACTTCTCGATCAAGAGGCATACGACCGCGCAACATCGGTATATTTAGTTGATCGCGTGGTCCCTATGTTACCCGAAGTTCTCTCAAATGGTCTCTGTTCTCTGCGCCCAAACGAAGAAAAATTTACTTTTTCTTCTGTTTTTATTATTAATAATAAAGGGGAGGTAAAAGATGAGTGGTATGGCAGAACGGTTATCAATTCTGATTTTCGTTTTTCTTATGAAGAGGTTCAAAATATTTTAGAAACACAAAAGGAAGAAGTAGACGCTCTTGTTTCGTTAACAAAAGTTTCTTATAAAATTCCTAGTCCTGTTTTTGATGCAATTAATATTTTAGATAAACAAGCTAAAATTTTACGCTCAAAGCGAATGAAAAACGGTGCTATTTCTTTTGATCGTGTAGAAGTTAATTTTATTCTCGATGATGATGATAAGCCAGAGTCTGTTTTTTTTAAAACATCAAAAGACGCACACAAATTAATAGAAGAATTTATGCTTTTAGCAAATAGAAAGGTTGCTTCTTTTATTAGCAAAAAACAACCGGCACCTCCATTTGTTTATCGTACTCATGATGATCCAGACGAACAAAAACTTCTTAATTTAAAACAAACAATTGCTCCGTTCGGATATTCCTTTAATCCAGGGAAGAAAAATATTAGCAGCGAAATAAACGGGTTACTATCAGCTTGTAATGGAAAAAGAGAACAAAACTTAATTGATACTCTGACCCTTCGCTGCATGTCAAAAGCAGAATATACAACTAACAATATAGGTCATTATGGTCTTGCTTTTTCGCACTACACTCACTTTACTTCTCCCATAAGAAGATATCCTGATGTAATGGTACACAGACTATTACAAACATATTTAGATAACAAACCACATCCAACACAACAAACAATCGAAGAAGCCTGTAAACACTCGTCACAACGAGAACATCTAGCCACTAAGGCAGAGCGCGATTCTATAAAATACATGCAAATGATCTTCATGAAAGAAAAGGTTGGTCAACATTTTGAGGGCGTTATCTCAGGGGTAACAGAGCGTGGTTTATATGTTGAAATTATAGAAAATAAATGTGAGGGAATGATTCGTGTTATTGACATTAAAGGTGATTTTTTTAATTACGACGATAAGCAACACGCACTAATTGGTGAACGAACTAAAAAAGCTTATCAACTAGGGGACACCATTAATATAAAAGTCAAAAAAGTAAATATTTTAAGACGCTTTCTTGATTTTGTCCCTATTTCATAAATTAAAATCTAATGACACATAAATTACTTCTTTTCTTCTTTTCATCATCCTTTTTTTTCTATAGCTTTTCACAGGACCTTGAGCAACGAAATTTAGCCATGGGTCCCTTTTTTAGTTTAAGTGTTTATTCGGGTCTTGATGTAAAGCTAATTAAATCTGACGTTAATAAAGCAGTGGTTTTTGGTGACCATAAAGACGATGTTATTCTTACCTTAAAAAGAAATACCTTAAAAATCAAATTGTCAACTAAAAGTATTTTAGACCCAGGCTATACCTATGTAGAACTATACCACAGCAAACCCTTAGATAAAATAACCGCTCACCAAGGATCTTCTGTTGCTTCCGAGGAACCTATTAAACAAACAAGTCTAAAGCTTGTCGCAAAAACAGGGGCAGAAATAAAAGTAACCACATTTACAGAACGCTTAGAAGTGAATACTAATACAGGCGGACGGGTGGGTCTAAAGGGTAGCGTCGTTAACTTGAATTTAATCGTATCAACAGGCGGTACGTGTGATGCAGAAAAACTTGTTTCGAAACAAAGTGAGATTAGAATGACAGCCGCAGGTTACGCTCACATAACGGCTACAGAATTAATAGACGCTAAAGTTTTTGGAGGTGGTGTGTTGCGGGTCTATGGTGGGCCAGTCAAACAAATTACACAAACAAAACTTGGGGGAAAGATTATTATAAGATAATAAAGAGGCATCGAGCGGATTCGAACCGCTGTAGAAGCTTTTGCAGAGCTTTGCCTAGCCACTCGGCCACGATGCCTTTCGGCAAAAGTAATACTATTTAATCAATTTATAGTGAAGAACGAATGAGTTCTCTTTTAACCGCCACTTCATCCACATTTCCTCCTATTGGCGGATTTTTTTTTGCCACTTTTACCTTTGCTTTTTGTACTGTCGTGTGCTCTTTTAATATTCTGTTAAGAATACGATCAACCACATTTTCTAATAGTTTTGCACGCTGCATCATTTCAGTTTTTATAATCTCATATAGCGCGACGTAGTCCACCGTGTCTTTAATAGAGTCTGTTTTAGAGGATTTTTTTAAATCTGTTTCAACAACAACATTAACAATGTAATCACTACCAATTTTTTCCTCCTCTTCCATACAACCATGAAAGGCATATAAACGAATATTCTTCAAGTAAATTTTTCCCATAATATTTCAACAAATATAAAGACTGTTTTCTTGATACCTTACAAAGCATCCATTCATTATCTTTGCAGTAAACAAAAAAAAGGAATGGAGCGTCCCCTACACTTTATTGAACACATTATTGAAGAAGACTTAACCACAGGTTTTTCTAGAGAAAACCTTCGTTTTCGTTTCCCCCCAGAACCCAACGGTCATTTACACATTGGTCATGTAAAAGCAATTTGCCTAAATTTTAATTTAGGAAAGCGCTACAATGCGCCCGTTAATCTTCGCTTTGACGATACTAATCCAGCAAAAGAAGAACAACAATATGTAGACGCGATAAAAGAAAACATCCAATGGCTAGGCTATAATTGGGACAAAGAATGTTATGCCTCAGATTATTTTGACCAGCTCTATCTTTGGGCACAGTATTTAATTTCTAAGGGACTAGCTTATGTTGATTCTCAAGATTCTGCCGCTATAGCATCACAAAAAGGAACGCCCACTACTCCAGGAAGAAATAGCCCTTTTAGGGACCGATCTATTGAAGAAAACAGCATCCTTTTTTCAGAAATGAAAAACGGAAAGCATTCCGAGGGTTCACATGTTCTTAGAGCAAAAATTGACATGGCCTCTTCCAACCTTCTTTTACGGGACCCTGTTCTTTATAGAATTCTTTACAAAACACACCACAGAACAGCAGACACTTGGTCCATCTATCCTCTTTACGATTGGACACATGGAGAGTCAGACTATATAGAACATATTTCACATTCTCTTTGTACTTTGGAATTTAAACCCCACCGAGACCTCTACGAGTGGTTTTTAGACGCCTTAAGCCCGCTCAACAACCTTCGCCCTAAACAACGTGAGTTTGCCAGAATGAACCTCTCCTACACGGTCACAAGTAAGCGCAAGCTAATGGAACTTGTCAGCGCCAATCATGTAAGTGGCTGGGATGACCCTAGACTTCCCACAATATCTGGCCTTAGAAGAAGGGGTTATACCCCCGCTTCTCTTCTTAATTTTGTTGATTCTGCAGGCGTCGCCAAGCGGGACAATGTTATTGACATGAGTTTATTAGAGCATTCAATTCGAGAAGACCTCAATGTTAATTCACCCCGTGTTATGGCCGTTCTTAACCCAATTAAGCTTACAATTTCTAACTACCCAGATGGACAAGAGGAGTTTTTAGAAGGAGAAATTAATCCTGAACAATTAGATCTTGGAACAAGAAAAATACCATTTTCGAAAAACATCTTTATTGAAAGGGACGACTTTAGAGAGAGTGCAAACAAAAAGTTTTTTCGCCTTACCCTAGAAAAAGAGGTTCGCTTAAAAAACGCATATATAATTAAAGGCGAATCCGTTATCAAAGATAAAGATGGAAATATTACAGAAATTTTTTGTACTTATGATCCAGACAGTAAAAGCGGAAGTGGTTCAGAGGCAAGTATGCGAAAAGTTAAGGGAACATTACATTGGGTATCTCAGCAACACGCTTTGCGTGCAGAAGTGCGATTATATGATCGCTTATTTCAAGTCTCTTCACCTGATCAAGACAAGCTAGTCGATTTCAAATCACACCTAAACCTCGGCTCTCTGTCTACAATAACGGCTTTTGTTGAGCCCAGCTTAAAGGGCGCTAAGGACTACGAAAACTATCAGTTTCAACGTTTAGGATATTTTGTTGTTGACCCAGATAGCACCCTCGAATTGCTTGTTTTTAATAAAACGGTTGGTTTACGCGATACTTGGTCTAAACAGAACCAATAACCCTATTCTTCTTTTTTATCTTTTTGTTTTCTATTGTTCTCCTTCATAGCTTCACCAATTTGATTGCTTGCACTAAACGAAGCAACCATATTGTTTAACATTTCACTTCCTGCTTGAGGAGAATTCGGCAATAAGATTAAGTTGCTATTGGTTTCCCCCCCTATAGATTGTAGCGTATCATAATGTTGAGTTACAACAATTAATGCCGATGCTTCTTGCGAGTTTATACCAACGTTATTTAACACATCAACTGACTCTTCTAGCCCTCGTGCTATTTCTCTTCGCTGGTCGGCGATTCCTTGTCCTTGAAGTCTTTTGCTTTGTGCCTCTGCCTTTGCTTTTTCTACAATCAGGATTCTTTCTGCATCACCCTCATATTGAGCCGCTACTTTTTTTCGTTCAGCAGCATTAATTTTATTCATTGCTGCTTTTACTTCAGCATCAGGATCAATATCTGTAACAAGCGCTTTAATTATGTCGTAACCATAGTTTATCATTGCATCATTTAACTCTCCTTTTACAGCATCAGCAATCTCGTTTTTTTTCTCAAAAACATCGTCTAATTTCATTTTGGGAACAACCGCCCTTACCACGTCAAATACGTATGACGTTATCTGGTCTTGAGGATAGTCGAGCTTATAAAAAGCTTCATACACTTTTTCTTGGATTATTTTGTATTGGACAGAAACCTTAAGCTTTACAAAGACATCATCTTTTGTTTTTGTTTCCACAATAACATCGAGTTGTAAAATACGAAGGCTAATTCTACCTGCAATCCTGTCTACTAAAGGTATCTTGAAGTGTAGTCCGGATTGACGAATCGATAAGAATTTCCCAAAGCGCTCTACTATTGCTGAGGACTGTTGTTTTACTACAAAGAAACCAGTAAATATAATCAGCGCCCCAAGGCCAAAGAGTAAGTATGTAATTATGCTCATAATATTTGTTTAAAGTTTAAATGTTCAATTAATTTGTTTATTCTTTTTAAAGATACTTCTTTCCCCAAAACAGAACAAACTTTAAAAATGTCAGGGCCCGTAAGTTTTCCCACGAGTGCTAATCTAAACGACTGCATTAATATCCCCATAGAGACTTCATTTTTTTTGCTCCATGATATTATTTGTTCCTGAAATAAATCAACATCATCTTCTTCTATTAATGTTTTCTTTATTTGTTCTAGTACAGCTTTGGGGTTTTTGTCGTTAATTTTCTCAATCACTTTTTCATCGTAAGGATATGTGCTTTCTATAAAAGTCAATTCGTCTTTTATATCATCAAGAATATTTAGCCTCTCCTTAACCAATCTAATTAGCGAGAGGTGTTTGTTTTCTTCAAACGGAGATAATAGTTCTTTTACCCTGCTTACCGAATAAATTTCTTCGACACTCATTTTTTGTAATTGCTGCTGATTTATCCACTTTGCTTTTTCATAGTCAAATCGAGCCCCTCCTTTTTGAACCCCTTTTGTGTTAAATGCTTTTTCTAATTCCTTTAATGAATACACCTCTTTTTCTATTCCTTCATTCCAACCCAGTAATGCTAGATAATTTACCATTCCACTTGCCAAAAACCCCATTTCTCTAAACCCAGGGGTTTCTTTTCCCCATTTTAGTGGAAATACTGGATAACCATCTTTATCACCATCTCTTTTAGACAACTTACCCTTACCTACAGTCTTAAGTATTAATGGGAGGTGCATGAATTCAGGTGTTTCCCATCCAAAAGCAGTATAAATTAATTTATGGATTGGCAGTGAAGGCAACCACTCTTCCCCACGAATTACACAGGTAATTTCCATTAGATGATCATCAACAACATTGGCAAAGTGATATGTCGGCATTCCATCGCTTTTCATTAAAATTTTGTCATCCAAAGTGTCGGTTTTAACCCTGACAACCCCTCTTATTAGATCTTTTACAATGACCGTTTGATTCGATTCTACCTTAAGCCTTATTACAAACTCTTTTTTTAACGCTTCTGTTGTTTCTTTTTCTGTTAATGTAAGACTGTTTTTGAATTGTAACCTGTTCTGATGACCATACTTAAAAGTTTCGCCTTTTTTTTCTGCTTCTTTTCTTTCCTCGTTAAGACGTTCAGCTTTATCAAAAGCGTAATATGCGGCGCCTTTTTTTATAAGGGTCTGTATGTGATCTGCATAAATATTTTTTCGTTCACTTTGACGGTATGGTCCAAATTCACCGCCGTTTTTTGGCCCTTCATCTGGGTTCATTCCACACCATTCCAACGCCTCCTGTATATAGTCTTCACTTCCCTCCACAGATCTATTTTGATCAGTGTCTTCTATTCGGAGCACAAACACCCCGGCCTTTTTTTTGGCAAACAAGTAATTAAATAAAGCGGTTCTCAATCCACCAATATGTAAAGGGCCTGTTGGGCTAGGCGCAAAACGCACACGTGTTTTCATTTTTTTTTTCAAATATAATCTCTTCTTATCGATATACATTAGTCTCCCATCCAAAACATGTATATTTGCAAAAAACAGTAACATCATAGTTTTTAATAACATACCAGATTACCTCAATACTAAATTGATCCAAGATTCACTTCAGGCATTTGTTTCGGACTATGGCTATTCTATAGATAGACTTTCATATAACTTTATTTCTAAAGAAGCCATGCTCGCACTTAACATTAAACACCTTAACCACTCTACACACACAGATATAATAAGTTTTGATTATTCCTCAAAGCTCACCCTTAGGGCAGAGTTTTTTGTTTCTCCCTGGGCTGTTTCACGATCAGCTGACGACCTCTCTCAAAGCATTGTAAATGAGATGCTTAGGGTCATTTCTCATGGTGTTTTACATTGCGTAGGTTTTAACGATAAAAGCGATTCTGATAAAAGTTTAATGCGCCTTGAAGAAAACAAGTTTATTAACATGTTCCACGTGAAACCTACACTCCATGTTTGATTCTAAATACGATGTTATTGTCGTTGGCGCTGGCCATGCTGGCTGTGAAGCTGCTGCTGCTGCCGCAAACCTAGGTTCCTCAACTCTTCTTATAACGATGAACCTTCAAACCATCGCCCAGATGTCATGTAATCCAGCTATGGGTGGAATTGCAAAAGGCCAAATTGTAAGAGAAATAGACGCTCTAGGCGGTTATAGCGGAATTGTTTCAGACAGAAGCGCGATTCAATATAAAATGCTCAACCAATCCAAGGGCCCTGCCATGTGGAGCCCAAGGGTTCAGTCCGACAGAAGCATGTTCAGTCTTGAGTGGCGCTCTATGCTTGAGAAAACACCAAATTTAGATTTTTATCAAGAAACGGTTGTTGATCTAATTGTCGAGAACCAAAAGATCCAGGGCGTTATCACCTCTCTTGGCATTAAAATTTATGCCAAATCTGTGGTTTTAACAAACGGAACATTTCTTAATGGCCTTATTCATATTGGTGAAAAAAACTTTGGGGGTGGACGTGCAGGTGAATCCGCGTCTGTTGGTTTAACAGCTGTTCTGGAAAGTATCGGTTTTGTTTCCGGACGAATGAAAACTGGAACCCCACCAAGGGTTGATGGCCGGTCTTTGGACTATTCAAAAATGTCGGAACAACCGGGAGATTTAAATCCCTCAAAATTCTCTTTTACGGATTTAACCAAACCATTGTCTAATCAAATTAGTTGTCATATTACTCACACGAATTTGGATGTTCATGATATTCTCCGCTCCGGTTTTGGTCGTTCCCCGATGTTTAACGGAGCCATTAAAAGTACGGGGCCACGCTATTGCCCTTCAATTGAAGACAAGATTGATCGCTTTAGTGATAAATCTCAACATCAAATTTTTGTTGAACCTGAAGGATGGAACACCGTAGAGGTCTATGTTAATGGTTTTTCAACTTCTCTTCCAGAAGACATACAATACAAAGCTCTTAAGTCCGTTTCTGGCTTTGAAAACGTTAAGTTTTTCAGACCCGGATATGCTATCGAATATGACTACTTTCAACCTACCCAGCTTTTCCACAGCCTAGAAACAAAAGCCGTACAAAACCTTTTTTTTGCAGGCCAAATTAATGGTACAACCGGATATGAAGAAGCTGGTGCACAGGGAATTATTGCAGGGATTAATGCTCACCAAAACAACAAAGACCTTCCTCCTTTTGTCTTGGGCAGAGAAGAGGCATACATAGGAGTTCTTATAGACGATCTAATCCTCAAGGGAACTGAGGAACCATATCGTATGTTCACCTCTAGAGCCGAATACAGAACTCTTTTGCGTCAAGACAACGCAGACGAACGCTTAACTCCTAGAGCACACTCTATTGGACTAGTTAATGATGAGCGCTTAAAAAAACTAGAAACAAAAAACCAACAACGCAAAAACCTTGTGTCTTTTTTAAAAAAAACCAGTTATAACCTTAAGATTGCAAATGTTGTTTTAGAGTCTAAAAGATCAGACACCGTTAAACAAACGGATAAGTTTGCCAAATTACTGTCAAGACCAGCGATTACCAGAAAGGAACTTGACTACTTTCCTGAAATAAAGAGATATATAGCTCAGGAAGATATTACAGACGCTGTTTTTGAACAAGCTGAAGTTGAGATTAAATATGCCGGTTACATTGAGAAAGAGCGACGCAATGCGGATAAATTAAAACGTCTAGAAAACATTAAGATTCCTAAAGACTTTGATTTTGAAATTTTAGCCTCCCTTTCTTTCGAGGCTAAAGAAAAGCTTAACAAGTTGCGGCCAAGCACACTGGCTCAAGCTTCGCGCATCAGTGGGATTAATCCTAGTGACATAAGCGTTCTCTTGGTTTCAATGGGAAGATAAATGTTTCACGTGGAACACATGATAAAGAAAGAATTCTCCTTTAAGGCAAAAGACCATCTGGTTTCCAAAGAAATCTTTGAGATCAAATGGAACGAAAAAGGCAATTATGCAGAGACAAGTCTTCCAAAAGGCATAGTTCTCTCACGCTATTATGAAACAGAGGATTATAATTCACACAAGACAGAAACAAAGACGATTTTAGATTTACTATATAAAACAGTTCAAAAAAGCATGCTGTTTTATAAGGAAGGATTCGTTAGGCCTCAAATAAAAGGCAATGTTCTTGATATGGGTGGAGGCGTTGGTGTTTTCGCAGCTTATTTAGCACACAGAAAATTTGAGACTACCGTGGTTGAGCCGAGCAAAAAAGGACATGAAGCATGCACTAAAAAAGGGCTTAACACCTATCTTTCTGTTGCGGATCTACCTAAAACAAAGCGATATTCTGCCATAACTATGTGGCATGTTTTAGAGCACTTAACCTCCCCAGAGAAAATACTTCAAGAATTACACACCCTGATGGAGGCAGATGCGCTGCTGATTGTTGCCGTTCCAAATTTTAATAGCCACGATGCCAGATATTATGCCTCAGAATGGGCGGCGTTAGACGTTCCAAGGCATCTATGGCATTTTACACACAAGGGCTTGATGGACTTGGTAGAGCCACTGGGCTTTGTGTTTAAGGCACAAAAGCCTTTATGGGTTGACGTTTTTTACATTTCTTATCTTTCAGAAAAAAACAGGAACAAAAAACTTTCTTTTTTAAGGGGTTTACTAGTTGGAATTATATGCACTTTTAGGGCCTTGTTTGATGGCGAACACTCTTCAAACATTTATGTTTTTGAGAAAAAAACTATTCACTAGCCTTTTTCAATAGTCTTGTTAATTGAAGGCTTAACTCGGTAAAAACCATTTTTGCATTTGCATTTCGTGTGATGTGATAATTGCTTTTTTCAAACAAAGTGATTAGTTCATTTATGTTTTCACTGTTTACAAATGGCCCAAGTTTATTTATGTCAAAACTATTCTCAGATTTAAAGTGCACTAAATCACCCAATGAATAATTCAATAAAAAGGCATCCCTTATAAATCTGATACCATATTGTAAAAATGTCTTTTGCTCTTCTCTCCCCAGAACACTTATTTCGCCTGCCCAAGACATCAATTCAACAATAGCGGTGTTATCTCCACGAACCCTGAGAGAAGTTCTAAGCACTTTTATCAGCAAGGCCTCAACGGCTTTGTTTTGTGAGTTTCCGACTAGGAGACTAAGCTTCCTATAGTCGCCCTCCGCCTGTTTTACAAGACCTTCTCTGTTAGGAATGTCCTCCTCTAAAGTGTCTAATAGTTCATTTTCATCTATGGGCGGAAGAGGCACTAATTGGCACCTTGAAAGAAGGGTAGCTAATAACTGATCACTCGATTCAGCAACAAGAATAAAAAAAGTTTTTTTGGGAGGCTCTTCGAGTAGTTTGAGAAACGCATTTGAGGCCTCTTTATTCATTTTTTCGACACCCCACAAAACACAAATTTTATTTCCTCCGGAATACGATTTAAGATAGATCTTTTTGTGCAAGGCATTTATCTCGTTTACACCGATTAAGCCTTGTTTATTCCCGACATCAATAGACTCAAACCAATTGGCATAATTTCCATATGGATTGTCATTTAGAAACGCCGCCCATTCCAGGCCGTAATCACAAGCCAAAACAATTTTTTCAGCACCTTTTTTCACAACTGGATACAAAAAGTGTAAGTCAGGATGTTGAATCTTTTCTCCAAGCGTTTTATTAATTTCCTGAGAGGAATCTATTTTTAACATTTGAAGTGCAAAACTTAAAGCTAATGGAAGAACACCATACCCAGAGGCGCCTGTAAAAAGCTGAGCATGAGGAACTTGACTAGAAGCTAGAAGGTGTTCTAGTTGCTTTTTTATTTTTTTTTGTCCAGTTACATGTGACCAAATCATTTTTCAAAGATACACTTACTGATGTTTTTTATGAAGCCTGTTGCCACATCTTTATAAAAAATGACTTGACAGCGATTAGCAATATTGTATTTTTAAGAAAAATTTTTATAAATGCGCACCCTACAATACCAAAACTTTAAAAATCAGCGAGTAATAATTCGCGTTGATTTTAATGTACCCTTAAACGATTCACAAGAAGTTACTGACCTTACTCGAATTGAGGCAGCAAACCCAACAATCCAGCACATTATATCTCAAGGAGGAAGCTGCATTCTATTGTCGCATTTAGGGCGCCCCAAGGGGAACGACCCAAAACTCTCATTATCACATATCCTAAAAAGTGTTTCATCGGTTTTGGGGCTACCTGTTGATTTCTGTAGCACAACAATAGGAGAAGAAGCGGAGGCCGCAACCAAAGCACTTCAGCCAGGAGGCGTTTTGCTTATGGAAAACTTAAGATACCACGAAGAGGAAATGTCAGGAGACATAACGTTCTCAAAAAACCTATCAAAACTCGGCACTTTCTATGTAAACGATGCCTTCGGAACCGCTCACCGTGCGCATGCATCAACAAGTATTATCGCACAATTTTTTAAAGAAAAAAAGTGTTTTGGAAGCCTTTTAGAAAAGGAAGTATTGGCTATTGAAAAGGTTATGGACAAGGGAGAATCTCCAATTTTAGCAATTTTAGGGGGCGCTAAGGTTTCCTCTAAAATAACAATTATTGAGAGCCTATTAGACAAAATAGACCATTTAATTATTGGCGGAGGAATGGTTTACACTTTTACTAAAGCATTAGGAGGAAAGGTTGGAAATTCAATTTGTGAGCCTGATTATTGTGAATATGCTTTGGAGCTATTAGAAAAAGCAAAAACAAAGGGAGTAAAGATTCATCTGCCAGTTGATGTATTAGCAGGAGATGATTTTAGCAACAATGCTTCTCAAAAAACATTTGATGTAATGGAAATACCCGAAGGGTGGGAAGCAATGGATGCAGGCCCCAAAAGCCAGACCATTTTTAATGATATAATCCTTGGCTGTAAAACCATACTATGGAATGGACCAATGGGCGTTTTTGAGTTTCCGAATTTTGCTAAAGGAACTATCGCTGCAGGAAATTCTATTGCAGCAGCAACAAAAGCAGGGGCCTTTTCGCTTGTAGGTGGCGGAGACTCTGTCGCAGCAGTTAAGCAGTTTGGTTTTGAAAATAAAATGAGCTATATCAGCACAGGAGGCGGAGCTATGCTTGAAAGTCTAGAGGGCAAAACACTTCCAGGGATTGCGGCTCTTAATAAATAATTTATGAAAAAAACAGCGGCAATTCTTTTGTTGGCAGTAATAATATGTTGCACAAATAATTCTAATAAAAACAGAGCTTTTGTACCCTCTTCAAGTGGGAATTTAAATAATGTTACGGTTATTATGCCTCAAAAAGAGTGGCAAGGTAATTTAGGAGACCAGGTAAGAGAAGCCCTTGAAGAAATTTATGAAGGTCTTCCTTTGGACGAGCCCCAGTTCTCAATAGTATACATGAACCCAAAGGCATTTACTGGATTTGCTCGCCAAAACAGAAATATTATTTGGTTTAGAAAAGATTCTCTAGAAGGATTTAGGATGAGTCAAAATCAATTTGCACGGCCACAAATCGTCGCTAAAGTTATTGGATTGGACAGTGAAAGCCAAGCATTTTATTTCAAAGAAAACAGTCTCTTAATTAAGCAAAGTATTAGCGAAAACGAACGTTTAGAAAAGCTAAGAAGAATTAAAAAGGCACCTACAAAAGAAAAAAGCTTGACAGAACGTTTTGGAATTTCGCTTACTTATCCATCAGCTTATAAAACAGTAAAAGACACCACAAATTTTGTTTGGATCCAAAAAGAAGTTAGAAAAGGACATCTTAATATTATTGCATACACCCTTCCAGAAAACGCACTTGAAGGAAGCTTTAGTAGCAGGATTTTAGACATCAGAGACTCAATAGGAAAAGCACATGTTCCGGGGAGACTCAAAGGAACCCATTTAATTACCGAACGCGCCTTCAAACCGTATTTTTACAAGGCAAAAATTGATGGAAAAATGAGTTACTTAACAAAAGGGACCTGGGAGGTTGCCAATGATTATATGGCTGGACCCTTTGTCAATTATATGGTAAGAGATAGTATTGAAAAAAGATGGATGGTTATAGAAGGATTTACATTTGCACCTTCGGCAAGTAAAAGAGACTATATGTTTGAATTAAACACAATTATCAATACACTTGAGAAAATAGACTAGTCTTTTTTGTCCTCTTCTTTAGCGGATTGTTCACCTTCTTTAGTTGCATTTTTAAATTCCTTAATTCCACTACCCAATCCTTTCATTAGTTCAGGAATTTTACGTCCTCCAAACAACAATAAAACGACTGCGATTATTAAAATTACTTGTGGTCCTCCTATCATACCTAAAAATGTAAAGTTAAAAAGCATTTGTATATTATTTTAAAACAAATGTACAGAATTATTTAGTTTCAACTACACACAAAATGTATTGGGGTTCTTTTCTCCCGCAAAGGAATCCTTATCTTTGAACAGAATATGGCAAACCAAGAAAAAAAAGAATCCGGTTTTTTAAAGAAATTACTCAGCCGTTATCGGATGGTAATTATCAACGAAGAAACGTTTGAAGAACAGGCACAGGTTCGGGTTTCAAGACTTAACTTCATGATTCTTGTGATTTTGATCATTGGCTCCATTTCCACAGCTACGTTTATTACAATTGCCTATACACCACTAAAGGGAATTATC
The DNA here is from genome assembly GCA_905182305.1 of Flavobacteria bacterium MS024-2A. GTDB lineage: Bacteria > Bacteroidota > Bacteroidia > Flavobacteriales > Flavobacteriaceae > MS024-2A. The sequence goes on from CAJJBB010000007.1 coordinate 47,466, forward strand.
CCTGGATATGACTCTTCAGAATTACGGAAAAAAGCCATTCAAAACTTATTTACAACAGACTCTTTGATCACTCTTTACAACCAAAACAGCAATTATTTAAATGCGGTAAGATCTGTTCTTAATGGAGACGTTACATTTCAAGACCCAGAACTTTCTATAGAAAATGGATTAAATGACCAAGAGTCAAATGCCACCTTTATTCCTCCAATTTTAGAAGATTCTCTGTTGCGTGCTTTTGTTGCAAAAGAAGACAAATATAATCCCAATGAAACTACAGAAAACGGTATAACCACACTATTGCTCGCTCCAGCAAAAGGACCTATTTCACAACCCTTTAACTCAGAAGAACTCCATTTCGCAGTTGATATTGTTTTAGAAGAGAACACCCCTATAAAGGCTATAGCAGACGGAACAGTTATTTTTGCCGAGTGGACCTCTCAAACAGGTTATGTAATAATATTAGAACATATTTCGGGCATGTTGTCCGTTTACAAACACAATGCGAATCTGAACAAAAAACAAGGAGATTCCGTTTCTGGAGGAGAAGTAATTGCAAGCGCAGGAAATACAGGGGAGTTTACAACAGGATTTCATTTACATTTCGAATTATGGATCGATGGCTATCCAATGAATCCCACCAATTTTTTTAATTTTTCAAACTGATGCTGAAATTAATTGGAGCAAAAATCTTTGCAGCCTACGCTCACCAAAAAAACAAAAAATGGATAAACAATCCTCTTGAAGCACAACAAAAAGTGTTTAAATCACTTCTTCAGGAAGGCATGAAAACCCGTTTTGGAAAAGAACATCATTTTGAGAAAATTCTAACCTCTAATGAGTTTTCTTCAGCAGTACCAGTTCGCGACTATGAGGATTTAAAACCCTACATAGATTCTGTTTTGGAAGGGGAAGCCAATGTTCTTTGGCCTGGAAGGCCATTGTATTATGCAAAGTCGAGCGGAACAACCTCAGGCGCGAAATATATTCCTATTTCTAAAGAATCGATGCCACAACATATTCGAGCGGCTCGTGAAGCACTTTTAAATTATATTTATAAAACAGGAAAAACATCAGCAATAATAGGGAAGCTTATTTTTTTACAAGGGAGTCCAGTTTTAGAAGACAAAAAAGGAGTTGCTCTCGGACGTCTTTCAGGAATTGTAGCTCACTATGTACCAAGTTATCTATTAAAAAACCGTCTCCCCAGTTGGGACACAAATTGTATTGAAGATTGGGAAACTAAAGTCGATGCAATTGTTTCCGAAACGGAAAAGGAAGATATGACGATCATTGGAGGAATCCCTTCATGGGTACAAATGTATTTTGAACGACTTACCCTAAAAACAGGGAAAGCAGTAGGAGATTTATTTCCCAATTTCTCTCTTTTTGTATACGGAGGCGTTAACTTTGAGCCCTACAGACCAATTTTCAAGAAACTTATTGGCAGAACCCTTGATAGTGTTGAATTTTATCCAGCTTCTGAGGGTTTTTTTGCTTATCAAGATGATCAAAGTGATCGTGGCTTATTACTTTTATTAAATCACGGGATTTATTATGAATTCATAAAAGCAGACACTTTTTTTGATAAAAAACCAGAAACGGTTTCTTTAATAAGTGTAAAAACAGGCGTAAATTATGTTATGATTATTTCAACTACCGCAGGATTATGGCGATATAACATTGGCGACACGATTCAATTTACAAGCCTTAAGCCTTATCGTGTTATTGTGAGCGGTAGAATTAAACATTTTATTTCCGCCTTTGGAGAACACGTTATTGTTAGTGAAGTAGAGCAAGCGCTCCAGCAAGTAGTTTCTGGTTCTAAAGAAGAAATCTTGATTCGGGAGTTTACCGTTGCCCCACAAATTTCTCCCACAGAAGGACTGCCTTTCCACGAATGGTTTATTGAATTCGACGCTCCGCCCAAAGACCTTGATCAATTTGCTTTTGAAGTTGACAAAGCAATGATTAATAAAAACATATACTATAAAGATTTAATTGCAGGGAAAATTTTAAGAGCTCTTGTTATTAGACCGGTTGCAAAAGGGGGGTTTAAAAGCTATATGAAAAGCATAGGAAAGTTAGGAGGCCAAAACAAAGTACCGCGAGTTTCAGACAACCGAAAGATTGCAGATCAACTCGATTTAAACACTATGAAATCATGAAATCAGGGCGAGTTACCCTAGTTTGTAATGTTAAAAACACTTTCGTAATGAAGGATGTAGAACTCTTAGAAAGTATGGGTTATTACGTTTATTTAATTCATTCCCCCCCCTATAGCGATCCAGTTCGTTTTTTGTTTAACCGAGTAAGGGAGCTGTTCATGGGATTTTATTATGCTCTTTTTTCGGATGCTTTTTTTAGCTGGTTTAATGATTATCATACGAGCATTCCTTTGTTTTGGTCAAAACTTTTTGGAAAACCAACGACAATTATTGTTGGTGGCTTTGATGCGGTTTCAAGCGAATCCTTAGGTTACGGAATATTTTTAAAAAAGAATTTACGTCAATCCTTGGCAAGATTAAACTATAAAAGATGTGATCAGATTTGGGTTGTACACAGTACCCTAAGAGACGGATGTCCAAACGCAAAAGAGGATTCAGCAATACGCTCTGGAATAAGAATGTTTATGCCTGAGCTTATAACACCAATTTATGAGGTTCCAACAGGATATGACAATACTTTTTGGAGATTAGAAAGTGATAAAAAACCAAAAAGCGTGATTACTGTAGCCAATATTTCAGACTCCCGTACCCTTGAAAGAAAAGGCATTCCCTTGTTTATTGATTTGGCCCGATCACTGCCGGATTTTCATTTCACAATAGCCGGGATTCAATTGACAAAGGAACTAAAAATTAAACTTCCAATAAACGTTCAATTATTGGGGACTCAAACGAGAGATGAATTAAAAACACTTTATGGCAAACACCAATTTTATTTTCAAGGCTCTAAGGTAGAGGGTCTCCCAAATGTTTTGTGTGAGGCTATGCTCTGCGAATGCATTCCTTTAGGAAAGGCTGTTTTTGGCATTCCAGACGCCATAGGAACAACAGGACTTGTTTTCCAAGCAAAAGACGCAATCCCAAAAGCAATAAAATTTTTAACGAGTAAAAAGAAGTATGACGGTGCTAATGCCAGAAAGCAAATCAAAGAACAATATCCATTAGAACGCCGCGAAAAAGCGTTTCTTAGTGTACTCAAAACAAGCTCAAAATGACAGTCATTAAGTCTGCAATTTTAGCCTATCCAGAGTCTAATAATCTGGGTGATTATATCCAAAGTATTGCGGCCAAACAATGGATTCCATCTGACCACATTTTAGGCCTAGATCGCGATCGACTTAACACTTATATTGGCCCTTCAGTAAAACTTGTTATGAACGGCTGGTTTATGGAAGCTCCCTTGAACTGGCCTCCTTCAAATAAAATCATTCCTCTTTTCCTTTCTTTTCATCTTAATCCATCAGCGCAAAAGGAGATGTTAACCCCTCAGGGAATCAAATATTTAAAAGCGCACCAACCCATAGGCTGTAGAGACATACATACTCAAAAGACCCTTGAAGAAAGGGGTATAAAAACATATTTTTCAGCGTGTTTAACCCTCGGACTCAAAAGAAACTTGTTTATAACCCCTCAAACAATACGAAAAGGCATTCTTGTGATAAGCCCCATGGAGCGTTTATTACCTGAGCCTAAAACACTTAGTTTGACCCAAACAAACAACTTTTTTAATGTTTTGACACAGGCACTGAAATTCCCCTTTAAGTATTTTCAATATAAAATAGCGATGAGAAAGCTCTATGGTTTTCTGGCAGATTCTAATGAAAAGGTTTCGTGGCACTCACAACTAATTGATCGAAAAAAGAAATCAGAAAACATTAGAATTATTGCTGCAGAAAATCAACTAAAGCTAATCGCAAGCGCACAACTAGTCATTACATCTCGAATCCATTCAGCGCTTCCTGCAGTTGCCTTTAATACCCCTGTCCTTTTTTTGTCAGACGGCTTAGACCATCCAAACCAAAAAAGTCGTTTACAAGGGTTGGAAGCTTTTTTTCCAATCATCAATTCTTCTGAATTAGCCTCTTGGAAAAACAAAAGACCAAAACCAAGTGAAGCGCACCATCCATTTGTAAAGATGATTAGAGAAGAAATGGCAGCCTTTTTTATAGATTAAAAAGAGCGGAACAACTCAGATTCAGCGATACTGATTATCTTTGTAAAAACAAAAGTAAATGAATGTATTGGTCATTGGAGCAGGGGGTCGTGAACACACTCTTTGTTGGAAATTAAAACAAAGCCCTAGGTGCGGGCGGCTTTTTGCTGCTCCTGGAAACGCAGGCACAGCAAAATGCGCCACTAACCTTCCAGTTGGGGTTAATGACTTTGAAGGAATTAAAAAAGCAGTTATAGCAAACGAGATTAAACTTGTAATTGTAGGACCAGAGGAACCCTTAGTTAATGGCATTCATGATTTCTTTATAAACGATACCGCCCTGGCAAAAGTTGGGGTAATTGGTCCACAAAAAAAAGCAGCAACTCTTGAGGGCAGCAAGGCATTTGCAAAAGCATTTATGTCAAGGCATAATATTCCCACAGCAGCTTACGATGAATTTACTGCAGAAAATTTAAAGGAAGGAGAAGCCTTTTTAACGCAAAGCAATCCCCCATATGTTCTTAAGGCAGATGGCCTTGCCGCAGGGAAAGGAGTTTTAATTATTCATGATCTAGAAGAAGCTAAAAAAGAATTGCGCGAAATGCTTTTAGAACAAAAATTTGGAAAAGCCTCAAGCAAAGTAGTAATTGAGGAGTTCCTGCCAGGCATAGAACTTTCTTGTTTTGTTTTAACGGACGGCTCTTCCTATCTCACTCTTCCCATGGCTAAAGATTATAAGCGAATCGGTGAGGGAGACACAGGGCTAAATACTGGTGGAATGGGTGCTGTTTCTCCAGTGCCTTTTGTTACAGAAGTCTTTAAAGAAAAAATAGAGCGTCAAATCATAAAACCGACCATTGAAGGTCTTCAAAAAGACGGAATGCCCTTCAAAGGGTTTGTGTTTATTGGGCTAATTAAAGTTGGAGAAGAGCCCAAAGTAATAGAATATAATGTTCGCTTAGGTGATCCAGAAACAGAGGTTGTCCTTCCACGAATTAAAAACGACTTGTTGACTCTTTTTCAGGCGGTTCATGAAGAAAAACTAGACGAAATTTCTTTAGAGGTAGACCCTTCTTTTGCGGCAACGATAGTTGCTACATCAGGCGGATATCCAGAAGCTTATGAAAAAGAAAAAATAATTTATGGGCTAGAAGGCCAGCAGGATAAAATGATTTTTCATGCGGGAACTACTCAGCAAGAAGAAGAAATAAAAACCTCAGGAGGCAGAGTACTCGCCGTTACCTCTTTTGGTATAAAACACCAAGAAGCCTTAAAAGATTGTTACGAAACTTTGAGTAAGATAAACTTTGAAGGAATCAATTATCGAAAAGACATCGGGTTTGATTTATAAAAAAGAATGTGCAGAAGGATCTTTATCTTCTTCTCCACTCTTGTCAAACAAATTAAGTTGAACGATCCAATAGATCAAGGCTGAAAAACCAACAATCAAAAAAAGCCAGTTAACACTATTTGCGAGGGTCCAGTTACTTTCTTCAAGCTGACGTAAAAAAGCGTAAGGAAGAAAAAGAATTTCTTCAAATAACCAAGCGATACCTTCAAAAAAAGCTTTCATAAATGAGTATATTTAAAAATTGATCTAATAAAAACGAACTAAATATGTTTACAAAGATATTTAAAAGGGTAAGTATACAGTCCTTAATCAGTTCTTATTTTTTTTGTGTCTTGGCAAGTTTTTTTAACACTTATTGCATAAAGGCAGGAAATATCGATTTGCAAGATTTAGTTATAACAATTGTTCTATGTTTTTTTTTACTTATAGCCATTGTCATAGTCTCTTTTTCTCAAGCAAGGAGATTAAATACTTCATTTGGCGCCATTCACCTTCTCTCTTTCCCACTATGCATCCTTTTGTTTAATCAGGAAGGTGGACTTAGTTATAATAAAGCAATTTTCTTTTTAATTGTTCTAATTATGGTAAATGTTTTATCAAAAAACATCAATAATACCACATCTACAAAAACTTTTTTTATGTTAGGGTTTTTGGGTACTATTATCAGTTATATAAACATCTATTATGCGCTATTTTTTCTTCCGCCCATTTTAATTTTTAGCGAGACCTCTTATAGAAACACCAAAAATCTGATTGCTTTTTGTGTGGCTATAATTTTTAGCTTACAATCATTATTGTTATTATCCTTTATAGCCACAGGGACTTTTTTTTACGAGCCGGCGGTCTTAAAAACTAAAATATCCTTGAGCGGGGTCTATTCATCAAACGATTTAGTTTGGACTGTTACCGTGTTTATAGCCTTTTTAACGGCAACGATTTTTAGACCTTCAGAATATAAAATAAAGGCTCAAAAAAACAACACACACAGAGTATTTCAGTTTATGCTTATATGGCTATTAATCAGCATTTTTTTTAGATATTTTAATTTATATGATGGCACAGGAAAATGGCTTGAAAGCCTTGTTCCAACTGCGTTTTTTATAGGAATAGCGATTGATGTGATAAAGAGTAGTCAGATAAAAAACCTCATCATAACCGTTGTGATTTTTGCAGCAACTAGTTTAAAACTGTTTAACTATGGTTTAATTTCTTTTTGAGAAAAAGAATCATATTAAATTAGACATCATCATAATTAAGGCTAATATGTTCTGTTTGCGCAATAGCTTGACAGCTTAAAACGAGCCCTTCTTCAACTTCTTCATCAGTTAAAACTTGATTATTTTCCATACCAGCCTTCCCTTGAGTTACCTTTGCTATACAAGTGCTACATACTCCTCCTTGACAAGAATAGGGAACGTCTAACTTTGCTTGAAGGGCGATATCTAAAAGTGTTTTTCCTGGAATTAATTCCAGAGAGTGTGTAACGTCATCACAGGTTAAAGACAATAATCCTTTTTTTGCAGCCTCTGTCACTTTAGCTTTATTTGTGTTTGAGGAAAACAATTCAAAAAACAGACTTTCTTTAGAAACGCCTTTTTCTAACAATTCCTCTGAAGACATATTGATCATTGCTTCAGGTCCGCAGAGATAAAAAGAAGCCTTCGAAGGTGTTTCTATTTGGTGAATTAAATAGTTAATCAATGAAGCGTCTATCCTTCCAAAGTGACTGTTATCCTGATTACTCTGACTAAAGACCCAATGAATTTTTAATCGTTTTGAATGGTTTTTTTCAAGCGAAAGAAGTTCATCGTAAAACATTGTTTCTTCAGGACTTTTATTTCCGTATAATAAGACAAATGAGGTGTCTTGATCGCTAAGAAGAACAGATTTTAGGAGCGATATAATAGGAGTAATTCCACTACCTGCTGCAATTCCCACAACCGTTTTAGCTTGTCTAGACCCTTTTAGTGTAAAACGCCCTTCAGGAACCCCAACTCTAAACTCATCTCCAACCGAAAGTATTTGATTAACATAGGCAGAAAACACTCCGCCAGGAACCTCTTTGATTCCGACCTGAAGATTACCCGATTGTGGAGAACAGCAAATTGAATAAGAACGCCTTACAACCACTTTATCTATAGTCGCCTCAAGGCTTATGTATTGACCCGCTTCGAAGACGAAAGATGCGGCCAGGTTCTCAGGAACCTCAAGAGAAACAACAACAGATTTATCAGTTAAGCGGTCAATTGCAGAAACCGTGAGAGAGTGAAATGTAGACATAGTTTTTTTACAAATTTAAAAATCATTATCATTGCCCACAAAGAAATTCAAAAACAAATTTAAATGGCGTACACTTTTAGAGAATCTCTTGGTCTTTCAAAAAAGAAATTTTTTAGAGCACCTCAGTGGGAACTAAAATTAGCAGTGCGTATTTTAATTGGTTTTTTAGCGCTATATTTTTTAGTTGCTTTTTTGTTTTTAGGGATTGGTCTCTTTTTTATCCTGAGGAAAGAATTTCCAGAACAAGACCCGGTAAGTATTATTAACCAGTGGATAATTTTTTATTTTGGCGCAGATATATTAGCACGTTATTTTTTACAAAACCCACCCGTAACCGACGTAAAAACACTTCTTATTCAACCCATCCCCAAGAAAAGAATCATTAGAGGGGTTTTGCTTCGTTCTCTTTCTTCAATTTTTAACTGGTTTTCGGTTCTTTTATTACTTCCCTTTTGTATTGTTGTGAGCATTGAAAATGGAGCGACATTTTCTATTTGGAGTTGGTTTTTCGCGATGTTATTAATAACAGGAACGAATAATTTTCTGGTGTTTTTAATTAATAAAAACAAGAATGTAGCCATAGGAGTCCTTCTTTTTTTAGCAGGTGGCTATGTCCTTGAAAATTATATGAATGTTCCTGTAATTTCTTCAATTGGAATAGGTTTTGAGGCGCTATATATCGAACCCTTATGGACCACAGTAATTTTAGTATTCTTTTTAGTTGTATTGCAATTGACAGCAACATTTTTAAAAAAAGAATTGTATTTAGATAAAGGCTTAAGCAAGAAAAAAGAAAAAATTATAGGATCGAATCTATATTTTTTAGATCGCTGGGGACCACTGGGGATTCTTTTAAAAAACGACATCCGCTTAATTATTCGAAACATTCGCGCTAGACAAGTTGTTTTGACAACAGGCTTATTTTTGTTTTATGGCTTATTTTTTTTCACACAAGAGCTTTATTTAGAGCGCCCAGCGATCTTGGTTTTTGCCGGAATTTTTATAACAGGGGGCTTTACTATTACTTTTGGACAGTTCATTCCTGCATGGGATAGTGAATATTATAGCATGTTAATGAGTCAAAACCTTAATTATAAAAGATACCTGAAATCAAAGCTTTATTTACTAATGTTTTCAGTTGTCATTAGTATGGTTCTTTGCCATGCCCTACTTTATTTTGGCAAAAAAGTTATGGTACTTATAATAGGGTGCGGTATTTTTAATTTTGGACTAGGCGCCTTAATAAGTCTTTTTTCTGGGGCTTATAATGCGACCCCCCTGAAGCTAAATGTTAAAGCGAAAGCTTTTGAAAATACCAAAGGATTTAATTTAACGCAATTTATTTTTTCAATTCCCAAGTTAGTGCTTCCAGTTCTTGTTTTTTATATCCCATATTTCTTTTTAGGATTTAATGCTGGAATTGTGGGACTCATTACCTCAGGCCTGGGAGGGTTTTTTTTAGAAATCAAATTTTAGGTTGGATTGAAAAAATCTATCAAATAAAGAAATACGAAACTTTAGCTGCATTTAACAAACAAAAGTCATGATTAAAGCCTACTCACTATCAAAAGAGTACCGAGGAGAAAAAGTATTAAATCTCTCAGAATTAGAAATACCTAAAGGAGAGCTTTTTGGATTAATTGGAAATAATGGTGCTGGAAAAACCACTTTTTTTAGTCTTTTATTAGACCTAATTGAAGCAACAAGTGGAACCATTGAGATCAACAACATCATGGTTCACCAGAGCGAGGCATGGAAACCCTTCATTTCGGCATTTATTGACGAAAGCTATTTAATCGGTTATTTAACTGTTGAGGAATATTTTTATTTTTTGGGAAGCTTGAGAAAAAAAACTCAAGTAGAGGTTGACTCTTGGGTTAAGGCATATGAACCTTTTTTTAAGGGAGAAATTTTAAATCAAAAAAAATACCTCCGCGATTTTTCTAAAGGAAATCAAAAAAAGGTAGGTATAGTAGGAGCTTTAATTGGTCAGCCCGAGGTAATTGTTTTAGACGAACCGTTCGCTAATTTAGATCCCACCACTCAAATAAGACTAAAAAGTCTAATTAAAGAAGAAGCAATGAATAATGGGACGACTTTTTTGATTTCTAGCCATGACTTAACTCATGTTACTGAGGTTTGTGACAGAATTGTTTTATTAGAGAAAGGAACTGTTTTAAAAGACATTAAAAAGACGTCTTCTACCTTAAAAGAATTAGAACAATATTTTTCTAATTAATCTTCATAGTATTATATACTAAAACCTTTATTTTCAAGTTATTATCTTACAAGTAGAAGAGATGACAACATTGCGCCCTTTTTTTTGGCTACCACTTACTTTTGTATTGATTTTATTTTCTTGTAGCACATCTAAAAAAAGTCTGCTGAATCAAGAATACCATTCCCTTGTCACAAAGTACAACGTCTTGTTTAACGGGAAAGAAGCTTTTTCAATTGGGGAAGAGATTTTATCAGAGGCTTTTGAAGATAATTTTTACGCTTTGCTTCCCATAGAGCCAATAAATTTAAAGGGAGAAAATATTGATGAGTCAACCATTATTCCAGGTTTTGATCGCGCAGAAGAAAAAGCAGTAAAAGCGATTCAAAAACATTCCATTAAAATCAATGACCTCCAATACAACCGTAAGATCGATGAGGCATATTTATTATTAGGTAAAGCACGATATTTTGATCGGAGGTTTTTCCCAGCCTTAGAGGCATTTAATTTTCTTTTGGAAAGCGGCGCTAATCAAAACGTATACCTACAGGGTAAAATATGGCGTGAAAAAACAAACATCAGGCTTAAAAACCACCAATTAGCCATTAACAATCTTCGCCCTTTAGCGATGAGGCTTATCCCACAAAACAAACACTTCCCTTTAGCTAACGCAACCCTAGCAAGTGCTTTCATTAATTTAAAAGAAATAGATTCTGCGAGTTTTTATATGAAAAGAGCTGCGCTGAAAGCGCCCAAAAGAAAATTAAAAGCACGTTATCTATTTATAACAGGTCAGCTTTTTGAAAGCCTAGGCAAAAAAGATTCTGCCTTATGGGCGTACCAGGAAATAGTTGATTTAAAAAGAAAGTCCCCCCACAAATTTTCAATACAGGCAAAAATAAAAAAAACTCTTTTAGACAGTACAGCTATTTTCGAAGATCGTCTTCAGTCAATATCTAACTTAATTAAAAATTTTGAAAACCTTCCCTATGAACATGTATTGAATCGTTCTATAGGGACTTTATATTTGGAAGAAGATCAAGACAGCATTGCCTTAATCTATTTTGAGAAGTCACTTCAATCACCATCAATTGATTCCTTCACACAAATTGAAAATTATCAAGATTTAGCCGAATATAGTTTTGAAAAAGGCAATTACCTTGAATCAGGATTGTATTTAGAAAAATTACTCCCTCTTTTTGAAGAGACTTCGGCTACTTTTAAAAAACTAAAAAGGAAACTTGACAATCTTTCTGAAGTCATTATTTATGAAAGAACACTTCAGCAAACAGATAGTCTGATATCTTTAATGTCTCTTTCAAAGATGGAACAGCTTCAGTTTTTTAAAAGGTACATTAATGAGCAGCAGGCCATAGAAGAGAAAAATTTAGAAAAGCAATCTAAAAAAAGGCAATTTCAGTTTCAGAATAATGTAAATAACGCCTTCTATTTTTATAATCCTAGGCTTGTTTTAAAGGGACAACAAACCTATAAAGCCAATTGGGGAGATCGCCCTAATGTTGATAATTGGCGTCAGGCTGCAGTGATTCAAAACGCATTAAACAACACTAAAAACCCAACGAATAGGGTGCTAAAAAAAGCAGTTTTCATACAACAAACACCAGAAAGTTATGTAGAGGCCCTGCCTCAAAAGCCTCAAACCAAAGACAGCATTATTAACATAAATCAAAAAGCGTACCTCCAGCTAGGAATGATTTATAAAGAAAAATTCGGAGACTTTCCCTTAGCCACATCAAGACTAGAAACCCTACTTTCAATTGATCCTCCAAAAGCAATAGCCGTTCAAGCCCTTTATCATTTATACAAAATGAATGAAAATGAATTTTCTAAGAAAGCAGTAGCTTATAAAGAGAGATTAATAGAAAAGCACCCTGAAAGCACTTTTGCAATGCTTCTTTCAGACCCAGAAAACTATGACATATCAGGGGTTATTACTCCAGAAAAAATATACCAGAATGTTTTAACCCTATTTGAACAACAAAACTTTAAAAAAGTCTTGTTTGAAATCAATGCCCTTGATGTGGTAATTAGCGGTACTAGAATGGCCCCAAAAATAGCACTTCTTAAAGCACACGCCTTAGGAAGGCTTAAGGGAGTTGATACTTGGAAAGAGTTATTATTAGAGGTGGCAACAAATTACAGCGCTGCCCCAGAGGGCTTGTATGCAAAAGAATTGTTAGCACAAATAATAAGTCAGGACGATTTAAAAGAATCAGGGCCAGTCTATAAAAATTATAAATGGATTTTTCCTTTTTTAAGTGAGGATAAAAAGAGGGCAATTACTTTTTTCAAAAAGTTAAAAGAAATCATAGCTTATAATAAAGAAAGGTGGAGCGTAAGTCAAGATGTTTATAGTGAAGAGTATGATTTTATTGTGGTTCATGGAATTCGGGATTTACAAGAAATCAAAGCATTGAAAGGGTTAGATAGCATCAACACTCTTCTGGGACTAAACACAAAAGATAATTTTGTAACTTTAGCGTCCGAATATCGGACATACATTAAAAATAAAAACTGGAAAAATACATTAAAATGAAAGGATTAGACACAAATGGGCAGTATAGTAAAATAGATAAAAGCACTATTTTAAAAGGTTCAATTAATGCTCAAACCGACATTCGAATTGACGGAAAACTAGAAGGAGATGTTGAGACTACCGGAAAAGTTATAATTGGAAAAGAGGCATCAGTTAATGGTAAAGTTATTTGTACAAATGCAGATATTGAAGGCTTCTTTAAAGGAAATTTAACCGTCTCAGGAACCCTTACTCTTAAAACAGGAAGTAACTTGGAGGGCGAAGTCCATGTCCAAAAACTAGTTGTAGACTCGGGCGCAACATTTAATGCAAATTGCTCTATGCACTCTGAAAAAGATGGCATAAAAAAATTATCAGATTCTCGTGAAAAAACAGCCTAATCGTTGGCTTACTTTTTCTAGCTTAGCCTTTCAAATTGGAGCTATTATGTATGGAGCTATTTGGCTAGGAAAATATTTAGACACTTTTTATGGGAATCAACAAAGCCTCTTTACTTTGGCATTAAGTGTTTTTGGGTTGGTTGCTATTATTTACTTAATCATCAAACAAACTAAACATCTTTAAGGCATTATTATGTTAAGAAAGACCCTCTACATCATTCCCTTATTTGTTTTAATGATTTTGGCGTTTTTTATTCATTTTAACTTATTGCCGATTCGCACTGATTTTTTAATTCAAAGTTATGCGATTAACACGCTTTTGGCTGTGATCGCATTAATTCTTTTGAGCTGGGGGATTTATTCTAAAAAAGAAAATCTATCAAGCCTTTATTTACTTACCGTCGCATTAAAATTATCAGTATATTTTCTTTTTTTTGCTCCTCATTTTAAAATTGATGGAATAATAACACGACCTGAATTTTTTATATTTTTTGTTCCTTACGCAATTGGTCTTCTAGTCGAAATTATTGTTTTAGCAAGACGCTTTCGCTGATTTTAAAGTAAAAAACGACATCTTTTTTATTATTCTAAAAAAGAACCTTAAAAAAACTTTTAATTATTTCTTTATTTATCGGAAAGCCTTACATTTGCAGCGCTTAAAAACACCATTTACAATCAAGTTTTATGCCACTAGTGCTAAACAAATTTTATTCGATTTTCACTTTATTTATAGTGATATTTTTTACGGTCAACACGGTGCAAGCTAAAGACGCTGAAGCTTCAGGGGATTTGAAAACAGAAATTAAAGAATACATCACACATCACCTTGAGGATGCCTATGACTTCAGTTTGTTTTCATATACCAACAAATCTGGAAAACATATTTACATTGGAATTCCCCTTCCTGTAATTTTATGGGATGAAGAATTACATGTTTTTTCATCATCAAAACTTCACCATGGTTTAGAAGTAGTTGCCTCTGGCAACAAATACTATAAATTAGACCATGGCAAAATATACAGGACAGATGCGTCTGGAATCATTTTCTATGACGAGAGTCATCATGCTAAAAACATAGCCCCTTTAGACCTATCGATCACCAAGGGAGTTGCAAGTATGATTCTGATAGCCACATTAATGTTTTTCTTGTTTAGAAGCCTAGCAAGATCTTATGAGAAAAATGGAGGTGTTCCAAACGGTATTGGACGTTTTTTTGAGCCAATAGTTTTATATATTAGAGATGAGATTGCTCGCCCGAACATTGGAGATAAAAAGCACGGAAAGTACATGAGTTTTTTATTAACGGTTTTCTTTTTCATCTGGTTTTTAAACATGCTGGGCCTAACCCCCTTGGGTGTCAACGTTACCGGTAACATAGCTGTTACATTTGGTTTAGCATTGCTAACATTTTTAATCACAAACCTTACTGGTACAAAAGATTATTGGCTACACATATTTGATCCCTTAGGATCTTCAATGAAATGGTTTGCCAAAATACCATTATATGTTATTTTGATTCCGATTGAGGTTTTAGGAATCTTCATAAAGCCTTTCTCCTTATTAATTCGATTGTATGCAAATATGCAAGCGGGTCATATTGTTTTGATGAGTTTAATCGGACTAATGTTTATATTTAAAAGCTGGCTGGGAAGTCCATTGTCTTTTGGTTTGGCTTTTGCAATATCAATAATAGAATTATTAGTGGCTTTATTGCAAGCCTATATATTCACGATGCTATCTGCACTTTACTTTGGTTTTGCCGCAGAGGAACACGAGCATCATTAACGTAAACACAATAATGTGTCAAAAAAAAGTATGTTTAATTTAAATTTATAATTATGGAAATTCCAGTAATGGTTGGAGCCGGATTAGTAGTAATCGGCGTAGGTATGGGTATCGGTAGAATCGGTGGTTCTGCAATGGAGGCGATTGGTCGTCAACCAGATGCTTATGGTAAAATTCAAACAGCAATGTTAATTGCTGCTGCCCTTGTGGAGGGAATTGGTTTTGCTGCACTTTTTGCAGTATAATAAAACACGCCTTTCAGGGCGCTTTCAAACTTAAGGTTTTAAACTATGGAAAAATTAATAGGTGAATTTTCTTTAGGGTTGTTTTTTTGGCAATCCCTAATTTTCATAGGCTTGTTATTCATGCTTCGTAAATTTGCGTGGAAGCCCATTTTAGATGCGGTTAATGATCGTGAAACTTCAATTAAAGATGCGCTTGCTTCTGCAGAAGCTGCTCGAGATGAGATGAAGAATTTACAATCTGACAATCAGCGGATTTTAAAAGAAGCAAGAGCAGAAAAAGAGGTATTACTTAAAGAAGCTCGTGCCACTCGTTCTGAATTGATTAATGGTGCAAAAGAAGAAGCTCAAGAGGAAGCTCAAAAAATCTTATCACAAGCACAAGATGCTATTCAAAGTGAAAAGCGCGCAGCAGTTAAAGAGCTTAGAGAACAAGTGGGCTCTATAGCAATGGAGATTGCAGAAAAAGTATTACAAAAGGAATTGGAAAATAAAGACCGACAACTTGAGTTGGTAGATCAATTATTGCAAGACACTAAACTTAAGTAAATGAGAGGAACACGTGCTGCCCTTCGTTATGCTAAAGCCATGCTTTCATATGCTCAAGAGTCAAAAGCTGCTGAAGCTGTCGCTAACGACATGTATTCCTTAATTTCTTTACTGCAGGATAACAACGAAGTTCAAACAATGCTTGAAAATCCAATTCTTCCTGTAGCTGAAAAAGAGGCTGTGTTGAAAGAATTATTTTCTCAGGCAAGCCCAGAAACATTTAAACTATTTTCTTTGTTAGCAGCAAAAAACCGTTTAGCGATACTTGCGGTTACTGGAGAACAATATGTTCGCCTTTATGCTCAAACCCAAGGAGAAGTGACAGCTATTGTCACCACGGCAATTGGGCTTACTCCCTCACTAAAACAAGCGGTTTTAGAGAAAGCAAAAGGACTTACTAAAGAGAACGTTCAACTTGAAAATAAAATCGATCCAGGAATTATAGGTGGATTTATTTTAAAGATTGGTGATTTACAATATGATGCGAGTGTTTCTCATCAATTAAAATCAATAAAAACAACATTAATAAATACGAATTCGATCTAAAATAAACGATCATGGCAGATGTAAACCCCGCTGAAGTTTCAGCAATACTAAAAAAACAATTATCCGGCTTTAGCTCAGCATCCGCTTTGGATGAGGTAGGAACGGTATTAGAGGTGGGAGATGGTATTGCCCGCGTGTTTGGTCTTTCCAATGCACAATATGGCGAATTAGTTTCTTTCGATAAAGGCCTTGAAGGAATGGTGCTTAACCTAGAAGAAGACCACGTAGGGGTTGTACTATTAGGCCCATCAAAAGGTGTTAAAGAAGGCGATACCGTAAAAAGAACTCAACGAATTGCCTCTATAAAAGTAGGAGAAGGCGTTGTGGGTCGCGTTGTTAATACATTAGGGAACCCTATTGATGGAAAAGGAGATTTACAAGGAGAACTTTATGAAATGCCTTTGGAGCGAAAAGCACCTGGGGTAATTTTTCGACAGCCAGTAAATGAACCCCTTCAAACAGGTATTAAATCTATTGACGCCATGATTCCTGTTGGTCGTGGTCAAAGAGAATTGGTTATTGGTGATCGCCAAACTGGAAAAACAACCGTTTGTATTGACACAATCTTGAACCAAAAAGAATTTTATGATGCAGGTGAACCCGTTTATTGTGTTTACGTTGCCATTGGTCAAAAAGCATCTACAGTTGCAGGTATTGCAAAAACACTAGAAGATAAGGGCGCAATGGCCTACACAACTATTGTAGCTGCAAATGCATCTGACCCTGCACCAATGCAAGTTTATGCTCCTTTCGCAGGAGCAGCAATTGGAGAATATTTTAGAGACACAGGAAGGCCTGCATTAATTATTTATGATGACCTTTCAAAGCAAGCGGTAGCATACCGTGAAGTTTCTCTTTTATTACGCCGTCCTCCAGGAAGAGAGGCTTATCCTGGGGATGTTTTTTATCTTCACTCTCGTTTATTAGAGCGTGCAGCAAAAGTTATTGCAGATGACAATATTGCTAAGGAAATGAATGATCTTCCAGCTTCATTAAAAGAAAAAGTAAAAGGAGGGGGCTCATTAACTGCACTTCCTATTATTGAAACTCAAGCAGGGGATGTTTCGGCATATATTCCAACTAACGTAATTTCAATTACAGATGGACAAATTTTCTTGGAGTCTGATTTATTTAACTCTGGAGTTCGTCCTGCAATTAATGTGGGAATTTCAGTGTCTCGTGTAGGAGGGAATGCTCAGATTAAATCCATGAAAAAAGTATCTGGAACACTAAAGTTAGATCAAGCACAATTCCGTGAATTGGAAGCTTTTGCAAAATTTGGTTCTGATTTAGACGCAGTTACCTTAAATGTAATTGAAAAAGGAAGGCGTAATGTTGAAATACTAAAACAAGCTCAAAACGATCCCTTTACTGTTGAAAATCAAACAGCTATTATCTATGCGGGTTCTAAAAATCTGTTACGTAATGTTCCGGTAAATCAAGTAAAAGCTTTTGAAAGAGCTTATTTAGAGGAATTAAATGTTAAACATCGTGACACATTAGACACCATCAAATCAGGAAAACTGACAGATGAGGTTTTGGACACATTAAATGCAGTTGCTAAAAGTATTTCAGCTCAATTCGAATAAATTACTATGGCTAATTTAAAAGAAATACGCAATAGGATAGCATCGGTCTCATCGACAATGCAAATTACATCAGCCATGAAAATGGTTTCGGCAGCAAAACTGAAGAAAGCCCAAGATGCTATTACAGCCATGCGGCCATATTCGGATAAGTTAACAGAGCTTATTCAAAACTTAAGTGGGTCAATTTCTGGAGACACTCCGAATCCATATACACAAGAACGACCCACAAAAAAGACTCTTATTGTGGCTATTACATCTAACCGTGGATTATGTGGAGGATTTAACTCTAACATTATTAAGGCAGTCACACAATATGTAAATGACCATAATAATGAGAAGGTTTTGGTGATGACTTTAGGAAAAAAAGGAGATGATGTTTTAGCCAAAACACAAACAATTGTTGCTAACAATAATAGTGTTTTTGATGATCTTAGTTTTACCAATAGCGGCTCAATAGCTCAAGGGTTTATGGATTCTTTTGCTGCTAAAGAATATGACAAGGTCGTAGTTCTATATAACCGTTTCAAAAACGCGGCTACCCAAATAGTTACTACAGAGACACTTCTTCCTATTATTCCAAAAAAAACAGAGATTGATATAAGTTCAACGGATTATATTTTTGAACCAACACAAGAAGAAATTGTCAATCAATTGTTACCAAAAAGCATTAAAATGCAGCTTTTCAAAGCCTTGAGAGATTCTTTTGCCAGTGAACACGGTGCCCGAATGACGGCCATGCACAAAGCAACAGACAACGCTACAGAAATGCGAGACCAACTTAAATTGACATATAACAAGGCACGTCAGGCGTCAATTACAAATGAAATTTTAGAAATTGTAGGAGGTGCAGAGGCACTTAACAATTAAAATAACTCAAAGGCAATATTTAAAGCTCTATTCGAGGCTTTTTTATTTAATTATTGCATAACGGAGTTTTTCAATATTATTTTATGAAGACAGCCAACACTAGAAATGTTTTTATTAGAAAACAAAAAGAATATTAAATCGGATTTTAAATTAAGTAAAAGTTTCTTTTTTATATTTATCTTTTAAAATGATTACTATGAAACACAAATCATCAATTTGGTTACCAGTACTTTTTCTTTTAACCCTTATTTTTATTTCCTGTGAAAAAGATTCAACTGATTTGGAGCCAGAAGCTGAGGTGGAGGAAGAAGTAGCTGTTATAACAGACCCATTTTACGCTGATTTAAAAGAAGATAGTTCGTTGGAGGATTATTGGGAATTATTTGTGGCTGATGCAATTCGCTCTGGAAAAGCAGACCCTGGAACAGGACGTAACGTTAGCATTTTTTTTGGAACTGAGCCTGACTTTGCCTCAGGGGTAACAGCAGACCACGCAGGAAGAGCATATAATATTTGTGATGCAGGGACGGTTAGTTTTGAAATAATTGAATCTTTTTGGGAAGATTTTTCAGTGGTACAGCGCCTTTACACTTTTTATCATGAAGCTGGACATGCACGTTATAAATACCGTCACCCTTGTGAATCAAATGAATGCGCTTCAAACCCGGAAGACTTTCCTGTAATGTGGCTTTCAGTACTTCCAGCAAATACTCCTTTAGAGGAGTTTATAAAAGACAAGGATAATTTCTTTAAGCAAAGGTGGGAAGGAATACGCTATTTTAATTGCTCTTCTTAATGAAAATAAATCTGGATGATAATAGATCAGATAACAAAGATTTTTAGCGATGATCAGATTAATCCTTTAACTTTAATTCTAGGAGTAACAGGACTAATTTTTTATGTTGCGGGTTATATTCAATTTAAACATCCGCCAAAAAAAATAAACTCTCTTTATGGTTACCGCACTAAAACATCTATGCGAAGTCAAGAAATCTGGGATTTTTCACAAACTTTTTCAGCTAAAAAAATTCAGCAGCTTGGTGTTTATTTATTTTTTGGCGGAATTCTTGCCTACTTTATGAATATTGATCAGTTTTTCGCGATGTGGACAGGAATCTCCTTAATTACAACATTACCGATTCTTATGATTTTTCAAATTGAAAAAGAACTCAAAAGGCGCTTTCCCAAAACATAGTTTTTGGTTGAAAAAACAAGGAAAGAATTTTCTTAAACCAAAAGAAGTAGACATTCAGTTTTGTATTTTTATAAGACATAAAACAAAACTAATGATCCAGGTTCAAGTTCAAAACGAAAGCACATATGAATTGCCGAGTTACGCTACGATTTCTTCGGCAGGAGTCGATTTAAAAGCGGTCTTAGAGGTGCCACTTGTTCTTAATCCTTTAGAGCGCAAAGTAGTAGGAACAGGGTTAAAAATTGCCTTACCTGAGGGCTTTGAAGCACAAGTAAGGCCTAGGAGTGGATTGGCAGCTAAGCATGGAGTTTCAGTGCTCAATGCTCCAGGGACAATAGACGCCGATTACCGGGGAGAGATAGGGGTTATTTTAGTGAACCTATCCAATGATCCATTTACAATTGAGCCTGGCGAAAGAATTGCACAACTTGTTTTAGCACGTTATGAGCAAATAGAATGGAAACTCACTAATATTCTTTCTCAAACAAATCGAGGAAGTGGTGGTTTTGGAAGTACAGGAAAATAAATAGAAAATGAAAATTATCGTACCCATGGCAGGACGAGGCTCCCGACTTCGCCCACATAGTTTAACTACTCCAAAACCACTTCTTCAAGTAGCGGGAACACCAATTGTTCATCAATTAGTTCGTGAAATCGCAAAAGTTGTTGATAGTCCCATTACAGATATTGGTTTTATTCTTGGTGATCCAGCTTTTTTTGGAGACGCTGTAGAAACTTCTTTAATTGCTCTTGCATCATCATTAGGGGCAACACCTCACATTTTCAGGCAATTGCAACCCTTAGGAACAGGACATGCTATAATGTGTGCCGCTGAAATCCTAGAGGGCCCAACTGTAGTAGCATATGCGGACACACTTATTCGGGCAGATCTTTCCCTGAACCTTGATGCTGATGCAGTTATTTGGGTAAAACAAGTTGCCCGACCAGAAGCCTTCGGAGTAGTTGAACTGAACGCAGAAAATACCATTATAAATTTGGTTGAAAAGCCAAAAGATTTCGTGTCTGATTTAGCAGTAATAGGCATCTATTATTTCAAGCAAATTGAATTTTTAAAAAAAGCACTAGAAGAGGTCGTAAAAAAACGTCTTCAACCCGGAGAAGAATATCAAATCAATCAAGGTATTTTAGCAATGATGCGAAGTGGAAAAATATTCAAGACAGGAACTGTAAAAGCTTGGATGGATTGTGGAAACCCGAAAGTTACTTTGAAAACAAATTCAGCAATGCTCGCTTTTAAAGAGGCTGAAGGAGAAAATTTGGTTGATTCTACAGCAATTATTGATAACAGTACAATTATTCCACCATGCTTTGTTGGAAAAAATGTACATATAAAAAACAGTACGATTGGTCCTGGAGTTTCTATAGGGGAAGGCACCAAAATCATTAATAGCAGACTTAAAAATGCATTGATTCAGAACCATAGTCACCTAGAAAACATTCAATGTGACAAAGCAATGATTGGAAATCATGTACGTTATGATGGAAACCCTAACTTTGTAAGTCTAGGGGATTACTCGGAATTATATTAATTATGACTCAAAAGCTTCATCATCATGTTTTTATTTTAGGAATAATATTATTTTTTTCGGCCTGTAAAACAGTAGCTGTACTGCCTACAAATAAACCTCTTAAAAATGTAGATATTGCTGCATTGGTTTTAAAAACTAAAGCTAAATATCCTAAGATCGAAAAGCTTCGTTCTCGAATTAGAGCAACTTATGACGACGGAAAACGCAAGCAGCAATTAATAATCCAATTAAGATTAGAGAATAAAAAGAAAGTATGGCTAAGCGCCACTATGATCATTCCTATAGCAAAACTGATGATTACTCCACAAGGAATTTCTTTTTATGAAAAATTCCAAAAAAATTATTTTGAAGGTGATTTTGATATTATTAATACCCCCCTTAACTCTTCTTTTAGTTATATTGATGTAGAAAATCTATTACTTGGAAAACCTTTTGTAGACCCATCAGTAGGGCGATGGAAGCAAATCTCAAATCCACAATATTATATTTTACTACCTCAAGGAAAACGCTTGGGAATTACTCCAACTCTATTTTATGACCCTGCCACTTTTTTACTAAAAGAACAGCGATTACTTATTCCTGGCACATCACGAACATTGACAATAAAATATTTAAACCACAGTCGTATAAACGGAGAAACTCTTCCTCAAAATATTGAGATAAGTCTTTTTGATGGGAAAAATTTTCAGCGATTAGATTTAGAATTTACTCGGACTGATTTTCCAAATGCCCTAAATTTCCCTTTTGAAATACCACAAGGGTATTCAAAAATAAAGTTATAAGATGAAAAGAGCCTTTGCTTTTATCGCTCTTTTTTTATTTATTTCAGAAGCTGTTCTGGCTCAAAACTCCAACAAACGACAACAAGAACTAGAGGTGCAGCGCCTTCGTCTAAAAAAAGAAATTAAGCAAATCAACGCTCTGCTTTTTACTAACACTAAAACACGCAAAAATGCTCTTACAGAAGCAGAAGACTTGCAGGTTAAGCTAAACGTCCGATCAGAATTGATTAAAGTCACAAATGAACAGGCCAATCTTTTAACAAGACGCATCAGTCTAAACGAACGAAACATTGGCAAACAGAGAAATGAATTAAAGGCTTTAAAAAAGGACTATACTAAAATGATTCAAAAGTCTTATGCTGCTAAGTCCTTTCAAAATCGATTAATGTTCTTGTTTTCATCTGAAAACTTTTTACAGGCCTATAAAAGAGTTCAATACTTAAAACAATATGCAAGCTATCGAAGAAAACAAGGCATTGCAATTGGAGACAAAACACAGCTGCTTCAAAAATTAAATAAAACTTTAATAGAAGAGAAGACAAAAAAAATCAGCCTTGTTGAAGACAATAGAGCAATACAGAAACAACTTTCAAAGGAGCGCAAAGAGCAAGAGGCCCTAATTAAAACTCTAAGGCGAAAAGAAAAGTCACTAAATACTCAAATATCTAAAAAAGAAAAGCAGACCACGGCCATAAATAAGGAGATTGATCGCTTAATCCGTGAAGCTATTCTAGCTTCCAATAAAGCCGCTGGGAAGAAAGGGAATAAAACGTTTGAGCTTACACCAGAAGCTAGATTAATTTCAGCTAATTTTCAAGCAAATAAAGGACGCCTGCCATGGCCTCTAGAAAAGGGCGTGGTTACACAACGTTTCGGTCGCCAACCACATGCCGTTGTGAAAACAACAACAATACAAAGTAATGGTGTTACTATAGCAACTGAACCTTCTTCCCAAGTTCGCACTGTTTTCGAAGGTGTCGTAATGTCTGTGGTAACTTTTAGAGGAAGTAACCCCTCTGTTCTAATTAGACACGGAAATTACATTTCTGTATATAAAAATCTAGGAAAATTATATGTAAAAAAGGGAGATAAAGTTCAAGCTAAACAAACTATAGGAGAAGTATTTACCAATAAACAGACAGGTAAAACACAATTACAATTTAGTATTTTTAGAAATGTAAACGCCTTAGACCCCAAAGGCTGGATCTATAAGATGTAATTTACTTTTCTTCTAAATACCAGGCATCTTCTTTAAGAGTATACTTTAAAAAATACAATAAGTTAATAGCCTCTTTTTTAGTGGCAAATCGGCCATAAGAAGCTCTGTATAAACCCTCTGGATTTACTTGAGCAAGTTCAGCAGTTTCATAACCTTCCTCCTTTAATGATTCAATTTTGTTTTCAGCATTTTCTAAAGAGCGAAAAGACCCTGCGATAATACTATAATATATTTGGTCTAAAACGACTTTTTCAGGAGCTAATTCAGTCGTTACACTCACTTCTATAGCGTCAAGAGACCCTAAATCAAAAGTAGCTTCTTGCACATTTTTTTCAATCTGTTTTTGGGCCTTTTCTTGAGCTACTAAACGTTGATTAGAAACATATTGATCTCCAAAATAATAGGATGCACTAACTAAAGCAATTCCAATTATTCCTATAGCTGCATATCGAAGGATTCCTGATTTTTTAGTCCCATCGTTTTCGGGCGTAAACATTAAATCGTCTTTATTTTTATCTTCCATTAGAGAAATTATTTTTGGTTCTACAATAACTTTGAGTATTGGTTTGCGATGAAAAGAAGACAATCCAAAGGAGTTGATATTAAAATTAACACTTCCCAATGGGCTAAAAGTTATTTTACGATCAAGGTTTAATTGTATTTCTCCTACTCCAGTAAAATGGAGGGTTTGTGTTTTCATGCGTTTTTTCCAATTACTTACTTCTTTTTCAATTAGACGCAACGCATGCTCATAAGACATCGATTCTTTTTGTGCATAATGATGTGCTAAAACCCCATCATTAGTCGTTAAAAGCTTATTAAAAGTAACTTCTTTGCGTGGCGGAAAAAAGGCTCCGCTCAAACTTACTTGAGCCGGTAAAGGCCGTGTTAAAAAGGCACCAAACTGAGGAATGGTTACACATTCATATTTATAAAGAAGTTCCTGTATGTATTTAGATAATTGCATTGAATCAAAAATAGTAAAATTAAACTACATGGATAAAAACGAATGTACAGAAGGATTAGGCAATAGTATTTTTCGCCAAAACTTGTAATGATTTAATAGCCCACCTTATCTCGAACACTAAGCAATACTTCACTTGCGACCTTCCGCGCTTTTTCCGCTCCTTTTGCAAGGGCTACATAAACTTCTTCAGGATGCTCAAAATAGTAATTAAATTGTGATCTCTCAGTTTCAAAGCGCTCTAAAATTAAATCTAAGAGGAGTTGTTTAGCATAACCATATCCCATTCCTCCAGATAAATATTTACTGTGCAACGCCTGAATAGAAGACGGGGAAGCTAATAAAGAGTATATGGCAAATACATTACATGTTTCAGGATCTTTGGAGTCTTCAACAGCAATACTGTTCGTTTTAATGCTCATTACTTGTTTTTTTAACTCTTTTTCAGGCAAAAACACATTGATTGTATTTTCTTTCGATTTACTCATTTTTTCACCATCGGTACCTGGAACAAACTGACTTTTTTCTTGAATTTTTGCTTGTGGTAAGACAAAAGTATCTCCCATTTGATGATTAAATTTTGCTGCCACATCTCGCGTAATTTCAAGATGCTGTAATTGATCTTTTCCTACAGGAACAATTTCTGCATTATACAATAAGATATCAGCAGCCATAAGCATAGGATAAGAAAACAAACCGACATTGACGTCTGCAAGCTGCTCAGATTTATCTTTAAATGAATGGGCTAATGTTAAGCGTTTATAGGGAAAAAAACAACTCAAATACCAGGCTAACTCGGTTACCTCACTTACATCACTTTGGCGATAAAAGTGCGTATTGTCAAGGTCTAATCCACATGCCATCCATGTAGCAGCAGTTGCAAAAGTATTTTTGCGAAGAGTTTCTCCCTTCTTTATTTGTGTGAGTGAATGAAGATCAGCGATAAATAAAAAGGAATCATCTTTACTGGCTTTAGCCATTTCAATTGCAGGAAGTACTGCACCTAATAAATTTCCTAAGTGGGGAGTTCCAGTTGACTGGACCCCAGTTAAAATACGTGCCATTTTAAACTATTTTCACAAAGGTACTATTACTAAAAGAGCAACGCAACAATGCAGGATGAATTTTTATTGACTATTGATTAAAGAAAGGGACCTTAAAATGTGATAAATAAAAAATATATTTTGAAAAAAGTATCTTTGAATCGTGAAAAAGATATTATTGGTTTTATGGAGAATATGGTTTTATGTGCTTACAGCGATCCCCGTTATTTTATTATTCTTTCCACTCGCTTTTCTTTTAGCAATTCCGAATGGATATAAATATTTGTTTTGGATTGCGCGTAATATTTGGGCCCCATTTGTATTATATGGTACAGGGTGTTGGGTTAAAAAAATAACTGCTTTTCCTTTAGAAGGCAAAAGCTTTATGCTGATTGCAAACCATACTAGTGTTATAGATGTGATGGTTATTTTAAGATTAAGAAAAACGCCTTTTGTTTTTGTAGGTAAGAAGGAATTGGTCCAAATACCTATTTTCGGATATTTATATAAACGTGCAGCCATTATGGTTGACCGAAGCAGCTCAAAAAGCCGTTATGGGGTATATGGTCGTGCTCAGAAAGTAATTGATAAAGGCTACAGTATTTGTATTTTTCCAGAAAAGGATTATACGGACGAAAGCATAGTTTTAAATCCCTTTAAAAAAGGAGCGTTTAAGCTTGCTGTTGAACATCAAATCCCAATCTTTCCTATGGTTTTTTTAGACTGTAAGCGAAAATTTCCTTGGAATACCAGCTATGGATACCCCGGAGAATTACGTGTTAAGGCACTTTCTGTTATTCCCGTAGTAAACTTGTCAGAATCGGATATTCCTGTACTACAAAAACAAGCATATCAAGCCATAAAAAAAGAATTACTAAATGACCCAAAAGGGAA
The DNA here is from genome assembly GCA_905182305.1 of Flavobacteria bacterium MS024-2A. Taxonomy (GTDB): domain Bacteria; phylum Bacteroidota; class Bacteroidia; order Flavobacteriales; family Flavobacteriaceae; genus MS024-2A. The sequence continues at coordinate 73,632 of CAJJBB010000007.1, forward strand.
TATAAAAAATGCAATTGAACTATGGAAAAAGCATTTATATTAGGCGTCAACAGCTTTTAAAGTATCCATTATTTTTTGCTCTAACTCTTCCATTAATTCGGGATTATCAATTAATAGTGTTTTAACGGAATCTCGTCCTTGACCAATTTTAGTATCCCCATAGCTGAACCAAGATCCACTCTTTTTGATGATTTCATAATTTACACCCAAGTCAATTATTTCACCAATTTTAGAAATACCTTCGCCATAAATGATGTCAAATTCAGTAGTACGAAATGGAGGGGCAACTTTATTTTTAACCACTTTCACACGGGTTTTGTTTCCTAACACTTCAGATTCAATATTTTTGATTTGTGTTGATCTACGAATATCTAGACGTACAGAAGCATAAAACTTTAGAGCATTACCACCAGTAGTTGTTTCTGGGTTTCCAAACATTACACCAATTTTTTCACGCAATTGGTTAATGAAAAATACTGTACAATTAGTTTTACTAATTGAAGCAGTTAGCTTTCGCAAAGCTTGGGACATTAAACGTGCATGAAGCCCCATTTTAGAGTCACCCATTTCCCCTTCAATTTCACTTTTTGGAGTTAAGGCTGCAACGGAGTCAATTACAACAATGTCAATTGCTCCAGATCGAATAAGGTTATCAGCAATTTCTAAAGCTTGTTCACCATGGTCTGGTTGTGAAATGATGAGTTCACCGACATCAATACCTAAATTTTCAGCATAAAAACGATCAAAAGCATGTTCTGCATCAATAAATGCAGCAATACCTCCTGCTTTTTGACATTCTGCGATTGCATGAAGGGTAAGCGTTGTTTTACCAGAAGACTCAGGACCATATATTTCAATAACACGTCCGCGGGGATAACCACCAACTCCTAAAGCAATATCTAGCCCAATAGATCCAGAGGAGATAGATTCAACTTCAACAATTGCTTGATCTCCCATTTTCATAACCGCACCTTTTCCATAGGTTTTGTCTAATTTGTCTAGGGTAAGTTGAAGGGCTTTTTGTTTAGCACTCTTTTGATCTGACATAACTCGCTTTTTAGCTAAAATACATTTTCTTTTATTTCCCTCCAAGCCGAATATTCATGCATTATTAACAATTTTTCGTAGGTTTAAACTTTAAAGAACCTTCCATTATGAAATACCATATTTTATTCTTAGTGTTTATTACTCAATTGCTTTTCAGTCAAGATATTTTATCGCTTAGAGATCGTGCATCTCTTATTGATGAGATTCAGAAAGATAGAATTGAAAACTTATTACCTAAACTTATGGAGGAACAAAACATTGATCTTTGGGTGCTGATTACTCGAGAATACAATGAAGATCCAGTTGTCAAAACATTATTACCTCCTACCTGGCTTAATGCCAGGAGAAGAACGATCATAGTTTTTTCAAAAACCAAAAAAGCAGTAGATGCAGTTGCTATTACCCGCTATAATTTTGGAAATAATATAAGATCTATTTGGGATAAAGAGAAACAACCTGATCAGTGGGAAGCATTATCTGATTATATTACAAGTAAAAATCCAAAAAGAATTGGAATCAACACCTCAGAAGCCTATGGATTGGCAGACGGTTTGGTGAAAACAGATTATGACGGGATGATGAAAGCTCTTCCAAAAGCGTATCATAATCGAGTTGTTTCTGCAGAAAAATTGGCAGTACGTTGGATTGAAACCCGAACCGATATGGAGATGATTCTTTTCAGTCAATTAGTAGAAATTACCCACAATATTATTGCAGAGGCATTTTCTTTAACGGTTATTACACCAGGTACTACAACCACAGAAGAAGTGGTGTGGTGGCTTCGAGAAAAAGTGCAAAAGCTAGGGTTGAAAACTTGGTTTCACCCAACTGTAGATGTGCAACGCTCAGGGAAAAGTGATTTATATGCCTTTGATGGGAAATCCAAATACGATGTAATTTATCCAGGAGATCTTCTGCATTGTGATTTTGGAATTAGCTACCTTACATTAAATACAGACTGTCAAGAATTAGCTTATGTCTTAAAACCAGAAGAGACAAAAGCTCCTTTATTCTTAGAAAATGCTTTAGCAGAGGGAAATGCAGTACAAGATCATCTTACTCAAAATTATGTAGCAGGAAAAACAGGAAATGAAATTTTAAAAAATGCATTATCTGATAGTAAAGCAGCTGGATTAATACCACAAATCTATACTCATCCTTTAGGACTTTTCGGACACTCTGCAGGAACAACCATTGGAATGTGGGATGCACAAGAAGGGGTGCCAGGATCAGGGGACCATCCTCTTCAAGTCGATACCGTTTATGCAATTGAACTTAATGCCAAGGTCTATGTCCCGGACTGGGAAAAGGAAGTCAGAATTATGTTAGAGGAAGCAGGTTATTTTGGCAAAAAAGGATTTAGGTATGTAAATGGCCGTCAAAAAAAACTCCTCTTGTTGGGTAAAAAACAATCTCATTTAGAATAATTAACCAGCTTTATCCAGCAGGGTTGATAAAACTTTTCTAGATCCAAATGGTTTGAGCTATTTTAAACCCAATTTCATTACCTTTATAATATCTTTTAATCTTAATAAGTATAGCATGCAACTGTACAATACCTTAAGCGCAAAAGAGCGTGCGCATCTTATAGAAGAAGCCGGACAAGAAAGGCTAACACTCTCTTTTTATCAATATACCCAGCTGGGAAATCCACAATTATTCAGAGATTTTTTATTTATTCATTGGAATCCTTTGGAAGTTTTAGGGAGAATTTATGTCGCGAATGAAGGAATAAACGCTCAACTTTCTGTTCCTGCAAAACAATTTGACGCTTTTAAAGCTTCGCTGGACGCAATCACTTTTTTAGAAGGGGTACGATTAAACATAGCGATTGAACAGGATAATAAATCATTTTTAAAACTTACGGTTAAAGTCCGTAGCAAAATTGTTTCAGATGGATTGAAAGATCAAAAATTCGATGTTACTCAAAAAGGGATTCATGTTAATGCTCAAGAGTTTAATGATTTATTAGATGATAAAAACACTCTTTGTGTGGACATGCGAAACCATTATGAAAGCGAGATTGGTCATTTTGATATGGCGATTACTCCAGACGTTGACACTTTTCGTGACTCGTTACCAATAATAGAAAAAGAATTGGAGGCTTATAAAGAAGACAGGAAAATAGTTATGTATTGTACTGGCGGAATTCGATGTGAAAAGGCTTCCGCATATTTTAAACATAAAGGATTTAAAGAAGTATATCAATTAGAAGGAGGCATTATAGAATATGCACGACAGGTTAAAGCCCAATCGCTAGCAAATAAATTTATTGGTAAAAACTTTGTTTTTGATGAACGTCGTAGCGAACGTATTTCGGAAGATGTGATTGCCCAATGCCACCAATGTGGCGCCCCTTGTGATTCACATGTAAACTGTATCAATGAAGCATGTCATCTACTCTTCATTCAATGTGCCGATTGTCAAAAAAAAATGAATAAGTGTTGCTCGATAAGCTGTAAAGAGATATCTGGCCTTCCATCTGAAGAACAAAAAGAACTTCGTAAAGGTCATCACAATAGCAATAAAATTTTTAAAAAGGGGCGTTCAAAAGTCCTTAAATTTAAACAGTAATTTAAGATTTAATTAAGTTGTGATTGTTTGAATTCCCTTTATCTTTAAAATAAAAACATGATCTGTTCAAGTTGTTCTACCGGTAACTTATTCAACCCAAGGGGATGCAGGAGTAATGGTACTTGTGGAAGCGACAGTTTTAATAAACTTAAAATCTCAGGATGAATTTAAATAAAATTAAAATAGGAATTATCCTTGTTTTAATATGCACAATATCTTGTATATCTCAAGGAGGTTTTACTCATTATGAATCTATTGCAAAAGAAGGACTTTCTCCAAGACCAATTATTTTTAGCATTCCACCTTCAGCCGTTAAGGAGAATCCACAAAATTTGTTTATTCGCTTAAGAAACAACACAGAATACGAATTTTCAAATATCTTTTTGATCGCAACTTTAAAAGCAGGGGATCAACTAGTATTTCAAGACACTTTAGAATATGCTATGGCAGCTCCTGACGGTTCATGGCTAGGGGACGGATTTACAGAATTAAAAGAGAGTAAGTTATGGTGGAAAAAAGGTATTAAAATACCCGCTAAAAGACCACTGCAAATAGAAATTTCACAAGCTATTAGGGTTAATGGAAGTGCAAATGGCATAACAGAACTAAAAGGAATTGTTTCAGTCGGAATATCCATAGAAGATCAAGAATAAATACAATGAGGAAAAATAAAAAACGCATAAAAAAACGCATTTATAGAAAACCGATTCTATTTATTTGGGGAATTTTTTTAATAGGCGTTCTCTGCTTATTCTTTCTTTTTGGGGGAGCGGCTTTTGGGTTATTTGGACCTATGCCAGATTTACGACAGCTAGAAAATCCTAGAACCAATTTAGCCTCTCAAATTTTTTCATCAGATGGAGAAATCTTAGGGAAGTATTATTTAAAAGATAATCGTACCCCAATTAGTTTTGAGCAACTGCCTACGAACATGGTAGAGGCTCTAATTGCTACTGAAGACGAACGGTTTTATGAGCATTCTGGAATTGACTGGAGAGGAACTCTTAGAGCTTTTGTTTATATGGGTAAACGTGGTGGTGCAAGCACAATTACTCAGCAGCTCGCTAGACAAATTTTCGTTGGTGTGCGTTCTCGAAATATATTAAAAACAGTACTTCAAAAGGCACAAGAATGGGTAATTTCTGTTCAATTAGAACAACGGTATACTAAAAAGGAAATACTGGCAATGTACTTAAACAATTATGATTTTGGTTATCAAGCAGATGGGGTTCAATCTGCCGCAAAAATATTTTTTGATAAAACACCCCAAGCCTTAAGTACAGAAGAATCTGCCACCTTAGTTGGAATGCTTAAAAACTCTTCTTATTACAATCCCATTAGAAGATCGAACTTGGTAAGTAAGAGAAGAAATATAGTATTTCGGCAAATGGTTCGAAATAATGTAATCACTCAAAGAGTATGTGACTCTCTTTCTAAACTTCCTCTAGTAATAACCTATACACCTCAATCTCATAGAGAAGGTTTGGCAACTTATTTTAGGGCATATTTAAAAGAATTTATGGATGGTTGGATTCGTGAAAATCCAAAGCCAGATGGAAGTAAGCATGATTTATACGGAGACGGTCTTCAAATTTTCACTACCATAGACTCTCGTATGCAAAGTGCTGGTGAGGATGCAGTTTCAGCACACATGAAAAATTTGCAAAAAGAGTTCTTCCTTCAAAACAATAAAGACCGAAACCCAACAGCGCCTTTCTTAGATTTAAGAAGCGGAGAAATTGATACACTTATGCTTCGAACAGCATACCGCTCTGAACGTTGGCGAAAAATGAGGCTAGCAGAAATTCCAGAAGAAGAAATAAAAAAATCATTTTATGTAAAGGTTCCAATGCGTGTTTTTAGCTGGAAAGGGGAAAGAGATACTATTATGACGCCAATGGATTCAATCCGATATTACAAATACTTTCTGAAAGCAGCAATGATGTCAATGGAGCCAGAGTCAGGCCATGTAAAAGCTTGGGTTGGAGGCTTTAATTATAAACATTTTCAATATGATCAAGTAAAACAAGGGCGCAGACAAATTGGTTCAACATTTAAGCCTTTTTTATATGCTACAGCAATTGATCAATTAAAGCTATCCCCCTGTGATTCATTGCCAGATGCTTTGTATTGTATTGATCCCATGAAGCACGGAAATATAGATGCTTGGTGCCCAAAAAATTCAGGAAATAAATATGGTCAAACACGAACATTAAAAAATGCTTTAGCAAATTCCGTTAATACTGTTAGCGCACGCCTAATGGATCTTGTAGGCCCTCGACCCGTCATTAACCTAGCACGCAAAATGGGAATTACGTCAACACTTCCGGCAGTTCCATCCATAGCTCTTGGAACACCAGACATAAGTCTTTTTGAAATGGTTGGTGCATATAGTACTTTTGCAAACCGGGGGATTTATGTTAAACCCGTTATGATTACAAGGATAGAAGATAAAAATGGCAGTGCATTATTTGAGGTCGTTCCCAAAACACGAGATGTTTTAAGTGAAGAGGTTGCCTATGTGACTGTTAATTTGATGCAAGGGGTCACCAAATATGGTTCAGGCGCTCGTCTTCGTCATTCAGGACTTGAAAAGACAAATTATATCTATGAAAAAGTAGTAACGGGTTATCCCTATGTTTTTGACAATCCTATTGCAGGAAAAACAGGAACTACTCAAAATCAGAGTGATGGTTGGTTTATGGGAATGGTGCCTAATTTAGCTACAGGGGTATGGGTTGGAGGAGATGACCGCTCCATACATTTTGAAGAAATAGGTTTTGGACAAGGAGCAACAATGGCACTTCCTATTTGGGGGAGTTATATGAAGGCCTTGTATCAAAACCCAGACTTAGGAGTTTCAATAGGAGAGTTTATTCCGCCTAAAAAACAGAGCATTTCTGTTGACTGTGATGATATTATTGATTCCAAAAAAAAGAAAAAACCTAAGCTAAAAGCAGATTTAGACGCTTTAGGGTTTTAATGAAATTTTATTGATCTGATGCATACCACTCTGCAAAAGAGGTTTCTGTTTCTCTTAACATGAGGTGATGTAATGTTGTGTTTTTTGGAAGAGCAGCTGAAATTTTTTGAGCAAAATCAGTTATCATCATTTCACTAGTGGGCTGATAACTGACACGAACAATTTTATGCCCTCTAGATTCCATGGCCTCCGCCAATTCTTTGTGTGGTGAATTTATATTAAGAACAGTTGCATGATCAAATAGAGTTACTACACATTCATTCACAATTTTCTTCAAATCACTAAAATCTATAACCATTCCGAACTTAACATGTTTATTGTCTAAAATAGGGGTCCCTACCAGGGTAACAGCAAGCTTATAGCTATGGCCATGCACATTTTTACAAAGGCCATCATAGCCGTATAAAGCATGTCCCGTTTCAAACTTAAACTCCTTAGAGACTCTAATTTTATTATTCATTTGAATTATAATGTTTTAAGAATATTTTGTGTCGTTGATTCAAGAGCTAATTCAGCTGTAATTTCCGCATTCTTAGCGAGTAGTATATCCCAATGATCAGTCTGTTTCCAGTGAAGTTTGCGTAATGTTTTCACTGCCTTTTCAGGATAGCTGGCTAAACGCTCTGCATGAAATTTAACCGTTTGGTTAAGATCGTCACCACTAGAACAAACGGAAGTATACAGTCCTTTTTCAAGGGCCCACTCAGCACTTTTCCATATGTGAGCGTCTAATGAAAGTTGTGAAAAGGCAGTTATTCCAATTTTTCTTGAAACGACGGGTTCAATAACGTAAGGCCCTATGCCAATTGATAACTCAGAAAGTTTTATTTCTGCTTTAGAATGGGCGACAACATAATCACAAGCAGCCACTAATCCAACACCACCACCAACAACCTTTCCTTGTACACGGGCTACTACAAATTTACTTAATGAGCGAATTGTATTGATCAAATCTGCAATTCCCATAAAAAATTTTGTCGCTTCTTTTAACGTTTTTAAGGTTTTCATTTCAACAAGGGAAGCACCACCACAAAAAGCCCTCATTCCATGACTTTGAATGATGATTACCCTAACCTTGGGGTTTTTGTCTAAAGCTATTAAATGAGTTTTAAATTCATTTAATAAAGGTGAAGGAAGAGAATTTCCCGCAGGATTTCCAAACTCCAATACACCGCATGTACCCTCTCTATATTGTTTTAAATATGCATTCATATTCTTGTAAAAGTAAACAATCTATCAGGGTTCTAAAAACTTTTTATACCAATGAAAGACAAAAGCACGTCATTTTTTCTAAAAGAATAGCAGATTATACACCTCTATTTTTTAAATCTATCTTATTATCAGTTTTTCCATAACTATTTTACTTTTTTGTCGTGTCTCTTTTTTTTTAGTTTAATTAAACATTCTTATTTTAGACTTAGTATTTTTGTATAAAATTTATCATGCAAAATATCCTTGTACCTATTGGAGTTTCTAAGTATGCAAAGACCACTTTATCTTATGCCATTGATTTAGCAGCACACTTTAAATGCAATGTTTATATTATTGATGCATATCCGGCTCACTCCTCTTTAACAACCTTATCGAACGTAAATGCACGCTTAGAGGTTGAAAATGTGCAAAGAATAAAAAAAATGGTGGCTTCTATTACTACCAAAAAAGACAAAGTAAAGATTGTAAGTAGTGAGCAAGATTTAGTAGGAACAATTCAAAAATTAGATCAAGATTTAGGATTAGATTTAATTGTTACGGGGCCTTTAAATAACGAAATTAATGAAGCGGTTTTTCTTGGGAAAATAGCAGGAAGTATGATCAAAAGAACCCAAGTGCCTGTAATTATAGCTCCATTAGACAAAGCATTTAAACCATCAAAAAAGATGCTTTTAGCATTCAAGACAGGTGAAGTAAAATCCTCAAACACTTTAAGGGTATTGATAGATTTTCAAGACTCTTTTATGGCGTCGCTTAAACTATTATTAGTTAAGGTTCCTGGCTTTGCCAATCGAAACCATCAACTTGATGATGAGCTAATGCAACGATCAGATCAAATGCTTTTCTCTGAAAATGCTACTGTTTATCAGGGTGTTTTAGAACATTTTCAGGCAAATCAACCTGACATGTTGGTTGTTTTTAAGCGAGAAAGAGGTTTTTTTGAAAAATTATGGGAAACCGATATTGTTTTTAAAAAAGACTTTTATTGTACTATACCGTTGCTAATCTTAAAAAATAAAGATTAATCCTTGATAGATGTATTGATTAAAAAACAGTTGCTTATCCTCTTTTTTGGGTGTTTATGTGGCAGTATAGCCGCCCAGAATTATTTAGGACTTAATATAGATAATGATCTATATTTTGGAAGTGATAGATATTATAGCAGTGGTATATTTTTAGAATATGGTTTTCATAGAAAAGTAAAATCAGATTCAATCGATAATAAACACTTTTTATCCAAACATTGGACTTTAGGTCAAGAAATAAACACACCTTCTCTACACAAGACAACTTATAAAAAAGATATGGATTACCCATATAGTGGTTGGTTATTTTTAAGGTATGTGGAAGAACGGTATAAAAACCCTGATTTTGGCTTTGGATGGGGGGTTACTTTTGGAATTTCTGGAGCAGAAGCTTCTTTGGCAAAAAAAATGCAAAACACATATCACATAGTTGTTTTAAATCTAGAGGAGCTGTCATGGTCTTTTTCTATTCCACAGGCTTTTCATATTAACGCACAAACTTCATTTTCGTCCGGCATTAATATAAGACAAAACATAAAATTTGTTCAACACTCTTATTTTGAACTTGGCACATTTAGAACAGGGGCAAAAACAAGATTTGGATTTCAATGGGGTAATTTACAAGGACTACCTTTTTTTGGTCACAGACTAGAAAAAATTATGCGAGGCTTCGCTCTATTTACTGGCACTATTTTGGAATATAAATATCACGACTATTCTTTAACAGGAAGTCTATTTAAAAATAACAGTCCTTTTGATTTTGAAATGAAACGATTCACAAATACTCTTCAGGCAGGAATTATAATTCATCAGAATCCATGGAGGCTTCAACTTCTTTTTAATTCTATATCTAAAAATATCGATGAGCAACAATATAAACGCCATCCTTTTTTAAATATCACATTAAGTAGAGTATTTTAGTAAAAAAAGCATGAGATATTTTTTTATTACCTTAGTTTTAATATGTTTTTCTTCTTGTTTGGTTGTTAAAATATACGAAAATCCTGAAGCAAATTCAGATCACACTTCAGACGCTGTTAGTTCTCAACGTCAGATGATAGGGTCTGGAAAAAAGATTGATTTAGGGAAGCAAGGAGAACGTGAAATACTTTTTATTGGGAAGTATAACAAACCAAAAAATGTTTTCCATCAGACAGATAGTATTTTTCCTGCTTCAGAAACTTGGATATCTCACGACAACTCGAATATTAAATTCATTATTGCCAAAAATGAAGAGACAAAGCCATTAATTGTTGTGGATGGTAAAATATCGAGTAATTCAGAAGCCTTAAAAGAAATTAACCCGAATGAAATTGAAAGTGTAAATATTTTAAGGGGAGAAGCGGCAATAAAAAAATATGGTAAAGAAGCCCAGAGAGGAGTGATAGAAATCATTACTAAAAAAAATTAGTTTACGGCATTTTTACAGATTGTAATAAAGTATAAGTAAGACTCACTTGTAGTCCTTTAGAATTATTACTTTGAGGCTGAGTAACAGGACTAGATTTTTTAGCCCAACGATAGTTTATAGTTGCATTAAAGCGGTCCCAAAAATGATAGCTTATTTGGGCACTAAATCCAAATGAATTAGAAAAAATCCCTTCGGGATATTCAGTAATTATATTAGTATCTTCAAATTTTAAAATTCTTTGTCCTTTTTTATAATGATTGTAAAGGACGCCTAATCCAAAACTTATTTTTTTAGAAGGATTTAATTTTAGAGTCAAGGGGATTGTCAAATATTGTAGGCGGTCTTTTCCAAGAGAATTTCCTGACATATAACGATAAGATATTGGCACAAATTCTAGCCCAGTTACAAAACCAACAGTTTTTGAAAAACGATATTCTATATTGACCATTCCTCCAACGGTTATGGTGGGAGAAGCGGTGTTTAGATCAGAATTAATACGGTTAACTTCAGGACCAATTGAAAAGCTCCACTTCGAATACTTTTGATTTAATTCAGGGCCTTTACTGTATTGCTGAATAAGAATATTTCCTCCTTGAGAAAAAATATTTAGCCCCCATAGAAGGGCAATTAAAAGATAAAGGCGGAAATGGGAGAAAAACATCTCTAACTTTTTACTTTACAAGCTTTAACATTAATCATAAATAAATTTAATTGAAAAGTAAATAAAGCAAGTGCTTTATTTAGAATTTTTAATATCAACTAAAATAACAATTAAGGTTATAATAGTGGTAATAACTACGGTTACTGCAACAAGTGTCATTATGTTATTTTTTATTATATGATAAAGGTACTAAATCTGAGCAATTCATATTAATTTCACCTCTAAAACCCTAAAGATAACAAGTTTAATTTATTTGTTTAGATTTAACCCATGAGTGATCTTAAATATCTTTTTGCATACACCATTCCTATGGCCACACTTTTGTCGCTTCTTTCTTCAGGTATGTTCACATATAGTGCACCAATTTATGCTTTTATAATAATCCCTTTATTGGAGCTTTTATTAAAAGATTTTAATACCCACTATTCTGATGCTCAAAAAGAAAAAAGATTAAATAATATTCTTTTTGATCTTCTTTTATATCTTAATATTCCTTTTGTTTTCGGAATCTTAGGCTATGGTTTCTACATCCTGAATAACAAGGTATTATTGAACTATGAAACGATTGGGATTATATTGTCCTTAGGAATTTTATTGGCAACAAATGCCATTAATGTAGCACATGAATTGGGGCATAGAACTTCCCAAAGCGAGAGAATACTTTCTAAATTATTACTCTTGCCGTGTTTATACATGCATTTTTATTTAGAGCATAATTTTGGCCACCATAAAAATGTTGCAACTCCTGAAGATCCAGCAACTTCAAAGCTAAATCAATCCGTCTATCATTTTTGGATGACGTCAGTATTTAATCAGTATTTAAATGCTTGGCGAATCCAAAGTAGATTACTAAAAAAAGAAAATAAAGGTTTTTTATCTTTTAAAAACGACATGATGTGGTACACACTTTTTCAAACCACGTATTTAGCGATGTGGGCTATTACTTTTGGAACGATGGGTCTTTTCTTTGCCATTATAGTGGGGATCCTTTCTTTTGTTTTTTTAGAAACAATTAACTACATAGAACACTATGGGTTAGTGAGAAAAAAACTACCATCAGGAAGATACGAAAGAGTACAAACGCATCATTCTTGGAATTCCAATCACATTATTGGACGAATTGTTTTATATGAATTAACACGACATAGCGATCATCATTTTAAGGCATCTAAAAAATATCAAATTTTGGAAAACAAAAAAGAAAGTCCACAACTTCCCTTTGGTTATCCAACCTCTATTTTATTATCATTAGTTCCACCTCTCTGGTTCTGGATAATGAATTCTAGAATTCCTGATAATAAATCCACTTCAATTTCTGCTTTAAGCTAGGTTTTTTTCTTGTTGATAAGAAAAAAACCTAGCTTAAATTAATCCTTTTTTCATTTGTTTGATAGCATAATTAGCAGCTCTTGCTGTAATTGCCATAAAGGTTAAAGAAGGGTTTTGTGTACTTGTAGATGTCATACAAGCGCCATCTGTTACAAAAACGTTTTTACATTCATGTAACTGATTCCAGCTGTTTAGTAATGATGTTTTAGGATCTTTTCCCATTCTAACACCACCCATTTCATGAATGTCATTTCCAGGCATTCTTTTATTGTCGTTTGTTTTAATATTAACAAAGCCAGCTTTTTTAAACATCTCAGTAAATTGCTCAAAAAAGTCTTGAATCATTTTTTCATCATTCTCATCATAATCTACATTTATATTTAAAAGTGGAATTCCCCAAGAATCAACCTTTTCTTTATCTAAGGTTACTTGATTACTTTCTTTAGGAATTGTTTCTCCCATCATATGAGAATTTACATTCCAAACACCTGTTTCTTTGGTTTCGAGGAGTTGTTTTTTTAGCGTTGCACCAAAGCCTCTAAGATCAGTTTCTCTAGCTGGTGAAGCACCAAAACCAGCAGCATATCCTCTCAAAAAGTCTGTCTCCTGTTTATGTATATTTCTGAAACGCGGAACATAATGGGATGTTGGTTTCGCTCCTTCGATAGTTTTGTCCGGAAACCCTTCACACTGGGCATTGATTGTAGCCCTATAATTGTGAAAGGCAATGTATTTGCCCATCAACCCATTATCATTTCCTAAGCCGTTTGGGAAACGGTTAGATTTAGAGTTTAATAAAATAAGATTAGTGTTAAGTGTAGCTGCAGTTACAAATACAACTTTAGCAAAGTAATCTGTTGTTTCTTTTGTTTTTGAGTCAATAACACGAACACCAGTTGCTTTTTGTTGTGCTTCGTCATACAATACAGATTGAACTACAGAATTTGGCTTAAGAGTCATGTTTCCGGTTTTTAAAGCCCATGGAATCAGAGTAGAATTAACATTAAAATAACCCCCCAAAGGGCAGCCTCTTTGGCATATTTTTCTGCTCATGCACAGACCTCTTCCTTGTTCGATGAATTGAGGTTTGCTTTCAGTTAGATGTGCACAACGACCATAAATAACATGCCGATCTTTATAGTGTTTTTTCATTTCTTTACTGAAATAATTTTCAACCACGTTAGATTCCCATGGCTTTAAAAAATCACCATCTGGTAAGGTGTCTAAACCATCTTTATTTCCACTTACACCCACAAATTTCTCAACATAAGTGTACCATGCCTTCAAGTCTTTATATCTAATGGGCCAATCTACTGCAAAACCATCTCGTTTAGGACCTTCAAAATCGTATTTACTCCAGCGTTGAACTTGGCGTGCCCACATTATTGATTTTCCACCTACTTGATAACCTCTTAGCCAGTCAAAAGGTTTCTTTTGGACATAGGGATGCTCATCATCTTTAACAAAAAAGTGTTTGGCATCCTCTTTGAAAGCATAACATCTACTGGCTATAGGATTTTCCTTCTTTTCTTTTGCAGTAAGCCTACCACGGTGCTTAAATTCCCATGGCTGTGTGTTGGTTGTTGGGTAGTCTTTTAAATGCTCCACATTGGGGCCACGTTCCAATAAAAGGGTTTTAAATCCTTGTTCACTAAACTCTTTGGCAGCCCATCCCCCTGACATTCCTGCCCCAATTACGATGGTATCAAAAGTATTTGATTTCATAATATAATGTGTTTAAACAGTCACGTCACCTATATAACGTCCTGGCATAAATTCAAAGTCTAAATAGTTTTTCATATAATTTTCGGATGTTTCAAAATGCAAAAGAGAGTAATTTTTTAACATTTCTAAGAATATTTTAATGGCACCTTTCTTCTCAAATTGTAGACTTAAAAAAACAAATTGTTCTTCTGGAGTTAGCCAATCAATTTTTATTTCTTTAGTAGGAGATAAGGCTAGCTGAAAAGACTCAAGACCTTTTAAAAAGCGAAGAATTATTGCCGTGTTTTCGCAATCATTAATTTGAGTTAACACAAAAAGCTGCCGACTTTCAGGCGTAGGAAAGTTTTCTAGATCTTCCGGAAGAATACAATTACAAACCCACCCAATCAAATCTTGTTGCTCTTTTTTAACATTGGCTAAGCGTTTAAATACAAGCTCAGGGTTTAGGGAACATGAATAGGGAATAAGGGTTAACCCTCCGGTCAAGAGCCCCATGTTTTTTAATGCATTTCTTCTATTCATAAAACCATCTATTTTAATGAATAATTAAATTTTAATTCGATTATAAAAATAGTGAATTAAGCTAAATATTTTTGCCTTAATTTAATAAAACAAATCCTCTATTTATTGAGTACTTTTATCATAAATTAAAAACATAATGGAATTAGATCTTGGTGAAAAAGTTGAGCTTATTATTGGACGAGAAACGGATCTGGGCTTTAATGTAGTAATCAATGGCTCTTTAGAAGGGTTACTCTACAAAAATGAAGTTTTTGAGCTGCTAGAAAGAAACACCAAAAAAATCGGATATATTAAAAAAATAAGAGAGGATGGGAAGTATGATATTTCTCTTCAGCCACAGGGTTTTTTGAATGTGATTGACACACATTGTGCAACTATTTTAAAGAAACTTGATCATTCTGAAGTATTGCATCTTTCTGATAAGAGTAGTCCAAATGATATTATGCAACAGCTTCACTTAAGTAAAAAGGCTTTTAAAAAAGCACTTGGGGTGCTTTATAAAAAAAAGAAAATTCTTATTGAAAAAGACAAAATCATTTTAGTAAAGTAACCACTTAATTAGTGTTTCATGGAAATAGGAATTGACAGTTTTGCTGCAGTAGACATTTCAAAAGGGAAACCCTCTTCTGAGGATCGTGTTCAGGCAATAAAGGATCTCATTGACAGAATTGTTTATGCTGATGAAGTGGGCATTGATTTATTTGGGATTGGGGAACACCATAGAGAAGAGTTTTTAGATGCCGCACCCCACATTATTTTGGCGGCAGCGGCAGCGCTAACAAAGAAGATAAAATTGAGTAGTGCTGTTGCTGTTCTTAGCGCTGCAGATCCAGTACGAGTTTTTCAAAATTATGCTACTCTCGATCTAATTACCTCAGGGCGAGCAGAAATGGTTGTTGGTCGGGGCTCTTTTTCAGAGTCATTTCCATTGTTTGGATTTCAATTTGAAGATTATGATGCACTTTTTAAAGAAAAATTAGATTTACTACTACAAATTCGTGATTCTGAAGTAATTACCTGGTCTGGAAAATATCGCGCTCCTTTAAATCAACAGCTTATAACACCTAGGCCTTTTCAAGAAAAAATGCCTATTTGGCTTGGTGTTGGAGGAACACCATCTTCTTTTGCTCGAGCAGGGAGTATGGGACTGCCGCTTATGATTGCCATTATAGGTGGTGAAACTCATCGTTTTCGTCCTTTAGTTGACTTATATCGCAAGGCTGGAGCTGAAGCAGGTTTTACTCCCAATGAATTAAGTGTAGGCATCCATTCCTTAGGTTATGTCGCAGAGACAAAAGATGAGGCCGTATCAAATTATTTTCCAGGCTATGCAAAAAACTTTACCCGTATAGGCCGAGAACGTGGATGGCCACCGGTTACAAAACAAGGGTTTGACACACAAAATGGTCCAAGAGGAGCTTTGTTAGTGGGGAGTGCTGAAGAGGTTGCCGAAAAGATCCTACAACACAGTGCTGCTTTGGGAGGAATTTCTCGTTTTACCTTTCAATTAGACAATGCTAATTTAACGCATGATCAACTAAAAATCACCATGGGATTGATTGCTCAAAAAGTAAAACCCATAATCAATCAAAATTAATATTTATTTAGTAATTGGTAAAGTTGCACAAGAGGCCATAGAAACATCTCAACAAATGGCTATTTTAAGATTACCCATTCAATTTCTTTTTATAGCAACGGCACATTGACACTTAAAAGAGAAGTAGAACAAGAGAAACACTTTAAACAGAGAAATATTTTTAAAATCATTTATGAGCCTACATTCTTGTTTGATAGGTATATAATTCATGATACCTTCCCTTTGTCTTTATAAGTTCTTCGTGTTTTCCTCGCTCCACTATATCACCCTCTTCTATGACTAATATTTGATCTGCTTTTTGGATTGTGCTTAGACGATGAGCGATAACAAATGTAGTTCTGTTACGCATTAATATTGCTAAACTTTTCTGAATAAAAGCTTCACTTTGAGTGTCTAAATTAGATGTGGCCTCATCTAAAATAACAATTTTAGGTTTTGCTAGTAAGGCTCTTGCAATTGAAATCCGCTGGCGTTGCCCACCTGATAATTTAACCCCTCGTTCACCGATAACCGTGTCTAAGCCATTCTCAAAACGATCTGTGAATTCATTAACATAGGCTCCTTCAACTGCCTCTAAAAGATCTTCTTCTGAAGCTTTTGGTCGTGGGAAAAGTATGTTTTCTCGAATGGTTCCTTCATACAAAAAATCATCTTGAAGTACAACGCCTAATTGACTTCTAAAGCTTTTTAAGTCTACTTTTGATAGATCAATTTCATCTATAAGCACTTGTCCAGAATTAGGATTTAAAAATGCAGTCACTAAGCCTGCAATAGTTGATTTTCCTGATCCTGAAGATCCAACAAGTGCGGTTACGCTTCCTTGTGGCGCTTTAAAAGAAATATTTCGAAGTACTTCTGTGGTATCATCATAACTAAAAGAAATATTATTAAATGTGATATTCCCCTTAATTTTATCAAGTGATATGGTTCTTATTTTTAAGTTATTTTCTTCATCTATACCCATTAATTCTTGGGTTCTATCCAAACCTGCAAAGGCTTCTGTTAATTGACTCCCAATGTTACTCATTTGAACAATGGGGGCAATCATAAAACCCAGAAAAAGTGTAAAGGACACAAATTCACCATAAGTCATAGAATTATTCATAATAAAATACCCTCCCATTCCCATAATACCAGCAGAAGCTAAACCCAACAAAAATGTTGAAGAACTAGTCATAAATGCAGTAGCCGTTAAACTTTTTTTAACATTTTGGTATAAATCTTCTACCCCTTTTTCAAATACTTTTTGTTCTTGAGCTTCAGCATTAAAACCCTTAATTACCCTAATTCCATTGAGGGTTTCTGTAAGACGTCCCGTGACTTCAGCATTTATTTTACCGCGAGCCCTAAAAATTGGGCGAATATATCCAAAGGCCTTTAATGCAATTACAGCAAATATTAGTACAGGTACAAGAACAAATAAGGTCATTTGAGCATTTATACGAATTAAAATAATAAGTGATATAATGGCAGTTACACTTCCACCTATTAATTGCACTAATCCAGTTCCCACTAAATTTCTTACACCCTCAACGTCTGTCATGACCCTAGAAACTAATGCACCTGATTTGTTATTGTCAAAAAAACTAATAGGGAGGGTAAGTAGTTTTTGTTGCACTTTGGCCCGTAGAATTGAAATTAAATGTTGTGCCTCAACACTTAAAAGCCTGGTTAGTGAGAATGCACTAACTGATTGAAACAATAAAGCGATGCATACTACTACTAATAAAAATGTGAGGGAATGAGTGTCTTTTGAGGGAATAACTTCATCGATTAATGATTTACTTGCATATGGAAGAACTAATCCAGACAAACTGCGAACCAAGATTAAAAAAAGGCCTAAAAAAAGGATTTTTCTTCTTGGCCATATAAATTCTTTAAAGGCCCATTTAAAGGAAACGTTGTTTTTATTCATGCGATAAAAGTAGAGAATTCTTTTAGTTCTTTTTAGCTAGATTTTAGAAGCTTTATTTTATCAAAAAGCATAAAGAAAACTTTATTAAATCAGGTTTAAATCATACACACAATTTCTCTAACTTGAAAGACTCTTTGAAAACTATTTATGATAAAAGAAAAGTTGTTTTTTCATTGCAAAAACTATCTTCAAAAAAGAAAGAATTTATTGGAACAAAGAAAAAACGAGTTACAACTAGCATTGACTTCTGAAACTAAAAGCAGTGCTGGAGATAAGCATGAAACAGGAAGGGCAATGATCCAGATTGAACGCGAAAAACTCGGAAACCAACTATTGGCATTGGAACTGGAGGTTCAAAAGTTACGATCACTTAAAAACCATCATAACACAGGCATAGTTAGTTTGGGTTCAGTTGTTCACACAAACAATGGAAATTATTATATTGCATTGGCCGCAGAATCTTGTGATATTGAAATCCATAAGTATTATTGTATTTCTCCTATAAGTCCAATTGGTAAATTATTACTTGGAAAAAAAGCAAAAGAATATATAAAGTTTAATAGTACCATAAGTATGATTATTGAAATTCTATAATAGCAATTCTTCAATTGAATATTCAGTGAAACACCTCACATTAAATTTTATAAACAAGAGGATTGGTTTTGTGGTATCTTTATGTGATGGAAGAAAAAAAAGCTAAAAACAAAAAAACCAATTTAGGGGGGTCATATAAATTTAAAATTGCCAAAAAGTATAACAAGCCAAGAACAAAAGGAGATAAAATTGCAAACAGAAGAAATAAAAAGTAGGTAATTTTTTTTAAGGATGACAAGACTAGCCATTATTCCAATTTTAATTAATCATAAAATAATTTATAATCAACATTAGAGTTTCATCAGTTTTTTTTTAAATTTATGTGAGAAATTGAACCCTCTAAGATTTTTCTTTTTTATTAAGGTATAAGATTGCTAAACTAAAAACAAAAAGTAGTCCAGCAGGTAGAAATTTAATAGCTTCATCATCTATTTTGAAATGCATTATGATGGCGCCAAGCATTAAAGTAAGCATTAAAGATGCCGCTGGGAGTATAATTTTTTTAATTACAAGCCCTAACAAAAGTCCAAATGCCGCCAAAACCTTCAATCCCCCAATTATATAGACTACCGTTTCACTAAGACCATAAGCAGCAAATTCCTCAATCATATTAGTAGCATTTCCCCCTCTGTATATAGTAAAAGTGTTAAAGCGGAAGAACCACACATTCAATACAATTAATGAAATGGTTAACATTAAAAGATATTTAAGATTTTTCATTTTGATATTTTTATGCTTTTTATAAAGATAAAAGAATTTATTAATAAGTAGCCTAAAGCGGGCAAACACTGTATTAAATCATCATTAATTATGATTCTAGTGATAAGTGCTCCCGCCATCATAATTGTCAATATCCCTGAACTAATCTCGACTAATTTAATTTTATGAAAGCTAACCAGAAGACCTATACCCCCAAAAACTTGACAAAGGGCAATTAAAAGTCTAAAATCAGAAAATCCAAATCTTTCAAATTCATCTATGTAAAACGGATCATATAATGCAAAAATGCCATAAAATAAATGTGAAAGGCCAGAAAATATTCGAAACACTTTTAAAATCATAACGCGAAACTAAATCTTCTATTTTGATTATTTCACAGAAATGTTTTTTATAACAAGAAACAATAATATTTTATTGGTTATTTCTGCTGAAGACATAAGTGAAATAGGAAAATTCAGGGTTAAGGATCTAGATTCTAAAGAAATTTTTGCTAATAATAATGGTGGTTCAAAAATCTCTACAGCGATATATAATAAATTTCAAATCAAATTTTCAAAATTTTGCTAGTTTTATGAACATAAATCGTTAAAAAACATAAATTTTAACGATATTGAAAAATCTGATAAAAACTGTGTTTAAAAGACAAATTATATCTAACCTTGGTCTAATTGGGCATCTTTTTTTAAAAGATTAAAACGGAAAAGTTAAAAGAATACAACAGAATAAATTAAAATAAGAATGAAAAAAAAAGAATGCGAAAAGTGTAAAAAAAGTTTTAGAAT
The DNA here is from genome assembly GCA_905182305.1 of Flavobacteria bacterium MS024-2A. Lineage (GTDB taxonomy): Bacteria > Bacteroidota > Bacteroidia > Flavobacteriales > Flavobacteriaceae > MS024-2A. The sequence goes on from CAJJBB010000007.1 coordinate 93,729, forward strand.
GGCTTTTCGCGCATCATACAAGCCAGTTAAAGAATGGGTTTTTCTATGTAATGATTGCCTTATAGAAGTAAGAAGAGATAATGAACATTATCGCTATGGAGGAACATTTAAAGGATAACTTCAAATTAATCACTATTGATCTATTTAATATAAAACGATTTATTTTTAAGCTAAATTTGTTATCCTAATCTCTAGGGAAAGACCTTTATTTTTCATTACCACTATCTTCTATTCCAAAAAACTAATAAAAGGTTTAAATAGACAAGACTCAGTTTAACAATATAGTCAAACCAAAACTGTTTTTATCTCCAAGATCATTAATAAGCCAGATCAATTTTATTCTTTAGACTATAAAATTTTAACGTTATTTGTTGAAAATAAAATTTATATTTTTTAATAATGGAACGACAAGAGTTGATAAATGAGTTTCTTTTAGAGTTTAAGCCCAAAAAAGATCAGAGCTGGAAAAGCTGCTATTTTTTCTCTCACCACTTAAATAAGAAACACAAAATATCTGTCGAATTACTTGAGGGAATTTCTAAAATCAATAAAGTTGATTATTGGGTAGTACGCTTTAATAATGAAGACCTCGATATTCACGCATTAGCAATGGGCAATCCTTTAGACTTTATTGAAAATCCAGAAGTGATATGGAGTTTAAAAGAGTTTGAAAAAGATAATTTTTAGATTTTTTCGAGTAACCAATTTCCCCAATTTTGTATATTTAGTATCATTAACGCATTTTTTAAGATGAAAATCAATCATATAATTATTCTATTATTTTTAGTAAGTGTAAAATCTTTTTCTCAGGAAATTGATGGCAATAAAGTTTCACAGATTTATGAGGTTAGAGGGCTTACAGCGGCCCAAGTTTTCTCAAAGATAAATTTTGCCATAGCTCTTATTTATCAAAATGCCAATGATGTAATTGTTTTTAACGATCCAGATTCTAAACGAATCGTAATAAAAGCAATGGCAATGGTGCCAGTTATCAATTCATATAAGTTAATAAATCCAAAAGATCCAAGTCTTTTAGATTATGTTGATTATAACCACGACTATACTATTATTTTAGAGGCAAGGGACGATAAGTTTCGAATTGAAATGCAGTATCAGGACGGGAAATATTATGATTCAGACGGAACAGATTTTAAACTACCCTTTCCCGCTAAAATGGATTTTTTAGCATCAGACCTTGAGCGTTTTAAGCAAAAAGCTATTGAAGAAATGAATCAAGATTATTTTGAATCGACGAGTAAAAAGAAAAAGGAACTTTACATCCAGTCTCAACCTAGGGTTATAAATAATTATCAAAAGACATTAAAGGAGTATGCTACTATTCTATTTCAATCTATCTACAAAAAAATATTAGATGACCTTAATGAAGACGAGTGGTAACTAGACTCCAAACAATGAAAAATTTATAATTAAAGAGAAATAAGAACCCTCCCTCCCGGAGGGTTCTTATTTATTTTGTTGCTGAAACAACCTTCATAATATATCTATTTCCCCAATCTATTATTTTACTAAATTTTTAAAAGGGGGTGATCTTTCATTACTCCATAGACTGCTAAGCGCTTCATTACATTTGAAAGATCATTATATGAATCCCAGGTCATCATAGAAGAATATTCTTTTCCTTGAGGGGTGATTTTCGTGGTAAAACTCCATCCAACCATTCCAAATTTTTTCATATTTTTTTTGAAATGTGAGATTACATACTTTTCTGTTTCAGTCATATGAATTGAAACATCATTTGGGCGAGCAAAGTTTAAGATAACATAACTTGCCTGTTGGGTATTGGGGATTTGTTGTTTTACAGCATAAAAATATTTCCTGTCAAATTCTAAACCAGAATAAACATCTAATAAAATATTTGTATTTACACCAATAACTTCTTCGGAATTATTCCACCAATTTGCTTTTGGAGAGGTTGCAGCGTCAAAATCTTTATAAATATTGACAAACGTATAATTAAAATCATCAGAGCCAGGGTTAAAAGTTTCTAACAAGCTCTATCCTAATAAGTCTCGACTTTCAACTGCTTTTTGAGCATTTTTTTTTATGTGGTTAGTCTTTATATCAAGAAAATTTTCCAGTTGATTAGCACTTACCTTAACAGGATGAAAAGAAACAACTTGTGAGGATATTCTAGTTGAAAACAATAGTGAGATTAATAAAAGTAAAAGTTTTGTCATTTTAATTGATTAATAATTCTCAAAACATAACTTAATTAAGCAAATAATTGCCATAAAAAATCACAGTTTATCAAGTTAGCTTATTTTTTATTTAATAAAGACACCAAAGGTGGGTAAGGGTTCATTATAAATCTTTCACCATTTCTTTATTATAAATCACATGATTTCCTAGCTGTTTAGTTTTAGAAATTTTAAGCATTGATTTTACAACAGAAGTTGCTTTTATAGGCTTATAATTATCGGGAAATAAAAAAGAGAATAAAGACATTAAAATTTGTGCAATCTTTTCACCAAAACGAAATTCATTTCTTTTTCCTAACAATAAAGAGGGTCTAAAAACAATGGCCGAAGGTAATTTTAAATCAAATACAGCTACTTCTATTTCCCCCTTTAATTTTAAGTAAAAGTTTTTGCTTAACCTATCTGCACCTCCTGAGGAGACAAGCTGAAACTGGTCAACTTTCATTTTTAGGCAAGATTCAGCAATGGAAAGGTTAATGTCAAAATCTATTTTTCTGTAGGCATTTTCATCTCCGTTTACCTTGGCTTTTGTGGTACCAATTGTTGAGAAAACAACTATACTATTAGCAACACTTTTCTCAAGTTCTTTTTCATCAGAAAAAGACATTTGAAAAAAAATTATTTTTTTGTGTTCATATTCAATAGGCCTTCTTGAAACAACTATTATTTTTGAAATGGAAGGATCTTCTATAAGTTGTTTCATCAAAATACCCCCAATTAAGCCTGATGCTCCAAAAAGCGTAACCTGTTTATTTTTCATGACTATAAAGGTAACATTAGTTAAAGTGTTTTAATAAACAATAGGTTCTGGAAAGTTTAAACAGTAAATCAATTTAATTTATTCATACTGATACACATCGCCATTTTTAAGAATATATTTTTTTTCGTCTAACAAATAGATTCTACCTTCTTTTTTGTCTAATATTTGTTTCCCTTCTATATGTGAATACCTATTTACTGAATGTCCAAAATAAAGGGAAAGACTAATAAACACGGAACCAATGATAATTGCATATGGGATAGATAATTTTTTCATTATTTTTATTTTCAGTTATTTATAATCAATATATCTAGTCAATTGACTTTTAAGGATATTATTTTTTCATTCATTAGTAAAGTTATCAAAAAAACGAATACTTTTTCCTTCAGCAAAAAAAACATAATTTAACAATAAGAATATTTTCGAAGAATTTGAGCAAGAAAATTTTAATAAAAATTAAACCAAATTCATATTAAGAGGGGTAGGCTTTAAGATTTATTATATTTGATTAAATTAATGAATTAATGAAAAAATCACTCATATTTTTAATATTAGTAATCGCCTGTTGTTCTAAAGAAACAGGATGTGTTGAAATTAAAGATAAGGGATCAGGGGGAGGTAAATATTTCTTCTATTGGAATGAAAAACTAACAAATGTTCAAAATCAAATAGTTATTATGTCTGGGAGTGTCTCAGAAGAAGTTTATAATTCTTTTGAAATAGGAGATGAATATTGTGTAGAATAAATATCCATCATTTATTTTAAACTAAAGAAAGTTTATCATAACCATAAGTTTGACCAAATTATAAAGTATATCAAAAAAGAAATTCCAATAGATGTAGTAATAACATGGGTAAATGGAAGTGATCCTGATTTAAAAAAAAAGAGAGCTTTTTTTTTGGAAAAAGAAAAATCATATTCATTACATAGTTCTTTGAATACTCGATTCGAATCCAAAAATGAAATCGAATATTGTGTTGGCTCAATCTTAAAATTTGCTCCTTTTGTAAGAAATATTTTTATTATAACTGACGGGCAAACACCAAAATTTTCAGATATTTTTAAAATTTTTTTCCCAAAATGGGCTAATTCCATTAAAATAATTGATCATAAAGAAATATTTAAAGGGAACGAATTTTTTTTACCCAGCTTTAATAGTCGATCAATTGAGAGTTTGCTTTGGAGAATAAATTCTCTTTCTGATAATTTTGTTTATTTTAATGATGATTTTTTCCTGATTCGTCCTGTGAAACAAACAGATTGGTTTGTAAACGGAAGTCCTGTTTTAAGAGGTAAATGGAAATCCAAACCAAAAATTAAATTAGCCTCTAATACTTTTAAAAAATATATCAAAACAACTATCTTAAATAGCAAGAGTTTTTTGCTTCGTCCAAATTATTACATCGGACAGTGGAACGCAGCAAATAAGCTTGGATATATTAAAAATTTTTTTAGAGTAGAACACACACCTCACCCAATAAACAAAAAGACAATAAAAAATTTTTTAAGCAATAATGATGAACTATTAAAAATAAATATCTCTTATCGTTTTAGAAATTACGATCAATTTAATACGGTATCACTGGCAAATAATTTAGAGCTTCAAAAGCAAAACATTTATAGAGCCCCGATAGATGGAGTTTATATATACCCCGTAAATAGAAATAAAAAATATGTTGAGAAAAAATTGAATTATTGTATTTCACATGACAATGTAAAATTTCTTTGTGTTCAAAGTTTAGATAGGGCGAACATCAAAGATGAAAAGCTTATTAAAGCTTGGTTAAAAAGCACCATTTTTGAAAAAAAATCTTAAATACTATGATTGTTAATAGCTCAATAAATTCTTTATAAATCCACACTAATTAAGTCTAATATTATATTAAGTAAATTATAATAACAAAAAAATAAAATTACTGCAATTAATCCTACTCACCGCGAAAAATTTTTATTTATCTTTTTCACAATCCATTCAATGGATGGGTTAGCACCTTTAGTAATAACAAACAATCCAAATAATTATAAAGTATAGGCAAATAGTTTTATAACCAAACATAAAGACTATCTATAACAAGTAAATATCTGCTTATTTAATGGATAGCTTTTAATTATATAAATCATTAATACAATGAAAAATAATTGATGCCTGACATATTATGTATGCCATGATAATTCTGACTAACTTTAGTAAAGATTTTAAATTAGCAGCAACATTAATACAACCATTATTAATTATATGGATTATTACCAAAAGAGAAAAAGAGAAATTGTTGAGGCAATATTATCAACCATAAGTACCATTAGAGATAATGAATATAGCACTATAGAAAATGCTTTTGACAGATTTGAGCTAGAAGGAGCAAAACATGTAACAAACATTGGACAAAATACTTTCAACGAAGTAATTATCGATGCTCTTGATGAAGTGAAAATAACAGTAGAAAAAAGTTTATGAAACTAAACAATTTTATAACATGGTGTTAGTTCTAAAATAATTTAACATTATCGAATAAAGAGATTTATCTCATTGCTTCTTATAGTCATATTAGTTAATTAGAGACGACCTAAAATATAACCAACTAAAAAAGCAATTAGAACTAAAACTCTCAGTTCAACTCCTAGACTTTTAGCAATTGAATCGACTATTTTAAGCACTGTAATTTTTATTTTTTCTAGATCCATATGATTAGTTTTTTAAGCTTAAAGTTTTAATTACACCTCCTTTTTAGTCTTCCAGTTATAGGCTCTTATTTAAGAACATATTGGATTATTAATGTCGCGATTACACCCCATAAAAACGCAAATAGAGCAAAGCCAAACAAGCCTAATTTTTCAAGCAACCACAAATTAATTTTAAACCTTAAGGGTATGGCTCTATCAAACCATTTTTTCTTAAATGTCACTGAATTTGTTTCCATTGTGTTAGTTTTTTCAAACACTTAAATGTAATGATACTTATTTATAATTCAAAAATCACATCTCTAATAGCCTTATTTTAACTTACCGTAGAGATGATATACCAGTAGTTTAAATAAGGCTGAGTATGTTTAATATGGAAATTCTCCAACAAAATTACCTTGAGGACTATATCTAGCTACTACATATGTCTTGCCTGAGTCTGAAACAGCCATAGCGATTCCAACTTCAGTAGTGCTATTCCAAACCATTTGGGTGTAATGCCCTATTTCGTAAAAATCATTTTCTCCTGATAGAATTGGTGAATAGGTGTATAATTTAATTTCTTCATACCAAAGTTGAGATCCATTTCTAGCAGATGTTAGTGAATCTGTTGCAGATGTAAAATATAAATTTTCTCCTTGTCCAGTGCGCGTATCATTTTCAGAATGATACATTCTATCTTCTTTGGCCATTTGTAGTGCCCATTTTGACGCATCTTTCGACAATGAAGATGACCACTTAAGATTTTCAACCCCCACTTCGGAACGTGCATTATTATGAATGATCAAGGCTTGGTCTATATCGTCTTGTGTTAGACCATAAAGATTTATAGTCAGTTCATCAGAATCCTTAGAACAGTTTATTAAAAAAAGAAGTAGAAGAGGGACAATAATTCCTTTCATTTTATGTATGATTAATGATCACCAAATATAACAAATCCTGAATAAACAATAATTTATCATTAGTAAGAACCGGGATATCTTATTACGGATCATTTAATAACCTTTAATTTACTTCAAAGTCACCTATAAAAGAAATAAGGTTTTTATAATTATTATATTCATGCTATGAAAAAACTAATTCTATTATTATTTATTCCACTTCTTTCTTTTGGACAATATAACAACCAAAGATTAGAATTATTAAAAACTCGTTTTATGGAAGTGAGCATGAAAGAAAATAAAGCTCTTTCTGAAATGTTGAAATCTAAAAGAATTAAACCAAATGAATATAAAGTTAGACTCGAAAAACTTAAGATTCAATTTTCTAAAACAAAATTTAGATTAAACAAAATTGCACCAAATATGTCAAATCTAAACAAAATTTTATTAGACCCAGAAATAAGATTTAAAAACAATAAATTTCAATTCAAGACAAAAAATAAGTGGTATTCAGATGTTGAATTGATCTCATTTTTGATTAAAAATAAAGAAGCCAATTATTTAAATAAAAAGGACTCAAAGCAAATTACTGGTGATTTATATAACTCCAATTTGAAGTATTATTTTAAAAATAAAAATTATCTGATATTTGAAAAACCAATTTCAACATCAAGAGTTATTCATAGAATTCAAGGGGGGTATTCTTTTCGAATTTTAGACAGAAGTAATTCAGATTATTTTTTCATTCAAACTGAAAAAAGAGAATTAGGGTATATTTTAAAAAACAAACTACCTGAAATAAATTAAATCTTACTCTCTTAAAACAAACAAACCAAAAGCATATTCTATTAAGCTAGTTATAGAATTCATTATGTTTTAGTATTATTTAATAACACAAATATTTTATGTAGATTAGCTTGAAACCAAAAGTATATCATCTTCAGCAAGTTCATGAAAAATACTATTTTAAAATTCTTTAGGTGATTATGTTTATTTGTAAATATTGATTTAAGGGGTTGTAACTTTACAACTAATCATTAATAATAAACAACATGGATAGCGAAACCTTTCATAAAATGGAGAAGTTTAAAAATCAGATAGATTTAAAAGTCAAAAGTGGAAAATATTCTCATTATGTTTTAGAACAGTTTGATACTATAGGAGAATTATTTGGATTAAGCGAAAATTTATTGATAGAAGATTCTAATGAAGAGCATTATGATGAATTGAGTATATATTTAATTAATAGCTTAGTCAAAGAAGTTTATAAAAAGTAGAAAAACTCACAGAATGCAGATCTTATCGATTTTCATTATATTTAGATATTAACCAATAAAAAAATTAAGATGAAAAAGCTTCTTATATCCTTTGTTCTTGGGTTCATTACTTTTAGCATACTTGGTGGAATATTTGCATATTTAGTGTTCCTACCTGAATTTGCTATTTGGTATGAACTTCACCCTGACACCGTGAGAGGAACACCTGAATTAATTTCAGGAACTACTTTAGCGGTCATTCAATTAATTGCATTAGTTATTCTAATGGATAAACTTAAAATAGACACATTAAAAGGCGGTGCAATTTTCGGGATTATTTTTTCTGCTGTTTTATGGCTAATCATTGACCTTCAAATGATATCTATGACTAATATTTTCTCTTATGATTATTTGTTAAAAGACACACTCCTTTCAGGAGTTCTTGGAGCATTTGGTGGACTAGTAATAGCTTGGTCTCAAAAAAAATATTCATAAAACGTATGTCATACTTATATAGTCTTTAGTAAGTTTTGAAATCTCTTATCTTTAATAAAACAAACTTTTTTTCGAATGAGTAGAAAAGTAAAACTATTTAGAAATTCATTTAGCCTATTGAAAGGACTTGTAAAAGTTCTTCGTTTTTCATCTTCAAAAACAAGGAGAGAAACTATGAAAGAAAGAAGAAGTAATAACATGAAAAAGCTAATCCTTATTTTTGTTTTTTGTTATCCATTTATGGGAATGAGTCAAAAGGCTTGTAATGTTTATGGGAAAATAAAGTTTGTGGATTATGGAGAAGATTATAAAGTCAAATTTGTAAAATATGGGGAAGATTTGAGTATTAAATACGTTAACTATGGTGAGAAAAAAGGTGGTACTTGGAAAGTGGTTGATTACGGGGAGGACTATAAGCTAAAGATTGTTAAGTATGGTGAAGATTTCACAGCTAAAGAAGTTGATTACGGAGAAGGGTGTAACTAAACCATAGGTATATCCTATTTATTAAGTTTTAGAATTTGTGGTTCTTTAACAATATTTATATGTTTGAGTATTATTAATCATAAACCAATTTAAAATGAAAAAAACACTTTTATTATTACTATTAATTTCTACTATGTCATTTGGACAGACTAGATATTGGACTTCCTATAACGTTACTATAGAGCCTCAAAATGTTAAAGCGGTATACAATCTTTTCGATGATTATTTTAAATCGAACCCCACTTCAGAGGATGTTAATGCTTATTTGTATGAAAATCATTTTAGAGATAATGATAATAATTATACTCATTCATTTATTTGGGCGGGGAGCCTTGAAGGAATGGGAGCACAATATGCACCAAAAGAAAATAATTCTTGGGAATTGCTTATAACAAAAGCAAGCCAATTAATTAAAGAAACTCATAGTGCTACTATGGGAAACACCGTTGTAAATGTTGGTGAAAATAAGCCAATTCAAAGATATTTTTATTTAGATGTTGAAGACCCTGAAAAATATTTAGTGGCTTTTAAAAAATCTCTTAAATACAGGTCTAAAGATCGTCAAACATTATTAGGAGGTTTTTCTGCTGGTCTATCTCCAGATGGAGAAACTCATTGGGTTATTGTCGGATTTGATGACATGAAATCTGCAATGGATTCAGGTGCTTACAGAAGAAGCAATCCAGAAGCACAAAAGTCTTGGGAGGAATACCGAAAGAATAGAGGTAACACCCGCTTAGTAAGATCAGGACTACGTCTCTTAATGGGAAGCTGGTAAGTAAAAATTAATTTTACGACTTTTCAACCCTCCCAAGCGGAGGGTTTTTCTTTTAAACTACAGGCATATTATTTTCAGTAAAATTTGAGTTTTATATATTTGATTTAATGCTTTTTATGAGAAAAATAATTGGCTTAATTATCTATGTTATTGTTCAAATACTTTTTATCCCATTTAGAATAATTGGAGCAGTAATTATATATTACAAACAAACATGTGTAATCAAGAAGTTAGGGGTCTCTTCAACGGTAATTGAGATAATCAATGGATAAATTTGGTTTAAGAAAAGACCAAGCAACAGTTAAATTATTTGATGCTTTACTCAGCACATCCGGATTTGGAATTTGGCTTACTCTTTTTCCGCTATATGTTTTAAAAAAAACAGCAGGTGAAAACCTTATATACTCAAAAATAAAAAAAGAAGGGAATGAGTCTTTAGCAAATCTAGTCACTTCAAGAACGGTTTATTTTGATGAATTATTAAACAAGTCTTTTAAAACAACGTCTCAATTAGTAGTAATGGGTTCAAGATTTGACACAAGGTGTTATGGTTCCATTGCTGAAAACGATATTGCTCTTTTTGAGTAAGATAAAAAAGAAACTCAAGAGCTTAAAAGAAAATATTTAAATCAAGCAAAAATAGACACATCTAAAGTTCATTTTACCAATGAAAACTGGAGTGAACAATTATATAAAGCAGGCTATGATAAAACTAGAAAAACAACTTTTTTGTGGGAAGGAGTTACTCTTTACCTTTCGAAAAAAGAGACACAAAAAAACCTAAAACAAATCAAAAAAAATGCTGCTGCTAGTAGTATAATTATCGCAGATTTTTATGTTAATCAATTTGTTAATGGAGATGTTATTTCTAGTAAGAAAAAGTTAAAAAATACTAGAAAAAACGAATGAAGAACTTGGTTTTGGGATTGCTTTTGAGGGCAATGACTCAAAAGATCTTAAAGCCTTATTTAATATTGAAGAAATTACACCTGGGAAAATTTTCTATATAGGATACAAAACAAAAACAAGTACTTAGATGGCAGTAGTTAAATTAAAAATATAACAACAGTAGAAATTATAAAATCTGAAGGTTGTCCTTTTTATTAAAATCATTTTAGGTATTGCCAAAAAAAATAGTTTTAGAAATGAAAAATGTAAATGGCACTAATTGAATTTAGCAACGTTTTCTATTAACTCTTTTGCTTAATCTTAATTATAGTAGAAGAAAACCAAATTAAAAAAGTATTTACTAATTAAATTTCCTGAAAAGCAAGCAATTAACGCGCTCTATTTTTCACATCTTTATTTGGTACTCTACCTTGATTTCCTATTCCGTCAAAATCACTTGAATCATATGAATTCATATTTTCTTTACGCTGAATTTTATGTTGTTTTCTGACGATTGTCAGGAGAAAATAAACGTAAACAACAAATATTATTACTCCTATGATAAACATAATTTGGTTTTTCATTGCCCGGAATTTTTATCATCACTTCTTCTTTGTCTTATAACAAATGCAAAAGCAAGAATAGTTACTGGCCATAGACCTACATATACGCCTTCAAGCTGATTGCCTGAAAACCACAAATAAATTGAATATAAAAAACTTAAAAAAGCAAGTATTACAGGGTAGTATTTTTCTACAAAAATCATTTTTATTGAAAGTTAATAAAATTAATTATAATAAATGTTTTTAACCACGGGGATATTATCCTGAATAGGTTTTAGGATTTGTTATATTTGAATGTTATTAATTTATTTTAATGAATTCTCCTTTTATTGCAGTTTTAATTTCAGATATAATTTTTATGGCAATTGCTTTAGGCTTAAATAAAGAAAATGCTAAATATCTTTTGAGCGGTTATAACACTATGTCAAAAAAGGAAAGAGAAAATTTTGATATTGCAAACTATCTAATACTTTTTAAAAAGTTTTTTTTAATACTCGCAGCATCTTCAACTATTGTATTTACTATTTTAATTAATTTACTGAATGCAAAAATTGCAGTGATATCTTATTCTTCATATTTAATTATTATGCTAATTTGGTTTGTGTTTAAGGGAAATAAGTTTAAAATAAAATAGTTATAATTTTCATTTAAGCCACAGGTCTAACATCTTTAATGATTATATCTTATTCAATAAGATTACTTTCTTGAGTTTAGTTTTGTAAGTAATCTCAATATTTCAAGATACAACCAAATAAGGGTAACTAATAAACCGAAAGCTCCATACCATTCCATATATTTTGGAGCACCTTTTTCAGCACCCTCCTCTATAAAATCAAAATCTAAAACTAAATTTAGAGCAGCTATTACTACTACAACAATACTAAATCCAATACTAAATGGAGATGCATTATTTATGCTCATAACACCAAGACCTGAACCAAAAAAGCCCATTATAAAGTTTACCATGTATATTATAGCAATACCTCCTGTTGCAGCAAATATTCCAAGTTTAAAATTTTCAGTAGCTTTTATATAGCCAGACCGATAAACAATTAATAATGAAACTAATATCCCAACCGTTAAAAGGATAGCATTTGTTACAATGCCATCATATAAAGAGTTGTACATATAAGATATCCCTCCCAACATAGCACCCTCCAGTATTGCATAAATAGGGACAGTAACTGGAGCCCATTCTTTTTTAAAAAAAGTAATAATAGCAAAAACAAAACCCCCTATTCCACATCCAATTAGCAAGACGGGATTGATTGTATTAAAAGTTAAATAGCCTGCACCTATAAGCAGGAAAAGACTTATTGCTGTTTTATTTACAGTCCCCTCAATAGTCATTTTATTATCACCAGAAATGGTGTTATTGAAAGTTTTTTTTGAAAGAACAGGATTACCTGACCTTATGGATAGATGGCTATTCATAATAAGTTTTTAATAGTAAAATTTGAATAGCAAAGATATTAGGTTCAAACAAATTAGACTCTAATTGGTGCATTAAGATTTAAACGGGATTTCTTAAATCAAAGTCATATCATCTTTAGTGAATTTCGGGATTTATTATATTTGAATATTATTAATCATAAATTAATTTAAAAATGAAAAAATTATTATTTGTATTTACTTTTATTATTGGACTTCATTCTTATGGACAGTCAACAGTAATTTTGGCAATGGTTCTTGAAGAAGGAAAAGAAGACGCTTATTTAAAAATGGAAGCGAATTGGCAAAAAGTAAATGAAGCTGCGGTTGCTCGAGGACTCATTACACAATGGTCAGTATGGAAAAGAACGCCTAGAGAAGGAGATGAAGGTTGGGCTGAGTACTTCGTAATGATAAGAAGTAATGCTGAACAAGAAAAGATGGCAATGTCAGTATCTGATTGGGAAAAACTATCTTATAAAGTTTTCAAAGGAAAAAGTAAAAAATCAACAGATAAGAGACTTTCAAGCAAAGGAATTGTTAAAGAAATGAGAAGTAGAACCTATAAACTTGTAACCACTACGGGCTGGAGAGGACTTGAATGGGAATTGGGAGACAAAGCCTATTTTCATTATATGACTAAAAAAAATGATGACTTTATTGCTTATGAAACTGCAGTATGGAAACCAATAGCTCAACAAAGAATTCTTGATGGATATCTAAAATATTGGGGAATTAGTGAACTAGTTTATTCGAATGATATCACAAAAGAATTGAAATCAACCTCAACTCATATAGCATTTAATTTTCCTACTAAAAAGAAAAATCAAGAAGTCTTTAAATCACCTGAAGACTTTCTTAGTAAAAAAGCTGAAGAAGCACTTTTGAGTTCAAGAGATATGTTACCGGCTGAAGAATTAACTTTAATTTATTCAACATTCTAAATAAACACTTTTTTAAGTAACCCTTACGTCACTAATTAACTTAAGTGGCGTTTTTTTAAACCACAGACATATCAGCTATAGTAAGTTTTGGGATTTGTGATTCCAATGAAATTCTATATGGTTGAGTATTATTAATCATAAATTAAAATAAAAAATATTTTTACAGTTTTAGGGTTGTTCCTTGTAAGCTTTTTAATGGCACAGTTTATCGCTAGCATTGCTTATTATAAAGTTCCAAGACAAGAAGCAGCTCAATTTATTCGCTTGTATCAAAAGTTTACTGACCTTTCATCCTCTGAAGATTGCTTATTACGTGGAGGAGGGGTTTTTGCTCATGTCCATGCTTATAATTACACCTATGTTTCCTACGATTTTTATGATAGTGTTTCAGATCTTGAAAAAGATGGGCCAACTGCCTCGGCAGCACTTAAGAAAAATATCGATGCATTAAAACTTTCCAAAAAAGATAAAGAAGCATTGACTAAGTAATACCGAAAGTACAGTAGGATGATTTATTATAATCATCATGACCAAATAAGGATGGCAAATCCTGAGATGGGTTGGAATGTTCAATCAGCTGATTGGACTAAGAAAAAAATCACAGCACTTTCTAAATTTAAAATTAAAGAAGGGATGCAAGATCAGTTTTTTGATGGTTGGAAAAAAGGTGAATTTAAAAACAAAAAAGAAAGTGGCTTTGTAGAAGCCATTACAGGATCTTGGCATTTGTATGGGGAAGGTGATTATATTCATGTTTACACCTTTTTCGACAGCTGGGATAACTTTGCTTCTTTCGAAAAAGCATGCAGCTATGATGTGACCAAGGATATGGGTGAAAACGAGAAGAAATTTTGGTCTACTGTCGAAACACATGAAGATGAAATATTAATGTTCATAGGAGGAATAGACCAAACAACAGGAAAGTTTTACTTCGCGAAGTAAAAATATAGTTAAACGAGACGTATTTTAAAGGACTATCTGAAGACCCCTTTTAATCGAGGGGTTTTTTTGTAACTTTGGGGCATGAAAAAGTGGAGTACGCCAGGTCAGATTATTTTTCAAGGCTTTCTTATTATTGTTGTATTAGTTGCATACAACCTTTATACGGGTAGACTTTCATTCTAATATTGTGAGAACAAAAATAATTCCTAATGGAAGTTTTCTTTTAAACCACAGGGACATCACCTTCAGTAAGGTTCTGGCATACAATATACTTTTCCAAGAATCAAACAAGCTACTAATTAAGTAAGTTAAGACTTGCCTTTGTGATAGTTTGAGTTGTATATTTAACTTTCTTAAAATCAACACAATGAAAAAAATATTTTTATTATGTCTTCCATTTTTAACAGTTATTCTGTTTTCCTGTCAAGGCACGGACAATGATCCAAAACCTAATCTTAAATACCAAAAGAATTTATCAACAGCAAAAAAGTTTTTTGAACTTTTTTTAACTGAAGACCTTGATGCTCAAATACCTTTAATATGTCCTGGAGTAACACATTATCCTCCATTTTATGGTTCTGAGCCTGGAAATTATGATGCTTTTGTAGCAGCAGGAAAAGGATGGATGGACAATTTTGATGAAATAACATACAATGCGGAAGTTTGGTTAGCAGGTACTGATTCATTAGGTGTTTTTGATGGAAGCGTAAGAACATATGGCTCCTGGAGTGCTAAAAACTCAAATACAGGAAATATGATACAAAATAGAGCGTATCATTCTTTTGAATTTAATGATGCAGGGCAAATCCACGAATTAAGAGACTATTTTGATGCTAGTGGAGCAATGAATGCAGCGTTGGTTTCAGAAGAATAATTTACTAAATAGAGTTTTAAATAATTACTATTTATTAAACCAATAACGTCACTAGTTAGTTTTAGTGACGTTTTATTTTAAACCAAGTACTATTATCTTCAGTAAGTTCTAAGGTTTGTTATATTTGAGTACTATTAATCCTAAATTAATTAAAATGAAAAAATATTTAATTATTGCATTAGCAATGACAACACTTATTTCTTGTAATTCAAATGCCGATATGTCATTATTTAAAGAGAATAAAGAAATAGCTAAAAAATATCTCGCTTCTTATGAATCGCCAACAGACTATGAAAATTTTGTTTCTATGACCGATGAAAAAATTGAGCATCAATCCCCAATGTATGGATCTGGAATGGTCGGATACAAAAAAGTTTTGGATCAAGGGAATTTCTATATGTCAAATTTTTCGGATGTTTCTTTTAATGACGCGAGATGGCTTCCGGGTGTTGATGAAGAAACCCTTAAGGCAGATGGTAGCGTTAGAGTTTATGGTACTTGGAAGGGAGTTAGTAATGCTTCTGGTAAAAGTTTTTCTATTGACAGTTATCACTATTTTGTGATTAAAGAAGGTAAAATTGTTCAATCTGGAGATTTTATGGATGCTACGGGAATGGTTATGGCTGTAGAACCAGATTCTCAAGAAGAAATTGAATAATTTCACTTTTTAAAGAAGTAGATATATTATAATTATCAACGTCACTAATTAACTTTGGTGGCGTTTTCTTTTAAACCACAGGCATATCATCTTCATTAAGTTCTGGGATTTATTGTTTTTTTTACCTTTATAAGGCATCAAGAACGCATAATCCGTACCAACCGATCTTCTCGAGACACGGTGGTTTAGAATACGAGACGCTCGTCTAAAACAATCGAGAAATCATACTCATCTTGGTCATAAATGACGTTTAATTAAAAAAACTCTTCTTCGATTTTTTTAAAATCAAGACTACTTATATCTATTTTTTGTCCTTTTTTTGGATTAATTTTTATGACCAGGTTTAAATAGTCTACCTTATAAAATATAATTATGGATTGGAAAAAATCCTTAGTCACTTCTTTCAATTTGATGTAACATAAAAATTTCTTAAAAGAGTATTTTTTGGCTATTAAAAAAATTTTATCCTTTTTGTTTTGAACAATATTTTACGCTCCATAAGTTTTTTTTACAATGCCTTCAGCTATTTTTTACATCAAGGTATTACTTAAATTATAAATTATGTTAATATCAAAAATGGGTGTTATAGGTACTTCCAGAAAAGAAGATGAACGTCGTGTTCCCATTCATCCAGAACATTTAAAAAGACTTCCAGATGACATTCGAAAACATCTTATATTCGAAGAGGGCTACGGTCTTCCGTTTAATGTTTCTGATGAAGAAATTATTGGGCAGACTGGCGGTATGGCTCCAAGAGGATCTCTATTGTCAGATATTGGTAATGTTATTATTGCAAAACCATTAGCATCAGATTTAAGAGCTGTTAAATTAGGAGGAGTAGTTTGGGGCTATCCTCATTGCACACAACAAGTAGAAATTACGCAAATAGCCATTGACCGTAAACTTACGTTAATAGCATTTGAAGATATGTTTGTTTGGAAACCTGATGGAACTATGGGTCGCCATACCTTTTATAAAAACAATGAAATGGCAGGTTATAGTGCTGTTATTCATGCCCTTCAACTTAAGGGTATTGACGGACACTATGGCAATCAAAGAAAAGTAATCATCTTTAGTTTTGGTGCCGTTAGTAGGGGTGCTATATACGCTTTAAAGGCTCACGGTTTTAGAGATATTACAATTTGTATTCAAAGACCTGATCATGAAGTAAGAGAAGAGGTATTGGATGTAAATTATACTCGAATTGAAAAAGGAGGCTTAAACGAATCTAGGTTAAAGGTAGTAGAGCACGACGGGAAAGAACGACCACTTATAGATTTGATTGGAGAGTCTGACATTATCATCAATGGAACTTATCAAGATACTAACGACCCGATAGATTTTGTTATTGAAGATGAAAAAGATAGGATGAAACCTGGCGCCTTAATAATTGATGTAAGTTGTGACCAAGGAATGGGTTTTTATTTTGCTACTCCCACTACTTTTAAAGAACCTATTCTTAAAATTGAACAAATTGATTATTATGCTGTAGATCATACCCCAAGTTATTTTTGGGAAAGTGCTTCTAGATCAATTTCTGCAGCATTAATCGTTCATCTAAAAGCTGTTATGCAAGGCCATATAGGATGGCAAAAAAATATTACTATTAAAAATGCGATTAACGTTTCCAATGGAGTTGTGTTGAAAGATGAAATTTTAGATTTTCAATATCGTCAAAAAAAATATCCTCATCTATTTCTTTAAAAAAACTCTATTTACTGGATTCGAACATGCATTATTTGTATCAGAAAGAGACAAGGGAGATTACAATAACCTGCATGTACATATGCTTATTGACACTAATACAGACATGACCTATCAAGAAGTTAAGTATGGACTTGGTAATGTTTCTGTTGGAGACTATCAACCAGTCTATGATAAAGAAGAGGTTTGAAAATATGTTTCTAAACATATAGGTAAAGATGTGGATTATGACATTGTATTTAAAAGCTAAAAACTTCTAAGGCATCTTTAATCCAAAAACAGGGGCATGGGTTTTCTAGAATCGTTTTTTATTTAGATACGGCTTCTTCTATCTAGTATATAACCTAAAACCTTAGCATATAAGACACTACATACGTTGAATTTTAAATATTCTATCTAATGTGATTACAAACAGATTATTAGAGATTTATTAAGTGGGGTTTTCCTTAGTATGTTTTTTTATGTAGGGGTGTAATCCAAACTCTCTTAGTTAGGGGCGTTTTCTTTTAAACCACAGGCATATCATCTTCTGTAAGTTCACAGATTTGTGATTTTTCAATTAATTTTTTATGTTTAAAGTATTATTAATCAAAATATAATTACGGTGAGACAAGTTAAATTAATAAACCAATGAAAAAATTAATTGCAGAACCAATATTTATTTTTTTAAGTTTTTTAGCTTTACTTTGGATTGATGGCTATTCAGCTGAGCTAAATCCCCAAGTCAATAAACACAGTATTCTTCTTGTGCTAAAAGTAAGTAATTCGCATTAATCTAGAACAGATTTACATCCTTGTTGTAAGATGTATTTTATTTAAGTTCTTAAAAGTCTAAAGATTGGGTAGATACTTTCTGACTTATATATTTTAACTATATTTAAGTGTCTTTAAAGCAACATATTGAAAAAACAAATAATTGTATTTATTTTGATTCCATTTCTAACATTCGCTCAATGGAATTATGGTAATTTAAACAATGAAATTGGTACTTATGCTTCTGGGAATATTGTTTTTTTAGGATTTGATGATTTTGAATTTAAATTAATTAAATCAAAGAATAAAGATTTAGTATTATCAATAAATAGCGAATATTTCATTGAAGATTACTATTATGTAGTTATATCGGTTTTTAACAAACATTTTAGAGTATCAGAATTTGAAATATTTGAAAGAAAATTTAATATTATAGAATTACAAGATTTAGCTAAAAATGATAAATATACAGTTGCTGAATTTTTAAAGTTTCTAAAAAGTGACGATGAATGTATTCTGACTATAAAAAATGATAATAAAATAATTCAAGGTTTTAGTTCATTAAAAGAAAGTTCTTTAGCAATTAATTATGTCTTAAGACGATAACTTTAACTTTATAATTAAACATTTTAAAGTATTCTCTTTTACTTTCTAAAAAACGATAATGAGATTAATTTCTACTCTTTTCAATTACAAAAGTTTCTTTCAATTTTTTCTGATATCTGTAATGGCATGCACCTCACAAACAAGCAAAAAAGAACCCCATAACGCGATTCCACAAGAGATGGTTTTAATTCCTTCGGGAAATTTCATGATGGGAGGGCGTTCTTCTCAAGCTTATGCTGATGAATTTCCTCAGCACGAGGTTTCGGTAAATTCTTTTTATATGGACCAAGGAGAAGTAACTAACCAGGCTTTTAAAAACTTTGTTCAGGCTACAGGTTATACAACGATTGCAGAAAGAGATATTGATTGGGAGGAAATGAAAAAAATGGTCCCACCGGGCACCCCTAAACCAAACGATAGCTTACTTAAAGCAGGATCTTTAGTATTTAAACTTACTCAAGAACCTGTTAATCTTCAAGATTATTCTCAGTGGTGGCAATGGACAACTGGCGCAAATTGGCAGCATCCAGAGGGACCCAAAAGCAATATAAAAAAGCGAATGAACCATCCTGTAATTCATATAGCCTGGGAGGATGCAAATGCCTATGCAGCTTGGGCGAATAAAAGGCTTCCCACAGAAGCTGAATGGGAATGGGCTGCGCTAGGAGGAAATGCTGATCATAAATACCCTTGGGGAAATTCATCCATTGAAACGGCTTTTGATAAGGCTAATTTTTGGCAAGGTGTATTTCCTTTTAGTAATAGAACATTAGACGGATTTTATGGAACAGCTCCTATAGCTTCTTTTGCTGCAAATAATTATGGGCTATACGATATGGCTGGCAATGTTTGGGAATGGTGTCAAGACAAGTATAATGTCAATACCTATTCAAACGATGCTCAACTAGGAAAGGTAGAAAACCCCAAAGGGTCTGTAAATTATAATGATCCTAGAGAGCCATTATCTCCTAACCACATAATGCGGGGGGGCTCTTTTTTATGTAATGATTCATACTGTAGCGGTTACAGAACCTCAAGAAGAATTAGCGCTAGTAGAGATTCTAGTTTTAACCATACAGGTTTTCGTTGTGTTCAAGACTTATAAGAAGCCAATATGATTTGTTTTGAAAAGAACCTTTATAAAAAAATCAAGTCTAAAATGTCATAACGACATACTTTAAATTAAGTTTTAAATGAAAACATTATCAAAGTTATTTAAAAGGTTAGCATATGTAATCTTAACTATTCTGGGGATATTAGTTTTAATCTACTTTGGATTTTCCATAAAATGGATGAATAACACTTCTGATATTGAGGCATTATTAGGAGAAGTAGCCCCAAGTTTATTAATTGATGGAAATAGTCTCCGTGATTTAAATAAAAATGGAATTCTAGATGTTTATGAAAATCCAAATGAATCAATCCATGACAGAGTTGAAAACCTTATTTCTCAGATGACTATTGAGGAAAAGTCTGGGGCGATGTTTATTAATATGATTGGAGTAAACGAGGACGGTTCCATAATGGAGCATCCTAATTTTTCAGATCCATTCAGTTTTTTAATGGGATCATCTTTAGAAAAGTTAGTAATTAAAAAAATGAATCATTTTAATATTCGAGCTTCTTATGATAAAGATAAAATGTTATCCTGGTATAATGCCATTCAAAAAGTAGCAGAGCGATCAAGATTGGGTATTCCGATTACCATAGCCTCTGATCCACGCCACGGTGTTCCTGAGACTTTTGGAGCGTCAATTTATACTCCTTATTTTTCCAAATGGCCATCAGCCCTTGGAATGGGTGCTACACGAGATAGTTTATTAGTTTATGAGCATGCTAAAATTGTTAGAGAAGAATATAAAGCTCTTGGCATTAGAGTTGCATTAGGACCTATGGCAGATATAGCAACAGAACCCAGATGGGCTAGAATAAATGGTACTTTTGGTGAAGATGCAGAATTGAATTCAAAACTTATTACAGCATACATTAATGGCATTCAAGGAGATTCTATTGATGTAAATTCTGTAGCAGCTATGGTAAAACATTTTCCTGGATCAGGACCCTTAGATAATGGAAAAGACAGTCATTTTCCTCCTGGCATTCAATCCTACAGAGGTAATAATTTTGAACATCACCTTAAGCCATTTGAAGCCGCTTTTAAAGCTGGTGTTTCTTCTGTAATGCCATTTTATAGTATTCCAAAAGGAATTACTTCGGAAGATGTAGGAGCAGGATATAATAAAGATGTTATTACTGGTCTTTTGAGAGAACGTTACAATTTTAAAGGGATTATTTGCACAGATTGGGCGATTATTTCAGATTTAGAACCACTGGGAATTAAATTTAAACCCGCTTCTGCTCATGGGGTTGAAAAACTCGACACAAATGAAAGATTAGTAAAAATAATTACTGCAGGGGTAGATATGATTGGTGGAGAATCACTCAGTCTTGAGCTAGCTGAATTAATTAAATCTGGAAAAATAGATGAAAGTAGAATTGATGAATCACTTCGTAGAATTATGGATCAGAAATTTAGACTCGGAATTTTTGATTCCCCTTATCTTAACTCAGAGGCATTAAATAGTTTAAATAATCCTGAATCTATTTCTAAAGGAATTGAAGCTCAAAAAAAATCTCTAGTGCTCTTAAAAAACATAAAAAATTTTTTGCCCTTACAAAAACGAACAAAAGTATTCTTGCATGGCTTTGATACCAGTCCATCAAGTGAATTAGAAGTAACAAGTTTGGAAAACGCTGAGGTAATAATTGCTAAGGTAAAGACTCCAAATGAAGGAGTAGAGTCAGAGTATATAATGGAAAAGCTTATGGGGGGAGGAACTTTAGATTTTTCAAAAGAAGTAATCGAAGAATTACTTCCTCTATTTAATTCAAAGCCCACAATACTAGTAATGAATCTTCAAAGATCAGCTGTCTTAACAAAAATTGAAGGTTTGTCAAAAGCAATCATTGCTGATTTTGATGTAGATGAAAAAATCATTTTAGAACTTATTCAAGGTAATTTCTCACCCACAGGAAAACTCCCCATAGAACTCCCGTCTTCCATAAAAGCAGTTGAAGAACAAATTGAAGATCTTCCTTTTGATTCAAAAAATCCTTTATATAAATTTGGTCATGGACTGAGCTATAGAAATAAAAAAGACTAATTTTAATGAGTTAAAAACCCAATTATGTTTGATTTAAAGAAAATAATAACATTGTTTACCCTTCTATTAATATTTTCATCTTCTGGATGTTCGGCTACCAAAACCACAACAAATGAAAAAGTAAAAGTTGAAACTCCCTCAAATGCAAATATTAGTTTACTCGATCAATTAAGAAGATCTCCCGGACTTATTATTCGTGGTAGCGGTCAAAATGCTCAAATATTTTTGAGAGGAATTTCAAGTATAAATAGTCCGAAAGAAGTACTTTTTATTATAAACGGAACCCAAGTTGGTAGTTTTTCTAGAGGAGCTTCTTCACTGAGTCCACAAGAAATAAAACGTGTAGAAGTTTTAAAAAATCCTTCTGATATCGCAGCTTATGGAATTATGGGATCAGGTGGTGTAGTTCTAGTAACTACATTATAATTTTTTAAAAATTTATATAGTAAAGAAATCATGATTAGTTATTGGGAAAAATCATCCTTACTTAATTATGATCTCATTGTTATAGGGGGAGGAATCACAGGTATGTTCTGCGCTCTATCATACCGTGAAATTTATCCAAAAGCAAAAATAGCAATACTAGAGCGTGGTCTTTTTTCTTCAGGAGCAAGCACTAAAAATGCTGGCTTTGCTTGTTTTGGTTCTTTATCTGAACTCCAAGACGATTCCACAAAAATGACTGAAAAAGAATTGTTAACTGTCTTAAAGCTTAGGCTAGAGGGTTTACAACTTTTACGTGAAACTCTAGGGGATAAAAATATTGACTATCAGCCAAATGGTGGGTTTGAATTGTTTTTTGAGGAACATCCAAAATCACTAAACTCTTTATCTTGTTTTAACGAATTGTTATATCCTATTTTTAAAAAAGAGGTTTATACCCTTAAGAATTCAAAAATTAGAGATTTCGGTTTAGATAAAACCCATGTAAAACATTTGGTAGAAAACTCCTTTGAGGGACAACTAAACACGGGTCTGATGATGCAGACTCTTAGGGCAAAAATTAATACTGAAAATATTTCTTTTTTATCTAAGGTAGAAGTATCAAGTTTTGAGGAGTCTAAAGAGAAAAGCACACTTCTTGTTTCAATTCAAGGGCAACAGATTAAATTAGAAACACGTAAAATAGCAGTTTGTAATAATGCATTTGCCAAACGTTTTTTTCCAGCACTAGAACTAAATCCTGGCAGAGGCCTTATTCTCATTACAAAACCCATCAAAGACCTTAAATTAAAAGGATCTTTTCACTATAATGAAGGCTATTATTACTTCCGTAATATAGATAATCGTGTTCTCTTTGGAGGAGGAAGGGATTTAGACATTAAAACAGAAACCACCACCTCTTTCGGGGTCAATAGTCAAATTAAACAAAAACTTTTAGAGGATTTAGAAACCTTTATTCTTCCGGGCCAGTCGGTACCAATTGAAATGGAGTGGTCAGGAATTATGGGTTTTGGTTCTAAAAAAATACCTCTTCTTCAAAAAGTCGGAGATCATATCGCTATGGGAGTTCGTCTAGGAGGAATGGGAATTGCCATTGGGAGTAAAATTGGAAAGGCAACAGCTGAATTATTGCAAGAATAAAATCTTCATTTATACTTTAATTAGCCTAAAAAAGATTTGTTTTTATACCTTTATCTAATGCGAAATATTTTCTATTATTTTGGTTTTTCATTTTTAAAACCAACACAATATTGGCCAATAAGAATTATAGTTGCACTATATTTTATAGTTGTTTATGTAGGTCTTATTTATGATCTCACAACAGCGAAACCCATATACTATTCTAATAACAGTCAATATTTAAATATTCTTCTATCAGACGATTATTTCTATTTTATTTATATTATCCCCGTTGTTTTAGTTTTTGTTGTCTCATATTTATGGGAATTTTTCTTAACGGTAGATAGAAAAAAGATTAACAACAAATAAAATATTTAATAAAAAAACCGCCCTTAGACTGAGGGCGGTCAAACAAATAATTAACTTTTTATTAATGCATATTTCTTTTTGGGTAACTAAGCCTTAAGAAATCTATTCAGCATTTATAAATAAACAAAATTTAATAAAATTGTATTTTCATTAAATTTTCATCAAAGATATATTCAAATTAGTAATTATATCATTAATAAAATTGCCCTAAGCTCATTTTTATTAAGAATTCAATAAAGAATATTTTATTTTACATATTATTTAAAAAAAAGAATGTAAAATGGAATAAATATATTTTTTCTCCATCTGGATTGAAATAATTAAATGTGTCAATCAATAATTTCTCTACTCCTCATTAATTTAATATTAGCTTAAAGTTAAGCAGGGTTTATAGAGTCTTTTTTAATCCCTCCGAACCATCTTTGATTTACCGTCAAGAATCCCTAAGTTTGAATAGCAGCTAATTCCCATTTTATGAAACCTTTTTTTCTTTTTTGTAGTATATTGTTTTTTGGCGCATGTGTTTTTAATAAAGAAATAACGCCTCCAAACATTATTTTTATTTTAACAGATGATCAAGGATATGGGGATTTGGGAATTTATGGAGCTACCGACATTGAAACTCCACACATAGATCAACTGGCTTCAGAGGGCGCAATGTTTACTTCCTATTACGCTACTCAACCGGTATGTTCTGCATCAAGAGCTTCAATTCTAACAGGATGTTATTCAGACCGTATTGGCATTCATAATGCCTATAGTCCAGGGTCAAAAGTTGGTCTTAATCCTGAGGAGACGACCATAGCTGAACTACTGAAAGAGAAAGGGTATGCTACTGGAATATTTGGTAAATGGCATTTAGGAGATGCCCCTGAATTTTTACCACGGAAACATGGTTTTGATGAATTTTTCGGGATTTTATATTCAAATGATATGTGGCCAAAACATCCACAACAAGGAACCGTTTTTAATTTTCCAGACATTGAATTATATGAAAATGAAACTCCGCTATATATTTTAGAAGATCAAGCTTTTTTGACCAAAGCATTAACTGATCGCGCTATCAATTTTATTCAACGAAACAAGGAACAACCTTTCTTTGTTTATCTACCTCATCCACAACCTCATGTACCTCTTTTTGCAGCCGATCCTTTTAAAGACACCAAGATCGAGGACTTTATGGAGATGTAATACATGAAATTGACGCCTCTGTAGGAAGAATCTTAGCTAGCCTAGAAGAAGAAGGGCTTGAAGAAAACACCATTGTTATATTTACTTCAGACAATGGTCCTTGGTTATCTTACGGTGGTCATTCTGGATCTTCTGGAATTTTTAGAGAAGGAAAAGGAACTAATTGGGAAGGAGGCCACCGAGTGCCAGGAATTATTCGCTACCCAAATAAAATTGAGCCTAATACACTTATAGATGCCCCTGCAATGGGAATTGATTGGCTACCCACCCTAGCTGAATTCGCTGCTACTAAAATGCCTAAACTAAAAATTGATGGTGCTTCTTTGGTTCCACTTTTGACTGGAGCCACTAACTCTTCTCCTCATGATAATTTTTTTTTCTATTACCGAACTAATGAATTACATGCAGTTCGTCATAAAGATTGGAAACTGTATGTTCCTCATACCTATCGTTCCCTAAATGGAAGAGAAGGAACCAATGATGGTTTTCCTGTTCCTTATCAGATGAATGAAATTAATACTCCGACTCTATTTGACCTCACTAATGATCGAAGCGAACAGTATAATATTGCTTTTCAACACCCTGAAATAGTGAAGAAAATTTCTAAAATAGCTGATTCAATCCGCCTTATTTTAGGAGATCAACTTTCGGGAATTAAAGGAAAAGAGGTGCGTCCAGTGGGTCGAATTGAAAACTAGTTTTTATCTGCCCAAGGACCATGATATTTTTTATCATGGTTTTTATCTTTTCGCTCAAATCCGTGGGCTCCAAAAAAATCTCGTTGGGCTTGAATTATATTAGCATTACTATTTTCTTGTGTTATTGCTAAAAAATAATTCCATGCCGCATTATGGCAAGAAAAAGGAATACGTTTTTGGATTGCAGTTGTAATTGAAATTTCCCACGAGGCAATACCATTATTAAAAAATTCCATAAACGCAGCTGCATTCAGCAGCGTGTCATTTGATTTAAGAACATCTACAAGAGTATCCATTAATCTTGATTTAATAATACAACCCTCAGACCAAAGACTTGCAATAGTAGCCAACTTTATTTTCCAATTATTTTTAATAGCGGCTTCTCGAATCATTTCAAAACCCTGATGATGATTGATAATACGTGAGAGATCATATGAAACTTTTAAAGCGCTTAGCGAGAGCGAAGTTGAAGTAGGTTTGCCCTTAAAAGTCTTACTTAACAGAGAGCGTTGCTTTTTATTGGATGAGGTAAATCGAGCATGTAATGCTGAAGCCATTAATGAATTAGCACTTCCAAGCTCTGCACCCTCAGCAGTTGCCCAAGCTCCAGTTCCCTTGTTAGAGGCTTCATCTTTTATTAAATCAATAAAAGGACGTCCTGACTCTTGGAAGCCCAGAAGTGATGCTGTAATATCTAAGAGATAGCTTTCACTTTTGGTTTTTTGCCAATCTTGGAGCATCTTTTGAATGGTTTTAATGCTGTTAGATTGATCTGAAAGTGCTAGCGAAACCACCTCTGCAAGTAATTGCATCTCCGCATATTCAATACCGTTATGTACCATTTTAACAAAATGACCTGCACCTCCAGAACCTACAAAATCGCAACAAGGGACTCCTTTAGAGTTTTTTGCAGCTATTGCACTTAGGTCGTTTTTAACAAGCATATAGGCCTCTTTAACACCCCCTATCATTAAAGCAGGTCCTTTTAGCGCCCCTTCTTCTCCTCCAGAAACTCCCATGCCTAGAAAATGTATACCAGCTGCTGAAAGTTGTTTTGCTCTTTTTTCGGTGTCTTTAAAATGAGAATTTCCACCTTCAATAATAACGTCTCCTTGAGTTAGTAATGGGATTAATTTTTCAATAACCGTATCTGTGGGACTTCCAGCAGGAAGCATCAATAAAATTTTTCGAGGGTTTTTTATTGATTCAACAAAAGAGGGTAATGAATTAAAAGGAAGGGCATTTTTAAGTTCAGAATACTGTTTGGTATGAGACAAAGCAACTCCTTCTTCGGAACCTTTTACCTCTCTATTATAAAGTGAAAGGGAGGTGCCTTTATTGGCAAAATTTCTACTTAGACTCGTGCCCATTATACCGAGTCCAACAATACCCCAAGTGGCTTGATTTATCATCTTAAATAAGGTTTAAGTTGATTGATTTGTTCTTTAGTAGTTTGCGCTGCTTCCAAATGAATTGCGTTACCGGGAACTTCTAGTATTTCTAGTTGACTTTCAAGAAGTGAGACTGGCATAAAGTGCGCACGTTTTTCCAGTCTTTTTTTTAAGGTATTAAGATCAGAATGTAAATATACCCATAGTATCTTTTCTAAGATTATTCCTTTACTCAAATCAGATCGATACCTCTCTTTTAATGCAGAACAAGCAACAACTACTCCAGTTTTCCCAGATGCCAAAATCTCTTTATTTAACCTTACTAACCAAGGTATTCTATCGTAATCATTTAAGGGAGTCCCTCTCTTCATCTTTTCTATATTTTCCTTTGAATGAAATGCATCTCCTTCTAAAAAAAAATATTCTAAAAAGTCTGCAAGTGCTTTTCCAAGAGTAGTTTTTCCACAACCACTGACGCCCATAATAATAATAATTTTTGACACCCTTTAAAGGTATAAAAATGAACGTATGTATAAAGACTCTTTCGAATGCCTTAAAGAGTATCCCATGGAATTGATTGTTTTTTTTCTGCGGCTAGTGTTGCTAGCGTTAATATTTTAGAAACAATTAAGTTATTTTCAACACTATACAATCCGTTTGGTTCTATAATTCTATTTTCGTGAACAACCTCATAGAGCAGTCTAAATGGATCTTTTTGAT
Source organism: Flavobacteria bacterium MS024-2A (assembly GCA_905182305.1). GTDB lineage: Bacteria > Bacteroidota > Bacteroidia > Flavobacteriales > Flavobacteriaceae > MS024-2A. Next base: position 121,743 of record CAJJBB010000007.1, read on the forward strand.
AGTCACTAATGGGAGCAGGCTAGGTGTGTCTTAACACCTTCTTTTTCTGTTGTCATAAGCTCCATTTGATTAGCGCTAACACAGTTAATATAGCCTTGAGATCCATAAATTTGCATGTCTTTACGGTTATGCGACCAGTTCCATGATGCCTGAATAATGACTTGGATTTTTTCGTATTCTAAAACAATGGTAGTGTCATCATCTACTTTTGGATAAAGTTTAGGTTTACTTTGTTTAGCGATACAACTAACATGCAATGGAGTTTCTCCCTCCAGCATCCATGTAGCAATGTTAGCCCCGTAACAACCAAAATCTGTAAGTGCACCTCCCCCATTTAAAACCGGATCTGTAAGCCAAGATAAAAATTCTGAGGAACACCCAATTTCAACAGGACCAGGGTGTCCAGTATTAAAAACCATTTTTGTAAGATTTCCCACCATATTTTGAGTCATTATTTTTTTTGCTTCATAGGTACTTTCATACCAAGATGTTTCATAATTTATAAGCAAAGGGACTTCGTGTTTTTTAGAAAGTCTAGCCATTTCTAGTGCTTCATTATAAGTGGTTGCCATTGGTTTTTCAACCATAATAGGAATTCCTCTAGGAGCAAAAAACTTAACTACTTCAAGGTGTTCTTTTGTTTCGTTAAAGGCAGATACGGCATCTGGATTTACTTTAGAATATAAAGCTTTATATGTTTCAAAAAATAAAGAATCATGAAGTTTATATTGCTTTTGATATTTAGCAATCGCTGTTTTATTAGTTTCAACAATTCCAACAATACTTACATCTTCTTTTTTTCGATTTAAAATCCAACTTACATGGTCATGAACTAATCCAATCACTCCCAAACGAAGTTGTTTTTTTGAGATGTTTGCTTTTTGAGAGATTACAGATGAAGGAAATGTTATTAGTGTAATAAAAAATAAGAGTAGTAGCCGAGTATACTTTGTAAAGTATGTCTTCATAATTTTTGTAAATTGAAGTATTAATATACTCAATTTTCTCAATGACTTCATTTAAACCATTTTTAATTTGCTTGATACTTTCTTCTTTTCTATACGCTCAAGAGGGACCCAAAAAACTGTTAGCTATTTTTGCTCATCCAGATGATGAGCAATCTGTAGGACCTCTTTTAGTCAAATATGTAGAGGAAGGTGCTGAGGTAACTTTGGTCATAGCAACAGATGGGCGCCTAGGGGTTAATCAATATAATAACTATGAAGCAGGAGATGCTTTGGCAGATATCCGTAGAAAAGAAATGCGTTGTGCAGCCCAAGTTTTGGGTGTTAACTTGAGACATTTAACCTATCACGATCAGCTTAAGGCAGCAGAAGGATTTGACGGACATATTCCACATGTTCAACAATTAATACTTGATATAAAAGATATTGTTACAGAAATTCAGCCAGATGCCATTATAACCTGGGGGCCAGATGGTGTGACTACTCATATGGACCATCGACTTATTGGGGCTTCGGTAACTCAAGTTTTTGTCTCTCAAACTTGGCAATTACCAATGGATTTATATTATTTTGGAGTTCCTTCAGACTTTATATCAACCGCCAAAGAAAAAACATTACGAGGTCAAGACCGTAAGTATTTGACAGCTCAAATTCCATTTACTCAAGCCCATTATGACAAGGCTTTTCAGGCATTATTATGCCATGAAAGTCAGTATCCCGCAACTGTTATAGCTAAAATTAAAGAGGAACGTTCTCAAATGGGAAAGATTCTCTTTTTAAGGCAATTTCAAGCACCTAATTCAATAAAAAAGACTCTCTTTTAGATTGTAAAATTATCACTCTAGAAAAGGGAAAGTAGTTTTATTTTCTTCAACTGCTTTCAAAGGAATTTTAGTGTTCCAAAGGAAGACTCTTTTTAAACTGGGAATTTCTTTTAGGATTTGAAAAATTTCTTTATTTACTTGGGTACTATGTAAATTCAAAATCTCTAAGTGTGTTAGTGAGACCAATCCTTTTAGATCAATTGTTTTTACATTTGACTTTTGAAGGTTCAAACGGGTTAGGTTTTCCATTTCGCTTAAAATATTTAATTCTCTACTAGTAAAGTCACAGCTGCTCAAATTGAGCCATGTTATATAGGGTGCATACATCACTAAAGTGGCAAGTGATTTTTTTGTAAGCTTTTTACCGTCATATTTTAGATCTAAAAGAGGATTGTCTTTTGAAAGATTTCTCCAAGCAAAATTAGCATTTTCTAATGTTTCATAATCAGTTTCAGATAAGGGGCTAAGTGAGACTTTTTCAACCCAAGGTTTTTCTCTAATATCCATTCCATAATAAGATAAAAGTAGTTTTTGAATGCTACTTTTTGAATTGATTTCTGCTAGTGTTTGTGAGTAGGATGAACCTTCTTCTATCCACCATTCCATTAATTGAATTTCTTGATAGGTAAAAGGTACTCCTGATGGAGGCATGAATTTAGTATCGTTTTGGGAACGAGTAATTCGTTCAAAAATTAAACTCTTATCGAGATTAGCTCCAATAATTCCAGCTCCACTTTGCCCTCCTTTTGTTAACCCTTCAATGGAGGTCATATCTAACCCTCCACTATTAAGATCATTATTGTGGCAAGCAATGCATTTTGTGGTCAATATGGGCTCAATGATATCTTTAAAAACAGTGATAGAGTCTAAGGATACATTTTCAAAATCAACAACGATCTCTTGGCTTTTAAATTTTAGTTTAAGCGACTCGGGGACATGCTCATATAAATAATAAGGTCCATGTGTTAAGCTTCCTCCCAAATGTCCTACCAATATCAAAAGACCAAGGATGGTAAAATTATTTATTTTTTTTATCGTTGATGGAAAAGAGAAATTCCGAAGTCTAATAAACCAACCAAGACCGCTAAATAAAACTAGTAGAATCCCAGAAACCTGATGCGGTTTTAAATCAGCTTCAATATAGTAACCGTTTTGAGCTAATAACCATCCCATAAAAGCACTTATTGCAGCAGAAATAAATGCTAAAAACCATGTAATGGAATATACATTATAGTATTGTTTATTTTTCTGAAACCACTTTAAATCGTAAAGAAGAGCTAGCAGTATAAATCCAATGGGCAAATGAACTAATAGGGGATGAAAACGACCAAAAAAAGTTGCAAGATCTAAGCTTATCATGTTAAACCCTTGTTAATTTAAGTGGGTAGGTTTTTCCAGAATTCCATTGAGGGACATAAATATTTTCATCATCATCTATGCAAACATCATGTGGGTTAAAGAATGTTTTTTGATCATATTCTGGAGCCAAAAAAGCATTGTTATTGTATGTTGGAATACTTCCACCTGGAAGTGAAACCACCTCGTTTTTTTTGTTAAGTACAGCTAACATCCCATCGTATTTGCCCCAATCTTTAGTGACAATTACAGCAAAATAAAGCATACCATTTTTTAGGACAGGTCTACAAATATAACAGCCCGGTAACAAAATGGTCTCTAGGTAGTTACCGTCCATTGTAAATCGTTTAAATTCATTGGCGCTACGAGATGTAATTAATAAAGTAGGTGGTTTACCCTCACGCGTATCAATTGTAATACCATGGCAACAGTCAAATTGGTGAGCTTCAGTTCCTTTGCCACCAAAATACCTTATGAAGTTTCCTTTGGCATCATATTGCATAATATAATCTAAACCATAACCATCTGCAATGTAGATGTCCCCATTAGGAGCGATGGCTGTTTCTGTAGGTTTGAATTGAGTATCTTCTTTATAGGCGGCCACTTCTTTTGGCATAGAAAACTCAAGAAGCTTTTCTCCTTTAAGAGTGGTTTTACAAACTTTATGCGTTTCAGGATCTGTAATAAATAAAAATTCCTCCCCCCCTTGTTCAATTAAGGTTAGACCATGTGCTCCAGGATAATCGGTTCCCCATGCATCTAGAATTTTACCTGATTGATTATATATCAGAATATTATTTTTTGGATGGGTAGTGGTCATAAAAAGTCTTTTCTTTTTATCCATCACCATCTCGTGACAATCATTTACAGGAAATTGAGAAGGGTCTTGAATCCCCCATGATTTATCCACTTTATATTTATATTCCCCATGACCAATAACAGGATTATCTTCTTTTGCGGGCTTTGTAATCACAAATATATTTTCAAAGGGCATTACAGTAATTCCAGCAGCAATTCCTGTGTTTTTGATAAAATTTCTTCTACTTTTTTTCATAATTATAACATGAGTTAGGCTAAAATATCATTTACAACACTACCATGAACATCCGTAAGTCTGAATCTTCTTCCTTGAAATTTAAAAGTAAATTTTTCATGATCAATACCCATAAGGTGCATAAGAGTTGCTTGAAAGTCATGAACATGGACTGGATTTTCAACAATATTATACCCAAACGCATCGGTAGCACCATAAGTAATGCCCTTTTTAATTCCCTGCACCAGCCATAAAGATTGTGAAACAACCAGGGTGATGATCACGAGCGTAATTTGTATCGGTTAATTGGCCTTGTGAGTAGTTTGTTCTTCCAAATTCCCCACCCCAAATTACAAGAGTATCTTCTAAAAGACCTCTTTGCTTAAGATCTTTAATTAGCGCTGCAGTAGGCTGGTCAGTTTCTTTACATTGAGTTTTTATATTTTTCGGGAGGTCACCATGATGGTCCCATCCTTGATGATACAGTTGAATGAATTTAACATCTTTTTCAACTAGACGCCTTGCTAGTAGACAGTTTGCAGCAAAGGTCCCAGGCTTTTTACTGTCTTCGCCATACATATCATAAATATAATCAGGCTCTTCAGATAAGTCCATTACATCTGGTACAGAAGTCTGCATTCTAAATGCCATTTCATATTGACTTATTCGCGATAAAATTTCAGGATCACCAATATCAGCATATTTATTTTGTTGCATTTTCGCTAGATAGTCTAACTGTTCTTCTCTTAGTTGCTTGGTTACTCCGGGTGGATTATCCAAATAAAGTACGGGATTTTTCCCTGAACGAAATTGTACTCCTTGGTGTTGCGATGGAAGAAAACCATTCCCCCATGAACGGGAGTAGAGCGGCTGCCCATATTTATCTTTTGTTATTAAAACAACAAAACCAGGCAAGTTTTTATTGTCACTTCCTAGACCATAACTCAACCAGGAACCAATAGAGGGTCTACCCGGAAGTTGAGAGCCTGTTTGGATTAGACTTACAGCAGGGTCGTGATTAATTGCATCTGTATGCATAGATTTTATGAAACACAACTCATCAGAAATTTTACTGACCTCTGGCATTAAATCGCTCATCCAGGCACCACTATTTCCGTGTTGATTAAAATTAAATAAGCTTCCTGCTAAGGGGAAGGAATTTTGCCCAGCAGTCATTCCCGTAAGCCGTTGTTCACCAAAAACACTTGGAGGAAGCTCCTGACCCTGCATTTTATTGAGCATTGGTTTATAGTCAAACAAGTCTAATTGAGAGGGAGCACCACTTTGGAATAAGTAAATTACGCGTTTTACCTTAGGCACAAAATGAGGTAATTTTGAGTTTAGAGTAGTTGAATTACTAATCCTATTTGAGGCATGTAGATTTTCAGAATTCATCATACTCGCTAAACTGAGTCCTCCCAAACCCAATGTGGTTTTGGTCAAGAAATCTCGCCTAGAATAGTCTGAGTGATCGTGGTCGTGGTTGCAATTCATGGTTTAGTATTTGTAATAGGACTCATTCATGTTTAGTAGTGTATTGGCAACAATGGTCATGGCAGCTACTTTATCCACTTTTGACTGTTGTTTATATTTGGTATTTCCAACGTTAACCACCTTATATGCTTGACGTTTATTTTTTTTGTAATAGGCACGTTGATTTTCATACAGTTCTTTCATTAATTGTATTTCTTGAGGTTCAGGAAAACGAGAGGTAGCAAGTCTAAATCCATAAGTAATTTGAGCCTCTAGTGTATCTTTAGATTCTGCAAAAATACGTTCTGCAAAAACCCGCGAAGCTTCAAAAAATTGAACATCGTTCAAAAGGACTAATGATTGTAATGGAGAAGAAGTATTCTCTCTTTTCACTGTACAAATTTCTCGTGAAGTAGCATCAAAAGTTATTAATGAAGGGGGTGGGGAGCCGCGTTTTATAAACGTATAAATACCACGTCTATATAAGTCTTCACCTTTGGACTCTTTATACTCTAGAAGACGCAAGGAGAAGGTGTTTTTTTCTTTCCATAAGCCTTTAGGCTGGTATGGCTTTACACTTGGTCCCCCAACTTTTTCAGAAAGTAACCCACTTACTGAAAGGGCATTATTACGAATCATTTCGGCAGATAATCTGCGACTGTTTCCTCTAGCTAGAAGGATATTATTTGGATCAAATGTATTTTTTTCTTGGGAAAATTGTGCTCGTTGTTTATAGGTCTTGGACAAGACCATTTTCTTTATAAGATCTTTAACGTTCCAATTATTTTCTTTAAAATCTACAGCCAACCAGTCCAATAATTCAGGATGTGACGGTAAAGAACCCTGAACACCGAAATCAGTGGGTGTATCGACTAGGCCATTTCCAAAAATCATTTGCCAATACCTATTTACAGCTACACGAGCAGTAAGTGGATTTTCATTATTGAATAGCCACCGTGCTAATCCGAGTCTATTTTTTGGCAGTTTTTTATCCATTGCAGGAAGTGCTGACGGCGTTATTGTTTCAACTTTAAGCGAAGGCTCAGCGTAGTTTCCTCGGTTGTATAGGTAGGTAGTACGACCCTCTTCAAGCTCTTCCATGACCATCACTTCAATAACAGGATCAATAGCTTTTCTCCAGGAACTTAGATTTTTTCTTAACTCTTTATCGACAGCAGTATATTTAGGATGATTTTGAATCCAATGTTCCTTTAATAAACTTTCATTAGGCAAAGAATTTTCTTCTTGATATTTGTTGAAAATGAATGAGGCTTCTAATGCCGATAGAGCTTTATCATAAATTTTAAGATCATCCATTGTTCCAATAAAAAGTCCATTATCACCTGTAGACCCTTCATAAGTTTTGCCAATTAATACGGCGCGTTCTTCTAGATTTATTCCACTAGCGGAAACAGGTTTAATGGATTTGGAAAGATTATTAATTTTAGTGTTAACTATAAAGGGAGTTCCATTTTTAAATAAGCGAATTCCATTGGCTTTTCCATTACCATTATATGAAAAACTAAGATGGGTCCATTCATTAATTTTTATACTTTCTTTAGAACGAACATGAATCATATTACCTGGGGACATATTCACTAGGCGGAAATTAAGATGGTTTTGATCATCTAGATAGAAATCCCATCCTCGCCACCAGTTATTTTTACCACCTGTAGTCCCAAGTATATATTGCCGCGCGTTTTCTTTTTGTTGCTCCGTATTTATCCATATTGCTGCTGAAAATTGATCTGTCCATTCAAAGCTTGGAATTTCTTTATCAATAGAAATTTTGTCGTAATCACTTTTAAAACGTACTGCTTTTCCTTTTACACCCTTCACTTGAAGTGGGGCTTGACTTGATTTTACATTTTTATTATTATCAGTTATGAAGTATTCTGGGGTTACAACGGTATTATTAGAAATAACAAAAGTTGAGTTTTTACGAGATCTTATTGGTGTGATTTTATCAAACGGATAGACGCCAATCAAGTTTTTTTCAAGTTCTTTTTCTATAGGGAGTTTTTCTATGTATTGATATACTTCTGCTAATTCTTTTTTGGAGAGATCTAGTTTTGTTTGTGTTTGGCTAATAAGGGTTTTTAATTTTTTAAGCTGTACTTCTTGATTTTCTGTTGGTAAGTATAAGAGGGGGCCAAAATCCCCATCATCCCCTGTCATCCCCAATTCTCTTACATTATTAAAAAAAGCGCTTAATTGATAATAGTCTTTTTGAGAAATTGGATCAAACTTATGATCATGGCACTTTGCACAGGCAACGGTCAGTCCTAAAAATGCAGTACTAAATGTCTCTGTTCTGTCAAAAACATAGTTTAAACGCCACTCCTCATCAATAATCCCTCCCTCTGCCGTCATGGGAGAATTTCGGTTGAAAGCGGTTGCTAGCTTTTGTTCTTTGGTTGCATTTGGCAGTAAATCTCCAGCTAATTGCCAGGTAACAAACTGATCATAGGGCATGTTTTTCTTAAAGGCATCAATGACCCAATCTCGCCAAGGCCACATGGTTCTGGAGCCATCTGCATGTAATCCATGAGAATCTGCATAACGAGAAAGATCAAGCCAGTCTAACGAAAGACGTTCAGCAAAAGCTTTAGAATCCGTTAAACGCTCCACTAAGCGCTCGTAACTCCCTGGAATAGTGTCTTTCAAGAAAGCATCTATTTCAGAAATGGATGGGGGGATTCCTGTTAAATCAAAACGTAACCTTCGAATTAAGGTTTCTTTGGTAGCCTCTTCTTCAAAAATTAAATTATTTTCGATTAATTTATCTGAAATAAATTGATCAATAACTTGTTTGTTGTCTTTTATAGAAAGCAGAGATGCTTTTGTTTTTTTAGCGGGAGTAAATGACCAATGTTCTTTCCATTTTGCACCTTGATCAATCCACTTAAGAAACATGGCTTTTTCTCTATCTGAAAGCTGTAAATTAGAATCTGGAGGGGGCATTTGAACGTCAAGATCTGTGCTTATAATTCTGTGGGCAGCTTCGCTTCCATAAACACTTCCCTTTGAAAAGGCACTATTACCACTTGCTAATTTAGCAAAGGCAAGTGTTTCAATATCTAATCTAAGGCCTGCTTTTCTTGTGTTTTCATCTGGCCCATGGCATTTAAAACAACGATCTGAAAGGATCGGTTTTATATGATAATTAAAATCTACTTCTTCTGGAAGCCCCGACATTTGTTGATTTATTGTTTCTGGAATTTCCAAGGAACAGCTACAAAAAACAAAAATAAGGACCAAGCAAAAGACCAGCGAACCACAAGGGATAATGTTTTTTATCTCATTTTTCATGAAGGTATAAATCGTTTCACCAGTCTAAGTTAGAAAATTATTCCAATGAATTAAAAAATAAGCTTCTACTAATCTTAGTAATAAGTAAAAAAAGAGGACTAATTATAATTTAAATTGTTGCCCTTTTCTAGCAATATGAAACCCTTGTGAAAGTACCCATTGGGTGGCTTTACTTTTTGGGTCAAGTAAAGGATTTGTATGATTCATGTGAATAAAGTAAACCTTATTTTTAAGTTCTTGGGATACAGGGTTTAAATAAGCTACGGTCTCTTTTACTAAGGGGTGAGGAATTTCTTCCAAGGGGCGATAGTTTATTTCTTCTTGATCAAAAAAAGTAGCATCTAAAAAAGCATAGTCAACTGTTTCTAATATAGCTTTTAAATTTTCACTCCATTTAGACCATTTATCTATATCTGGAATAAAAAGAACTGTTTTATTAGGTCCTTGAATCCGATACCCTACAGTTTCAGAAAATTCATCACGGTGTGGAACAATTAGTGGAGTTATAATTATTTCACTTGTAAAATTTACCGATTCATTTTGCGCCATTGGGAATAGTTTAATGTTTCCAAGGCTGATTAATTGGCTCCAAGGTCCGTTGTCGTTTAAAAAAGCTGCCATCCTAGGCATTACATGGACAGAAATATTTTTAGCACCTAAAGCCTCTCTTCCTAATTGTAAAAGTCCAGAATAATGGCCCATGTGGGCGTGGGTTAAGAAAATTGCTTTTGGAGTGCTAGGGAATATTTTCCATTGTGAAATTATGTCTGGAGTAGCCTCAAAAAGCAGATTAAAATCACTTTTTGGTTCGACCACTGCAAGTGCAGTGACTTTTCGGGCTTCTCTTTGGAAAACCGTAAGGGTTTTACAGCATTTTTTCTCACAGGCCATGTGTGGCGACCCTCCGTCTTGAACTGTTCCCAAAACAATCACATAAGGAGCATCATTGGACTGTTGGGCAATTGTATCTATAGGAATTATATAAAAAAAGCACCCTATTAAAAGGACTTTAAGTATTACTGTCTTATCCCTTAGGATCAATTTAAAGAATTTATAGTTTTTATTTGAATAACTCCTGCACGACCTTGCTGACCCCATTTATTTGTTTCTGCTAAAGATTCAAAAATAGTTACTTCACGTATATTTTGAAGTGCCATCGAGCTTGGAGGGAAACTGTATTGTTGCCCATCAATAATCCAAAGTGGATAAGCTTGAGAATTAGTAAGCGACTCAGACTGTCGAATAATAACTAAACCCCTTTGAGTATCAATTCTTGCAGACCCTAAATGTTCTCGAATAGCCATTACAACATTTAGAGCATTTTCATTAATTCCCCATGCATTTAGCCCTCGTTTTTCATAGCGCACTTTTTGTTTTTCAAAAGCTTTTTGCTTTTTAAGAGCCCTCAATTCTTTTTTAGTAAGTTCTTTAGCCTCAATTTTTGTTTGAGCAATCGTATTAAAGCTAATTAAAAAACATATAGATAAGAGAAGAAATTTTTTCATTTAAGAGGATTTAAATTTTTTAGTTAATTAGTTTAATAACATTTAAAAGACGAAAATAATTGAAAAATGTTACATCTCAACTAAATTTAATTTAAGATTCTATCTTCCAAATAAATTTGAGTATTTTTATAAAAAATATTTAATGAAAAAGGCACAATTTTTAAAAGCATCAATCCTAGCAATTACATTAACATTCTTTTTAAGTTGTGGAAAAGAAGAGGCCACACCCATTGACAATAGAATTGTTGGCGAATGGACAATTTATTCTTTCACTGACGAAGCCAATGCTACCATTATTTGGGACGAACTAGAAACATCTTTGGTAGATATAATCCCCGAATACTCTTGTTTTAGCTATACATTATCAGTTAATGCAAAACTTGCAACAGAAAGGTTTGTTAATGTAGACGTTGAAAGCCGAGGTTGTTTAAGCCCCTCTCTGACAATTTTTACATGGGCTATAGACCCTGAAACAGATTTATATGATTTCACACAAGGAGCACTATTTATAACTAACTTAGTTACCTACTCTAATAATGACAATCGCATGAAATGGACTAATCAAAAAAGCGGTGAGGTTAAGATTTGGGATCGAACAGTAGCTGAAATAAGTTCAGAATAAAGGCATATTCAGGTAGTAATTTAAAAATCATTAAAATGAAAAAAGCACTTATACTCTCCTTATTATTTTTGATAGCTTCTTGTGGTGTTCAAAAAAAAATAGCAAAAGACCCTTATGTTGGAATGTATGATTTCACGATGTTTGAATTACCTAGCATGGGCGATGTAGACGCTAAGCTTTTCATCAAAAAAGAGGATGGAAAATATATTTCTGAGATCACTCCTGCTTCAGAAGATCAAGCCCCTGTTGAATTTGAATTAGACTCTACAACTTTTGAAGATGGAATTTTTACCATAGAAGGTTATGGGGGTGGATATGACATTTATTTTGAACTTACCATTGAAGGAGACATTCTTTCAGGTTCTTTAATGGGAATGTTTGACGTGTCTGGAATACGGATTAAAGATTAGTATTGCTCAACACAATCAATTAAAACTTTCTTTTTTGAAAGTGAAGGTTTTATTTCAGTAGTGTTTGGGAGAATTAAATGCAAAAAACCATAGTAATGGGGCTGCTTTTTTAAGCAGGCCTAATGTCAATAAAATGAAGCAGCTTTTTTGGAGGGTCTTTTCATTGATTATCTTTATTTTTCATTCCTCTTACAGCAGCATATAGCATCCAAATAACCAGGGCAATTGCACCATACACCAAAAGGTTTCGAATAAAATATCCCATAGGGCTAGCTTCGTTCTTTAATTTCGATTACAAGCCCAAATAATAAGCATACTGCCAAACTTCCTAAAACAATTCCACCAACACCCATTTTTTATTTAAAGGTATAATTTTTTCGGAACGTGCAACTTGATTTTTTTAAAGTCTCTAGGTATTTCTTACAGTTTTTTTTACTTTTAAGAATCTAATCACGTTTACAAAAACCCTAAACCTTTAAATATCATACATCATTTCTAATTTATTTTAAGATGAAAAAACTATTATTACTCATATGTTTTTTGCAATGCACACATTCTTTTTCACAGGATTTAGCAACACTCAAATGGTGGAGTCCTACTCAGTATAAATCTCACGTAATAGAGGGACAAGCATGGCCAGATGAAGTGAAATCAACTTATGACCGACTCCCTGCAAGAGCCGAGGGAAATGTAGCCGATGATGTATGGAGTTTGTCTTCACATTCAGCAGGATTAATGATTCGTTTCCGCTCAAATACGAAGAAAATAATAGTTAGGTATGAAACTAAAAATAAAGACAATTATGCAATGGACCATATGCCTGCTACAGGAGTCAGTGGAATAGATCTTTATGCTATTGATAGCGACGGGAAAGAGTTATGGTGTGCAGGCACCCGAAGTTTTTCTGATACCATTACTTATCGTTTTCAGGGCTTAAGGGCAAATGACACCTATCACGAAAAAGGGCGAGAGTATCGTTTATATTTACCATTATATAATCAAGTTAATTCGCTGGAAATTGGAGTTGATGTAGGGGACTATTTTGAACCATTACCCACAAGAAAAGAAAAAGCTATTGTTATTTATGGTACCTCTATTGCCCAAGGTGCATGTGCTTCAAGACCTGGGATGAGTTGGGCAGCTATTTTGGGGAGAAAAATGGACCGTCCAGTTATAAACCTTGGGTTTAACGGTTCAGGAAGATTGGAGCCTCCTGTCATTGATCTGTTAAGCGAACTTGATGCTAAAATTTATATTCTTGATTGCATGCCTAATTTAACGACGGATTCATGGAAATTTCTAGGAATTAAAAATGGTGAACAATTAAAAAAACGAGTGCTCGATGCGGTAAGAAAACTGAGGATTAAACAGCCAAATACACCTGTTTTGTTGGCTGAACATGCAGGTTTTACTGAAGAATTCATTAGCGATAGCAGAAAAGAAGCATACTATGTAGCTAATCGACTTCAAAGGGAGGCTTTTTACCAATTAAAAAACGAAGGTATTCGAGAGCTCTATTATTTAACAAAAGAGGAAATTGGATTACAACTGGATGATATGGTAGATGGAACGCATCCGAGTGATTTGGGGATGATGCACTATGCACAAAGTTATGAAGTTAAACTTCGTGGAATTCTTAAAGAACCCGTTAATAATTTATCAACTACCCAACCTTGTACTCAGTATCGTGAACCTCTCAATTATGATTGGGAGCATCGGCACAGAGAAATCCTTGAAATGAATGTAACCAACCCACCGACAACCGTTTTTTTTGGTAATTCTATTATTCATTTTTGGGGTGGGGAGCCTCGCAGTAAACTAGTCAGGGAAGAAGGCTCCTGGACCGACTGGATGACTCCAACAGGAATAAGGAACTATGCTTTTGGGTGGGATCGAATTGAGAACGTACTATGGAGGGTTTATCATGGAGAATTGGACGGGTTTAATGCGGAACAGGTGCTACTAATGATTGGAACCAACAATTTACAAATCAATACGGACTATGAAATTATTGAAGGCTTGCGATTGTTAGTTCAAGGAATACGATCGAGACAACCCAAAGCCCAAATAATCCTCATTGGCTTATTACCTAGAAGGGGGTTTGAAGGAAGAATCGAAGAACTTAACTTAAAGGTGGAACGATTGGCAGGGGACTTGTCATTGAAATTTGCAGATTTGGGAGGATCTTTTCTGAATAAGGAAAAAAAGATCAGGGAAAACATGTTTTCAGATGGCCTTCATCCCAATAAAAATGGATATTTGGAATTAAGTACCGCTTTAAAACAATTGAATCACAATTAGTTGGTCCCTGATTCGAGCCAATTTGTGAATATTAGGGAAGATAGGTGTTAACTTAATATTAGTTTAGGTTATAATTATTTAAAGGGTGAAAAATTAATTGACAAAATATCTTTTTCAATCAATGACACCCATTGTGCATACATTTTACCACTAGGGTGTAAATTATCATTTGCGATGAGTGAAAGATCATTAAGTGCATTTCTGGAAATATCAGTAATATTATAAAATTTTACATTTCGCTGTTCAGCTTCATATTTAATAATACTATTAAACTCGTTAATTTGTTTCGTGATTTCACTTCTTTGTAAAGAATTAGCAAAGGGCGTAGCCCCCCAATCTGGAATTGATAAAACAAAAACCCTCTCTTTTATATTTCCACTTAATATAACAGCCCGATCAATAAGCTCAATAAAACTTGGTCTGAAATTCTCCGCCAATTGTCCTTGAAACTGATTATTTACTCCAATCAGAAGTGATACAAGTCCGTAAGGAGGTTCCAGAGTTAATTCTGCAGTAGCAGTAATTAACTGTTGCGCAGTCCATCCTGTTTGAGCAATAATTTCTAGCTCATTAATTTCTGAATTGACTTTGGATAATTTGTCTAAAAGCTGAACTGGCCATTTTTGTTTGACATCAACTGATTCTCCAATTGTATAGCTGTCACCTAAAGCCAAATATTTATTTTTATTGCCAAACACTTCACCTTGAACAAATACGGCATTAATAACTAGGTCATTATTGATTTCAATTATTAAGGTATCACTATTGGTATTTAACGGAGCCCCTTCCCATCTATTAAAACTCCATCCCTTTTCTGGTATAGCAATTAATTCTATTATATCACCCAAGTTTTGTCCCTCTACTGGACCAGATTTAATTAGTTGCTCATTGATTAGACCCTGCCCTTGAACACTTAATAAAACATTAAAATTTGTTTTACTGAAGTTTGCAACAATGTTTTTATTCCCGTCAACTAGTATATCAATGGAACTAGATGATCCTGAAGCGTCTCCAGACCAACTATCAAAAAAGTACTCACCTACAGGATAGGCATTTAAAGTAACGATACTACCTTCCTTATAAGTCCCTTCAGATGGGATTACAGTTCCTGATTCGACAGGACTAATACTTGCATCTAAAACAAACTCTTTAGTACAGCTTGTTGGCAATGAAACGGAAATTAAAAAAAGAAGTATTTTTTTAATAGTATTAGCTTATAAGTGCTTAAATATAATTTTTCTATTGATATTCACCATCATTTTTCCTTTTAATAGTTTAAGGAGATGGTAATTAAATAATTCATAACATATTAAAAAAATCATTTATTGAATACATTATAAAATTCGTATACGATAAAACACGGTAGATATATATAGATCACCATAGTGTATATTAAAATGCTATTTAAGTTTAATTCATTAATTAAGTTTGAATTTAATTACAATTTCTATATATAATTACTAATGGATATCAGATCAACTTTATTTTTATGCTGCTTGTTTTTTTTAAATATTTCACTCTCACAGGATTTAATAATTATAGAGAGTTCAGAATACGCAATTGTTCTTAAAAAAGATTCTCTTAAACGATTACAACATGTTTATTTTGGGTCAAAAGCATCAAATCTTAATGAATATAGATCTATTGATAAACAGCTTCGTTATGAAGTAAAAGATGCTGCCGATTTACCTAACCATGTATACACTCCAAGTGGCACATGGAATACTTCAGAACCAGCATTACAGATATTACATTCTGACGGAAATCCCTCAACAGAATTAGAATACAAACAGCATATTAAAAAAAATCTAGGAGATGGAGTGTCTCTATTGACTGTAACTTTAGTTGACCCGATATACAAAACAGAGGTGTTGTTGTTTTATAAAGTTTACCATGAAGAAAATGTATTTGAACAGTGGTCAACCATCAAAAATAACGAAGTGCAAGCAATCGAATTAAAAAAGTATGCCTCCGCTAATTTATATTTTAGAAATAACGATTTTTTTCTTACCCAATATCATGGAGCGTGGGGTTCTGAAATGCAACCCGAAACCCACCTTTTAACTTCAGGAATAAAAGTTTTAGATTCAAAGCTGGGGACTCGATCTAATTTATATGCTCCACCAAACTTTATTTTATCTCTTGATGGTATTGCAAAAGAAGACACAGGGAAAGTGTTACTTGCTAGTCTTGCTTGGTCAGGTAATTATCGCTTTGATTTTGAAAAAGATAGATTTAATAATCTTCGCTTAATAGCTGGTGCTAACAACTTCGCAGCCGAATATAAATTAGGAGCGAATCAGATCTTTGAAACTCCTCATTTTATTTATACTTATTCAGAAAAAGGAAAAAATCAGGCTAGTATAAACATGCAACGTTGGAGTAGGAAATATAGAATTCATGAAGGAGAAGGGGATAGATTAACATTATTAAATAATTGGGAAGCCACCCATTTTAATTTTAATGAAAAAAAAATAGTAGCGCTAATAGATCAAGCCAAAGAAATTGGAATAGATGTATTTTTATTAGACGATGGTTGGTTTGGAAATAAATACCCAAGAAACAATGATAGGGCCGGTCTTGGTGACTGGGAGGTCAACCAAAATAAGCTACCAAATGGCTTATCTAATCTTACAAAAAAAGCCAATAAAAGAGGAGTAAAGTTTGGGATTTGGATTGAACCAGAAATGGTTAACCCAAAAAGTGAACTATATGAAAATCATCTAGATTGGGTAATTCGACAGCCTAATAGAAAAGAATATTATTATCGAAATCAATTAGTTTTAGATCTTTCAAATCCAGAGGTTCAAAACCATGTCTTCGGTGTTTTTGATAATCTCTTTATTGAAAACTCTAATATTAGTTTTGTTAAATGGGATGCAAATTCAATTATATATAATGCCTATTCCGAATATTTAGCAAGAAATAAACTTCCTCAATCACATCTTTATTATGAATATGTAAAAGGTCTTTATAAAGTACTTGAAAGAGTACGAGAAAAATACCCTAAGGTTCCCATAATGCTTTGTTCTGGTGGAGGGGGAAGAGTAGATTATGGCGCTTTGCAGTATTTTACTGAATTCTGGCCAAGTGACAATACTAATGCTTTAGATCGAATTTTTATGCACTGGGAATATTCACATTTCTACCCTGCGATAGCAATGAGTTCTCATGTTACCAATTGGAATAAAGAATCAAGTATTAAGTTCCGTGTGGATGTAGCTTCTATTGGAAAATTAGGCTTTGATATTGAAATAGATAAACTCAGTGAAGAGGAAAAAGAATTTTGTAAGCAAGCATTACTTAATTATAAATCTTTACAAAAAAGCATATGGCACGGAGACATGTATCGCCTTCAGGATCCATATGAAAACCCAATTGCTAGTATTCAGTATGTAAATCAAGAGAAAACCAGTTCGGTAGTTTTTTCATTTCTTATAAGTCAAAGATTTCAAACTTTTTATTCGAATGAACCAATACTTTTTAAAGGCTTAGATCCAAAAAAAATATATGAAATAGAAGAAATAAATCTTTTTCATCGAGAAATCACTGAAATAAATCAAGAAGCAACTTATTCAGGTGAATATTTAATGAAGTTTGGATTTAATCCCATAGTGACGGACAAAAGAAAAAGTGTAGTTCTTAAAATAAATGAGATAACTTTATAATTAAAGGAACATCAACATGAAAAAATTAGGCATCTTATTTATAATTAACACTTTAATATTTATATCATGTAAAAGTAGTGAACAAAAAAAATTATCACTTCCCTCTGTTTTTTCAAATCACATGGTACTTCAGCAAAAAGCTAATGTTTCAATATGGGGAAATTCTATTGCGGATCATCCGGTCGAAATTAAAGGGAGTTGGGGTAGCAACGTAATAACAATTGCAAATTCAAAGGGAGAATGGGAAGCATCACTAGAGACCCCTTCTTTTGGTGGACCATTTGAATTAAGTATAAGATCAAACGAACAAAATATTGTATTTTCAGACGTAATGATTGGAGAAGTCTGGTTAGCCTCAGGACAGTCAAATATGGAATGGAATATTAATCAATCTGAAGGAGGTAGAGGCATTGACAATAAAAATGAATATCTGTCAGCAAACTACTCAGAGATAAGAATGTTCAATATTCCCCAGGATCTATCAGGTAAATATCTTAATGATGTAAAATGGTTAATTATAAATCCTGAAAATATTGAAAAAAGTGTAAAAGGTGGAGTTAATAATGGGATTAGTGCTACAGCATTTTTTTTCGCTGTAAAACTATATACAAAACTAAATATTCCTATTGGGATTATAAATAGTAGCTGGGGAGGAACAAGGGTAGAGGCATGGACAAGTCACAAAAAGCTAAAAGAACTAATGCCAAATCTATTAAATATTGGAAAAAGACACCAATTCTTTAATAATAAATCAAAACTAATATCTTATAATGATTCCATAGCTAAATTAAACAATGAAATGTTTGGAATTAAAACAGTTCTTATTCCTGACTATGATAACATGGGAATTAGAGATTGGGCAGAGTTAGACTTAAATGATCGAGAATTTTCAAAAAAGAGTTTTGATGACTCTTCATGGGATTTTTGGTTACCTAAAAGCATATCAAAAGAGCAAAAAAATAGCGGTAGTTTTGAATCTAAATTAGATGAAAATAATCAGATTATATCTGATGGCGTAATATGGTTTAGAGCCAAAATTAACATCGAAAATATTGAAAGTGAATACAGTTTAATTATTAATAACGGAATCGATGATCTTGATCTAACCTATTTTAATGGACAACTTATTGGGAATACCATTGGATGGGATAAAGCAAGAAACTATAAAATACCAAAAGAAATATTGGAAAAGGGAGAGAATTCAATTGCAATAAGAGTTTATGATGGAGGAGGACCTGGTGGAATAAATGGTATTGTAGAAGTCAAAAATTCTTTAACCAGTCAGACTATTCCTTTCAATTCATTTAAATTTAAACACCAAGCCTTTATTACCAATAAAAAATTATGGATTCACAATTATTCATTAGAAGATTTAATTAAAAACTCTTCCATTCTTCAAAAAAACATTCAACGTGAAATAATTTTTAATGATTCAAATGAGTATGGAATTCTATTTGAAAGGATGATTTTTCCAATTTTATCTTATAACATTAAAGGAGCTATATGGTATCAGGGAGAAGCTAATGTTTCTAATTATGATGAATACCAAGAATCTTTCTCTGGAATGATAGATGACTGGAGAGAAAACTGGGGATATGATTTTCCATTTTATTATGCTCAAATAGCTCCATTCAGATACTCTAAAAATGAATTTTCTCATCAACTAAGAGACGCTCAAAGAAAAGTTTTAGAGTCAACTTCTAAAACTGGAATGGCAATTCTTTCTGATGTAGGTGAAGAAAATGATATTCATCCTCGAAATAAAAAAGACGTTGGTGAAAGACTTGCACTCTTAGCGCTAAAGAATGACTATGGTTTTGATATAGTTTCTTCAGGCCCCTTATATCAGAGTCATCAAAATTTTGATAAATATATTGAAGTTGATTTTAAGAGCAAAGGAAGTGGACTTTCTGCCAAAGAAAATTTAAGTGGGTTTGAAATAGCAAGTGAAAATGGAATTTTTCATCAAGCTTCTGCTAAAATCACTAACGATAAAGTTAGAGTTTTTTCAAAAAACGTGAATAATCCAATTCAGGTTAGATATGGATGGAAAAATTGGTTCAAGGGAACCCTTTTCAATAAAGAAGGTTTACCCGCTTCATCGTTTAACAGCTCTAATTAATTTTTATTTCATGAAAACTTCTCTGATACTTATTTTTTTTAGTTGTAATATTTTTTTTTCTCAAAATAATAACCGGTGGTCATTGCTTAGCGATGGACACATAGAATGGAATGTTAAATCTAATGACACGCACATGGATAATATAGAAATGAGTGGTCTACAGATTTCATCTATTGTCCATTATGGCATTAAAAATGGTGTGCTTAATCAAAGAGTTAATTTAATTTTTCCGATGTTACGGACTATCCCTAACGATACCCATGCAAGTCTTTCTCATGAAATTGATTCTGAAATTTTAGATAAAATCAAGGTTAATGGGGAGTCAATTATCGAATACCCATATCAATTCAGGCATAAAGGTTTCCTTGGATTTAGTTCAAATACAAAACAAGGGCTAGACATAAAGCATCAACTCTTCCCATCTAAAGATCAACCAGTATTTATTGATAAAATTCAAATAGTAAATACAACGGATAAAAACGTTTCTATTAATCTCCCAAAAATTGACTATGTTTTTGAGACTGATGAAAAAAAAGGTGTTTCGGGAGGTTATAAAATCCAAGTAACTTCTAGTAAGGAAGGAGCCCATCAATTAGCCCCTAAAGAAGTTTTCGAATATTCTTTGATATATACCGGGAGACATAGTGATGCTTTTGAATCATCAATTTCTAGTGATTTTGAATTTAAAAAAAGAGAAAAACTACTTAGTGAAACCTTCACTAATTTAGTATTTGAATCTCCTGATAAAATTTTAAATGCTTTTTTTTCATTTTCTAAATTGAGAGCTGTTGAGAGTATTTTTAATACTAAAGGAGGCTTAATGCATGCTCCAGGCGGTGGTAGATATTACGCTGCTATATGGGCAAATGATCAAGCCGAATATGCAAACCCATTTTTCCCTTTTTTAGGAAACTTAGAAGGTAATGAGTCTGCTATTAATTCTTTTCGTCATTTTACCAGATTTATAAACGATGAGTATAAGCCTATTCCTTCTTCAATTATTGCAGAAGGAATTGATTTTTGGAATGGCGCAGGGGATCGTGGAGACATGGCCATGATTGCATATGGTGCCGGCAGATTTGCGATGGCTTATGGAGACAAAAAGACAGCTAAAGAACTTTGGCCTTTAATTGAATGGTGTTTAGAGTATTGTAGAAGAAAGATTAATAATGATGGAGTAGTTGCTTCTGATTCTGATGAATTGGAAGGACGGTTTCCAGCAGGAGATGCTAACTTAAATACATCTTCTTTGTATTATGACGCACTAGTTTCTGCATACTTATTGGGAAGCGAATTAAAAAAGGACAAACAACTATTAAACCAATATAAATCTCAAGCCAGCGGAATAAAATATGATATTGAGAAGTATTTTGGAGCTGAAATGTCTGGCTATAAAACATATAAATATTTTAAAGAAAATTTATTGCTTCGCGCATGGATTGCGACTCCTTTGACTGTTGATATTTTTGACAGAAGTGAAGCAACTATTGATGCCCTTTTTTCTGACGAACTTTGGACTGAGGATGGGCTAGCTTCACAAGCTAATACTGATCAATTATTGAAATCTATATTACCGTTTATAGAGTTTAAGGATTTACAAGGATTCGATGGAAATGATTTAGAATACATCACCAACCTTTTTACATATCCTGACTTAAAAAAGGACTCCTACAGTAAAATAAATTTTGATGATTCTAATTGGGGAAAAATAAAATTACCAGGAAGATTAGAAAAGTTATTTGAAGGAAAAGAACCATCTGATGGAATATATTGGTTTAGAAAAAAAGTGAATATTTCTAATACAGATAATGACTACGAATTAACTTTTGAGGATTCTATTGATGATGCAGCAAGAATATACTTTAACGGACAATCTATTGGAACTTCAATATGGATTACTGGAGCAAATAAATTTGTAATACCTAAATCTTTATTAATTAAAGGTCAGAATACTATTTCAATTAATTTATTAGATGGAGGAGGCCCTGGTGGTTTTTACGGAAAAATATTTTTGGACAACTTTTCTAACGAAAGAATTTCTCTTAACGACTATTGGAGTTATAAATTTTTAGGATTTCTGGGAGATTACCGTTATTTCATTAAAGGAACTAAAAAAAGTAAAAGCCTTCTAAATACAAGAGAAAAATTAAATTCTATTTTTTCACAAAAAAAAGTAACCACTTTTTGGGACAGGGCTACTCTTTATGCATTTAGGGGTGCATTTGCGGCTGGAGAAACAAAACGTACTTTAAAATATATTAAAGAATATTCTGAAAGGAGATTGTTAGGGGAGCATGTTCCTTATCCTGTAGAGGCATTCCCGGAAGGAAATCAAAGACATTTGTCTGCAGAAAGTGCACTCTATTGTAGAATAATTACTGAAGGTCTTTTTGGAATTAGACCAATTGGATTAAATTCATTTTCTTTTTCACCTAAAATGCCAGAAGGATGGAATGAGATGGCTTTAAGAAAGATAAGATCTTTTGGTAAAACCTATGACATAAAGGTCAATAGGATTGAGGATAGTTTATTGATAAAAGTGTTCAGTGATGATCAAATATTTATGGAATCCTTAATTAAAAATGGTAAAACAGTTAATGTGACGATGATTAATTAGAATAATATAATGACTTTTTATATTTTCAAATCAAAATTTATATACAACTTAAGCCTTTTAGTATACAATATTAGTCTAACAGTATTTTTAAAGAATTAATATTTTCTTGCTTATAATAAATTTAATCATTCAACAAATAATAATTAAACTCATGAAAAAAATAAAACACTGCGCATTTTTAAGTATCTTAATGTTCTCACTGGGTATTTATGCTCAAAATTCTGTCAGCGGCGCAGTTCTTGATGAGAATAATCAGCCAATTCCTGGAGCAAATATTCTTGAAAAGGGCACTTCAAATGGAGTAACAAGTGATTTTGATGGAAACTTTACAATTAAAGTTGAATTTGGATCATCTCTTATCTTTAGTTATGTTGGGTATATTTCCCAAGAAGTTTTAGTTGGTCAAGAGGAAGAGATAATTATGAATTTAACTTCAGACATAGTTGGACTTGAAGAAGTTATTGTCACAACGGGATACGGTAGTCAGAAAAAATCTTCGATTTCCGGTTCAGTCGTTACGCTCTCTAGTGAAAATCTTGTATCAAGGGGTGTTCAAAATTTAACTCATGCTCTTGCCGGTTCAATAGCTGGAGTTTCAACTGAACAACCAATTGGTGTTATTGGGCAAGATGATGCGAAGATTTATATAAGAGGTAAGGGTACCCTCGGAAATACGGACTCTCTTATTGTTATAGACGGAATACCTGACCGAGGAAATTTTTCAAGATTAAATGCTGATGATATAGAATCAATAAGTATTTTAAAAGATGCTTCCGCTGCTATTTATGGAGCTAGAGCTGCTAACGGTGTAGTATTAATAACTACAAAAAGAGGAAAATTCAACCGTAAAACAAAGTTTAATTTAAACACCTCATACACTATTAATAGCCCTACTGTTAGAACAAGAGCATTGGATTCTTGGAAAAGGGCACAGTATGAAAAAGATCAAATTGACAACTTAAGTTTAGGATGGGCTACTACTTTTAATGACGCACAGATTGCACTTTTAAAAGATGGTTCCAGACCAGATGAGTATGCAAATACAGATTGGTTTGAGGAAACTATAGCAAAATCAAAACCTGCATCAAATTTATCCCTTAATGTAGAGGGAGGGAGTGAAACCATTTCTTACTTTGTTTCTGGCCAATACTCTAAACAGGAACAACTGTTTAAAGGAGATTTTCCATTTGAACAATATCAATTTAGATCAAATATTGACATTAAACTGTCAGATAAATTGTCTATGGGGTTTGATGTTTTAAACCGAAGGGATGATGGATTATATACTAAGACTGATCAATTTGACGGTGTTGGTTATGGCAGAGATGAGGTTTGGGATAAACTTCAGGGTGGAGCTGCTGGATTCACTCAGGGCTGGCCTTGGTTAGTTGGACGCCTTTCAAATGGTGAATTAGGTAAAGGTGCGCAACCAGCGGGAGGTTCAAATCCAATAGGTATTCTTGCAAATGGATCAAATAGATTAATGAATGATGTGTTAAACACAAAAATTTCTTTTACATATGACATTTCAGAAGATTTAAAGTTTACCGTTTACGGGGCCTTTGATAAATCAAATAGGTCTCAAAAGAAATTTACTGCAACTTTTGATGAATACTTATATGATAATTCAACTGCAGAATTTATAAAATCCCCAGATGGAAATAAACCGGTATTATCGCAGAAAAAGCAAAATAATTCTAATAATCTAATAAATACTAAATTAGACTACAAAAAATCTTTTGGAAATCACAATGTTGACGCTTTTGTTGCATACGAACAAAGTAAAGTCAGGATGGATTTTATATATGCTCAAAGAGGAGGTTTTGGAGGAAATGCAATTCCTGAAATTTTTGCTGGAACTCCAAGCACTGCCCAAACGGATGGTCGTTCTTTTTCTTCGGGTAGACAAAATATGTTCGGTAGAGTAAATTATGATTTCAATGGCACCTATCTTGCTACTGTTTCCGTGAGGAGAGACGGATCTCAAAATTTTCCTACCGATAAAAGGTTTGGAATATTCCCAGCAATTTCAGCTGGTTGGGTTATTTCAAATGAATCATTTATTGATAATACAGGGGCTTTAAATTTTCTTAAGCTTAGAGGTTCTTGGGGTAAAATGGGTAACGATAACATCTTACCTTTCCAATATTTAAGTACTTACGAATTTACAGATTATGATGACTTTGCATATGGAGTTCAAGTAGGGTACGATTTTGGTGATGGTGAAAGACCTGGTTTTTTTGAATCAACTGTTGCAAATCAAAATGTTACATGGGAAACAGCTACTACCCAAAACATTGCTATAGAGGGTCTTCTTTTTAATAACACTATTAGTTTTGAATTAGATTATTTTACAAGTAAAAGAGAAGGAATATTAATTAAGCGTTCCGCATCTTTCCCTGAATATACAGGGATTAAGTTGCCAGATGAAAACCTTGGAATTGTTGACAACTCAGGTTATGAGTTACAATTAGGCTATAAGAATAACCTGACAAATGAGTTCTCCTTTTCTATAAATGGTAATATTTCACAATCTACTAATAAGGTTGTATACCTTGACGAACCAGAATCAATAACGGACTATCAAAAGTATGAAGGCAAACCAATTGATTCCTTCTATGGTTACGAGAGTAACGATTTGTACAGAACAGAAGCTGAAATAACAGCGGATGGATGGACATTGACCGAGAATGTAGCTCCTTTTAGAGTTGTTTGGGACAAATGGTTTAACGTGGGGGCTGTAAGGCTGGTTGATAAAGATGGCGATGGAGACATAAATGGAAATGACAGAATAAGATCTGATAAAAGTTTAGTGCCTACCACTTTCTTTGGAATTAATCTAGGAGTTTCTTATAAAAACTTTGAATTATCTACTTTAATTCAGGGTCAATCTGGAGGTTATTATGTTGACAGTAATTATGCAATTAACACTGCAATTTTTGACGATGCTTGGTCACCAACAAATACTGACGGAGCATATCCAATAGCCACTCCACCTTATAATATAGGATCATTAACATATCAATCTGATTACTGGCTAACTAAATCTGATTATGTAAGAATTAAAAATATCAGTCTTAACTATAAAGTAGATAGAAACATTCTTGATATGTTCAATATTGATAATGCGAACCTATTTGTTAGAGGAAATAATGTTGCAATTTTAAATTCACCAAATAGTAATATTGACCCTGAAGGTGTCTATGGAGCCTATTTAATGAAATCATGGCAATTTGGAGTTAACCTAAATTTTTAATAAATGAAATATCTAAATAATATTAAAATGAAAAAAATACACATCTTATTAATACTAATGATCTTTATTGTATCATGTTCTGTTGACGAAATTTTCGAAGCTGCACCTTTAGATAAGTATGCTGAGACATCCGTTTGGACAACAGACTCACTATCAGATACTTTTATTAACGAAGTATACAATGGTCTTCCAAACTCTTTTGCAGGAATGTTTAGTCCAGATGCTAATACCGTTGATTGGTATGATCATCATAACAACGCTAATGGACAAGCAATAACAAAAGGGAATTTAAATCCAGCTAATTCGGCGGGTTGGGGTGTAACTTATAATAAAGGTGGAGATTTTGTCACTGGAAATCAATCTGGTCTTTGGGGTTACATGTATAAAAAAATACGGGCAGTCAATACGGTCCTCGAAAAACTTAATAGTGACGATCAAGCATTTATGGATTCACGAACAGGAGAAGTTCTCACCTTAAGAGCAATATTTTATTCCAGACTAGCGTTGGCTTTTGGAAAGGTAATTATCGTTGGTGATGATCTTTTAGATCTTGATTCTGATTACTTAAGCATGAAACAATCTCCTTTTTTGGAAACGATGGATTATATCAATAGTGAATTGGATAAAGCCATACTGCTACTGCCAGAATCTCAGCCTGAGAAAGGGCGTATTACCAAATATGCTGCTATGGCTCAAAAAGCCGAAATGTTATTGATCGCCGCAAGTCCAAGGTTTAATGGAGGGTCCTATAATACTTCACTACTTCAAGAAGCAAAAGCAGTAAATGAAGCAATAGTAAGCTCAGGAAAATTCAGCTTACTGCCAAATTTCGCAGATGCCACCAAATTGTTGAATGGAAATACAGAACTTATTTTAGGTAGATATATAACGGCAAAAAGAAAAATAGATAGAGATAATTTCATTGACCACAACCTCGCTCCAGGAGGAGCAGGTGGATTCACAACTTATACTCCCACACAGAGCTTAGTGGATCAATTTGAGGTAATTGATGGAACCACTAGTTTTATTCCTGCTACTTGGAGTAATAATGTGAGAACGGTGACCTCTAATATTGCCTATTCTGATGATGACATGTATAGTAATCGTGATCCGCGTTTTTATGAAACTATTTTCTATCAAGGCTCAAAGCGCAATGAAACATATACAATTGATGTTTCTGAAGGAGGCCAAGACTCGAGAAGTTGTACAGGATGTCAGTGGTGGAATAATGGTTTCTTTGGATATTATGTGAAAAAATTTATTGGAACATACCTCAATGGTAATTGGCCATCTCCAGAGATCAATGATGGCGTAACTACTCTTCACAGATTAGCAGCGGTGTATCTGAATCATGCTGAAATATTATTTCAACTGGGAGATCAGGGGGGAGCCCTTAACATGGTTAATTTGGTTAGGGAAAGAGCAGGTATGGTATTATATACTTCTATTGATATGGATAAAATAAAACATGAAACTGTGGTGGAATTGATTGGAGAAGGCAAGAGGTTTAATAACCTCAGAAGATGGGACGACATTGATGAGTACCATCAAACTGGTGAATGGGGAATCAAATACACCAGTAATGGCGATGGAACATATGCTACTGAACTTATTCAAATTAGCACACCAGCATGGAATGACAAATTTTATTGGATTCCAATTCCACAGAAAGAGATGGATAAAAATCCAGGCCTAGAACAAGCCCCAGGGTATTAAATAATAATAATTGATGTATTTTATTTAGAGATAGTTTAATGTTTTAACAGATATCATTTTGATTTAAGTTTTTTAGTAGTTAGTTAAATAAAAATCAAAATATAAGTTATAAAAATCGGTATTAAACTATTATTGTTAGAGGGGTGTTTCATTTCACCTCTCTTTCTTATTTTAAATTCATTAATAGTAAATTTATAAATAGATATAAAGTTTAAAGCTTATGGGTTAGTATACAAACTAAATCTGTAGATTAATATTTTACATGCGCTTCAACAATCTTTGTATTTATTTAGTTTTAGTATATTTATTAATATCAATTTCTCTAAAAAAATGGAACAATTTTACTTGAAATTAGTTATTAAACATAAAATATATCTATTAATCACTTTGGTATTTTTATTATTCACGTCTTGTGTTGATGATGTTATTGGTGATATTTCTTCTGAAAATAAGCCATCTCCCATATTCGATTATTATTTTAAAAATGAAAATATTGATTCTGTTTTTTATAAAATAAATCTACCAGGTTCAATTGATTTTATTTCTGATAATCATGAAGATTTTAATGGCTCTATATTTTTTAGAAAAACAATTGACATCAGAGATTTAGATAGCAATTATAGTTTTATTGTTGAAGGTGGAATCGACGATTATGACGCCACCTATTTAAATGGGCATCTTATTGGCACATCTCTTTCATATAATTCACCTAGAAAATATACCATACCCAAAGACATTTTAAAATATGGAGAAAATCTTTTTGAAATAAAATTTCATGATGCTAGTGGTTTTGGTGGTTTTAAAGGCAGAATGTATTTAAAGTCTGAAAATGGAAATATCATCTCAATTTCAGGCACATGGGAATATAAAATAATAGGATATAAAGAATTCGATGATAATCTTTTTTCAAATAATGCAAATATTTCTATAAATCCACTCACATGGAATTTAGAACTCAAAAGGGATCTCTATTCTTCTTATGAATTTGATGATTTCTTTTGGGATTCGACTAATGTGCCAGTTTTCATTAAAGATATTTATAATACCGAGACTGATTTGAATGGTATTTTTTGGTTTCGGAAAGATATAATTATTAACGATACAGAGAGGGATTACATGATCTCCATCCCAAAAGGTATTGATGATAGTGACGAAGTTTACTTTAATGGAAACCTAGTTGGGGGAGCGAATTGTTACAATTGCCCTAGAAATTATATCATAAAAAAAGGATTTTTAAAAAAAGGAAAAAATATAATTGCTATTTTGATTTCTGACACATATGCTGATGGTGGAATATTGAGTCCTATTTTATTACATTCACTAAACAGCGGAAAAAGGCCTTTATCAAATAAATATATACCTACTCCTTATTTCAATCTCGTTAGTTTTGAAGATAAATCTACTTCTATATCTGAGGGGTGGAAATATAAACAAATTTACCATTTTCAAAATATTTCAATTCTTACTGCTTCTAACCAAAATGTATTTGACACAGAAGAATTTTTATACTTCCTTCCTAATGGGTCTAAAATTGATGTAAATAATATTATTTCTAAATCATTAATTGGCAATAATCTTTTAATTCTAAGTTTTATCTTAATTTTTTTCCTTTTAATTATTACAGCTCTTGGAGCAATTAATTATAAATTATTAAGGAAAAGAAAAGTAAGCCAGTTAAAAGAAAGTAAAGCTGAAAAAGAGAATTATATTTTTGTAAGGGCAGACAGACTCAATATCAAGGTATTAAAAGCGGATATTTTATTCATAAAAGCTGAAAAAGATTATGTTAAATTAGTTACTACTAAAAAAAACTATTTGATTAGAAAGAATTTAAAAAGTTTTAATAAAGACGTTTTAGATAATAGTTTTATGAGAATTAGTAGATCAATAATAATAAATATTGATAAAATCACACTGATAGACAGGAATATGGTTTATCTATCTGATTTAAGGTTTAAAATTGGATCATACTACTCAAAAAATTTAAATAAACTTATGAAAGGATAGTTTTATTATCCTACTGAAAGGGAAGACTTCATAACATAAAATACAAATTATTAAACATGTTTTTATAAATTCAAAAATATTTAAATGAAAAAATTAGGCCGAAGGGGTTTTATCAAAAAATCAACACTAACAGCTGCAGCAATTAGCTCAACTTCCTTTTTAAGTAGCTGTGTAGACAATAACCCCAGTAAAAGAAATGGTATTTACATGGGGGCTTTTGCGGCTTCAAAACTCTCCACAGTCCGAGCAGCTTTTATTGGAGTGGGACATCGAGGTAAAGATCATTTAAAGTTTTTCTCTAGCCTTCCCAATACTGAAGTTGTTGGGATTAGTGATCTCTATGAGGAGAACGTAATACAAATGCGAAAATTGGTGAAAGAGGCAGCTGGTGAAAATCGACACCCTACCATTGCTGAATATTGGGGCGATGAAAACAAATGGCGCGTCATGCTTGAAGAAACTAAACCCGACGTTGTATTTATTGCTACCAATTGGAAAAATCATGCCCCTATGGCAATTGGCACTATGGAAAGTGGTGCGCATGCTTTTGTTGAAGTACCATTGGCAGTTACAATCGAAAACCTATGGAAAATTATAGATACTTCCGAGAGCACTCAGAAACATTGTATGATGATGGAGAATGTTAACTACGGCCGAGATGAATTGCTATTTTTAAATATGTGTCGAAAAGGTGTCTTAGGAGAATTGTTACATGCAGAAGCGGCCTATATACATGAGTTACGATCTCAAATGAAGGAAGAAGAAAAGGGAACTGGGTCTTGGCGAACGTTTCATTACGCTCACGGAAGGGGAAATTTATATCCAACGCATGGTTTGGGACCCGTGGCACAGTACATGAATTTAGCGAGACAAGAAGACAACTTTAAAAGTCTTATTTCTTATTCTACCCCGGCGATAGGCAGAAAGTTGTACGCAGAAAAAAATTATCCAAAAAATCACAAATGGAATCAGTTGGATTTTAGAAATGGAGATTTGAATACTTCTATAATTAAGACTAATTTGGGTAGAACCATTATGTTACAATGGGATGAAACCAGTCCTAGACCATACACAAGACACAACCTAATTCAAGGATCAAAAGGAATTCTTGCTGGTTTTCCTACACGAGTTGCCTTAGAGGGAGGTATAGAAGGAATAACCGAAAATCATCATGCATGGGCTCAAGGAGATCAACTGGAAATGATTTATGAAAAATACGACCACCCACTATATAAAAGACTCAATGAAAAGTCAAAGAGGAGTGGTCATGGCGGAATGGATGGGATTATGATGTATCGCATCGTTGAGTGTCTTCAAAATGGACTTCCTTTAGATCAAAATCTTTATGAAGGTTGTTTTTGGAGTTCCGTTACTGAACTTAGTGGGAAATCGATCGATCAAGAAGGTGCCCCTCAAAAGTTTCCTGATTTTACTAGAGGAAATTGGAAAAATACTAAACCCCTTAAGATTATATCATAACAAACATTTATAAAATCATCTATTGATTACATCAGAAGCCTCAGCACGAATTTGTTTTTTTGGAGATCACCAAGATTACCTAAATTTACCTGTAATTGCAGGCACAATTGACCGCAAAATTAAGATAAAAGCAACCCCAAATTTAACTGCCACATATTTTTTACAATTACTTGATTTAGAGAAAACTATAACAATTGATTTAAATAAAAAAAACAGATTAATTTCTTCAGGAGATTACTACCGCTCTTCT
Organism: Flavobacteria bacterium MS024-2A; assembly: GCA_905182305.1. Taxonomy (GTDB): domain Bacteria; phylum Bacteroidota; class Bacteroidia; order Flavobacteriales; family Flavobacteriaceae; genus MS024-2A. Next base: position 152,659 of record CAJJBB010000007.1, read on the forward strand.
ATGGAAGTACTGCAAAAGGAAGGTGCTCAATTTATTCAAGGTTATGACATTGAAATTTCTGGAACGATACCTATAAATGCTGGGATTTCAAGTTCTTCTGCTCTAGTGGTTGCTTGGCTTAGATTTTTAGTACAAGCACAAGAGGTATCATCTCCATTAAACAACAAGACCCTTGGAGTATTAGCTTATGCGGCAGAATCCCTTTATTTCAAACAACCCGGAGGGCTTATGGATCAATATACCATCGCTCAAGGTGGACTTTTGTTCATCAATACCAAATCAGGGAGTACTACAAAATTACCTGCTACTCTTGGAAAATTGGTTGTGGCCGAATCTGGAATTTATAAAGAAACCCTTACTGTATTACAAAATGCAAGAACTTTTGGTCAAAATGCCCTAGAATTTGTTCTTAAAAAAGAGCCGAATTTTGATATTCATACAGCAACTGTTGGCTCTTACAATAACTATCTTCAATTTGTTCCTGATGAATACAAGAACCATTGGTATGCAGCAATTCATAATCACCTCTTAACTCAAGAGGCGAAAAAGGCATTACAAACAGACAAGCCTAACCTAAAAGGTATAGGCACTCTTATGAATGCGCACCAAACAATATTAGAAGAGCGAATTCAAAACACCCCTATTAGTATGAAGATTCAAATGGATGCTGCTCGCTCTGCAGGTGCTCTGGGTGCAAAAATAATTGGTTCTGGAGGCGGAGGCTGTATGGTTGCAATGGTTACTGAAGATACTCTACAGCCTGTTATTAATGCTTTCCTTGCCACGGGTACAAAAGCAGCTTATGAAGTGAACTTAACTAAATCATAAAATGGATACAACAAAATTAATTATTATGGCTGGCGGTTCTTCTTCAAGAATGAAACGTTCTTTAGAAACATCCAAACTAACACCCGAGACTAAAAAAATAGCCAGTAGTTCTCATAAAAGCATAATTCCTTTAGGCTCTAAACAAAAACCTTTATTATTTCACCTCATTCAAAATGCTGTGAATGCTGGTTTTAAAGAGGTATATCTTATTACAAGTCATGAAAATGAGGCTTTTAAAGAATATGTAGGATCAGCACCGAAAAATAATCTTTTTGCAGGAGCACTTGTGCATTATGCAATTCAGTATCTACCTCAAGGAAGGAATAAGCCCTTAGGGACAGCCGACGCTGTTCAGCAAACCATGGAACAGCACCCAGAGCTTAAAAATGAGTCTTTTACCATTTGCAATGGAGATAATTTATATTCTGTTCATGCTTTTGCATTATTATTAACTCCTAGAGATACTCCCCACGCTTTAATTAGCTATAATCGTTCAAGTTTAAATTTTAGTACCGCTCGTATTTCTTCATTTGCAATTATTGATATAAGTGAGGAAGGATATCTACAAAATATTATTGAAAAACCAGATCCTGAAACCGTAGAAAATTATGGGGATACTTCAGATTATATTGGAGTAAGTATGAATATTTTTAGTTTTGAGGGAGCCTTACTGTTTCCGTATTTAAAAAATTGCCCTATACATGCTGAGCGTAATGAAAAAGAGTTACCAGAAGCTGTGAGAATGATGATTACAGATCCCAAAAACAGGATTCGTTGTTTTAAAGTTTCAGAGCATCTTCCGGACTTAACTTCTGCAGAGGATCTTAAAAATTTTTCAAATTTATAAGTAAAGAAGCAACTGTTTTAGTTATAAAGAATAGAATATTCAATAATGATGTTTATAAATTTGAATCCAAAAGAATTTCTTTTTTGGCATTATTGGGGGGCATTTTAAAAGAAATGCAGAAAAAAAGAAAGGATTACAATAAACCTAAAGCTACTAAACGCTGGCGTAGAAATTCTCCAGCTTCAATGTCATCATATAATTGTGGATTTTTTTCATCAACCATTTGCGGGAGGCAGTTTAGCGGCATTTTTGGAATAGGATGCATAAAAAATGGTAGGGAATACCGGGCCTTACCCCACTCATCTTTAGGAGGATTTACTACACGATGAATGGTGGATGGCAAATAATTGTTGGTCAACCTAGAAAGCATGTCCCCAATGTTAATCATTAATTCATCAGGAGCTGCGACAGCATCAACCCATTCTTTCTGACGATTTAATACTTGCAGTCCACCTCCTTGTGAACCCATAAGTAGGGTTATTAAATTAATATCTCCATGGGCAGCAGCACGTTCTGATTCATTGGGAACACTGGTAATTGGGGGGTAGTGTATGGCTCTTAAAATTGAATTTCCTTCACGAATGTAATGATCAAAATAATTTTCTTCTAGACCTAAGTATAAGGAAATGGCTTGCAGCAATACTTCTGCAGTTTTCTCTAGTTTTTTATATACCTCATCTCCAATGACATTAAAATGCTCTAGCTCTGACACCTGAATATTATCAGGATATATTTCTTTAAGGTGTTTATGAACCTTTAGGTCTTGACCAAAATGCCAAAACTCTTTTAGGTCTCCAGTTGTTCTTCCCGCTGCATGTTCTTTTCCAAAACCAGTATAACCTCTCTGACCACCACCTCCTTTAATTTCATAAGCTTCTTTGTTTTTCCTAGGTAATGCAAAAAAAGCATTGATTTCACGATATAAATCCGCTTGTAAATCTTTCTCTAAAAAATGCCCTTTTAAAGCTAAGAACCCTATTTCTTGGAACGAAGCACCAATGAATTGAACAAAGTCTGATTTTCGTTTTGGATCCCCAGAAAGGAATTCATTTAAATCCGCTTGTGGAATATTTTTCATAGAAATAAATTAAAAAAAGCGGACCCATCGGTCCGCTTTACATATAGATAAGGAATATTACAGTGGTCCTAGAGTAGGTACCTGCTGTTTATTATTCCCCAAATGATTTTCATAAAACATAAGACGCCTCCTTTCTACATTAAATTAAACTTAGCTGGTGTCACAGCCCGAACTTCTCAATTCAAATATAATAATTGAAGTGTTTTGTTTCTAAATTATTTGACAATTTTTTTCAACGTAAGTCCTTGTACTAAAATAGTAAAGAGTACTACTCCATAAGTTAAAATTAAAATAAGATCTTTTCCTTCACCAATAGAGTCCGGAAGGTTTAGTGCCAGGGCAATACTTAGCCCTCCTCTTAAGCCACCCCATGTTATAATCAGAGCAGTATTTTTTTCAAACACTTTTTTAATGGAGAGCAGTTGTATTGGAACAAACACTCCAATACCTCTTGAAACAACTACCAAAACAATAACAAGAAAAATGATAATTATGTAAGACATTTCGAAGTTTTGAAGAATTGGTATAATTTCCAATCCAATCAAAATAAATAATATGGCATTTAAAGTTTCATCTAACAGGTGCCAAAATTTGTAGACATAATCTCCCATAGCTTTTTGAACTCCCTCTTTATTCTTATCTGAATCTATGTTTTGATTTAAAAAGAGTCCCATAACTACAACCGCCAGAACAGCAGAGAAATGAAATACATGTGAAATAACCGGCACTAAAAGGACCATTGAAAGGGTAATCAAAACTTCTAATTCAACATGATCATTTTCAATATATTCTACTAACTTTAACCCTAAAAAGCCTAATAAGGCACCAAGTAAGACTCCTCCAATAACTTCTTGGGCAAATAATGCTCCTACACTTTGAATGGTAATATTATCGATGCCTTCAATTTTAATACTTAAAAGAGTAAGAAAGACAACTACACCAATTCCATCATTAAAAAGCGACTCTCCTGCAATACGAGTTTCTGTAACTTTAGAAAGGTTCATTTTTTTAACCATTGCTAAAACAGCAATAGGATCAGTAGGTGCAATTAATGCTCCAAATAATAAACAGTCTACATAACTTAGCCCAAGAGAACTTAACCCAAATAAAGGTTGTTCAACGAGCCAAAAAAGACCGGAGCCAACAGCAAACGTAGAGAAAATAACTCCAAAAGTAGCAAGAAACAAAACGGTAATTTTGTCCTTTAATAGCTCATGAACATCTACACTAATTGCTCCTGCAAAAAGCAGAAAAGGTAGCATTACATCAATCAGTAAAACACTAAAGTCAAACTGCTTGGTTAAAGTAGTAACATAGTTAAGGAAATCCGGAGAAACCAGTCCTGTAATCATTATAACTAATGACAGCATTATAGCCAATACCATCAAACCAATTGTTTGTGGAAGCTTTAATATTCGCAAGTTAATAATTGAAAAAATGGAAGCCAAACAAAGTAATAAAGCGGAAAGTTCAAGAAAATTCATTTCAGTTATTTTTATAAATATATACAAATTAACTCGTAGTATATAGTTTTGCAATATACTTGCCAATAAGATCAAACTCTAAATTGACAACTTTATTTGGTGCAAATGTGTGAAAATTGGTATGTTCATAGGTATATGGAATAATTGCTACAGAAAAATGATCTTTTTGAGAATCAACAACAGTTAGGCTTACTCCGTTGACAGTTATAGAGCCTTTTTCAATAGTTATGTTTCCTTTTTTTGAATCATATCGGAATGTATAAAACCAGCTTCCCTCTTTATTTTCAGCCTGAAGACATGTTGCGATCTGGTCAACATGGCCCTGAACCATATGGCCATCTAAACGATCACCTAATTTCATTGCACGTTCTAAATTAATTAGATCATTAATTTGAAGAGTTCCTATATTACTTTTAAGAAGTGTTTCTTCTATAGCAGTTACCGTATAATTTTTCTGATCACATGCTACTACCGTCAAGCAGACACCATTATGGGCAACACTTTGATCAATTTTCAATGTTTTGGCTAGATCACTTTCCAGAGTAATATGGAGGTTAGTTGATTCTTTTTCCAAACTTTTAACCGTTCCAAAAGCTTCTATAATTCCCGTAAACATGCGTTTTAATTTAGTTACATTTGCTTCAAAAATAAGTATAAAACCTCTGGAATGAGTGAAATCTCAAAAATAAGAGTTGGAATTTCTGTTGGTGATCCCAACGGGATTGGTTTTGAAATTATTTTAAAAACCTTTGAGGATAAGCGAATTTTCGATTTTTTCATTCCCATTGCTTTTGCGAATTCAGGAAACTTTATTGAGGAAAAAAAGAAGCTAGGTCTTTCCACCAGTATTTTTTCTTTAAAAAACATAAAAAACCCAAATAAAGCTCAATTAAATGTTGTAGAAACTTGGGAAAAACCATTTCCTATTGTTTACGGCGCAGAACAACTTGACGCAGGAATACATGCTATCTCTTCCCTAGAGGCAGCTATCGATGCTTTAAAACAGGAACAGATAGATGTCTTGGTTACTGCTCCTATTCACAAAAAAAACATTCAGTCTGAAACCTTTGTATTTCCTGGACATACTGATTATCTTAATCAAAAGCTGGAAGGTAATAGTCTCATGTTTATGGTGACCGATTTTCTAAAAGTAGCCTTAATGAGTGATCACATTCCCCTGAGGGAAGTGGTTAGCTATTTGACAGAAGAAAAAATTACAAGTAAAATTAATCTTCTTAAAAAAAGTTTACAACAAGATTTTGGGATTCAACACCCTAAAATTGCGATATTAGGAATTAACCCTCACAGTGGAGATAATGGTGTTATTGGAAAAGAAGATGATACACTTTTACGTCCTTTACTCAAAAAACTACAAGAGAAAGGAAGTTTAGTTTATGGTCCCTTCCCTGCAGATGGATTTTTCGGAAACCAATCATACAAAAAATATGATGCTGTATTAGCAACATATCATGACCAAGGGCTTATCCCTTTTAAAACCTTATCTTTTGGAGAAGGAGTAAATTTTACTGCAGGTTTAAGTCATGTAAGAACTTCTCCAGATCATGGAACAGCATTTGATATTGCGGGAAAAGGTGTTGCAAATTCCACTTCTTTTACTGCCGCAACTTACAAGGCTAGAGAAATTTTCATTCAACGTCAACATGCTTTTGTTAAGGATTAGTTTTTGTCTTTAAACACACTCACAAAGATACTTCCAAGCAGGGAATGAATTAAGCTTGAAATTGCAGCAGGAATTGCAACCATTGGAGATGAAAAATTTTCTCTCGCTAAAACAACCCCTAGCCCAGAATTTTGCATACCTACTTCTATAGAAATAGTTTTTGCAACACTCCAGTTTTTAAACCATCCAAAGCTAATAAGTAGACCAACTAAAAATCCTAAAAAATGAAGACAGATTAGAGATAAAATTAAATTGAAGCCGGAATCTAAAATAATATCTTTTCCCTGACCAATAATACTGGCAACAATTAAGGCAATAAGTATTACGGCAACAGGAGGTGCAAAGGGTAAAATTTTGTTAGTTTTTTTAGGAAAATATTTATTTAAAACTATGCCTAAAACAATAGGAATGAGCACCACCTTTAGCGTGCTGTAAAATAGACCCTCAGCAGGAACATTCACGTAGTTTCCTGATAGCTGACTGGTCAAAAAGGGCGTAAATACAATTGCAGCAAGGGTAGAAAAAGCTGTCATAGAAACAGAAAGTGCCACATCTGCTTTTGCTAAGAAGGCAATTACATTTGATGCAGTACCTCCAGGACAACAAGAAACTAAAATGAGTCCTACGGCAAAAAAAGTAGGTAATTCAAATAATTTTCCTAGCCCCCATCCAAGTGAAGGCATCACAATAAACTGTAAAGCAATACCAAGCAGTACCCATTTAGGGTGAGAAATAATTTGTTTAAAATCAGATGTTTGAAGGGTGAGTCCCATACCCAACATAATCCCCCCTAATCCTAGGGTAATAAAGGGTCCTTGAAACCAAGTAAATAAAGGTGGATAGATCAGAGAAGAAATCGAAAATAAAGCCACAATCCACGGAAAAGCATTAGTTATTTTTTGTATTAAATATGTCACAAGTAATTTTTTAAATCAAGATATAGATTTTTTTTAACCTAGAGCTAAACAAACAAGGGGGCTGCAACAGGATTTAAAGCGAAGTTTTAAATTATAGACAAGAAATTATAAACCCTAGAATTTTAATGTGTTACATTATTTTTTTTTATAAATTTGCCGCTCAATTGTTGAGTAATGGAAGTGTTAAAAGAGTTTACTATCCCATTCGTGGGTCTGAAAGACGGAAAACACGACTTTTCTTTTACAATTGGCAGTACGTTCTTTAAGCATTTTGAGTACATCGATTTTGATCAAGCTTCCATTGAAGCTAAGTTGGTTTTAGATAAAAAACCTACTTTTTTAGAGTTAAGTTTTAATGTTAAAGGAATAATTGTTCTTCCATGCGACATCTCTACTGAATTGTTCGATTTTCATCTTGATGCACAGTATACCTTGCTTGTAAAGTTTGGTCAAGTTTCAGAAACCATTTCAGATGAAATTATCATCTTAAGTGAAGGGACCTACCAAATTAACGTGGCTCAATACCTTTATGAAATGATCATATTGGCTGTTCCACAAAAGCGAGTTCATCCTGGAATCGAAGATGGAACGCTGAAAAGTGAAATCGTAGATAAGCTCAGAGCACTAGAACCCAGAGAAGAAAGTTTAAATGGGGAAAAAGACCCTCGTTGGAATAAATTAAAAGACCTCCTTTAAAACAGGTCGCGTAAAACAAATATTATGGCACATCCTAAACGGAAAATTTCCAAAACAAGAAGAGATAAAAGGCGTACGCATTATAAAGCTGCTGATCAACAGATTGCAACTTGTAACACCACAGGCGAATCGCATTTATATCACCGTGCTCACTGGCATGAAGGGAAACTTTACTATCGAGGAAAAGTACTTGTTGATGCTGTTGAAACTGCAGAAGCATAAGCCAAAAAACATTCTATTTAGCTCTCCCAGTGGGGGGGCTTTTTTTTATTAGAAATGTTTTGTTTAGATTAAAAAACTATTATCTTCACTTAGTATTAATATATATTTCTGCTGAAATTTTATAATGAATCTAAAAGATAAAAAGCTGTTAAAAGCAGCAATTACAGCAGTTGGAGGTTATGTTCCCGATACAATTTTATCTAATGAAGATTTAGAAAAAATGGTTGATACTAACGATGCTTGGATTACTTCCAGAACAGGGATTAAAGAACGACGAATTCTCAAAGAACCTGGTAAAGCCACTTCTTATTTAGCCATTCAAGCTGTCAATGATTTAATTTCTAAAAAAAATCTCGATACTTCTACTATTGATTTAGTAATTGTTGCTACCATTACTCCCGATATACATGTTGCCGCTACCGCTGCTTATGTAGCTTCAACCATTGGAGCTGTAAACGCATTTGCATACGATTTAAACGCTGCCTGTTCTGGTTTTTTATATGGGATGAGCACTGCAGCTTCACATATTAGTTCTGGCCGGTATAAAAAAATATTACTTATTGGAGCCGATAAAATGTCGTCAATAGTAGATTATACTGATCGTGACACATGTATTATTTTCGGAGATGGAGGCGGTGCTGTTTTATTTGAACCTAGTACAAATGATTATGGTTGGGAAGACGAATATTTCAGAAGTAATGGAACTGAGCGCATGTCTTTACGAATAAAAGCAGGAGGTTCATTACATCCTACCACAAAGGATAGTTTTGCTCAAGGAGATCATAACATTTATCAAGATGGAAAAGCAGTGTTTAAATATGCTGTTTCAGAAATGGCAAATGCTGCTGAAGAAATAATGAAACGCAATGCACTTGACGGTAATACAATAGATTACCTTGTTCCGCACCAAGCAAATAAAAGGATAGTAGATGCTACTTCAAAAAGATTGAACCTAAACCAAGAAAAAGTCTTGATGAATATAGAGCGGTATGGAAATACAACAGCGGCTACACTGCCCTTATTGTTAAACGATTACGAATCAAAATTTAAAAAAGGAGACAAGCTTATTTTCGCTGCATTTGGTGGTGGATTTACATGGGGTGCTGCGCACCTAACGTGGGCTTATTAATAATCAATTGAAAACTAATTATGGATATTAAAGACATTCAACACTTAATTAAATTCGTTGCTAAATCTGGCGCTCATGAAGTGAAATTGGAAATGGAGGATATTAAAATCACCATAAAAACCGGACCAGACCAAACTTTTAATGAAAATTCAGGAATGGTACAACAAGTGCAACCAATGCCAGTTTTAGCTCAAGCTCCAGTTCCTCCTGTAGCTTCAGCTCCAGAAATTGTTGCAGCTCCTGTCCAATCAGAAGAAGACAATTTAATTACTATTAAATCACCAATTATTGGAACTTTTTATCGTAAAGCTACTCCAGACAAGCCCTCTTTTGTTGAAATAGGACAAGTAATTAAGGAAGGAGATGTATTGTGTGTTATCGAAGCCATGAAACTTTTCAATGAAATTGAGTCTGAGCTAAGCGGTACTATTGTTAAGATTTTAGTCGATGATGCTTCTCCAGTAGAATTTGACCAACCCTTATTTGTGATCAATCCTTCTTAAAGAAATCAGGTATGTTTAATAAAATATTAATTGCCAATCGTGGTGAGATAGCGATGCGTGTTATTCGAACATGCAAGGAAATGGGTGTTAAAACAGTAGCAGTTTATTCTAAAGCAGATGCGGATAGCTTACACGTTCGTTTTGCTGATGAAGCAGTTTGTATAGGGCCAGCAGCAAGTAGTGAGTCTTATTTAAAAATACCTAATATCATTGCTGCAGCAGAAATAACCAATGCTGATGCAATTCATCCAGGGTATGGTTTTCTATCTGAAAACGCTAAGTTTTCTAAAATTTGTGAAGAACATAAAATTAAATTCATTGGAGCTTCTTGCTCAATGATTAATCAAATGGGTGATAAAGCTTCTGCTAAAGCCACGATGAAAGCCGCTGGTGTACCAACCATTCCAGGATCAGAAGGTCTTTTGGCTTCATTAAAGGAAGCTACTTCTATTGCAAAAGAATTTGGTTACCCCGTTATGTTAAAAGCAACCGCTGGAGGAGGAGGAAAAGGAATGCGAGCGGTTTGGAAAGCTGATGAGCTGGAAAAAGCCTGGGAAAGCGCTCGTCAAGAAGCTAAAGCTGCCTTTGGAAACGACGCCATGTATATGGAAAAACTTATTGAAGAACCCCGTCATATTGAAATTCAAATTATAGGTGATTCTTTAGGGAAAGCATGTCATCTTTCAGAGCGTGATTGTTCTATCCAGAGGCGTCATCAAAAACTAACTGAGGAAACTCCCTCTCCTTTTATGACAAATACCCTGAGAAAGAAAATGGGTGATGCCGCAGTAAAAGCTGCTGAATATATAAAATATGAAGGTGCAGGGACTATAGAATTCTTGGTAGATAAGCATCGAAATTTCTATTTTATGGAAATGAATACTCGTATTCAGGTAGAACACCCTATTACAGAACAAGTTATAGAATTTGATTTAATACGTGAGCAAATTAAAGTTGCAGCAGGAGAGCAAATTACAGGAAAACATTACCTCCCTAGGCTACACTCTATTGAATGTCGTATTAATGCCGAAGATCCGTTAAATGATTTTAGACCTAGCCCAGGAGTGATAACAAACCTTCATCTTCCAGGAGGGCATGGTGTAAGGATTGACACTCACGTATATAGCGGCTATGTAATTCCGCCTTATTATGATTCTATGATTGCTAAACTTATTACTACTGCGCAAACTCGTGAGGAGGCTATTAGTAAAATGAAAAGGGCACTTGAAGAATTTATTGTAGAGGGTGTTAAAACAACCATTCCTTTTCATCTTAAACTTATGAGTGATCCGGCTTATGTTAAGGGAGATTATACCACTAAGTTTATGGAGAGTTTTTCCATGGAAACCACGGAGTAACTATAAATTAATTACTCAGGATTCTTTGTGAAGTTTAGATTTTAAAGAATTATCCTTTAGGTTTACTAATAATTTTTTCTGGTAATACTTTGAAACCCATATTGTAGAGTGTAAAACCAAAAATATCTGCATACTGTTTAATAGTTTTAGAAACAGGTGTTCCAGCGCCATGTCCTGCATTAGTTTCAATACGAATAAGCACAGGATTAGCGCCCTGTTGTTTGTCTTGTAATTCAGCAGCAAATTTAAAAGAATGTGCAGGGACTACTCTGTCATCGTGATCTCCAGTAGTTATTAAAGTCGCAGGATAACGCGTTTCTTGTTTTACATTATGAACAGGAGAATAGCCCTTTAAATAATCAAACATTTCTTTCGATTCTTCTGAAGTTCCATAGTCATAGGACCATCCAGCTCCTGAAGTGAATTTATGATAGCGCAGCATATCTAAAACTCCAACAGCAGGTAAAGCTACTTTCATTAATTCAGGACGTTGTGTCATCACTGCGCCAACCAAAAGACCCCCGTTGGACCCACCACGAACAGCTAAGAATTCAGGACTTGTAATGTTTTTTGCAATGAGATATTCAGCCGCTGCAATAAAATCATCAAACACATTTTGTTTTTTTTGCTGAATTCCTGCATTATGCCAGTTTTTTCCATACTCTCCACCTCCTCTTAAATTAGGGACAGCGTATACACCTCCTTGTTCCATCCAAATAGCATTCATGATACTGAACGAAGGGCGAAGACTAATATTAAAACCTCCATAGCCATATAGAATGGTTGGGTTCTTTCCATTGTATTCTACCCCTTTTTTATGGGTAATGATCATCGGTACTTTAGTGCCATCTTCTGAACTGTAAAATACTTGGGTAGAGATATAATCGTCTGATTTAAAATCAATTTCAGGAGTCCAAAATTTTTTCGAGGTTTGAGTTTTGGGCTCATAAGAATAAATAATACCTGGAGAATGATAGTTGCTAAAGCTGTAATAAAGTAAATCAACCTCTTTTTTACCATTAAAACCTCCAACAGTTCCGATACCGGGCAGTTTAACTTCTCCCAGGTTATTCCCCTTACTATCATATTGAATTACTTTAGTAATAGCATCTATCATGTATTTAGCAAAAAAGAAACCACTCCCACTACTTGGTGATAAAACATGTTCTGTTTCTGGAATAAAATCCATCCAATATTTTTCTTGAGGACTTTTTGCGGTTGCCGTCACGACTTTTTGATTAGGGGCATTTGTATTGGTTACTATATAAAAAAGTGACCCTTCAGAGTCCATTAAATAACTATCAGTACTGTAATCTTGATCCATTGGAATTAATGGACTATCAGGTATGGTTAAATCTTTTAAAAAAGTAATATTTCCGGAAGTTGTTTTAGATGCAGAAACAACTAAATAATGACCATCATCGGTAACAGAGGCTCCTACGTAACGATGTTTTTGCTCTGGAGTTCCACCAAAAATAAGGACATCTTCCCCTTGTGGGTCTCCTAGTTTATGATAGTACAATTTGTGTTGATCGGTCATATCCGAAAGTTCACTTCCATCGGGCTTATCATAGCTTGAGTAGAAAAATCCTTCCTCTAGTTTCCATTGAATCCCACTAAATTTTACATCCACAATCGTGTCTTCAATAATGATGTTTTGTATAGCGTCAAGTACAATTATTTTTCGCCAATCACTACCCCCTTCACTCACAGAATAAGCGACTAATTTGCCAGAGCTTGAAAAACTAAGTCCCGCCAAAGATGTAGTGCCGTCTTTTGCAAAAGTATTAGGGTTTAAAAAGACTTTGGCTACTTCATCTTTTTTTTGCCGGTAGATTACAGATTGATTTTGTAAGCCATCGTTTTTATAAAAGTAAGTAAAGTCTCCTTCTTTAAAGGGGGCTGAAAGTTTTTCATAATTCCAGAGCTGTTTCAGTCTATTTTTTAATTGATCTCTAAAAGGAATGTCTTCTAGATAAGAAAAGGTAACCTCGTTTTGCTTGCCTACCCAACTTTTAGTTTCTTTAGAATTATCATCTTCTAACCATCGATAACTATCAATAACTTCTGTTTCAAAATAGGAGTCTACTATTGGAATTTTTTGAGTATCTGGGTACTTCATTTTTCCTGAGTTATCTTGACAAGAGGCCAAGGCAAATAAAAGTACAAAGGCTATGG
>CAJJBB010000008.1 GCA_905182305.1 Flavobacteria bacterium MS024-2A
GATTCCTTTTTGATCAGGACAATGCATTAATAAGATCAAGCGTTTAATGTTTTGGTCGCATGCATGTTTAGTTTCCTGGTTGAGTAATTTTAAATCCTTCTTTTTCCTTAGCTATTTCAACCATTGCTTTTACTTCTCTTAGTAATTGTTTGGCATCATAAACAACTCCTTGTCTTATAGTGTGTTTTACTCCACCAACACGGACCACCTTATTTTCTTCTGTAAGTTTAATGGCACCTGTACCATAGAGTACTTTTAGGTTATTAAGAGGGTTTTCTTCAATAATAATAAAATCTGCACTTTTGCCAATTTCTATAGATCCTATCTGATCTGCAAGTCCTAACGCTTCAGCACCATTGAGGGTTGCTGAGCGAATCACTTCAAGGGGATGAAAGCCAGCTTCACGTAACATCTCTAACTCACGTATGTAGGCAAAACCATAAAGTTGAAAGATGAATCCAGAGTCAGATCCAGCAGCAATACGTCCTCCTCGATTTTTATATTCATTAATGAAGGTCATCCAAAGATTAAAGTTTTCTTTCCAGGCCACTTCTTCTTCTGTACCCCAGAAATGCCAATAGGATCCATGTGATATTTTACTTGGTTGGAAAAATCGCCACAGTGATGGCAGGGTATAATCTTCATGCCATTCAGCTCTTCTTGCGCGGTGAAGGTCTCGACTTGCTTCATATATATTAAAGGTAGGAACCATTGTAAAATCTAAGTCTATTAATTCTGACATTACATTATTCCAATGGTCTGAATAGGGAACTGCTGCTTGTTTCCAAAGCTTTCCAGCTTCACCAAACCGATGTTGCTCATTTTGATAATTGTAATCTAAAGGATAGTTTTGAACAGTCCTGTCTTCAAAAAGTGCTTCTGGAAGTCCATACCAGTGTTCCATTGAAGTTAACCCAGCTCTTGCAGAATGTAAAGCATTCCAACGTGCCACACTTAGTTGCGCGTGGTGACAGGCAGAACGAAGTCCAAGCTTTTTATTTTCATCCAAAGCTGCTTTCATTATTTCTGGTTCTGCTCCAAAAAATTTAATGCCATCAGCTCCATTTTTTGCATTTTGACGGACCCATTCTCTTGCTTGCGCTTCAGTACTAATTGATTTTTTACTCCCCTGTCCAAATCCAGTATAGGCCAGGATTCTAGGTGCAACAATTTCATTTTTAATACTTCTTTGTTTTAGGTCTAATGTATAGGATAAACCTCTTCCGCTGGGTTCTCTAACGGTAGTGACCCCATGTGCTAACCATAATTTAAACACATAATCCCAGTCAGCGCCTTGGGCATCTCCACCGATATGACCATGCATATCTATAAATCCAGGTAGAATGAACATGTCTGTAGCATCAATTTCTTTACCTTCATTATTGAGTATAGGCCTTCTTGATTCTTCAATCGCAACTCCTGGATATCCTACAACAGTAATAGCTGTAATTTTATCATTTTCAACAGTAATATCAACCGGGCCAATTGGAGGGGCTCCATTACCATTTATGAGTGTTGCTCCTCGAATTATTAGTTGAGAAAAAGGTCCTTCTGCAGCCTTATTAGATTGAGATTTAATAGTACCTGCAAAGAGAATCGAAAAAATTACAAATAAATAGAATTGTTTCATGCTATTTTTTTTCATGAAGATAAACAAAAAAAAACCTCCTGTTTGAGGAGGAGGTTTTTAGGCGTTTTCATAAAATAAAATACTCTTATTTTATTAGTGTTGATTTAATCTGAAGTCAGCATAGGCATCCATTCCGTGTTCAGATAAATCTAATCCTTTAAGTTCTTCTTCTGCTTCAACGCGAAGACCAGTAGTCTTTTTAACAATAAATAAAATTAAAGTGGCACTTATAACAGAAAATGCCCCTACAATTCCAACACCGGCTAATTGAATTATAAATTGATCAAATCCAGCCATGGCACCAAAAATACCAACTGCTAAAGTTCCCCATATTCCACACACTAAGTGAACAGCTACTGCACCAACTGGATCATCTAATTTTAATTTATCTATAAATGATACAGCAAGAACAATAAGTATTCCAGCAACAAGTCCAATAAGAATGGCGTCGGTAGGACCCATTTGATCTGCGCCAGCTGTAATCCCTACGAGCCCTCCCAAAACACCATTCATAAACATTGTTAGGTCAAAATTTTTATACATTAAATTAGAAAAAATTGCTGCTGAAACTCCACCAGCAGCAGCGGCCAAACAAGTGGTTACTAGAGTTAAAGAAGTGAGTTCTGGATCAGCAGAAAGCACAGATCCACCATTAAATCCAAACCATCCTAACCAAAGAATTAGAACTCCTGCAGAGGCTAATGGAATATTATGTCCTGGAATTGCATTTGCAATTCCATTTTTTCCAAATTTCCCAATTCGAGCACCTAACATGTAAATCGCCATTAAAGCTGCCCATCCTCCTACAGAGTGAACAAGAGTTGATCCAGCAAAGTCATAAAATCCCCAAGAGTCTAAAAATCCACCACCCCATTTCCATGAACCGATAATTGGATATATTAATCCAACATAAATAACTGAGAATAACATAAACCCTTTTAATTTGATGCGTTCAGCAACAGCACCTGATACAATAGTGGCAGCAGTAGCTGCAAACATGGCTTGGAATAAAAAGTCAGTCCACCAAGTGTATCCTCCACTTGCATATTCAGCAGTCATTCCTCCTTCTGGAGGAGCTATACCAAATCCAGCAAACTTTAGAATTCCAAGAGATCCCTCTTCAAAGCCTGGATACATTAGGTTGAAGCCTCCCAGGCAGTATAGGAGTAGACCAGCAGAGATAACGAAAAAATTTTTAAATAAAATATTTACAGCATTTTTTTGGCGTGTCAATCCTATTTCTAAGAAGGAGAAACCAAGATGCATAAAAAAGACAAGGGCTGTACAGATCATCATCCATACATTGTTAGCGGTAAAAAGTGCAGTACTTTCCATATAATAGTTTTTAGTTGTTTAAGTTTAGTTTAAAGAGTTACTTCCTTTTTCTCCAGTACGAATTCTGTAAGCTTCGTCTACCGGAAGGACAAATATTTTTCCATCACCTACTGAATCTGTAGCTGCTGATTTTAAAATAGCATCAATAGTAGGTTTTACAAAATCATCATTTACGATAATTGAAAGGTATCGTCTTTGTATTTCTGAGGTGCTGTAACTAATTCCACGGTATACGTGACCTTCTTTTTCATTTCCCACTCCAGTTACATCCCAGTAGCTAAAGAAATTTACCTCCACATTATGAAGTGCTTCTTTTACTTGATCAAATTTTGATTTTCTAATAATTGCTTCAATTTTTTTCATAAGATTTTATTTTAAGATTGTTTAAATTACTTTTGAATATAACATTAAACTATTAAAAAGAATAGATAGCAGCAACTACAAATGAAGCAAGGTTATCAGCTGTTTCTGTTGGTGATATAGCAAAGATTTCTGAGGAAGCAGAGTCAATTCTAAACTCAGGCTTGAAAGTAAAGTTTCCAGCAGTGTAGCTACCTGTTAATGTTAATGAAAAATTATCTGCATCACCATCACTTACTAATGCACCAAAACCGTCTGTTTCTGAGAAAAATTCTCCTCTAAGACCAATAGCGAATGAATCTGATGTAGTAATTTGTGGATATAAAGCAACTCCAGCAAAACCGGTATCACCCTCAAGAGTAGCTGTAGTAGCATTAATTCCTAAGAAAAAGCTGTCAGATAAATCAAACCCACCTGTGTAATCAAGTTGGAAGTAATCTTCACCAGCTAATAAATTGATGTATTGACCATAAAGACCAAGCTGCGCACCGAAAGCAGTGTAGCGATCATAATTTGCTTCTGTCTGGTCTGTTTGGTTGAAAATTCCTAACATTAATGATATGTCATCAGATAATGTAAAGTCTGCTTTTACCCCAGTGTGAGAAAAAGGACCGTATGAAAACATATAAGAAGTGGAATAGTTAAAGTTCGCTGCTGGCGATATAACTTCATATCCTAAAAAGGTGTTGAAATTACCTAACGTTATCTTCACCCCTTCAGCAATATTGTAATATGCATACAATTGATTTACTAGTTCTGAAGAATTTCCTGAAGAACCAAATACAGCGTCTGAACCTCTAGGGCCAAAAACAACATCTGCAACAAATCCTGATTTTTCGCCTTCATAAGAAACAATAAAGTTTGCCATTCCTAAGGCGAAGCCGTTAAGGTTAGCAAAAGACGTTCCGGGCGCTACAGGATCTTCGGAAAAGCTTGTCTCTAAAATAAGTATCTACAGTTCCGCTGAAATTGAATGTCGCTTCTTCTGCAGGTTCTTCTGTTTCTTGCGCTGATAGTAATGCATTATTGAGCATAACAAGCGAAATACTAAGAATAAATAAAGTTTTTAAATTTTTCATATTAAATAGTTTAAGATTTTGATCAAAAATAATATAATATAATATTTGACCCCAATATAAAAAGGGGTCTATAGATTGACTTTTGTATATATTTAAAATTTACCCCCCAAAAAATAGGGGTATCATAAAATAATAATCTAAAATTTATGAAACTATTAAAAAAAGAGAGTCACTTACGAATCTCCTAATCTAAATAGGTAATATCCGAGAGCTACTAAAAAAATGCTTCCAATAAGACTTAACAAGGTATAGGATATAAAAGTCCAATAATCCCCTGATTTTAGAAAGTTCAAGCCTTCAAGGCTAAAGGCTGAAAAAGTGGTAAGTCCTCCGCAGAAACCCACAACTGAAAAAATATAAAAATCCGAACGTGAGAGATTACTCTTTAAAACCCATGCCATTAAAAACCCAATCAAAAGGCATCCTAAATAATTCACAAATAGAGTGGGCCATGGGAACATCCCTTTAGGAACAGGGATTAATTTGCTCGTAAGAAAACGAAATAGACTCCCCAGTCCACCTCCTATAAAAACATAAAGGAAGGCTTTCATTTCTGTGTCATGAATTTAATGAGCAATAAAAGGCTAAAGGCAACTAAAAATCCGAGTAAAATTTTATAACTTCCTTTAAAATAGGCAGGTTGTTTTTTTTTATCAGTTCTGTATGACAAGATAATAATACATACAAACACAATAAAGAAACAGAGTCCAAAAACTAGTTGACTAAATGAAAACATTTATTAAATTTCATCTAATTTAGAAATAAATAAACCATTAATTCATATAATTGAAAATGATTAAAAAGCCCATTGAAGCAGTTACTAAATTCCATAAATCATATGGCTTGGGAATAGAGCATACTCCCAAAGCCAATCTTCCCAATAATATTTCTGAATTACGTTTTAGTTTAATGAAGGAAGAAAACGAGGAGTATCTTCAGGCAGCGCAAGATAAAGATTTGATTGAAATTGGTGATGCGCTAGGAGATATGTTATACATATTATGTGGAACAATAATCGCCCACGGATTTCAGGATAAAATCGAGTCTATTTTCGATGAAATACAACGAAGTAATATGAGTAAACTTGGTGCAGATGGAAAGCCTATTTTCAGAAAAGACGGTAAGGTAATGAAAGGACCAAATTATTTTAAGCCTGACTTAAAAAAGATTCTTTTAAAGGATTAGTCAATAGAGCGTGTCCACTGAAAAGGATCGTCTAAGGTTTTGTATTGAATGCCCATTAATATTGTCTTTAATTTATTTGCCAATGGAGTTCCTTTGGGTAGTGTAAAGGTTTTTTCTTGATGAGAAAAACTATTTATTGGTAAAACAACTACTGCTGTACCAGTTCCAAAGACCTCTTCTAATGCTCCTGACTCATGGGCTTCTTTAATTTCACTCACTTTGATGGGGCGCTCTTCTACTAATATACCCTCCTTTTTAGCTATTTTAATAATACTTTTACGTGTAATCCCATCTAGGATTCTGTCATTTGTGGGTGAAGTAACTAGAATGCCATTAATTTTAAAAAATATATTCATGGTTCCAGCTTCTTCAAGATATTCATGATTATTGGCATCTGTCCAAATGATTTGTTGAAATCCTTTTTTAAGAGCTTCTGAGGTTGGATAGAACTGAGCGGCATAATTTCCAGCTGCTTTAGCAAAACCCACACCCCCGCTTGCTGCACGGCTATATTCTTCTGCAATCAATACACTAATTTCACCTCCAGAGTAATAAGCCTTAACAGGAGCACAAATAATCATAAAAATATATTCCCCTGCTGCAGACGCTTGAACACTTGGTTGGCTAGCAAATACAAATGGTCGTATATATAAAGAATTTCCTTCTCCAGGTTTTATCCATTCCTGGTCTAAAGCCAATAATTTTTCCAATCCTTTAAAAAAATGAGCTTCTGGAAATTCAGGAATTTGAAGACGCTTTGAAGAAAGGTTGATTCTTTTGAAATTTTCTTCAGGTCTAAACAACCAAACCTTATTTTGAGAGTCTTTAAAGGCTTTCATCCCTTCAAAAACAGCTTGACCATAATGTAATACACTTGCAGAAGGTTCAATTGTCAATGCTTGGTAGGGCTTTATTTCGGGAGTTTCCCATTTGCCATTACGAAAATGACAGACAAACATATGATCAGTAAAGATTCTTCCAAAATCTAAATTTTCAAAATCGATATCCTTTATCTTTGAGCTCGAGATTTGTGTTATTTTCATTACTTGTAGATCTGTTTATAAGTAAATTTAATCTTTTTAGATAAAAAATTAGACCCAGGAATATTTTTTTTTAA
This sequence comes from Flavobacteria bacterium MS024-2A, assembly GCA_905182305.1. Classification (GTDB taxonomy): domain Bacteria; phylum Bacteroidota; class Bacteroidia; order Flavobacteriales; family Flavobacteriaceae; genus MS024-2A. The sequence continues at coordinate 6,707 of CAJJBB010000008.1, forward strand.
ATGCTTTGTCAAATCTTCATTATTTGAATGATCTTTTCTTATTTTTAATAATCTTAAGCTATTCAATCTAATATTTATCATTAAGTCTTCAAAGCAACATATAGAAACAGACGATGGATCTTCAACATTATATATTAAAGAACTTAAGGAATCCTATCATTCTAGACATGGAGCTGTAGTTGAGTCTAAGTATATTTATCTAAAACATGGACTTGAGTATTGGATCTCCAATAATCCCAATAAAGCATGTCGCATATTAGAATTAGGCTATGGAACCGGATTGATGTCTTATCTCACTTTGCAGTATTCTGAAAATAAACAAAAGGAGTTGGAATACACAACTTTAGAAGCTTATCCACTGACTTTAGAAGAACTAGAAACACTTAATTATGAATCATATTTCAAGAATTCATCTATTCTCTCATTTAAGAAGTTTACTAATTTACCTTGGGAAAAAATACAAGAAATAAGTCAAAATTTTAAGCTACTTAAAAAGGTTATTAAATTTGAAGATTTTTCAATCAATGAGATCTATGATGTTATTTTTTATGATGCTTTTGGTTCCCATGCACAACCTGAATTATGGACCTATAATTGTATGAAAAAATGCAATGATTTGATTGCCCCCAATGGTGTTTGGGTGAGTTACTGTGCAAAAGGAAGTGTTCGTAGAGATTTAGAAACCATTGGTTTTGAGGTTTCAAGACTTCCTGGACCACCCGGAAAGCGAGAAATGTTAAGAGCAATAAAGGTTTAATTCCTTACTTTTGAAAAAAATAAAAATGAAGTTACTCATTACTGGAGCTACAGGTTTAGTGGGAAAGGAATTAGTCAAAAAGGCTCTTGAACAAGGGATGATCATCCATTATTTGACGACACATAAATCTAAAACAAAAACAATAATTGGCGCCCGTGGTTTTTATTGGAACCCCTCTTCACAAGAAATTGATTCTTCTTGCTTTGAAGGGGTTGATGTAATTGTTCATTTAGCGGGAGCAACGATTTCCAAACGATGGACTGCTGCTTACAAGAAAATAATATTAGCCAGTAGAGTTGATTCGACTAGATTACTGGAAAATGCTTTAAAAAAGACTAAGGGTAAAAATCGAGTAAAACAAATTATAGGTGCTTCAGCTTTAGGAATATATTCAAATGATTTTAAAAATATTGTAACTGAAGAAACAGAGGTTTCTTCAAATTCTTTTCTTGAAAGAGTTGTAATTGACTGGGAGGCAGCAACAGCTGTTTTCAAAACAATGAACATTAAAGTGACTACTTTACGGATAGGACTTGTTATTGCCGTTAATGGAGGGGTAGTAGCTGCCATGAAAACTCCGATTTTATTTGGATTGGGAGCTGCCTTTGGAAACGGATCACAGGGTCAATCGTGGATTCATATTAAAGATTTAGTTGGAATAATTCTTTTCTCAGTAACCACTAAATTGGAAGGTATTTATAATGCTGTTGCGCCCAATCCTGTTTCACAAACACATTTTATTACTGCACTAGCTAAAGCAATAAATCGTCCACATATTCTTCCTCCACTTCCTGAATTTATTATTCAGCTTATGGTTGGGGAAATGAGCAGTTTATTGTTAGATAGTCATTGGGTTAGTTCAAAGAAAATAGAAGGTCAAGGCTTTTCCTTTCAATACCCTGAAATTAATACTGCATTTAAAGAATTATTTAAGAAATCAATGGTGTGACATTTTGGCATTTTTAAAGTATGGCAGTAATTTTGTACTAAGGAAAATGTCTAAAATAAATTTAAATGGCTAAAAAAGAAGTGAAAGCGAATACTAAAAAATCATCAGCTAAAAAACCAGGGTCTAAAACGGTTAAGGCAGAACATAAATTAGTTAAGCAATTAGAGGAAGCAAATTCAGCTTTTGAACAGGAAAAAGATAAACACCTGCGTCTTTTTGCTGAATTTGAAAATTTCAAAAAGCGTACTGCAAAAGAACGTATTGAGTTATTCAAAACAGCCAATAAAGAAGTTCTTACTGCCATGATTCCTGTTTTAGATGATTTTAATAGGGCTCAAAAACAATTTGAAATAGATGAAAAAGTTATTGATACTGAAGGATTTAATCTTATCTCAAATAAATTTCAAGAAATACTTAAAGCTAACGGTCTTAAAGTTACGGAAGCAAAAATAGGAGATGTTTTTGATGCTGAAATTCATGAAGCAATTACTCAAATCCCATCACCTACAGATGCTGATGTAGGAAAAATTATAGATATAGTAGAAACAGGTTATCAATTAGGCGATCGAATAATTCGCTATCCAAAAGTGGTCGTTGGCCAATAATTATGAAAGAAGACTATTACGATATTTTAGGTATTTCTAAATCAGCAAGTTCATCTGAGATTAAGAAAGCTTATCGAAAAAAAGCAATTCAATTTCATCCAGATAAAAATCCTGGAGATACTTCTGCAGAAGCAAGTTTTAAAAAAGCTGCGGAAGCCTACGAGATTTTAGGAAATGAAGAAAAACGCACTAAGTACGATCAATATGGACATGCTGCTTTTGACGGTAACCAAGGTTTTGGTGGTGGGGGTATGAATATGGATGATATTTTTAGTCAGTTTGGAGATATTTTTGGAGGTGCTTTTGGTGGTTTCGGTGGAGGAGGCGGACAACGCAGAGCTAAGGGAACGGACATGCGCATTCGTGTTAAATTGACCCTGGAAGAAATTGCAGCTGGAGTTGAGAAAAAAATCAAGGTTCCTAGAAAAGTTCAATCACCTGGTGTTCAATACGGAACTTGTTCCGCATGTAATGGTAAAGGTCAGGTTATGAAAATCACCAATACCATTTTAGGGAGAATGCAAACAGCTGCTACCTGTGGAACTTGTGGTGGAAGTGGACAGTCATTGTTGAATCGTCCAGCTGGAACTGACGCTCAAGGAATGATAAAAAAAGAAGAAACGGTCTCTATTAAAATACCAGCAGGTGTCGAAGAGGGAATGCAATTAAAAGTAACGGGTAAAGGAAATGATGCTCCAGCCAATGGAATTTCAGGAGATTTACTTGTTTTAATTGAAGAAATCATCCATGATACATTTGTTCGAGAAGGAAATCACATGCACTATGATTTATATATTAGTTTATCAGAAGCTACCCTTGGTATCTCAAAAGAACTAGCTCTTTTAGAGGGAAAAGCAAGAATTAAGTTAGAGTCTGGAATACAATCTGGTAAAACGTTACGACTTAGAGGAAAAGGTTTGCCAAGTGTAAATGGTTATGGAACAGGAGATCTTATGGTTCATATAAATGTATGGACACCTAAAACTTTAAATAAGGAGCAACGTCAATTTTTTGAAAAAATGCTTGAGGATCCTAATTTTATTCCAAGCCCAGAAAAATCAGACAAATCTTTTTTTGAAAAAGTTAAGGATATGTTTGCTTAATTTTTAAGAATAATAATATTTTCAGGATACTGTTAATATTAACACTAGTAAGACTTTCTTTACAATACTATTTTTTCGAATCTTTTACCGAAGATGGGTTTTATTTTTTATGGTATCTTTCCCATTGATTTTATGAATGCATTTAGACAATTTATCAAACTTTTTAATCACACATTTACTATTGGTGAAAGTATTTCCTTTACCCCAAAATCAATATTAATTGTTATTCTGGTCTTTGTTATGACCTCACTGTTATTAAAAATTTTCAGAAAAATAATTTATCGAACACTTTCCGATGACGCTAGGGTTAAGTTTAAAAGTATTTTTTCTTTTTTTAATTATTTTGTCTATACTGTAGTTGTTTTACTGACATTTCAAAATATAGGGGTTAATCTGACAGCAGTTTTTGCTGCTTCTGCTGCATTATTAGTTGGTGTTGGTCTTGCTTTGCAAACGTTTATTCAGGATATAATTTCAGGTATTTTTATACTGGTTGATCAATCAGTTCATGTTGGTGATATAATTGAAGTTGATGGGCAAGTTGGAAAAGTTGAGAATATAAAATTAAGAACAACTAGGGCTGTTACTCGAGAAAATAAAGTATTGATTATTCCAAACCATAAATTTTTAACCTCTATTTTATTTAACTGGACTGAAAATGGGGTGATTACAAAAGAGTTTGTTGCAGTAGGGGTAAGTTATGATACTGATGCAGAAAAGGTAACAAAACTATTATTAGAAATTGCTGAAGGTCACAAAGCAATTTTAAAAAAACCAATTCCACAGGTTATTTTTAATGATTTTGGTGATAGTGCCTTACAATTCCAACTTTACTTTGCATTAAACCGTAGTTTTGTGTCAAATATTGTGAAGAGTGATTTACGTTATTCAATCTTACTTAAGTTCAAGAAAGAAAATATTGAAATCCCATTCCCACAACGTACCTTAAGTTTTGTTAATCCACCAAAACCTTTGCAATGATTCAAGTTTTATTAATCGAAGACGAAGAGTCTATTAGAAGGGTAATGTCTCGAATTTTAAAGGAAGAAAATGATCAATATCAGATCACTGAGGCCGTAGATGGTAAACAGGGTTTAGACTTGTTATCTAAAGGACAATTTGATTTGGTGCTATGTGACATCAAAATGCCTAAAATGGATGGTATTGAAGTGTTGAAAAAGGCCAATGATGAAATGCTTAATATTCCTTTTATCATGCTGACAGGACATGGGAATATTGAAACTGCTGTAGAGGCAATGAAATTAGGGGCATATGATTTTATTTCAAAACCTCCAGATTTAAATCGTTTACTGAATTCTGTTCGGCATGCATTTGAAAATAAATCATTGCGTTCAGAAAATACTAAACTTAAAAATAAGGTAGCTCAAAAATATTTAATTATTGGCGAAAGTTTTTCTATTGAAGAAGTTAAAAGAATGATTTCTAAAGTAGCATCAACAGACGCGCGTGTTCTTGTAACTGGAGAAAACGGTACTGGAAAAGAATTAGTGGCACAACAACTTCATCAGCAAAGTAAGCGTTTTAAAGAAAACTTTATTGAAGTAAATTGTGCTGCAATTCCCTCTGAATTAATAGAGAGTGAACTTTTCGGACATGTTAAAGGCGCTTTTACTTCTGCGGTAAAAGATCGTTCTGGAAAATTTGAAGCTGCTCATAATGGAACATTGTTTTTAGATGAAATTGCAGACATGAGTTTAGCTGCTCAAGCCAAAGTATTAAGAGCCTTGCAAGAGAAAAAAATCCAGAGGGTAGGAAATGAAAAAGATATTTCTATTGATGTTCGAGTCATTGCGGCGACTAATAAGAATTTAAAACAAGAAATAAAAGAAGGTAGGTTTAGGGAAGACTTATACCACCGTTTAGCCGTGATACTAATTCGTGTACCCTCACTTCAAGAACGTCTTGATGACATTCCTTTGCTAACAGATCATTTTACAAACCTTTTAACTCTAGAACAAGGACTTGAAAATAAACGTTTTTCTTCAGAAGCACTTCAAAAGCTTAAAAATTATCCATGGTCAGGTAATGTAAGGGAATTACGAAATGTAGTTGAGCGCCTAATGATTTTAGGTGATAATCCAATTACTTCTGAAAATATTAATCAATTTGCACCAAAGTAATTTAATATGAATAAACCTTTCTTTTTATCATTGCTTATTCTTTACTGCTTCGTATCTAATAGTCAAGAAAGCACTCATAATAAACAAATTAAAACGATTTATGATCTTGCACTAACCCAGGGGAATGCATATGAATGGTTGGATCATCTTACCAATCAAATTGGTGGCCGCCTTTCGGGATCATTAAATGCTAAACGCGCAGTTAAGTGGGGGCAAGATGAATTAAGTGAAATCAATTTAGACCGAGTGTATCTTCAAGATTTAATGGTGCCAAAATGGGTTCGAGGTACATTTGAATACGCAAGTATAATTACAGGTCCTGGTAGAAGCATGAATGTGCCTGTTTGTTCATTGGGAGGATCAATTTCAACTCCATCTGCAGGTTTACAAGCTAAGGTTGTAGAGGTTAAAAACTTTGAAGAGTTAGATTCCCTTGGAAAAAAGAACATAAAAGGAAAATTTGTCTTTTATAACCGTGCAATGCCAGAAAATTTAATAAACACATTTGATGCTTATTCAAAATCAGTAGATCAACGCTCACAAGGGGCAGCAAAAGCTGCTAGGCTTGGTGCAGTTGGTGTTATAGTTCGCTCAATGAACTTACGTTTAGATGATTTTCCCCATACAGGGGCCATGAATTACGGTGATTTGCCAAATAAGCTTAGAATACCAGCTGCTGCAATTAGTACTAATGGCGCACAACTTTTAAGTTCAATGCTTTCGTTAAATGATGATTTAGATTTTTATTTGAAACAAGACTGTAGAAATTTTCCCGATGTACCCTCACACAATGTTGTAGGCGAAATAAAGGGAAGTGAATTTCCTGATGAAATTATAGTTGTAGGCGGTCATTTAGACTCATGGGATTTAGGTGATGGCGCTCATGATGATGGGGCAGGGATAGTTCAATCCATGGAAGTTTTACGTCTTTTAAAAAAGATGAATTATAAGCCAAAACGTACCATTAGAGTAGTACTATATATGAACGAAGAAAATGGTTTACGTGGAGGAACAGCTTATGCTAAATATGCCAAAAATAATAATGAAACTCATATTTTTGCTTTAGAGTCAGATGCGGGAGGTTTTACACCTCGAGGTTTTGTTTTTGAAGCAACTAAAAAACAGTTTAACACTATAACTTCTTGGAAACCCTATTTTGAGCCTTATATGATTGATCGTTTTAAATTGGGTGGGAGTGGAGCAGACATCGGACCCTTAAAAAATGGAATAACTGTTCTTTCTGGCTTGCGTCCTGATTCCCAAAGATATTTTGATTACCATCATGCAGCAAATGATACTTTTGACGCTATTAATAAACGTGAACTTGAATTAGGTGCTGCCGCAATGACTAGCTTAGTTTATTTGGTAGACCAGTACGGATTTTAATTATAAACAAACGTTAGATGTTTATAAATTTAAAACAGTATACCAAAGAATTTAAGTATAATCTTTCCCTAGCTTCTCCAGTAATTATTGGACTTTTGGGACATACTTTTGTTCAGCTTGTTGACAATATTATGGTGGGTCAGCTTGGAACAGCTGAGTTAGCTGCCGTTTCTTTAGGGAATAGTTTCTTCTTTGTAGCTATGTCATTAGGAATAGGATTTTCAACTGCGATAACACCTTTGGTGGCTGAAACGGATGGCGCTAATGATATAAAGTCTGGACGAAATTTATTTATCCATGGCTTATTACTTTGTTCTTTTATTGGAGTTTTTTTAGCAATTGCCGTTCTTCTCAGTAAACCTTTATTATTCCAGATGGGACAACCAGAAGAAGTTGTGGTTTTAGCCTTTCCTTATTTGAAATGGGTTGGAATTTCGCTGGTTCCCTTAATTGTTTTCCAGGCATTTAAGCAGTTTTCAGAAGGTCTTTCTCATACTCGCCCAGCAATGTATGCTACGCTCATGGGAAATGCAATTAACGTAGTGCTTAATTACTTCTTAATATTTGGCTTTTGGATTTTTCCAAAAATGGGAGTAGAGGGGGCTGCTTTAGGCACTTTAATTTCAAGAATTGCTATGTTATTGTTTATGGGGCTATATGTTCGTTATAACAAACGTTTTATTTCTTTTGCTCAAAACATTGTTTTTAAAAAACCCAATTGGAATTTATTCAAAAAAATTATTCGCTTAGGATTTCCTTCAGCACTGCAAATGTTTTTTGAGGTTGTGTTTTTTACCGCTGCTATATGGCTTTCAGGTTTTTTAGGAAAAAACTCACAAGCGGCAAATCAGATTGCTCTTAATTTATCTTCTATGACGTTTATGTTTGCAATGGGATTGGGGGTTACTGCAATGATAAGAGTGGGAAATCAAAAAGGTAAAAATGATTACGAAGCTCTAAAGAGAATAGCTTATTCAATTTTCTTACTAATGTTTGTTTTTGATGTGCTTTTCTGTCTCTTCTTTTTATTGACGAATAATTACCTTCCTTGGATTTATCTTGATGGATCAAATCCACTTCAAATTTCAGATGTAACGCAAGTTGTTAAATTGGCATCTACCTTATTAATAGTATCTGCATTTTTTCAAATTTCAGATGGAATTCAAGCAGTTGTTTTGGGGCATTACGTGGTTTACAAGATGTGAATATTCCAGCATTTATCACATTCTTTGCATATGGTATCTTTGGTTTGCCCATATCCTTTTATTTAGGCCTACATACTTCTTTGGGTGCAACTGGAATATGGATAGGATTATTATCAGGGTTAACCGCATCTGCAATTTTACTACTTATTCGTTTCAATTATATGACTCAAAAATTAATTTTAAATAATCCCAATGGAACTACCTAAATTTTTAATTGCCGATAATTCTAAACTTGAAGATGATCTCTTTATTGTTCATACTGAATATCCTCGTTTTATTCTAAATGTTTCTAATGATGAAGTGCATTGGATGGAAGAGTTTGATAAGGAAGATGAAGCTTCACTTAAATCAGAATCACAATCTTTGATAGAAGCAGCTTTTGAATTTTACGATAATGAAATGGAATCGTTGGAATAAACTATGGAAACATTAATTTCATTAGATAAAGCTTTTTTTTTGTGGCTAAATGGATTGGGTTCCCATAAGTTTGACAACTTTTGGATGTTAATGACCCACCGAGAATCAAATGTGATTGTGTATCTATTTCTTTGGATTTTCATCTCTATAAAAACTTCCTGGAGAAAAGGACTTTACCTTCTGATATTTACGGGACTATTAATTTTATGTACAGATCAACTCACAAATTTATTTAAATTTTCTTTTGCACGATTAAGACCTTGTTATGATGAAGAAATTAAATCATTAGTTCGACTAGTAAAGCCAACTTGTGGAGGTCGTTTTAGTTTTTTTTCAGGACATGCTTCAAATTCTTTTGCATTAGCTGTTTTTTTTAGTGGGATACTCAAAGCATATTCCAGACTTTTCCCTTATTTACTCTTATTTATCGCTGCTTTAATTGCTTATAGTAGGATTTATATAGGTGTACACTTTCCATTAGATATTTTTTGTGGAATGCTCATGGGAAGCTTAATTGGATATTTATTTCACAAACTGTGGAACTTTTTCACCCATCGTTTTTTAGATTAAATTCAAAACATGTTTTGTGGTTATAGAGTTCTCCGGGTTTTATTAAAGTTGAGGGAAAGGAATCGATGTTAGGGGTGTTTGAGAACTTTTGAGTTTCAAAGCAAATAGCTTCAAAATGAGAAGGTGTAAAGACAACGACCCCTGGTTGATTAGTGTAAATTTTCATTTCTATTCCACTATGTGGAGAATAAATACTCGCTGCTTTTTCAGCTGAGGTATTTAGTACAAAATAGTCATCTAGACTTTTTTCTCCAATGAGTTTAGGTACTTGATAATCAAAAGGTGTGTTTTTCAACATTTTTTTATGTCCCGTTGGAACAAGTGTATTTTTGAGCAATAACATCTCCTTAGATTCAATACATAGTAATTGAGCATCAATTTTACCTGAAGGATTTATATTAAAATAAGTGTGATTTGTTAAATTTATATGGGTAGATTCTGTCGTGGTAGCATTATATTCGATATGTAAATTCCTGCCTTTTATTGAATAGGTTATAATTGCTTTTACTTCTCCAGGAAATCCACTACTTTGAGATGGACAGGTATAGCTAAAATGAAGCATATGTTTTTCAATTTCGTTTGTTACTTCCCATTTCTTTGAATTCCAACCGCTTTTTCCGCTATGCAGTAAAACACCTTCCTTATTTTCTATTTCAAAAGGGATTCCTTCAATATGTATTGGATTTTCAAGACGCCCAGCAAAACGACCAATGACAGCTCCTCGTGACCAATCATCTTCAAGATAAGCCTCTGGGGTCTCTAATCCATTAATAACGTTAATTGGTGTTCATCTTCATCTTTAATCCATAGCTGATGAATAATAGCACCATAATCTAAAAAGACAACTTTTAGGTATTTATTTTCAAGAATATATTCCTTCAAAATTTCAATGATTTTCCTTTAAGAGTTCAGGATAAGTATTTTGAAACTTCTTAAGTCGTGGGACAGATACATTTTTTACGTAAGGATTATTTGGATTATTTTTTTCGTAATTCTGATGGTATTCTTCTGCATAGTAAAATTTCTCAAGAGGTTTTACTTCTGTAACAAGTTCTTTGTTGAATACCTTTTCTTTATTTAGCAGCTCCATGTATGATAAAATAATTTCTCTCTCTTGGTCTGAAGTATAAAAGGCGATAGAACGATATTGAGTTCCGTAATCTGGACCTTGTCGGTTTGCAGTTGTTGGGTCATGCGAACCAAAAAAAACCTGAACTAGGGTAGCGAAATTCACGATGGTAGGATCATAAATCACTTCAACAGCTTCTGCGTGTCCAGTTTTTCCAGTACCAATTTGGTTATAATTTGGATTTTTTGTAGATCCTCCAGAATATCCAGAATAGGCTTCAGTAACACCTTTAACACTTTCATAAACTGCTTCTACACACCAAAAACATCCAGAAGCAAAATACGCTTTTTTTAATCCCTGCTGCATTTCAGTTTGTGGTTTCCAAACAGGCTCTGGATGATTAGATGCAGGAGAGTTTGAAATACAAGTTTGAAGTGATATGACACTTAGTATAGCGACTATGATTTTCATTTTTTTATATATTAGTTTTTTGCTTGATATTACTAAATTGTTTAAGGTTGAGAGATTAAAGGTATTCTTTGCTTAAAATCCCCACCACAATTTGGACATTTTTCTTTTAAATATTTTCACACAGTCTATACAAAACGTACATTCATATTTACATATGAAAGCCATTAGACTATTGGGTTGTAAAGATTTATTACAGTTTTCACATCTAGTTTTCATTTAAAGCATAGTTATTATTGTATAAATTATACTACCCTATAATTTGTTGCACTAAATAATCGCCCACTTCAGTAGTTGAGTTTCCTTTTTCGCCTTTTCCTTTTAAGTCTTCAGTTACAATTTCTTCAGCAAGTGAAAGGTTAACAACACGACGTATTTCACTTCCTTCTTTAATTAATCCAAAACTCATTTCAAAAAGCATAGCTGCTGAAAGTACTGTTGCTAGAGGATTGGCTATTCCAAGGCCAGTAGCTTGGGGGAACGATCCGTGAATAGGTTCGTACAAAGCATTTTCAGTTCCTACAGAAGCTGAGGGCATTAGACCCATAGAACCTGATATTACAGAAGCTTCATCGGTAAGGATATCCCCAAAAAGATTTTCTGTAATTAATACATCATAGCTATTAGGCCATTGAACTAAACGCATAGCTACAGCATCTACAAATTCATAAGAAACTTCCACTTCAGGATAATCTTTTTCCATTGCTTGTACTGTTTCTCTCCATAGGCGGGAGCTTTCTAGGACATTAGCTTTGTCTACACAGCATAATTTTTTAGAACGGGTCATTGCCAATTCAAATCCTTTGACTGCCAAACGCTGAATTTCTTTACGGGTATATGTACATGTATCAAAAGCGGTATTACCATCATCTTTACGGCCACGCTCTCCAAAATAAATTCCTCCGGTTAATTCACGTAAGAAAACTAAATCCGTTCCTTCAATACGCTCTCTTTTTAGAGGTGATTTATCTAAAAGAGAAGGAAAAGTGAATGTTGGTCTTACATTGGCAAATAGACCTAATTTTTGACGCATTTTCAATAGACCTTGTTCAGGGCGAACTTTAGCGGACGGGTCATTATCAAAACGAGGGTGTCCAATGGCACCAAATAAAATTGCATCTGCATCCAAGCAGACTTGATGTGTCTGGTCTGGATATGGATCACCTACTGCATCAATAGCTGCTGCCCCTGTGAGAGCAGGAGTCCACTCAATACTATGATTAAATTTTCTGGCAATTGCGTCAGATACTTTTACGGCTTGATCAATCACTTCTGGTCCAATACCGTCTCCGGCTAAAAGGGCAATTTTTAAATGCATATAAGTTTTAGTTTTGAATAATATTCAACATTTTTTCTGTGGCTTTTATAGCAGCAACCGTTTGATCAGAGTCCAAACCTCGAGTTGTAAATTCTTTTAAATTACTTTTCCAAGTAATGGTAGTTTCGCAAAGTGCATCAGAATTACTTCCTGGGGGAATACGAACGGCATAATCAGTTAAATAAGGTAAATTAATTTTTTGACGCTTATATATTTTTCGTAGCGCATTCCAGAATGCATCGTATTGTCCATCACCAGGAGAGTTTTCTTCATATTTTTCACCATCAATCTCTACTGAAATACTTGTAGTAGGCCTTAGTCCTTTTGAGTGGGTGAGAACATATGAATTGATTTTAACACGACTGTCTGTATTATTCCCTAAAACATCTGAAATGATAAAGGGTAAATCCTCTGCTGTCATGCGTTCTTTCTTATCGCCTAGTTCGATGATACGCTGAGTTACTTTTTTAAGCTCATCCTCATTTAGAGTCAAACCTAATTCTTGTAAATTCTTTTCGATATTTGCTTTTCCAGAAGTTTTTCCAAGCGCGTATTTTCGTTTACGTCCAAAACGCTCGGGGAGAAGATCATTAAAGTATAAATTCTTTTTTGAATCTCCATCAGCATGGATTCCCGCCGTCTGTGTAAATACATTTTCACCTACTATGGGTTTGTTGGCTGGAATACGGAAACCAGTAAGGGTAGCCACTAACTGACTCACCTTAAAAAGAGAATCTTCATTAATGTTGATGTTTATTTCGGGTAAGAAATCATTTATAACAGCAACTACACTCGCTAAAGGCGCATTTCCAGCTCGTTCTCCCATACCATTAACAGTTAGGTGCAAACCGTTAATACCTGCCTTAACAGCTTCCATTGTATTAGCTACACTTAAGTCATAGTCATTGTGCCCATGAAAATCAAAATGAAGCTTTGGATAACGATCAATAATTGAAGTAAGATATTTTTTTGTGAGATCGGGAGTCAACACCCCTAATGTATCTGGAAGTAATATCCGCTCTATAGGTTGCCCCGAAATAAAATCCAAATAATCAAAAACATAAGATTCAGAGTGGCGCATACCATTGCTCCAATCTTCTAGGTATATATTGGTTTTAAATCCATTCTTCCTTGCTTGTTTGATGGTTTGTTCGATGTTGTTGAAATGTTCAGCAGGTTTTTGCTTAAGTTGATATTTTAAATGGTTTAAAGAACCTTTTGTTAAAAGATTTTGAACAAGTGCACCTGCATCTTGCATCCATTTTATTGAAGTTCCTCCATCCACAAAAGTGAGTACTTCTATTTTTTCAATAAATTTATTGTCCTTTGCCCAAGAAGTAATTTCTTTAACTGCTTTGAATTCTCCATCCGATACTCTGGCTGAGGCAACTTCTATACGATCTACTTTTAATTTTTTTAGGAGTAGTTTTGCTAAAGTTAATTTTTCAGACGCTGAAAAGGATACACCCGAAGTTTGTTCACCGTCGCGAAGTGTCGTGTCCATGATTTCAAGCGTTCTTTTTTTCATATAAACTTTATCTTTTCTACAGTGGAGTGTTTAATGCAAATCCCTCGATATCTGATTTGATATTACTCAGGTAATCAATGTCGTCATAGCCATTTAGCATATTATCTTTTTTATAGTCATTTATGTCAAAAGACTCCGATTTTCCAGAAGAAGAGATAGTGATATTTTGTTTATGCAAATCAACAGTGAATTCCGTTGAAGATTGGTTTTGAATGGCTTCAAAAATTTGGTCTAAAAATTCGGAAGAAACCTGAACGGGAAGTACTCCGATATTCAAACAGTTATTTCTGAATATATCAGCAAAAAAACTAGAAATAACACAGCGAAAACCATAATCATAAACTGCCCATGCGGCATGCTCACGAGACGATCCTGATCCGAAATTATGCCCACCCACAAGGATTTTTCCTTGATAGGTAGTGTTGTTTAAAACAAAATCAGTCTTGGGAGAATCATCTTGATTATAACGCCAATCACGAAATAAATTATCTCCAAATCCAACACGCTCCGTAGCTTTTAAAAAACGAGCAGGAATTATTTGGTCAGTATCTACATTTTCAATTGGTAGAGGTACCGCTGTACTTGTTAAAATACTAAAAGAATCGTATGCCATGTTTGTTATATTAAAGTTCTTGGGTCTGTAATTTTTCCTGTGATCGCTGCTGCTGCTGCAACTAAAGGGCTAGCAAGCAAGGTTCTTGAACCTGGTCCTTGGCGTCCTTCAAAATTTCTATTAGAGGTACTTACTGCATATTTTCCAGCAGGAATTTTATCGTCATTCATGGCTAAACAAGCCGAACATCCAGGTTCTCGAAGTTCAAATTCAGCTGCTTCAAAAATATCGAGCAAACCTTCTTCTTTGATGGAAGCTAGAACTTTATGTGATCCGGGCACTAACCAGGCAGTAATATTTTTAGCACGTTTATTTCCTTTGACGATACTTGCAAAAGCTCTAAAATCTTCGATTCTACCATTAGTACAACTTCCTATGAAGACAAAGTCAATGGGCTTTCCAATCATACTTTCTCCCTCTGCAAAGCCCATATAATCTAAAGATTTTTTATAGGTTGCAGCACCACCTTGAACGCTAGCTGCAGTAGGAATAGCTTTAGTTATACTCATTCCCATTCCTGGGTTAGTACCAAAAGTGATCATCGGATCAATTTCTGTACCATTGAACGTAAGCTCTTTGTCAAAAGTAGCTCCTTCATCTGTATACAAGGTTTCCCAATATGCCATTGCTTTGTCCCAATTAGTATCTTGAGGAGTAAATTCTCTTCCTTTTATGTAATCAAATGTTTTTTTATCAGGAGCTATCATTCCCCCACGAGCTCCCATTTCAATACTTAAATTACAGACGGTCATTCGACCTTCCATACTAAGTTGCTCAAAAACTTCTCCAGCATATTCTACAAAATAGCCTGTTGCTCCTGAAGTAGTAAGTTTTGAAATAATAAAGAGTGCAACATCCTTAGGAGTCACTCCATGATTAAGTGAACCATCAATTGAAATTCGCATTTTCTTAGGCTTTGGCTGCATGATGCACTGTGTTGCCAAAACCATTTCTACTTCTGAAGTTCCAATTCCAAAGGCGATTGCACCAAAGGCTCCATGAGTTGAAGTATGCGAGTCTCCACACACTATAGTTGCTCCTGGTTGGGTAATTCCATACTCAGGACCAACAACGTGAACAATACCATTTTTTTTATGTCCTAACCCCCAGTATGAAATACCGTGTGCTTTGGCATTTTCTTCTAAAGCTTTTAATTGATTTCGCGACAAAGGATCAGCTACAGGGAGGTGTTGGTTTACAGTAGGTGTATTATGATCTGCAGTAGCGAATGTTCGCTCTGGATATAATACAGGGACTTTTCTGTTTTTTAATCCTAAAAAGGCCACCGGACTTGTTACCTCATGGATCATGTGTCGGTCTATAAAAAGTACATCGGGTCCGTTTTTGATACTTTGAACAACATGGGAATCCCAAACTTTATCAAATAGGGTTTGTTTCATTTAAGTGCAAATTCAAATTAAATATTACTGGCTTCAATGATTTTTGGTAAATCATCATTGTTAATTTCTTTCTTTTTGTCAGCTTGAATTAAAAACTGAGTGTAAACTTTATCTAATTGTAGTTTATCTAATTCATAGCCAATATTTTTTGCGCGGTAGGCCAACGCTGCTCTTCCGCTTCGGGCAGTAAGGATAATGGATGACTCGGTAACACCCACATCTTTAGGATCTATAATTTCGTATGTTTCGCGTTTTTTAATTACTCCATCTTGGTGAATTCCAGAAGAGTGTGCAAAAGCATTAGCACCGACAATTGCCTTGTTTGGTTGCACGGGCATTGCCATACTGTCTGATACGAGGTGACTTAAGCTATTTAGCATTTGAGATTTTATACGTGTGTCTAGATTAAGGCTTGGGTGTTGTCTTAAGATCATTACCACTTCTTCCAAAGAAGTATTTCCAGCACGCTCACCAATACCATTAATAGTACACTCAATTTGCCTGGCACCATATTGCACTCCTGCAATCGAATTTGCAGTGGCTAAGCCTAGATCGTTATGGCAATGACAAGAAAGACGCACTTTATGGATATTTTTTACATTTTCTTTTAAATATTTCATTTTAGTACCGTATTCTTCTGGTAAGCAATAGCCTGTGGTGTCTGGAATATTTAGAACAGTTGCCCCCGCTTTGATGACTGCTTCGCAAACTATTGCTAAAAATTCATTATCCGTGCGTCCAGCATCTTCTGCATAAAACTCTACATCTTCAACATAACTTTTGGCATGACTTACAGCTGCAATGGCACGTTCTATAATTTGTTCGGGAGTGGCGTTGAATTTATAACGCATGTGACTTTCGGAAGTGCCTATTCCAGTATGGATACGCGAGTATTTAGCAGGTTTTAAGGCTTCAGCAGCAACATCAATATCTTTTTTTACAGCACGGGTCAAACCACAAACACGTGCATTTTTAACTAATCTGGAAATATCTTCTACTGCTTTAAAATCACCAGGACTAGAAATAGGAAACCCAGCTTCCAGAACATCAACTCCAAGAAGATCTAATTGCTCTGCAATGACTAACTTTGTTTTAGAATCTAATTTACAACCAGGAACTTGTTCCCCATCTCGCAAAGTTGTATCAAAAATTTCTACATATTCCATTTGGAAATTGAATGTTTTTCTTATTAATCCTCTAAAATACATTTTACGTATTTAGTAAGATAAAATCACTATTTTTGTATTACAATATCCTGTATATCAAAATAGGGTATAAGAACCTAATTAGTAACTACTTAAGTCAAAATATATTACAATGACAAATGAGCAAAAAGATAATTTATTTGTACTTGTAAAATCACTTACCAAGTCAGAAAAAAGACAATTTAGATTGTATGTTGGTCGGATGGGTTCTAACCAAGATTCGAAATTTTTAAATCTTTTCCAACAATTAGATCGGATGAGTCGTTACGATGAGAAGGTTATATTGAGGAAAGGGATTGTAACAAAACAGCAATTATCAAACTTAAAAGCACACTTGTATAAACAGATTTTGGTGAGTTTACGAATGAATCCTGTAAATAAAAATATTCGAATTCAAATTCGAGAACAGTTAGATTTTGCAACTATTTTATATCAAAAAGGTTTGTATAAACAAAGTTTAAAGGTTTTAGAAAAGGCTAAACTATTAGCTATAAAATATGAAGAAAAATTTAGCGCTTATGATATTGTGGAGCTAGAAAAAGTAATTGAATCTCAATATATTACAAGAAGTCTAAGCAATAGAACTGAAACTCTTATTTTTGAATCTAACCTTTTAAGAAAGCAGAATAATATAGCTACTCAACTTTCTAATTTATCTCTACAGCTATATGAACGGTTGATTAAAGCAGGGTATGCAAAAAGTGATCAAGAGTTTAGAGAAATAACCCAATTTTTTTATGAGAATTTACCAAAGTTAGATTTTGAAACCTTAGGCTTTAGAGAAAAACTATGGTATTATAAGGCTCATGTTTGGTACAGTTTTCTTACCCATGACTTTTTATCATCCTATCGTTATGCGTCAAAGTGGATTAAAATGTTTGAAGATTCACCCTCTATGATTGCGATTCATCCAGTATTCTATTTGAAAGGAAATAATTATTTAATGGAAAGCTTAACCTTAATTAAGTATCCCTCAAAATTTTATGCTGTTTTACAGCAAATGATATATAGAACATCTCATGAGGACTTTCCAGTAAACGATAATTTAAAGGCATTAAATTTTCAATTTCATTATAGTAATAAGATTAATCTTTATTTTTTAGAGGGTAATTTTGAAGATGGTTTGTCAATTGTGCCAGAAATATTGAAGGGTATTGTTGCCTATGAAAATCAAATAGATCCCCACCATATTGTAATGTTTTATTATAAAATTTCATGTATCTACTTTGGGGCTGAAGATTATGAAAATTGTATTATTTATTTGGATAAAATCATAAGTAATAAACGATTAAAAATGCGAGAAGATTTGCTTTGTTTCTCCCGGGTACTAAATATTTTCGCTCACTATGAAGCAGGTTTTGATTATCATTTAGAGACTCATCTTCGAGAAACTTATAAGTTTTTAATTAAAATGAATGACCTGCATGAAGTTCAAAAAGCCATGATCCGTTTCGTGAGGTCATTAGGAGATATTTTCCCCAATGACCTTAAAGCAGCTTTTGAATCTCTTTATGAAGAACTTAAGCAATATGAAAATGATCCATATGAAAAACGCTCGTTTTTGTATTTAGATATTCTTTCTTGGTTGGAGAGTAAAATAAAAAACATTCCTATATCCACTATTATTAAACAAAAAGCAATTCAGTTTAATCGCAAGGAACGGCCTTCCATATCCCCGTTTTCATAGGGTTAGCTTTAAAGGATAGAATTTCTTTTGTAATAGGATGTTGGATTTTTAATTTTCTCGCATGAAGACTTACGCTACCATCTTTATTACTCCTTGGTGCTCCGTATTTTAAGTCTCCTTGAATAGGAAACTCTATTGCACTTAGTTGAGCTCTAATTTGATGATGACGTCCTGTTTCAAGGGTTATTTCTAATAAACAGTAATGATCTAATTCTAATACTCGTTTAAAAAGTAAGGAAGCTACTTTGCTATTAGGAACTTCGTTTTTATGTGCTTTGGATTTATTTTGTTTCTCATTTCGCGTCATCCAATGGTTAAGTTTTCCCTCTTTTTCAGAAAAAGTTTTTGCAACAACGGCCCAATAAGTCTTTTCAGGAATCCTTTTCTTAAATTGTTCATTCAAACGCGATAAGGCTTTTGATGTTTTTGTAAAAATCACCACACCACTGGTAGGTCTGTCTATCCTATGAACAATACCAAGGTAAACGGCCCCCGGCTTGTTGTATTTTTCTTTTATATAAGCCTTTAAATGATCGGCTAGTGTTGGATCTCCTGTTTTATCTCCCTGTACTAATTCTCCTGCTTTTTTGTTAACGACAAGAATATGATTATCCTCAAATAGGATTCGATCCTTAATATTCATAAGGTTTTAGTATTGTTCTTTATTATTTGGAAATATCCCTTTTTTTACATCAGTAGCATATGATTGTACTGCACCACTAATACTTGTATTAAGATCTAAATAGCGTCTAAGAAAACGAGGGCTAAACTCTTTACTCATTCCAAGCATATCATGTAACACTAATACTTGTCCGTCCACAAGATTTCCTGCACCAATACCAATTACAGGAATTGTGACTTCAGAAGCAACTTTTTCAGCTAGAGTTGCAGGTATTTTTTCTAAGACAATTCCAAAACAACCTAATTCTTCAAGCATTTTAGCGTCTGATCTGAGTTGATTGGCTTCTTCTTTTTCTTTAGCTCTTACGGTATAAGTACCAAATTTATATATAGATTGAGGGGTTAAACCTAAATGTCCCATGACTGGAATTCCTGCCTGCAGAATTCGTTCTATTGACTCCTTTACTTCATGCCCACCTTCAAGTTTTACAGCATGTGCTCCAGATTCTTTCATAATTCTAATAGCAGACCGCAAAGCCTCTTTAGAATCAGCTTGATAGGTTCCAAACGGTAGGTCTACGACAACTAAAGCACGGTCAACTGCTCTAATCACGCTGCTTGCATGATAAATCATTTGGTCTAATGTAATTGGCAATGTAGTTTCATGGCCCGCCATAACATTAGATGCGGAGTCTCCTACTAATATAATGTCAATTCCTGCTTGATCTACTATGCCTGCCAGGGTATAGTCATAAGCTGTTAGCATGGCTATTTTTTCTCCATTCGCTTTCATTTCAAAAAGACTTTTGGTGGTAATACGAGTATAACTTTTCTTAACTGAAGACATGTTTGCATTTTCATCAAAAATAGTATTTCTTTTTAAAACTATATCTAAACAATAATATCTGAGTAATGATTGACTCTAAACTGTCAAGCTGTCAGTTTACGTATTGTGGCATAATGCTTGAAATAGTCTAAATCAAATATTAATACATTATCATGAGTAAAATTATTGGAATTGATTTAGGAACCACTAATTCGTGTGTTTCTGTAATGGAAGGGAATGAACCTGTTGTTATTCCCAATGCAGAAGGTAAAAGAACAACTCCTTCTGTAATTGCTTTTGTTGAAGGAGGTGAAATCAAAGTCGGCGATCCTGCAAAAAGGCAAGCGGTTACTAATCCCACAAAAACAATTGCTTCTGTTAAGCGTTTTATGGGGAATAAATATTCTGAGTCAAGTAATGAACTTAAGAATTTAGCATATAAAGTAGTAAAGGGTGATAATGATACTCCACGGATTGATATTGATGGGCGTTTATATACACCTCAAGAATTATCTGCAATGACTCTTCAGAAAATGAAGAAAACAGCTGAAGATTATTTAGGTCACGATGTAACCGAAGCAGTTATTACTGTTCCAGCTTATTTTAATGACGCCCAACGTCAGGCCACTAAAGAAGCAGGTGAAATTGCAGGTTTAAAAGTACAGAGAATCATAAACGAGCCTACTGCTGCTGCTCTTGCATATGGTATGGACAAAGGTGGTTCTGATAAGAAAATAGCAGTTTATGACCTTGGTGGAGGTACTTTTGATATTTCTATTCTTGAATTAGGAGATGGAGTTTTTGAAGTGTTATCAACTAATGGTGATACTCACTTAGGAGGGGATGATTTTGATCAAGTTATTATCGATTTTTTAGCAGAAACATTTTTAAAAGATGAGTCGATAGATTTGCGAAAAGATCCAATGGCACTTCAGCGTTTAAAAGAAGCTGCTGAAAAGGCTAAAATTGAATTATCATCTTCTGCACAGACAGAGATTAATTTGCCTTACGTTACTGCAACAGATTCTGGACCAAAACACTTGGTAACAACTCTTACCCGCTCTAGCTTTGAGAAGTTAGCAGATAGTTTAGTGAAGCGTTCTATGACCCCTGTTAAAAAGGCATTAGATGATGCTGGACTTTCTACTTCCGAAATTGATGAAATAATTTTAGTAGGTGGTTCAACTCGTATGCCCGTAATTCAGGAGCAAGTGGAGAAATTTTTCGGAAAGAAGCCTTCAAAAGGAGTAAATCCTGATGAGGTAGTTGCTGTAGGTGCTGCCATTCAGGGAGGAGTATTATCAGGAGATGTAAAAGATGTTCTTTTATTAGATGTCACTCCACTTTCTTTAGGAATCGAAACAATGGGGGGAGTTATGACGAAACTAATTGAGTCAAACACCACTATTCCTACTAAAAAATCTCAAGTTTTTTCAACAGCTGCAGACAACCAACCTTCAGTAGAAATTCATGTCCTACAAGGAGAACGTTCAATGGCAACTGACAATAATACAATTGGACGTTTCCATTTAGATGGACTTCCACCAGCCCAAAGAGGAACACCACAAATTGAAGTAACTTTCGATATCGATGCCAATGGAATTATTAAAGTAAGTGCGCAAGATAAAGCTACTGGAAAATCTCAAGACATTCGTATTGAGGCATCTTCTGGATTGACAGAAGAGGAAATCGATAAAATGAAAAAAGAAGCAGAAGCAAATGCTGATGCAGACAAAAAAGTAAAAGAAGAAGTTGATAAGCTTAACAGTGCGGATCAAATGGTTTTTCAAACTGAAAAACAATTAAAAGAGTTTGGAGACAAGCTTTCAGATGATAAAAAAGCACCTGTTGAAGCTGCTTTAGAAGAATTGAAAAAGGCACATGCCTCTAAAGATCTTGCGGGAATTGATAAGGCTTTAGAAACTGTAAATGAAGCATGGAAAAATGCTTCTGAAGAGATGTATAAAGCACAAGCTGAAGCTGGAGGAGATGAAGCACAGCCAAAAGGTGATGCTCCAGGACCCGATGCAACAGGAGGTGATGATGTTCAAGATGTAGATTTTGAAGAAGTAAAGTAATGTTACTTTACTCATAAAACTAAAAAGCACCTTATTAAGGTGCTTTTTTTTTATATAAAAGGCAGATTATTTCCAACGTTTATCTCTCCACTCATTTTGTTGTTCTTTAGAGAGAAAGGTCCAAATAACAATTCGTGACACTTTATTACCTGTGCCCATTTTTATAGTTTTTATCTCAGTAACTTTTTCATTATTTAATAGTTTATAAATACCCTTTAAATTAGATTGTTTTGCGACAAGTGTTGTAAACCAAAAACAATTTTCTGCAAAAATTTCACTTTCATGAATAATGTTGGAAATAAAATTTAATTCTCCTCCCTCATAAACTAATTCATTTGAGTTTCCTGAAAAGTTAAGTAGGGTTTCGTTATTAATTTTTCCGCTTAGGTTTTTAACTTTACGTTGATTTTCTTTTACTGCCGATTCAAGAGATTCGTGGAAAGGTGGATTGCAAAGTGTAATATCAATAAACTCTGAAGTGTCAAGAATTCCATTAAAAATGGAAGTAATATTTTTTTGAACCCTGCACTCAATGTTAGATTTAAGAGAAGGATTTGAACTGATTATTTTTTTAGCACTGTCAATTGATTTTAAATCAATGTCAGTAGAAATGAATCTCCAGTCGTATTCTGTAACTCCTAAAATTGGATAGATACAACTAGCCCCAGTTCCAATATCTAAACATTTAATTTTTGAGCCCTCTGGAGTACGACCAAAATTATGTTCGCTTATTAAATCTGCCAAGTAATGAATATAGTCTGCTCTTCCTGGAATGGGTGGGCATAGATTAGTGTCAGGAAAATCCCAATAAACAATTCCATAATAATAATGAAGTATTGCTTTGTTTAATTCTTTTACAGCCTTAGGGTTTGCAAAATCAATGGAGTCATTGCCATGTTTATTTGGTTTCACAAAAGCCTTTAATTGGGGATTTTTTTTCACCAGTGCGTTTAGATCATAGCGACCTCGATTTTTATTTCGTGGATGAAGCTTTAATTTTTCTTTTATTTTTTTTTTGTTTGACATTTAAAATTTATTAATAAGTCGATCAAAGGTATAGTTTTCTTAGAAGTTTATCTCAAGTAGTTACGAGCCCTTTTAGATTTTAGTTAAATTTACAACCTATGAAAAAAGAAGAGATTCTAAAACTTATGAATGCATCCAATTCGCAAACATTGATGCAAACATTATCAATCGATTTTGTTGACTTTGGTGAAGATTATTTAATCGCAAAAATGCCTGTAACTCCCAGAATCCATCAACCTGATGGGATTTTGCACGGAGGTGCAACGTTTGCTTTGGCCGAAACTGTTGGAAGCGCAGCTGCACAAATGTTTAATAAGTCCAAAAACACAATAGTTAGAGGGATTGAAATGTCAGGGAATCATCTTAAAAGCATAAAAGATGGTTTTGTTTATGCAAAAGCACAGTCCATCCATAACGGATTTACCACTCAGATCTGGGAGATAAAAGTAACTAATCAAGCAGGTGAGCTAATTTCTAGTTGTAAGTTAACAACGCTCACATTACCTAAAAAATAAATCTTACCAGAACAAAATAATTGTAATGATCCATGGGTATTTAAAATATGAGTCTTTTGCTAATTGTAATTACCTAATTAATTATAAGAAAAAGTCAATATGAATTCATTGCAAGACAAACTTATAGAATTATGGGACAGGCAACATCCTTTTGTTTCTTTTAGGGTTCCTAATTCAGAAGAGGTTATTATCTATTATCAAAACGAAAATACTCTTTATTCAACTAATGACATGTTGGTCTCAGGATTTGTTATGAGTCCTTTTTTACAAACTGAAGAAACATATTATATTCCCGATGATTTAAATGAAACATTTCTAAAAAATAATATTCCTTTAGATAAAAAGCAAGAATTTAATTTTAAAGAAGAGGCTTCAAAAAGAGCAGATTTCATTAAATTAATTAAACGTGCAAAAGAGCAGATTTACTCTGGAGTTTTTAATAAGGTAGTTGTTTCTAGACATTTAACATTTCCTTCAAAAAAAAAGCCAGTAAATTTATTTTTAGCATTAGAAAACTTATATCCTGAGACTTTAGTGTATTTATGGCATCATCCTAAAGTAGGTACTTGGTTAGGAGCTTCCCCGGAACAATTGATTAATTCAACAGTAAAAGCTACCAAGACAGTGTCTTTGGCTGGAACACAACTATATAATCAACATAAACCTTCTAAATGGTCCGCTAAAGAATATGAAGAACAAGCACTGGTAACCAAAGAAATAACAAATGATTTGGAAACCATATTTCCTTCTGATCAAATTCTTATCAAAGGTCCTTTGAATTTAAGGACAGGAAATTTGTTGCATTTGTGTACCCACTTTAAAATGCCAGGATTAAAAGTGCCACTCCAACTATTAATAAATGCTTTACACCCAACACCAGCTGTAGGCGGGGTGCCTAAAAAGAAAGCCATAGAATTTATTAAATCACAAGAAGGCTATAATCGTTCATTTTATACTGGATTTTTAGGGATTATTACAAAAGAGAAAAAACATCTTTTCGTCAATCTCAGATGTGGAAAATGGAAAGAAGGAGAACTTACTTTATTTGTGGGAGCTGGAATTACAAAAGGGAGTATTCCGGAGAATGAATGGATAGAGACTCAGCGTAAAGCAACAACCCTTTTTAGAATTTTATAAACCCATTTTCTTTTTCTTGGTGTGCTAACGGTTTTGTACTTTTGCTGGGAATGAAGCATGCCTTAACGAATGAATAAATATTCTTCTATTCCCCTTGCCCAAACCTTGGTTCGCCTCTGTGCCCAAAATAAAATTGAGAGGATAGTTATTTGTGCAGGTTCACGAAATGCTCCATTAACCAGCGGTTTTGTTTCTGATCCCTTTTTTAAAACTTATAGCATAGTAGATGAACGTGCTGCAGGATTTTTTGCTCTTGGAATGGCACAACAGTTAAAACATCCTGTTGCTTTAGTTTGTACTTCAGGCTCTGCATTATTAAATTTTTATCCCGCAATAGCAGAAGCATTTTATAGTGATATTCCATTGATTGTTTTGTCTGCAGATAGAATGCCTCATAGAATTGATATAGGAGATGGACAAACCATAAGGCAATCAGGAGTTTTTGATTTACATTTGGAAACTGCTGCAAATTTAAAACCTGATGTAAGTCATGCGACAGATACCTTACTTCAAAACCCCTTGCAAGAGTTGGTTCCCTTTTCAGCAAGCCTTAAAGAGATTAATGCGATACAGAAAAAAAATCAACTTTATAATAATAAAGAAATTTCAAGAGTGCTAAAAATAGCAATTCATCAAAAAGGGCCTGTTCATCTGAATATTCCTTTAGAAGAACCTCTTTATGAAATGACTTCAAAAGCAATTCCTTTGTCTAAATACACGAATGAAGTACATGTTTTTGATGAATTTAATGAGCAGCTCAAATCAATTAAAGATCAGTGGCATAATACATCTAAAAAGTGGGTTATTATTGGGGTTATGTCTCCAAACACTATTTCTAAAAACCAGATAGATTTACTTTGTAAAGATCCTACAGTGGTCGTTTTTACAGAAACAACTTCAAATATAACTCATCCAAGATCTATCAATTCTATTGATAAACTCATGGCCCCCTTAGAGTTAAGCGAAACCCTAATGAATAAAACACTTCAGCCTGAAGTCGTTCTAACTTTTGGAGGAATGGTAGTTTCAAAGAAAATCAAATCCTTTTTACGAAACAATCCCCCAAAACATCATTGGCATGTTGATCAAAAGAAAGCATATAACACATATTATAGATTAGATCAACATTTAGAAGTCCCTCCGGCTATATTTTTGGAACATTTATATAAAGATGTTTCGATTCCAAATCATACAGACTATCAAGAATCTATATTAAATATATTTGAAAATTTCAAGCTCAAAGGAGACATATATTTAGACACCCTTGCTTTTTCAGATTTGAATGCTTTTGACTATATATCAAAAACACTTCCCGAAGGAATACATCTTCAAATTGCAAATAGTTCTTCCATTCGTTATGCACAGTTAATGGACTGGCCTAACCGGACTTCTTTTTTTTGTAATCGAGGAACAAGTGGAATTGATGGAAGCACTTCAACAGCAATTGGAGCCGCTTTAATTTCTAAAGCTCCTACCATTTTAATTACAGGAGATTTAAGTTTTTTATATGATATTAATGGATTATGGAATGATAACATTCCCTCTAATTTTAAAATCATATTAATCAACAATAATGGTGGAGGAATTTTCAGAATCTTACCAGGGGAAAAAGACAGCCCCAAACACGATAAATATTTTGAAACTATTCATTCACGTGATGCTAAATATTTAGCAAAAATATTTGGTTTTTCTTATCAAAAAGCCGCTTCAAAATGGAAATTAAAAAGAAGATTAGCTAAGTTTTATAAAGTAAATAAAACACCACAACTATTGGAAATTAATACTCCACGAACACTTAATGATAAGGTTTTACTTGATTATTTTGAAGCAATGGCTACAAATACTATAATTTTAAAAAAAAAATAAATAAATGAGAACTTGGAAATCATTAGCAACTTATAGCGATATTCTTTTTGAATTCTGTGAAGGTGTTGCTAAAATCACAATAAATAGGCCTGATGTATACAATGCATTTCGTCCAGAAACTAACAATCAAATGCTTGAGGCTATGGAAGTCTGTAGAGAAAATAATGACATAGATATTGTTGTTTTTACTGGAGTAGGAGATAAAGCTTTTTGTAGTGGAGGTGACCAAAATGTCAAAGGATTAGGAGGCTATGTTGGAGAGGACGGTGTGCCCCGTTTAAATATACTTGATTTACATAAACGAATTAGAGAACTCCCAAAGCCAGTAATCGCTATGGTAAACGGTTATGCAATTGGAGGAGGTCATGTTTTACATGTGGTGTGTGACTTAACTATAGCGAGTGAAAATGCAATTTTTGGACAAACAGGACCAAAAGTCGGAAGTTTTGATGGCGGTTTTGGATCTTCTTATTTAGCGCGCCACGTAGGACAAAAAAAGGCACGTGAAATTTGGTTTTTATGTCAACAATATTCTGCGCAAGAATCAATGGAAATGGGCATGGTAAACAAGGTTGTTCCACTAGAAGAATTAGAAAATACCGTAATGGAGTGGTGTAGAATGATGCAACAACGCAGTCCGCTTGCACTAAGAATGATTAAACGTTCTTTAAACGCTGAATTAGATGGTCAACACGGATTAATGCAATTGGCTGGTGATGCAACATTAATGTATTATTTGATGGAAGAGGCACAAGAAGGAAAAAAAGCATTTTTAGAGAAACGGGCTCCTAATTTTAAACAATTTCCTAAATTTCCATAGTCTTTCGATTTATGAAACAAATTAAAGTTTGGCTTAAAGCAGTCCGTTTACGAACCCTTCCACTTTCAGTTTCAGGTATTTTGATTGGGAATTCTTTGTGCTTTCAGGACCCTGAATTTTCAGGAATTTTATTTGTTTTAATGTTATTTACAGCTATTTCTTTTCAAATTATTTCTAATTTTGCCAATGACTATGGCGACGGTGTTAAAGGCACCGATAATGACAATAGGTTAGGCCCTAAAAGGGTCTTACAACAAGGTCTTTTAAGTAGAGAAATCCTCAAAAAGGGGATTGTAATTATTTCACTAATATCACTATTACTAGCTTTTGTATTAATATTCCTAGCATTTGGCTCCAACTCTTGGTATTATATTTTAATATTTATTGGTTTAAGTTTTGCAAGCGTTTGGGCTGCAATTTTCTATACTGTTGGAAATAAAGCCTATGGATATTATGGTTTTGGTGATTTATTTGTTTTCCTTTTTTTTGGAGGAGTCAGTGTATTGGGCGCTTATTTTATTCAACTTAAAACTTTCTCTTATCCAGCTATCCTTTTATCCCTTGTGGTTGGGTTTTTATCAGTTGGGGTTTTAAATCTTAATAATATGCGTGATATTGATAATGATGCATTTGTGGGAAAGAGAACCTTAGTCGTTATTATGGGAGCAGCAATTGCAAAAAAGTATCATTTACTTTTATTGATTGTTTCTGTTTCAATTCTTGTGTATGTTTTTTCTTCAGTATCTATTAGATTTTTTTGGATTCCTTATTTAGCAATTATTCCACTTATAGTTCATTTTATATCCGTTCTTAAAAATTCTAAGCCAAAATTTTTTGATCCTGAACTTAAAAAACTATCACTCTCTATTTTTTTTTTATCACTCCTTGTTTTCCTTAGTTTTTACCTCGGATGATGAAAGCGCATTTTAAAAAACATACCTTAATATTCAAGAATCCCAGCGGAACTTCGCGTGGTGTTTTATTGAAAAAAGATAGCTGGTTTTTGATCCTTTCTAAGGATCGAAAATCAGGGATAGGTGAGTGTAGTATTTTAAAAGGATTGAGCTATGATGATCATCCTGATTTCGAAAAGACCTTGGCTATGCTCTGTAATCAAATAACAAGAGGAGAAACTCTTTTAGATTTAACCTCATGGCCAGCTATTAAAATGGGCTATGAAATGGCTCTTTTGTCTTTAAAAGGAATACATTCTTATGAGCTCTTTCCTTCTTTTTTTACAAAAGGATCTAAATCAATTCCAATTAACGGTTTGGTTTGGATGGGTTCTTATGATTTTATGAAACAACAAATTGATGCTCTTTTATCTAAAGGATTTAATTGCATTAAAATTAAAATTGGTGCCCTTGATTTTGATGAAGAGTTAAGGTTGATCGCTCAGTTGCGTAAAAGATATGATGCAAAAACTATTTCAATTAGAGTTGATGCTAACGGTGCTTTTTTATTCAGTGAAGCACTTTCAAAGCTTCAGAAATTAAGTGCTTTTCGATTACATTCTATTGAACAGCCAATTGCAACTAAACAGTGGGAAAATATGGCTTTTTTATGTAAAAAAACACCAATTCCAATTGCATTAGATGAAGAGTTAATAGGGGTTTTTTCAAAGGCATTACAAATTCAAATGCTTGATCAAATTTGCCCCCAATATCTTGTTTTTAAACCTACTTTATTAGGCGGTTTTTCTTCAACACTACAATGGCTAAGTCTTGCAAAAGAAAAAGGAATTGATTGGTGGATTACTAGTGCCCTTGAGAGTAATATTGGCTTAAATGCAATTGCACAATTTACCTTTCTCAAAAACATTTCTCTTCCTCAGGGTTTAGGTACAGGATCTCTTTTCACCAATAATATTGAAAGCCCTTTAGTAATTAAAAAGGGTTGTTTGTGGACTGATAATTCAATATCTTGGAAACAAATTTAATCTAACATGTTTTTTAATCAAGTTGATTTTACAAAAAACCCTTTTTGGAAGTACCTATTAGGTTCATTTGTTGTTATCATTTTTAGTTTTATTGGTCAAGCGCCTTTAACCTATTTTATCGTTGAAGCAGGTCCTATGACTTCCAACGCTGATCCTATGTCGCTATTAAGGGATTTAGATAAAAACCT
The DNA here is from genome assembly GCA_905182305.1 of Flavobacteria bacterium MS024-2A. GTDB lineage: Bacteria > Bacteroidota > Bacteroidia > Flavobacteriales > Flavobacteriaceae > MS024-2A. Next base: position 36,144 of record CAJJBB010000008.1, read on the forward strand.
TCAATTATTTTTATTACTTATACCTTTTGTGATAGCATTTTTAGGCTTGTGGCTTGTGGTGGTTAAGTTACACGAAATTACTCTAAGAATAATCGTAACTAGTCGCTCCAGCATTGACTGGCATAGAATATTTTATGCTTTTTTTCTCTGGGGTATTTTTAGTCTTGTGCTAATTATTGGAGATTATTTTTTCTCACCAGAATCTTATGAATGGAATTTTAATGCTAAAGCATTTGGAATTCTTTTTGTTATTGCGGTTTTACTGATTCCAATTCAAACAAGTCTTGAAGAATTTATTTTTAGGGGTTATTTAATGCAAGGTTTTGGAGGAATGTTTAAAAACAGATGGGCACCATTATTAATGACCTCTCTTATTTTTGGAAGTCTACATATGTTTAATCCTGAAGTAGAAAAATTAGGTTACGGAATTATGGTTTATTACATAGGAACTGGCCTCTTTTTGGGCATTCTATCACTTATGGATGAAGGGATTGAGCTTGCTATAGGTTTTCATGCTGCAAATAACTTAATAACCGCATTACTTGTTACTTCTTCATGGACTGCTTTTCAGACAGAGTCTATTCTTATCGATATATCGGAGCCTTCATTAGGAGCTGAGTTAATTCTTTCCTTAATTGTTTTTTATCCTTTTTTTCTTTTAATAATGAACAAAAAATATGGATGGAGTAACTGGAAAATGAAATTAACAGGACAACTATAGCATGGAAATACCCCACTATTCTAAAATACACAATCGCTTTCTGTTAAATGGCTATCATTATGATCAACTAGGTCTAAAACAAGTTGCCTATAGTTTCATTAAAGAAGGTGACCTTTTTGAGGGTTACATCGGTGATTTTTTAATGGATTGGCTTGATTTATCAGATTCCATTTATCTAGTAACTTCCGGTACAACAGCAAAACCAAAGCGAATATTTTTAAAAAAACAAACATTTGTTAACAGTGCAATTGCGACTGGAAATCACTTTAAGATATCAGTTGGAGATAAGGCACTACATTGTCTTCCAGCTCATTTTATTGCTGGAAAAATGATGCTTATTCGTGCGATGATTTTAGGTCTCTCACTTGACCTTATTTCACCCTCCAAAAATCCTTTTCATAAAAATAATACGGTATATGATTTTGTTGCAATGACTCCAATGCAAGCCTATCATTCTTTAAAAAATTTAAATCAAGTAAAAACTCTAATTATAGGGGGTGCTTTTGTTTCTGTTGCCCTACAAAATGAATTAATTAGGCGATCTATAAATGCTTTTGAGACCTATGGAATGACCGAAACATTATCCCATATTGCAGTTCGTTCTATGAAGGATCCCCCATCTGAATTTACCTGTCTTTCTAATATTTATGTGACTCAAGATATTCGAAAATGTTTGGTTGTAAGTGCCCCTCTCTTAAATTTGGAGAGTCTAGTAACTAATGATAAGATTGAATTACTAGATAATAATAGGTTTAAATTAATTGGTCGAATAGATAATGTTATCAATTCTGGAGGTATCAAGATATACCCAGAGCAAATTGAACGCAAACTTTCGGAAGTTCTTAGATTTAATTATTTTATAGGTAGTTTATCAGATCCAGTTTTAGGACAAAAAGTAATTCTTGCCGTTGCTTTGACTAATGAATTTGATAAAGAAGCACTTAAAAGTGAGATAAAAAATTACAAAAGTTTTAATTCTTATGAAATACCAAAGGCCATTATTTTTTTTAATGATTTTGTTTATACCCAAAGCGGTAAAATTAAAAGAAATGAAACACTAACCTTAAAGCCTAGCTTCGTGTTAGACCTGTAAAAGACCCATATTGAACTTTTCTTCTGACGGTGCTTGATTGGCAATGTCTATTCCCATACTAATCCATGATCTAGTTTCTTCAGGCTTAATAACTGCGTCAACCCAGAGCTGAGAAGCAGCATATAGAATTTCTGTTTTTTCATCATAATTAGATTGAATAGATTCCTTAAGTTCTTTTTCTTTTTTAGCATTTAAAGAAGTTCCAGATTTTTTTGCTGTTACTTTTTGTATTTGCAATAAAACATTTGCTGCTTGTGATCCACCCATAACAGCAAGTTTTGCTGTAGGCCAAGCGAGCATAAACCTTGGATCATATGCCTTACCGCACATTGCATAATTTCCAGCACCAAAAGAATTTCCAATAATAATGGTAAACTTAGGCACTATTGAATTTGCAACAGCATTAACCATTTTAGCACCATCTTTAATAATACCTCCATGCTCAGCATTACTTCCTACCATAAATCCTGTTACATCTTGAAGGAAAACAAGTGGAATATTCCGTTGATTACAATTCGCTATAAAACGGGTTGCTTTATCAGCCGCATCACCATATATGACACCTCCAAATTGCATTTCTCCAGTTTTACTTTTCACAACTTTGCGTTGGTTGACAATAATACCAACAGACCAACCCTCTATTTTTGCATAGCTTGTTATTAAGGTTTGCCCATATTCTTTCTTATATTCATCCATAGAGCCTTCATCTACTATGTGGTTAAGGAGGGAATACGTGTCATAGGGTTGTGTCCTATTCTTTGGTAGAAGTCCATAAAGAGATTTAGTATCTAGTTTAGGTGATTTTATTTCAGAGCGTTTGAGGCCAGCTAAGGGTCTACTTCCCATTTTTTCAATAAGACTTCTAATTTTATCTAAAGCAGCCTCATCATTTTTAACTTTATAATCAGTTACCCCACTAATACCACTATGAGTATCTGCACCTCCAAGAAATTCATTATCAACTTCTTCACCAATTGCAGCTTTAACCAAATAACTCCCTGCTAAAAATATGCTACCTGTTTTTTCAACGATAATAGCTTCATCTGACATAATAGGAAGGTATGCACCACCAGCCACACAACTTCCCATAATTGCTGCAATTTGAACAATACCCATACTGCTCATTTTAGCATTATTCCGAAAAATACGTCCAAAGTCATCTTTGTCTGCAAAAATCTGGTCTTGCAATGGCAAAAATATTCCTGCACTATCAACTAAATAGATGATTGGAATTTTATTTTCCATAGCAATTTCTTGAGCACGTAAATTCTTTTTAGCAGTCATTGGAAACCATGCTCCTGCTTTTACTGTGGAATCATTTGCCACAATGACACATCTTTTTTTGGAAATATGACCAATTACGACAACCACTCCTGCAGAAGGACAGCCGCCATATTCTTCATACATTTTTTCAGCAGCTAAAATTCCTACTTCATAAACATCGTCAGGATTATCAACTAATTTATTGATTCGCTCTCGGGCAGAAAGTTTTCCTTGCTCCGCAAGTTTTTTAAGACGTGATTTACCTCCGCCTTGTTTTATTTTACGAATGCGTTCTTGGAGATTAGCCCAAGCCATTTTCAACGCATCTTCATTAATTTCTTTTTCTAAATTCATTTTTTAACTCTAGTAGCTACGAAAGTACTAAAATCTATAGGTAGCATTTTAAATTTTTGTTCGATATTTGTTTCTTATTAAAAGACACCATGAGTTTAAACAAAAATAAAATAATGAGATATGTTGCTTTAATAATGGCCGTGCTGGGCAGCGCACTTATCTTAATAGGAGTTTTGAAATATCCAGAATACGCGATGGGATTTTCCATAGCAGGCATTGGATTTTATGCTTTAGCCTGGGCTTTTAATGCTTTAAAAGGTAGAATTTAATTATGTCTGACGATAAGAAAGTGATTTTTTCAATGACAGGGGTTTCTAAAACCTATGCTAGCGCAAATCAACCTGTTTTGAAAAATATATATTTAAGTTTCTTTTATGGTGCAAAAATTGGAATTCTAGGCCTTAATGGCTCTGGAAAGTCAACACTTTTAAAAATTATAGCAGGCTTAGATAAAAATTTTCAGGGAGATGTTGTTTTTTCTCAAGACTATTCTGTTGGTTTTTTAGAGCAAGAACCTCAAATGGACGAAGAAAAAACAGTACTTGAAGTAGTTAAAGAAGGAGCTGCTGAAACAGTTGCTATCCTTGAGGAATATAATAGTATTAATGATCAATTTGGATTGCCAGAAGTTTATGAAAATGCTGATAAGATGCAGAAACTTATGGATCGTCAGGCAGTTTTACAAGATCAAATTGATGCTGCCAATGCATGGGAACTAGATACACAGTTAGAAATTGCTATGGATGCCCTTAGAACTCCACCTAGTGATCAAAAAATATCAATATTATCTGGAGGAGAGCGTAGACGTGTTGCATTGTGTAGATTACTATTAAAGAAGCCTGATATTTTATTGTTAGATGAACCAACTAATCATTTAGATGCTGAATCTGTACATTGGTTAGAACATCATCTTGCGCAATATCAAGGTACGGTTATAGCAGTAACGCACGACCGTTATTTTTTAGATAATGTTGCTGGTTGGATTTTAGAGTTAGACCGAGGGGAAGGAATTCCATGGAAAGGAAATTACACCTCATGGCTCGATCAGAAATCAAAACGTTTAGCACAAGAGCAGAAACAAGCTTCAAAGCGGCAAAAGACTTTAGAGCGCGAATTAGAATGGGTTCGAATGGCGCCTAAAGGAAGACAATCAAAACAAAAAGCACGTTTATCAAATTATGATAAACTGATGAGTCAAGATCAGAAAAAGATAGATGAAAAGCTCGAAATATTTATTCCCAATGGTCCACGTTTAGGAACAAATGTTATTGAAGCCTCTCACGTGGCAAAATCATTTGGAGATAAAATGTTATATGATGATTTGAATTTCACTTTACCTCAAGCAGGTATTGTTGGAGTTATTGGACCGAACGGAGCTGGAAAGTCAACCGTTTTTAGAATGATAATGGGAGAACAGACTGTTGATGGAGGTAGTTTTTCAGTAGGAGAAACTGTTAAATTAGCTTATGTGGATCAATCACATTCTAATATAAATGTTGATAAGACTATTTGGCAAAATTTCAGTGATGAGCAAGAACTGATAATGCTTGGAGGTAGGCAAATCAATTCTCGGGCTTTTTTAAGTCGATTTAATTTTAGTGGAAGTGAGCAAAACAAAAAAGTATCTGCACTTTCTGGCGGAGAACGAAACCGTTTGCACTTGGCAATGACTTTAAAAGAAGAAGGGAACGTGTTATTGTTGGATGAACCAACCAATGATCTGGATGTAAACACCTTACGTGCCTTAGAGGAAGGTTTAGAGAATTTTGCTGGCTGTGCTGTAGTCATATCTCATGACCGATGGTTTTTAGATCGTATTTGTACTCATATTCTTGCATTCGAAGGTGATTCTCAAGTATATTTCTTTGAGGGTTCATATTCTGATTATGAAGAAAATAAAAAGAAACGTTTAGGTCAAGATTTGATGCCTAAACGAATTCAGTATCGTAAACTTTCAAGGAATTAATTAAAGATTTTAATTCCAGTTTATTGTGCTTTTTCTAAAGAAAAATGCTGCAATAAGTCCTAAAATTGGAAAAACAGAAAACATGGTGAAAAGATGTTGATACTCTTCAGCGCCAGGGTCTTTTCCTAATACATGTCCTGTAAATAAAGACATAAATATATCTGGTGTAAATCCTATAATTGATATAATTCCTACTAATGTTCCTGTAATTTTAATTGGTGCTTTTACCTCTTCGATTAGTGCAAAGTATAATCCCCTTAAGGAATAGGTTCCAATTGCAATTAAGATAAATAAACTAAAAGATACTGCAAAATACTTTCTTTCGAAATCTCCCAATCCAATTAATATAGATGCAATAGCAATAAATGTGAAACATGGAATCACAACTAGAGAAGGTCTTGATTTATCTGCAATCCAGCCAACAAAAATAACTGTTAGTGGACGTATGAATTGAATAAAAACAGCAAAATAAGTTGCATTTTCTATGCTAAACCCCCAAACATCTTTTGCATAAATACCAAATACACCGGTTAGCTTATAGCCAGTGTAAGCAGACATTATCAGTAACGAATGAAATATGATTTTAGGTTTTTTAATTAGTTCAAAGACCTGTTTTAAACTAAAAATTTGATTTTCTTTTGGCTCTTCAAAGCCTTCATTTGGAAGTGAAAACCATACAAATAAACCAATTAGAAAAACAATTCCTGTTATTGCACTAAGAATATATTGTAGAGTTATTTTCTTATCTTCATAAGTAACAACTGCAGATCCATCAGGAAAAAAATAGCTAAGAATAGAAGCGCCAAAAAGTGCAATAGATGCGGCAAATAATCCTCTTCCTCCATCAAGAAGTCCAAATGAAATACCTTGATTATTTTTATTTCCCCAAAGTCTAGTTGCCTTGATGAGTGCTGCCCAAAAAAGAAAAATGGTCGAAACACCCCAAAGGGCATAAAGAATTTTAAAACTAGCAATAGAGGGAATGGAAACCATAATGACTCCTCCAATACTAGTAATAATTAATGATATTGAAAGTAATTTTCGTGCCTCCCATTTATCAGCTATGAACCCACCAAAAAAATATGATACAAGAGCTGTGACACCATAAAGTGCCTGTGCCTCACCAATATCAAGATCAGAAATTTTAAAGACATCACGTATAATTGGTTTAAAAACACGCATCACTATAAAAGGTAATAAGAATATAGCTTCCCCTGCAATTATTAATGCAGCCATGGAAGTAAATTTTGATTTCACTTCACTAAAGTAGTGTTTTAATTATGGGAGTGAGCTTAGAGATAGGGATATTACTTTTTTAGATTCAAAGACATTTTAATATTCCCTCTAGCATATTTTATATCGGAGTCAATGGGCACCTCGATAAAACCATATTTACGATATAAATGAATTGAATTTTCTAAAATAGTACTTGAATATAAAATCAAAGTATTCCATTGTTGCTTTCTAGAAAATTTAATGGCAAATTGTACCATTTTATTTCCGTATCCCTTTCCTCTTTCTGATGGTGTTAAAGCCATTTTGCTAAACTCAAAAAGCTTTTCCTCTTTTTTAAGAAAAGCAAAAGTACCAATAATATTACCTTCTATAGATACCATAAAAATTTCACCACCAGTTTCAATGATTTCTTTTGAAGGATTGTTAAGTACTAAATAATCATAGGGTTCAACTGCGAAAAATGTTTTAAGCCATTCTAAGTTTAAAGCTTTAAATATATTTGCATGTTCATTTTTAAAAAATATAAATTCTAAATTTTTAGCCATTTCCAGTCATCTTTTCTGGACGAACCCAGGCATCAAATTCTTCTTCCGTAAGGTATCCTAATGCTAAGCTTGCTTCTTTCAGTGTAGTTCCTTCTTCATGAGCTTTGTTTGCGATTTCTGCGGATTTATAATATCCTATTTTAGTATTTAATGCAGTTACAAGCATTAATGAGTTTTGAACTAATTCATCAATACGTTTAAGGTTAGGTTCTATTCCATTAACACAGTTTTCTGTGAAACTTACACAGGCATCACCAATTAATTGAGCAGATTGAATGAAGTTTGCTGCCATGACAGGTTTGAAAACATTAAGTTCATAATGTCCTTGAGTCCCTGCAATACTAATTGCAACATCATTTCCCATTACTTGAGCACATACCATGGTTATGGCTTCACATTGAGTTGGATTCACTTTTCCGGGCATGATAGAACTTCCAGGCTCATTAGCTGGAATAATAATTTCACCAATACCAGAGCGAGGACCTGAGGCCATCATGCGAATATCATTTGCTATTTTATTAAGAGAAACTGCTACCTGCTTAAGGGCACCGTGTGATTCAACAATAGCATCGTGTGCAGCAAGTGCTTCGAATTTATTATGAGCTGTAATAAAGGGTAGACCTGTAAATTTTGCAATGTAATGGGCTACTTTTTCTGAATAGCCTTTAGGAGTATTTATTCCAGTGCCTACTGCTGTTCCTCCTAACGCCATTTCAGAAAGGTGCTCAAGGGTATTTTTGATAGCCTTAATTCCATGGTCTAGTTGAGAAACATAGCCAGAGAATTCTTGTCCAAGAGTTAGGGGAGTAGCGTCCATCAAATGAGTTCTTCCGATTTTCACTACTCTTTCAAATTTTTTTACTTTTTTATCTAAAGCATCACGGAGAAGAGTAATACCGGGTAATGTGTTGGTTATGATTTTTTTGTAAGCCGCAATATGCATTGCAGTTGGAAAGGTATCATTCGAAGATTGTGACTTATTTACGTCGTCATTTGGGGCTAATGTTTTACTTCCATCTCCCAGTTTATTGCCAGCAAGAACATGGGCTCGGTTTGCAATAACCTCATTGACATTCATGTTGCTTTGAGTTCCAGAGCCTGTTTGCCAGATGACTAGTGGAAATTGATCATTCAAAGTTCCACTTACTATTTCTTCACAAACTTGTGCAATTTGATTTCTCTTTTCAACTGATAAAACACCCAGTTCATGATTGGTAAAAGCAGCAGCCTTTTTGAGATAAGCAAACCCTTCAATTATTTCCATTGGCATGGAGGCAGGATCACCAATTTTAAAGTTTGAACGTGAACGTTCTGTTTGAGGCCCCCAATAAACATTTATAGGAACTTTAACTTCTCCGATAGTATCTTTTTCAATTCTAAATTCCATGAGTATAGTTTTGTATGGTAAAAATACTCGATTTGTAAGAATTGGTTTTTATAACTTCCATTTATTTTATGAATAAGGTTTATTAAATCATAAAATGGGGTGGTCTCACAAACAAAAAATTATGTACTTTTATACTCTAAACTCAGGTTATGTTCGAATTTGATCAATACTTAGGATTTCTTGCTTTTCTTTCCATTTTAACGATTGGTTTTTGGTTAATGATTTTTTTGTTGACTTTCGTTATTCCCTACTGGTTAGTAGGAGCAATAATAGAACATCTTAAATATGGTAAGAATAAACAGAAGATTGAGAAAAGAAAATAAAAAAGGGGGCTTATAAGCCCCCTTTTTTATTTTTAAAATTCAACTTCATCACCACCATCTCCATAGTTTTGACCTCCTTTTCTACGTTGGTTTTTTCGTTCGTTTATTTTATAGGTGAACGTCATAACGTAAGAAGGTCTTCTCCATTGGAATTCGCTGTAATTTGTAAAGAGTTCAGTAGTTGTTGTGTTTCTATAAAGCCTTGAATTCAATAAGTCACTTGCATTAAAAGAAAGTGTTCCCTTTTTATTTAAAACATCTTTGTTTATTGCCCCTGATAAAACAAAGAATCCTTTTGATTTACTTTGAGCGGTTGCATTTGGACCTCTGTAGAATCCTCTTAATTGTGCAGTCCAGCCTTTAGGTAAAGTAATATTACCATTAATTCTGGCAAACCAACTTACGATCTCAGCATCAAAAACCTGATTGTTGTATGTCCCAATGGTTTCTGAATTGAAAATATTAAAGTTTCCGCTCAAACGAAATTTTCTTGAAGGAGTGTAGGTTAAAGTGAATTCTGTTCCTAAACGATTATTTTCTGCAAGGTTGATTGATGTTGCTCGTAATGATGGGATTTCAATTATTGGATCTTCACTAACTCTCACAACTTCTCCAGTCGCCTCTGTAATTCGTGTAATCACTTGTGTTGCTTTTTGGTAATAAGCTGATCCGTTTAGGGTGAATTTTTCCCAACGTTTTAGGTATCCAAAATCAAAAGTACCCGAGTAGGAGGGATCCAAATCTGGGTTTCCTTGTCTGAAAAAAGTTACACTAGATCGCGATGGAAATGGATTTAAAGACCAACTTCTAGGACGTCTAATTCTTCTACTAAATCCTAAGGTAATATTCTCTTCTTCACTAAATTCATAAGATAAATTTACCGTTGGAAAAAAGTTAGTATATTTTTTTTCTTTAAAGTCATTGGTTGTTTTTTGATCAATAACGATGTTAGTGTTTTCCATTCTTAGTCCTAGTAGGTAGGAAAACTTATTAATTTTTTCCCCATATTGGGTGTAAAGTGCGTTTATATTTTGCTCAAATAGCAAAACGTTTGAAAGGTTTGTGTCTATTATAAATCGGCCATTTTCTTTTATGGCTATCTCGTAATCATTTTCTTGTGAACTAAAGTCTCCACGATATCCAAACTCAAACTGAGTGTTTTTATCAATAGGCCATACATAATCCAATTGAAATAAATTTCTTGTCTGTGACTCCAATGTCCCTGCTGTTTCACTTGGTGAATCAGAATTAGAAATATCAGCAAATTCATCTTCTGCACTTTTTTGAAGTTGAATTTCAGCGACTAATTCATGCCCATCATCATTAAACTTCTTTGTGAAATTTGCAGTGAATTGACTTGAATTGTCTTTTTCGACTTCTTCTTGCAATCTATCTACAGAAGAAAGGACATCTCCATTAGCATTTAGATCATCAATTTCTGTATTGGAATCACTTGTATTGTTACTGTCACGAACAAAACCGCTGATCGTTAGGGAGGTTTTATCATTAATATAATATTCTGCTCCCAAATTGATAAAGTAATTCTTTCGAATTCTGTCGTAGTCTCTTGTTTCATTTGCAAAAGAACTGGGTAGATCTCCATTATAATATTCGCTATTAAAGACTCCACCACCAAGAGACTTTTGATCTCTGTAGGTTGTTGTAGAAAAAACATTTAATTTTTTAGTTCTCCAATTTAGAGTTGCTGTACTTCCTAAGTATTCTGGAATCCCAGTATTTGCGATGAAAGTTGCATTGAAGCCAATTAATTCATCTTTCTTCAGTATAATATTTATAATACCTGCTGTTCCGGAAGCTTCATAGCGTGCAGAAGGAGAGGTGACTACTTCAACCTTCTCAATGGATTCAGCTGGTAGCTGACGTAATGCAGCAGATCCAGAAAGACCTACTAATCCAGAAGGCTTTCCATTTATGAGAATACGTACGTTATCATTTCCTCTCAAAGAGATATTTCCTTCGACATCTACAGATACAGCGGGTATATTATCCATTACATCCGTAACGCTTCCACCTCTTACAGTAATGTCTTTTCCTACGTTATAAATTCGTTTGTCAAGTCTTATTTCAACTTCCGTTCGTTCTCCAATTAATTCAACCTCTTCAAGAGATTCTGAATCAATATTAAGCTTAAAATTTCCAAGATTGGTGTTTTCTTGTATTGTTTTTCCAGTGATGGTTGTTTTATCAAAACCGATGTATTCAATAGTTATATTATACTTTCCAGGAAAAATATCAATATTAAAGTTTCCATTAGTATCTGTAATCCCGCCTTGAACTTTTTCAGGAAAACGTTCATTAACCAAAGAGATTGTTGCGTATTCTAGTGGCTCAGCTGTTTCAGAATCAGTTATATTCCCTGATATTTTTATTTTGTTAATATTTAGAGAGTTGTTTGGACGCTGAGCGAACACTGTACATGTAATACTAACAATTAACAGAGTTAATAATAATCTTTTCATATATATTTTTTGAAGTAATGCTACTTTGACCCTAATTTGCGTCTAGGGTTTAATTGGCTTTAAGAAATAAAGCTAAATTTTCTATGGGCCTAGCAAGAACCCCTTTATTACCGGAAATGACGATCGGTCTTTCAATCAATCGTGGATATTTTATTAGAAGTTCTAGTATTTCAGTTTCATTTAATGAGTTACGGTTAGAGATATTTTTCCATTCCGATTCATTTTTACGAACTATTTCACTGGGTTTAAGCGCTATATTGTTTAATACCTCCTGAAGGATATCTTTTGTAAAAAAGCCATCTAGATACAACACTACTTCATGTGAATGACCTGCTTCTTCAAGAAATTGTATTGCTTCTCTTGATTTTCGACATCTAGGGTTATGGTATATGGTATATTTTTTCATTAACGAAAAAAAAACTACCCGAAGGTAGTTTTGAATTTATTTGATTTTATCAGCAATGGCTTTAAAAGCATCCGGATGGTTCATCGCAAGGTCTGCGAGAACTTTTCGATTGAGCTCAATATTATTAGCTTTTACTTTTCCCATGAATTGACTATAAGACATTCCATTGATACGGGCTCCGGCATTGATACGTGTAATCCAAAGAGATCTAAAGTTACGTTTGTTAACCTTACGGTCACGATATGCATAAAGCATTGCTTTGTCAACAGCGTTTTTTGCTACCGTCCAAACATTTTTACGACGGCCAAAATAACCTTTAGCTTGTTTTAATATTTTTTTTCTACGTGCTCTTGAAGCAACTGAGTTTGTGGATCTTGGCATTTTAGTTGTTTTTTTTTGAAGGAGGCGGTATTTCTACTCTTTTATGCCTGACTTCGGGTTAATTATTAACGAGTAACCTATTTTAAAATTAATTAAGGCGTAATTGTTGTTTAATGTTTTTTTCGTCACTCTCGTGTACTAAACCAGAATGAGTCAATTTTAATTTACGCTTTTTTGATTTTTTAGTCAAAATATGACTTTTAAAAGCATGCTTTCGCTTTATTTTACCACTTCCGGTAATTTTAAAACGTTTTTTAGCACTTGATTTTGTTTTCATTTTTGGCATGACTATTCCTTTTTTTTATTTTTTCTTCGGAGCGATCAAGATACTCATCTTCTTCCCTTCCAAAATTGGCATTTGTTCTACTTTTCCGAGGTCTTCTAAATCCTGAGCTAAACGCAATAATAGGATTTGACCTTGTTCTTTAAATACGATTGAGCGACCTTTAAAAAACACAAAGGCTTTTAATTTCGCCCCTTCTCCAAGAAATTTTTCCGCATGTTTCTTTTTAAATTCATAATCATGCTCGTCGGTGTTGGGCCCAAAACGTATTTCTTTTAAAACAATTTTACTTGTTTTCGCCTTGAGAACTTTTTCTCGTTTTTTTTGTTCGTATAGAAATTTTTTATATTCTAAAATTTTACATACTGGAGGCTTAGCATTTGGAGAAATCTCAACTAAATCTAATTCTAGTGATTCCGCTAATGCAAGTGCTTTGTTGAGAGAGTAAACTCCAATTTCAACATTTTCTCCAACCAAACGTAGTTCTTGAGCCATTATCTTTTGATTGATACGGTGTGGATCTACTTTGATTACCCTTCCAGGGCGATTCGTTCTACGTCTACGTATTGCTATGTCTTCTGTCTTTTAAATTAAACTTCAAAGCTCGTTAAGCTACTTTTCACTTCTTTATTTATCATATTCACCACTTTTTCTGTCGTAAAGCTTCCTAAATCACCTTCAGAATGCTTTCGTAAAGAAACGGTCTGGTTTTCTTCTTCTTTCTCTCCTATGATAATCATATAGGGGACTTTGGAGATTTCGGATTCACGAATCTTCTTACCAATGGTCTCATTTCGATCATCTAAGAGGGCGCGAATTTCGTGATTTTTCAAGTAATCTGAAACTTTTTGAGCGTAATTTTTACATTTTTCACTCACACACAAAATATTCACTTGATTTGGCATTAACCAAAGAGGGAAATTACCTCCGGTATGTTCTAGTAAAATAGCAACAAAACGTTCCAGACTTCCAAAAGGAGCTCGGTGTATCATTACCGGTCTGTGGAATTCATTATCACTTCCCTTATAATTTAAATCAAAGCGCTCAGGTAAATTATAATCAACTTGAATAGTACCTAATTGCCATTGACGCCCTAAAGCATCTTTTACCATGAAATCTAATTTGGGACCATAAAAGGCAGCTTCACCTGTTTCGATTTTATAATCTAGATTTTTTTCATTTGCGGCATTTATTATTGCTAGCTCTGCGAGATCCCAATTTTCAGATGAACCAATGTATTTTTCTGGTTTTTCCGGATCTCTTAAAGAGACTTGAGCCGTGAAGTTTTCAAAACCTAAAGATCCGAAAACATACAGAACTAAATCAATTACTTTTTTGAATTCCTCATCTAGTTGACTGGGCATACAAAAGATGTGTGCGTCGTCTTGAGTAAACCCTCTAACCCGTGTTAATCCGTGAAGTTCACCACTTTGCTCATAACGATAAACGGTTCCAAATTCTGCATATCGTTTTGGTAAGTCCCTATAACTCCAGGGTTTTGCATTGTATATTTCACAATGGTGTGGACAGTTCATAGGTTTTAGAAGAAACTCTTCTCCCTCTGCAGGAGTTTGAATGGGTTGAAAGCTATCAGCACCATATTTTTCATAATGACCTGAAGTCATATAGAGTTCTTTACTTCCAATATGGGGGGAAATAACTTGTTCGTAGCCTGCCTTATTTTGTGCCGCTTTCAGGAAGTTTTCCAATCGTTCACGAAGGGCGGCTCCTTTTGGAAGCCATAAGGGTAGACCTTGTCCAACTTTTTTAGAAAAAGTAAATAACTCTAATTCTTTCCCAAGTTTTCTATGGTCTCGTTTTTTAGCTTCTTCAACTAAGGCTAAATATTCCGTCAATTCTTTTTGTTTTGGAAACGAAATACCATAAACTCTTGTAAGTTGTGGTTTTGTTTCGTCTCCTCTCCAATAGGCTCCTGCGATATTGGTCAGTTTAATTGCTTTTATAAAACCGGTATTTGGAATATGTCCTCCACGACAAAGGTCTGTGAAGTCTGAATGGTCACAAAAGGTTATGGTTCCGTCTTCAAGATTTTCTATGAGTTCTGTCTTGAACGGATTATCTTCTTTTTTGTAAAATGCTAAAGCTTCTGCTTTTGAAGCGCTACGCATTTTAAATTGAAATTTTTGTCTTGAAAAGTCTAAAAATTTTTTTTCTATTTCGATCAAATCTTTTTCGGTAAGACTATGTGTTCCAAAATCTGCATCATAATAAAAACCGTTTTCTATAGCTGGACCGATTGTTAGCTTACAATTAGGATAAAGTGCTAAAAGAGCTTGTGCCAAGACATGCGCAGATGAATGCCAAAAGGCTGTTTTTCCTTCTTTATCATTCCAGGTGAACAGTTGAATTTTTCCATTTTCATGAAGTGGGGTTACACTTTCTACTATTTGCCCATTAAATTTGGCAGACAATACATTACGTGCTAATCCCTCACTAATACTCGAAGCAATTTCAAAAGGAGTTACTCCTTCTGAATAGGTTCTTACACTCTGGTCTGGAAACTGAATTTTAATCATAATTTTATTAAATGCCCCGCAAAGATAAGGGGTCTTGGGATAGCAAGCAATGGTTACAGAAAAGTTTCTAAGACACTCTTTTCTTTTTTCTCCCTAAAAGCGCATTTACAAGCGTTCTAATCCCCTTAAAGCCAAAATAAAAAGCTAGGACCAACAGAAGTAATCCAATTACGAGTACCAAATAATAAAGTGGATGTGATTTATTTTGAAAGGCCTGATGTACCACAAAAGGCCCCATAAAACAGAGCACAAGAAAATAGCTCATTAGTTTAAGCCCCTTTTGAAGTAGAATTTTATTCATGGTTTTTAGCAGCATTTATGGCTTTTCTTACATTGCCATGGAGTTCCAGTAGCTGTTTTGCTTTTTCTTGAGAGATATTGAGTTCTTTCATTACCATAGACTCTGCTCGTCCCACAAGTTTTTTGTTAGAAAGCTTCATGTCTATCATTTTATTTCCATTTACATGCCCTAATTGTATCATTGTAGCAGTAGTAATCATGTTTAGAATCAGTTTTTGTGCTGTTCCTGCTTTCATTCGAGAACTTCCCGTTACAAATTCGGGTCCCACGATTACTTCTACAGGATAATCACTAACCTCAGAGAGAGGACTGTTAGCATTACAACTTATGCTTCCTGTTTTTATGCCCTTTGACTGGCAATCATGTAGTGCTGCGATTACATAAGGCGTTGTTCCAGAGGCGGCAATTCCAACTATAATATCTTTGGAATTAATATTGAAAACGTTCAAGTCTTCCCAGGCTTGATGGGGGTCATCTTCCGCATTTTCTATTGAGTTTCGTAAAGCATGGTCTCCACCGGCAATAAGTCCTATAACACGTTCAGGATCAGTTCCAAAAGTGGGAGGGCATTCAGAAGCGTCTAAAACTCCCAAGCGGCCACTAGTTCCGGCGCCAATATAAAACAGGCGACCACCAGCTTTCTGTTGTTTTACAACGACTTCTATTAACGTCTCGATTTCATCCAAAACGTTACCCACAGCGTGAACAGCATTTTGATCTTCTTGATGAATGCCTTTTAGTAATTGAGCAATATTCTTTTGCTCTAGGTTATTGTGGTTAGAATCTTGTTCGGTAGTTTTTATAAAAGCCATAGTGTTTTTGGTTTTTAACGAATTTAAAAAATAAACCTCACAATAGAATTATTGTGAGGTTTAAGTATACGAATTATAAAAGTGCTTTACGCGTTTCTTTTCAGCTCTAAATTTTCTTTTAGAGCAGCTAAAAATTGTTGCGTAGTTAGATAATGAGAGCTATTTAGCTCTTTTCCATGAATAAGAACAGCAAGATCTTTTGTCATCTTACCACTTTCAACAGTTTCAACACATACATTTTCAAGTGTTGTGCAAAAGTCGATAAGCTCTTGATTATCATCTAGTTTTCCTCGATGAGCCAATCCTCTTGTCCATGCAAAAATAGAAGCAATAGGATTAGTTGATGTTTCTTTTCCTTGTTGATGTTGGCGGTAGTGTCGGGTCACAGTACCGTGGGCAGCTTCCGCTTCCATTGTTTTTCCATCAGGCGTAACTAAAGTAGATGTCATTAGGCCTAATGATCCAAAACCTTGGGCCACTGTATCAGACTGAACATCACCATCATAATTCTTACACGCCCAAACAAAACCTCCATTCCATTTCATAGCAGCAGCAACCATATCATCAATTAAACGATGCTCATAAGTTAAACCCGAAGTGGCAAAAAGATCTTTGAATTCTGTATCAAAAACTTCTTGAAAAATATCTTTAAAGCGACCGTCATAGGCCTTTAAAATCGTATTTTTTGTAGACAAGTACAAAGGCCAACCTTTTTTTAAAGCTTGATTCATACAAGATCGAGCAAAACCATATATTGATGAATCAATATTATACATTGACATTGCAACTCCATTTTCCTGAAAATGGTATACATCCCAGGTTTTAGGTGTACCTCCATCATCTGGCGTAAAGGTCATAGTTAGTTTTCCTTTCCCTGTCGTTACAGTGTCAGCTGCCTTATACTGATCTCCAAATGCATGACGTCCAATACAGATTGGTTTTGTCCAGCCTTGAACGTAACGAGGCACATTTTTCATAATAATAGGCTCTCTGAATACAGTACCACCAACAATATTTCTGATAGTACCATTAGGGGAACGCCACATATTAGAAAGGTTAAATTCAGTAACACGATCCTCATCAGGTGTAATAGTAGCACACTTGATACCCACATGATGTTTTTTTATTGCATTAGCAGCTTGAATAGTAATTTTATCCTCAGTAGCATCTCTAGAAGTAACTGATAAATCGTAATATTCAATTGTTAAATCTAAATAAGGAAGTATCAGTTGGTCTTTAATAAATTTCCAAATGATTCTAGTCATTTCATCTCCATCTATTTCAACAACTGGATTCGTGACTTTAATTTTTGACATGGGTTTAATTTTTTATTTCGGTTGCAAATATAAGTGTTAGCGAGTATTTTTAAGTAGATTATTGAAATAAAAAAACCACCTAAGTATTTATTTAAAAAAACTAGGTGGTTAAGATTTTTGTGATTAGCTATATTAAGAGTCTAGACGAGCTTCTTTAATACGTGCTTTTTTTCCAGTTAAACCTTTAAAGTAATAAATACGTGAACGACGTACTTTTCCTTTCTTATTTACTTCAATTTTTTCTAAAGCAGGTAAGTTTAATGGGAAGATACGTTCAACCCCAACTGTGCCTGACATTTTTCTTATCGTAAAGGTTTTGGATAACCCTTGACCTTTAATTTGAAGCACCACTCCTTTAAAAAACTGAGTACGCACTTTTTCACCTTCTCTAATCTGATAATATACCGTTAAAGTGTCTCCAGCATCAAATTTTGGAAATTCTTTTTTCTCGATGAATTCGTCTTGAACAAAATTGATTAACGCTTCCATATTATTTTTTTATTGTTTGAAAAGTGACAACATTCACGATTTTCGTCAGAGGTTATTCATTTCGTTTTGCAAAATTAGACTTTATTTTGAAGTAGGCAACTTCTTAGTCCTAATAAATAAGTTCAATATTACTTTTTTGACTACAATACAGTTATTGGAATGAACTTTAATAAGTTTTGCTTACAAGGGTTTTATTTCATTTTCATTCTAAAAATAAAATAATGCGAGAATGTTAACTTTAATTTAAAATTTATCTTGCGAGAATTTAATCGAGAATGGTATAAGATTCTGTTAATATTTTTCTGCTAATAAAAATTATTATGTTTAAAAAGAGATAGGCTATTCTAATAAATCAGGGCGAAATTTTTTAGTGCGTTCAAGCGCCATTTCATCTCGCCATTTTTCTACTTTAGGTGTATTACCTGAGGTTAAAATTTCAGGAACTTCCCAGTTGTTATATGTTGCAGGTCTAGTATAAATAGGAGGGGCTAAAAGATCATCTTGAAAACTATCAGTTAGTGCAGAGGATTCATCACCTAAAACTCCAGGAATTAAACGGATTATACTATCGCAAAACACGGCAGCTGCAAGTTCTCCTCCAGAAAGCACAAAATCACCTATGGAGATTTCATGAGTGATTAAATGATCTCTAACCCTTTGATCTACTCCTTTATAATGACCACATAGCAGAATTATATTATTAAGCGTAGAATTATGATT
Source organism: Flavobacteria bacterium MS024-2A (assembly GCA_905182305.1). Taxonomy (GTDB): domain Bacteria; phylum Bacteroidota; class Bacteroidia; order Flavobacteriales; family Flavobacteriaceae; genus MS024-2A. The sequence continues at coordinate 54,756 of CAJJBB010000008.1, forward strand.
AGCAATTTTTTGATTTAATTTTTCTCCATCAGGAGTTAAATAAATAACAGTGTCATAGTCTCTTTCATTTTTTAGGTAAGCGATACATTTATCAATGGGTTCAATCATCATTACCATCCCCGCGCCTCCCCCAAATGGGTAATCATCTACTTGACGCTGTTTATGTGTACTAAATTTTCTTAAATCATGAAAATGCACAGCAGCTATTTCAGAGGCTATTGCACGTTTTAAAATAGAAGCTTCAAATGGACTTTTAAGGAGTTCGGGAAAAAGTGTGATAATATCAATGCGCATGGCTAGGTGAATTATATTAAAACAAAAATATAAAAAGTCGATGCAGAACTTCGATTTTTTAGTGAAAGCTTCACTTTTTAATAATGCATTGGTATTTTTAGCTCTTCTCCTGAAGGGTTAAGAAATAAAATACTATCTAAATTGTCAATATTTATTTTTTTTAAATCTTCAAGTTTGTTTACCTGCTGGTCATTTATTTCCAATATAAGAAAGCCATTATCAATTCCTTTTTGATAAAGCCAACGATTATTCATGTTTGAAATATACAATCCTTGATCAGTTTCAAAGTCTTTTTTTTGTTCAGATGAAAGCTCTCTTAACTCCATTAAAAAAAAGGAAGCGCGATTAATTTTTTCTAAACGAACACTAACGGTAGTTTCTTTTCCTGCTCGATTATATTTTATATTCACTTTTTCTCCTGGCCTTTTACTTGCTAGGTAGCCAGATAGATCTGCAAATTTATTTATTGCGATACCATCAACACTTTTGATTATGTCATTAGGTTTAAGTCCTGCAAGATCAGCGCCCAAACCCTCTTCAAGATTGGTGATGTAGAAACCTTCTGTTTCTAAAACATCAAAACGTGTTGCTAAATCAGAGTTTAGCGCCTGTCCCATAACGCCTAATAGTCCACGTTGTACATTTCCAAATTCAAGAATATCTCCAAAAATTTTTCGAACTACATTACTAGGCACAGCAAAAGAATATCCTACAAATCCACCCGAAATTGAGGTGATAGCGGTATTAATTCCAATTAATTCCCCCCTCGTGTTTACTAATGCACCCCCACTATTTCCTTTATTAACAGCAGCATCGGTTTGGATATACCATTCGTTTTTTCCATCTTGAGTGTTCAAATCCCTAGATTTAGCACTAATAATTCCTGCAGTAACCGTTGAGTTGAGGTTAAAAGGATTTCCTACAGCAAGAACCCATTCTCCAATTTTAGTTGTATCAGAATTTCCAAAGAACACATAAGGTAATTTTTCTTTTGCATTAATCTTTAAAACAGCAATATCTGAATCAGGATCAGTTCCTACAACTTGAGCTTTATAGATTTTATTTTCATTCGTAGTAATTTCTATTTCAGTATTGTTTTCAATTACATGGTTGTTAGTTATGATGTATCCGTTTGGTGAGATAATAACTCCAGAGCCTGTTCCAATTCTTTCAGGTAGGTCTTCTTTATCATAAAAATAGCGATAGAATGAAGGAAGATTATTTTCTCCACTACTTGTGTTTTTTACGTGTACTACAGCATTTACAGTTTTTTCAGCAGCAATGGTAAAATCCGTTAATTCTGCTGCAACAGTTCCTTTAGTTAATGTGTAATTAGTTGGGAGTATTTTTTTTGAAAGGTTTTGTTCTTTTTCAATTATAAATGGAGCGTTAAAATAAACATCATAAATAAAAATGGTAAAAACAGCACTCCCAAGTGCAATAGTTACTGTTTTAATAAATGATTTCATATGATTAAATTTTTATACAAAAATATAATTTTTAAAGGAGTAAAAAATTAATTTAACGCCTTTTTAACAACCTTTAAAATTGATTATATTTGACGCTATGCAGATTCAGTTTGATAAATATCAAGGTGCTGGAAATGATTTCATAATCATTGACAATAGAACCGGCGACTATGATTCACTTTCTCAAAAGAATCTAAAACTGCTTTGTGATCGAAATAAAGGTATAGGTGCCGATGGAATTATTTTAATTCAAAATCATCAAGTTTTAGATTTCGAAATGCTGTACTTTAATGCAGATGGTAATTTAAGTTCTATGTGTGGAAATGGTGGTAGATGTGCTGTTTCTTTTGCTCAGCGGCACAATATAATAGATGTAAAAACTCATTTTATGGCTATGGATGGACCTCACAAGGCTAGCTTAATATCTCCAACAAATGTGCGATTACAAATGCAGGATGTTACTAATATTACTAAAAACGAAAACACCATAATTATGAATACTGGTTCTCCACATTTTGTTTTATTTTCACAAGAGATTCATTCCATAGATGTTAAAAAACAAGGAGCGATAATTCGATATTCAGATACTTTTAAAAAAGAAGGGATAAATGTAAATTTTGTATCAAAAAAAAGTAAAACGATATTTGATATTAGAACCTATGAGCGCGGCGTAGAAAACGAAACCCTATCCTGTGGAACTGGCGCTGTAGCTTCTGCTATTGCGATGCATCTTTTAGGAGAATCAAATGGAGTTACTAAAATAAGGCTTAATGCATTAGGAGGCGAGTTAACAGTCGGTTTTAAGGTAAAAGGAGCTAGATATGAAAACATATTTTTACAGGGCCCAGCAACTTATGTTTATTCTGGATCACTTTCATTATGAGTCAAGACAATCTTACTTTACGAGCATTAGAACCTGGTGATATTGAAGTGTTACTAAGTATTGAAAATGACAAAGAGTTTTGGAAATATTCAAATCAGAGGGAACCTTTCTCAAGACACCTTTTAGAATTATACATAGCTCAGCAGCAACAAGATATTTTTGAGGTAAAACAACGCAGGTATATTCTCACGGACTATTCTCAAAAATTACTTGGTATTATTGATTTATTTGACTTCGAACCTTTTCATAGAAGGGCAGGAGTAGGATTAATCATTATATCTTCTGAACGCAGAAAAGGTATGGGTAAAAAAGCACTTGGATTAATTGAACTTCACTGTATGAATAATTTAAATATTCATTCTTTGTATGCTAATATTGCCATTGAAAATGAGTCAAGTATTGCTATTTTTGAGTTTTGTGGTTTTCAAAATGTTGGCATAAAAAAAGAATGGAATTTTTATGAAGGCTCTTTTCATGATGAATTTTTATATCAAAAAATAATAGGATAATGTATAAAAGAAAATTAATAGTGTTAATTAGTTTAATCGGTATTGGAATTGGAACTTATTTTATCTTTAATTTTTATAATATTTTTTTTTGGAATAATACAGTTTTTAAAAATAAACACTCTTATGTATTTATTGACCATGACGACACAATGGATTCCCTTCATATTCAATTAGAACCTCTTTTAAAATCATCACAAAATTTTTTAATAGCAGCAGAAAAAAAAGGATATTCTCAAAACATTAAACCAGGTAAGTATAGACTAACAAGAGGATCAGGAAACAATGATTTAATTAATGTTCTTCGATCAAAACGGCTAACGGTTAAAGTTATTTTTAATAATCAAGAGCGTATTGAAAATCTTGCAAAACGAGTTTCATCACAAATAGCTGCAGATAGTTCTAGTTTAATGGATGCCTTTTATAACACTTCTTTTTTAGAGTCTAATGGTTTTTCTGAAGAAAACATATTGGCAATGTATTTACCAAATTCATATGATTTATTTTGGGACACTACCGCTGAGGGTTTTAGAAAAAAAATGTTTAATAATTATCAACAATTTTGGAATAAAGACCGATTAAATAAAGCTAAAGCAAAGAATCTTTCACCTATTGATGTTTATATTCTTGCATCTATAGTTCAAAAAGAATCTCCAAAAGAAGATGAACAACCGCGAGTGGCTGCTGTATATTTAAATCGTCTGGCAAAGCGAATGAAGCTTCAAGCAGACCCTACCGTTATATATGCATTAAAAAACAGACTAATGATTTTGATCAAGTAATAAAGCGTGTATTATTAAAAGATTTAAAAATTTCTTCACGTTATAATACTTATAAAAACAAAGGCCTTCCCCCTGGTCCAATTGCGATGCCAGATATTTCGACTATTGAAGCGGTTCTTTCTGCCGAACAAAGTACATATTTGTATTTTGTAGCAGACCCTTCAAAACCTGGTTATCATTTATTCGCTAAAAATTTACGGCAGCATAATAGGAATAAGCAGCTATATATTAACTGGATAAATAAGCAGAAAATTTATCGTTAAAAAGATCCCCCAATAATGAAAATACATGGTCTCTTATTTAAGTCAGCTTTTTCATTTTTCCATTGACTTACAGTAAATGTTTTTATATATTCATTTTGTAAGCTTAGATCACAACCAACACATAAAAGAGTATTGGATAAAAGTACTTTTAATAATTCTTTGATTAATGAATCACTTCGATAAGGAGTTTCAATGAATAATTGGGCTTGATTATCTTTAATTGCTTTTTTTTCAAATTTAATGATAGCTTGTCTTCTTTTTTTTTGCTCAATAGGAAGGTATCCGTTAAATGCAAAGTTTTGACCATTCATGCCAGAACTCATCATGGCAAGAATAAGCGATGAAGGTCCAACTAATGGTTTTACTTGAATTCCAAGTCTATGTGCTTTAGCAATAATCTCACTCCCGGGATCCGCAATTCCTGGGCATCCAGCATCTGAAAATAATCCCATTGAAATTCCAGCTTTACATTGGTCTAAGTAGGACTCTGTTTCTTCTGGGGTAATAAATTTATTGAGTGGATACATTATGAGTTGGTCCTGGTTTTTATTAGGGGCTATTTTCTTAATAAAACGCCTGGCTGCTTTTTCATTCTCTATGATAAAATGATTTTGATCTTCTATGATTTTTTTAACGGTAAGGGGTAATACTTCTAAAGGAGGATTTTCTCCAAGAGGAGTAGGTATTAAATATAGTATTCCTGGTTTCTTAATTCCTTCTTTCATTTCCTCAGAATATTAGCAATATGTTCACAGGCATTTTCAAGAAGGTAAAAACACTGATTAAATTCCTCAGTACCTCCATAATAAGGATCTGGTAAATTTTCCTGATTTTGAAGAATATAATTTACTTTCAGTTGTTCTTCTATTGAGGAAGCCAGTCTTAATAGATCGCTGTAATTATTATTATCCATAACATATATATGTGAAAAAACTTTAAAATCATTGACTGAAAATTGTCGTGCTATTTGTTTACGAATATCAATGTTATTTTTTAATACCACCTCAATACTTCTGGGGTCTGGAGGAAATCCAATATGATAGTTTGCCGTACCAGCAGAATCTACTTCAATATTTAAATGATTCACCTTATTATTTAAAATGCCTTGTGCTAGAGGAGAACGACAAATATTACCCAAACAAACCATGAGTATTTTTTTGTATTACATAAAAAACAAAATATTTTATAAGGTAAGCTTTTGGCTTAAGTCATCTACATATTTACGAAATTGTTTATCCGTAAAGCTAAGGTTATCAACTGTTTTACAGGCGTGTAAAACGGTAGCATGATCTCTTTTTCCAATTTGACTTCCAATACTTGCTAATGAGGCTTTAGTATATTTTTTAGCAAAATACATTGCAAGTTGACGGGCTTGAACTATATGTCTTCTTCTTGTTTTTGATTGAAGAGTTTCAACATCCATTTGAAAATAATCAGAAACTACTTTTTGGATGTAGTCAATAGAAACTTCACGTTTTGTGTTTTTAACAAATTTCATGACCACTTCTTTCGCTAAATCGATAGTGATTTCTGCTTTGTTAAAAGAGGATTGTGCAATGAGTGAAATGATAGCACCTTCTAACTCCCTTATGTTAGTTTTAATATTTTTGGCAACGTATTCTATTATATCATCATTAATAACTACTCCATCACGGTAAAGTTTGTTTTTTAAAATAGAAATACGTGTCTCATAATTGGGAAGTTGTAATTCAGCTGAAAGACCCCATTTAAATCTAGAAAGTAATCGCTGTTCAATGTCTTGCATGTCAACAGGAGCTTTGTCGGATGTGAGGATGACTTGTTTTCCGTTTTGATGTAAATGATTGAAGATGTGGAAGAATACATCTTGAGTTCCTGTTTTTCCAGATAAGAACTGAACATCATCAATAATAAGTACATCAAGAATTTGATAGAAATGAATGAAATCATTTCTTGTATTTTTTTTCACTGCCTCAATATACTGTTGAGTAAATTTTTCAGCAGCAATATATAATACTGTTTTATCTTGATATTTTTCTTTTATTTCTACTCCAATAGCATGTGCTAAATGTGTCTTCCCTAAACCAACTCCACCAAAAATTAGAAGTGGATTAAATGATGTCCCACCTGGTTTTGCAGATACTGCTAGTGCAGCAGATCTTCCTAAACGATTTGAGTCACCTTCTAAAAAATTATCAAAATTATAATTTGGATTTAACTGTGATTCAATTTGAAGATTTTTGATACCTGGAATAACAAAAGGATTTTTGAGTTCTCCTGCATAAGAATTGATAGGGCCGTCCACTTGTTGAGTTTTTACACCACTTCTATTATTACTTGGAATTTTTTCTGTGAAAGGGATATTGTTTCCAAAAGCATTTTCCATTCTGATAGCGTACAATAGACGAGCTTCTTTGCCTAATTCTTTTTGTAATGCTGTTTTGAGAAGTTTAACATAGTGTTCTTCTAACCATTCATAGAAAAATTTACTAGGTACTTGGATCGTGAGAATATTATCATTTAACTTAACTGGTACAATAGGTAAAAACCAAGTTTTGTATGCTTGGGGCTGGATATTATCTTCAATGAAAGAAAGGCAGTTGGTCCAGACCTTAGAAGCATTCTCACTCATTTTGTATATTTTTTTAAATTTTTATGGTCAAAGTCATTCTTTGTACTCATTTACAAATATTGATTTAATTATTTTAAAAAAAAAATGAATTTGCTATTGAATAATAACTTTTTTTTCATGATATTCTAAATCTCTTGTTTTTTTTAAAATCTAAAAACATTTTAAAGTTTTTTATTCAAAATTAATGGAATATACAACAAATAAAATCACTGTTCGCTACAGCGAAACTGATCAAATGCAATTTGTTCATCATAGTAATTATCTAAAATATTTTGAGTTAGCTCGATTAGAATGGCTGACAGTTCTTGGAGTATCTTATTCTGAAATGGAAAAAAAAGGTATTTTAATGCCTGTAGTAAGAGCAAATCTTGATTTTAAAACCCCTCTTTATTTTGGAGATGAGTTTCAGGTGAGTGTAGTTTTAAAAAACTTACCACGTGCAACTTTAGTTTTTGATTATGAAATTATTAATCAACATAATCAAACAATTTGTTCAGGAACTACTATTTTAGCTTTTTTATCCCCCCTCACTAAGCGGCCTATGCGGTGCCCTGAAATTTTATTAGAAAAATTTAGTTGAAATAAATATCCAGTATATCCCCTTCATATATTTCTGTTTGGTTTGAGATTTTTTTTAATTCAGGGGCCATAATCCCTGTTTTTATTATTTTTTCTGTTTTAAAAACTCTTGCCTCATCCCATAGATTATCTTTAATAAAATACTCTAATGTTCTTAAGCCACCTTCAATAATGATTGATTGAATTTTTAGTTTATAGCATTCTTTTAGGATGTTTTTAATAGAGAATGGAGAAACTATTTTTTGTTCTTTTTTATTTGGTAATAATTGAATGGGGTCTTTAGTGAAAAATAGCGTCGGGATGTTGTCTTGAAATAATTTTGAATTCTTTGGTGTTCGCCTATTTGGATCAATAACGATCCTTAATGGATTATTTCCTGTCCACTCCCGGGTGGTCAATTCAGGGTTGTCATTAATTACGGTTTGTACACCGACTAAAATTGCTGCCTCTTCACTTCTCCACTTATGAACACGTTGTTTCGAATAGTTATTAGTAATCCAAAATATTTCAGGATTATCCGTTTTTTTTTGAATGGGTGCAATAAAGTTATTTTTAGTTTGTGCCCATTTTAATATAATATAAGGTCTTTTTAAGTTGTGAAATGTAAAAAAACGTCGATTTAAAAAATCCGCTTCTTTTTTAAGTACCCCAACAAGCACTTCACATCCTGCTTTTTTTAATTTTTCAATTCCTTTTCCTGCAACAAGAGGGTTAGGATCAGTAGATGCAATAACAACTCGTGGAATTTTATTTTTAATAATTAAATCTGAACAAGGTGGTGTTTCACCAAAATGATTACAAGGTTCTAATGAAACATAAAGGGTGCTTTTGGAGAGAAATTCTTTATTTTGAACATTAAATATAGCATTTGCTTCTGCATGGGAACTACCTGCTTTTTGATGCCATCCTTCACCTATTATATTGTCCTTATATACAATTACAGAACCAACTAAGGGATTAGGAAAAGTTTTTCCTAATCCTTTTTCTGCCATTTTAATACAGCGTTGCATGAAGAAATAGTCTTTTTTATTTTTCAAATCGTAGTATAAATATTTTTTTTTTGCCAAGAAAATTAAAATTGACTGTAAATTTATAACAAAAATTAAGGAATGAGGATTCGACCAATAGACATTAAAGATAATCGCGAATTATCCATAGTGATTCGTTCTGTTTTAATTGAAATGGGTGTTCCTAAGACTGGGACGGCTTATGAAGATGAAGAGTTAGATGCGATGTATGAGGCATATCTTGGTCCGAGAACTGTATATTATGTTGTCACTAAGGAAAAAAAAATTTTAGGGGGCGGGGGTATTGCTCCTTTAAAAGATGGTGATCCTTCAGTTTGTGAGCTTCAAAAAATGTATTTTTTACCTAAAGCACGTGGTAAGGGATTTGGCCAAAAGCTGATTGATGCTTGTATTAATTTCGCAAAATCAAATGATTTTAAATTGTGTTACATTGAAACGATGCCCAACATGGAGGCTGCTCAAAGATTATATAAAAAGCTTGGGTTTAATTACATTGATCATCCAATGGGAAACACTGGTCATTGTTCATGTCCAATTTGGATGACAAAATCTTTAATATGACCTATATTGAAGGGCGAAATTTATTTAGATCGCAATTAAAAGTTTTTTTTGAAATTAATGAAATTGATTTTTATTATAAAATGATTTTAAAATCTTTTTTTAAAATTGAACCAACTTCCCTTGCTCTAGAACCTAAGACTCTTTTTTTACCAGCTAAAGTGAAGATTATTAAAGCCGTATTACAACGTCTTTTAAACGATGAACCTTTACAATATATCTTAGGCACCACCTCATTTAGATCTCTTGAACTTATGGTTACACCTGCCGTTCTTATTCCTCGTCCAGAAACAGAGGAATTAGTGGAATGGGTTTTAGAAGATTATAAGTCAATTAACTGTAAGCATTTGCTAATTGATATGGGAACAGGTAGTGGTTGTATCGCTATTTCTCTAGCAAAGGAACAACCTTTTTTTAATGTTACAGCACTTGACATAAGTAGAAAAGCCCTCGAGATTGCAAAATCTAATGCTATTAAAAATAAGACTATCATTAATTTTTCACAAGCTGATATTACTGCCTTAAGCTCCGAAATATTTCCTATTAATGTAATTGTTTCTAATCCTCCATACATTCATCCAAGGGAAAAGAAAGAGATGAAAAATAATGTTCTTAATAATGAGCCACCTATTGCTCTTTTTGTTCCAGAGGAAGATCCTCTTCTGTTCTACAGATGTATTTTAGAGTATGCTCAAAAAAACTTACTTCCTGATGGGGTTATTTATTTTGAAATTAACCCTTATTTTCTGTCAGAAATGAAAAATCTTATCTTGTCAATAACAAATTATTCTATTGAAGAAAGAAAAGATATATTTGGAAAAGTCCGCATGCTTCGTCTTCAAAGTCATTAAATATGGAAGAAATTAAACAAAGAATTTTATTGCTACAACAATCCTTACACACGCACAATCATAGATACTATGTTCTTGATGATCCTATTATTTCTGATTTTGAATTTGACCATTTATTGAAAGAACTTCTGGTGTTAGAAGAGAAATATCCTGAATTTTTAGACATAAACTCTCCCACACAAAGAGTAGGGGGCGATATCATAAAATCTTTTAAAACAGAAGTCCATCGGTATCCAATGTATTCTTTATCAAATACTTATTCCAAAGAAGAATTGTTGCAATGGGAAGAACGACTTAAGAAAGTTTTAGGGGAAGAGGCTGCTCTTGAATATACCTGTGAGTTGAAATTTGATGGAGTATCCATTAGCTTAACATATGAATATGGAATTTTAGTTAAGGCCATTACTAGAGGCGATGGTGTTCAAGGTGATAATGTTACTACAAATGTAAAAACAATCAAGACAATCCCACTTAAATTACAAGCTGATTTTCCAGATTTTTTTGAAATCCGAGGAGAGATTATTTTACCTTGGGAAGGTTTCCATAAAATGAATGAAAAACGAGTTCTGCTTGGGGAAGAACTCTATAAAAATCCAAGAAATACAGCTTCTGGAAGTTTAAAATTACAAGATAGCAGCATAGTAGCTGAACGACCGCTTAATTGTTTTTTATATTCATTAGTAGGAGAGAAATTACCCGTTGTTTCACAAATAGATGCTTTAGAAAAAGCTCGAGAGTGGGGATTTAAGGTGCCTAATTCTGCTAAATGTGTCTCTTCCATTGATGCTGTTTTTGAATTCATTACTTTTTGGGATGAAAAAAGAAAAACACTTCCTTATGAAATTGACGGTATTGTAATTAAAGTAAATAGTCTTTTTTTACAAGAAGAACTTGGCTTTACCGCTAAGGCTCCACGCTGGGCAATGGCCTACAAATATAAGGCAGAACAAGAATTTACTGTTTTAAAAGGAGTGCAATATCAAGTTGGAAGAACTGGTGCAATAACACCAGTTGCTCAACTTGAACCTGTAGTTATTTCTGGCACCACAATTAAAAGAGCTTCTCTTCACAACGCTGATCAGATTGAAAAATTAGACCTTAGAATTGGGGATACTGTCTTTGTGGAAAAAGGAGGAGAGATAATACCCAAAATAACAGGAGTAAATATAACAAAACGAACTATCGTAAATAGTCCCATAAAATTTTTAATAGATTGTCCAGAATGTCATAGTAAATTAATTCGTGAGGATGGTGAAGCTCAACATTATTGTAAAAATGATCAACACTGCCCACCTCAACAAATTGGTAAAATTCAGCATTTTATTGGACGAAAAGCAATGGACATTGAAGGTTTGGGGAGTGAAACAGTTGGCTTATTGTTCAATGAGGGAATTATTCAAAATATTTTAGATTTATATAAACTAAAAAAAGAACAGATTTTGCCTGTAGATAGAATGGCAGAGAAGTCTGTTTCAAATCTTTTGGAGGGTGTTTTAAAGTCAAAAGCTAAACCCTTTCATAAAGTTCTTTTCGGTTTAGGTATTAGGTTTGTCGGAGAAACAGTTGCCAAAAAATTAACTGAAGAATTCATGTCTATTGAGCGACTTTCAATAGCAACACTTGAGGAATTAACAAATACTGATGAAATTGGAGATCGTATTGCTCAAAGTATAATCGATTTTTTTTCAGTTTCAGAAAATCAAAATTTAATTAAATCTCTAAAAGAGTTTGGTCTTCAAATGAAAACAGTTGAGTCCTCTAAAAATTTTCACAAATCTTTTACAGGAAAAAGATTTGTTGTGTCTGGAGTTTTTAATAATTTCTCAAGAGAAGCACTTAAAACTGAAATACAATCATTGGGAGGTAAGATTGTAAGTTCTGTTTCCTCTAAAACAAATTATTTAATTGCAGGAGTTGGAACTGGTCCTTCTAAAAATGCAAAAGCGTTAAAATTTGATATTTCAATTTTAGACGAGAAATCATATATTGCATTGAAGGAGACACCTTGAAATGTTTTGTATGTAACATTTTGTTTAAAAAACACATAAATCATTTATTTTTTATGTAAAAAATAAATGATTAGTTAATTTTGAAAAATAATAATGGTTAGAATAGTATCTGATTTTGTTTTGAAATCACGTTTCAAGAAAAAATTAAAATTATTAACTTCTGTTTCGAAGTCCAATAGAAAAGAGCTTAAATCTATTGTAATTCTTGTTACAGGGAATTATGAAGTTAAAGAAACCTTGTTTATAGATTTTGCAAAAGCATTTAAAGTTCCAGCCCAAAATATTACCATTGTGGTTTTTAATAAAAACAAAATACCTTTACAGGACACTTTATTAGGACAGCGTATTGAATGTTCAAAAGAAATGATAGATTTTTGGGGAAATTTTCCTCAAAAATTTAATGATTTTTTCAAAAAAGAAGTTGACTTATTGATCAATTACTTCGATGATAATAGTCTACTTCCTTCCTATGTGAGTATATTTTGTAAAGCAAAATTAAGAGTAGGTTTTTCTTCAACTCAATATGCTTTGAATGATTTAATTCTAAATGTAAATCCCTCAGATACTGATTTATTTCTTTCTGAATCAACAAAATATTTAAAATCTATTTTAAAGTAAATAAGATGAATTTAAAAGGCTTGGGAGTTGCTATGATAACTCCATTTAAAAATGATGGTTCAATCGATTTTCAGTCTATCCCGGGAATAATTGAAAATTTTATTACGGGAAGGGTCGACTATATTGTTATTTTTGGTACAACTGCTGAGGTTGCTTGTTTGACTAATATTGAAAAGAAAGCTGTGATCCAAGCTGTGACTGAAATTAATCAAAATAAGATTCCTTTAGTAATAGGAATTGGCGGAAATGACACAGTCAAATTACTAAATGAAATCCAGACTTCTGATTTACAACATTTTCAGGCTATATTATCCGTATCTCCTTATTACAACAAACCTTCTCAGGAAGGTATATATCAACACTTTGGTCAACTAGCAAAAGCAAGTCCATTGCCAATTATTGTTTACAATGTTCCATCTAGAACTGGCAGTGATATTTTTCCAGAAACCTTTTTGCGAATGACAAAAGATTTTGAAAATATTATTGCAATTAAAGATGCTTCAGGAGACATGCTCCAGGCACAAGAAATCTTAAGAATTTGTCCTCCACATATTCAAGTTATTTCCGGGGACGATTCACTTACATTACCAATGCTTCTAGCAGGTGCGGTAGGTACTATTTCAGTTTTAGCGAATGCATTACCAGTTCCCTTGTTAAGGATGTTTCATCATGTTGAGAATGGTGAACTCCAAAAGGCATATAATTTACACTATAGTTTACTAGACATTGTGAATCTAATTTTTGAAGAAGGAAACCCTGTTGGAGTAAAAGCACTCATGGCGTCTATGGATTTATGTGAAAAAACAGTTCGACTTCCGCTAATTGAAGCTTCTAGTGATCTTCATGAACGCATTGAGAATACTTTAAAGACCTCTGTTTACTCTAGTTAATTTTGTTTTTAAGATTTTAAAATTGTCTTTTGAATAAAAATTTAAATTCTCATTGTTATTTAGTACTTTTGCAAGATGAATTTTAAATTGTTTTTTGTTACTACCCTAATGTTGTTGTTAATGACGTTAATATCGTGTAGTGATTATCAAAAACTTTTAAATAGTGATGACACCTCTAAAAAGTATAAACAAGCAGAAGTTTATTACAATAGCGGAGAATATAGAAAAGCAAATAGACTTTTTGAACAAATCATCCCAAAGTTTAGAGGCAAGCCTCAGTCTCAACGTATTATTTTCTTTTTTGCAGATTCTTATTTTCAAACAAAAAGATATTACTTAGCTGCCAATCAATATCAGAATTTTGTCAAATCATATCCAAAAAGTGATCGAATTCAAGAAGCTAGCTTCAAAGCAGCAAAATCTTATTATTATTTATCTCCAAACTTTAGTTTAGATCAGGAGGACACATACACGGCAATTGAAAAACTTCAAGTATTTATTAATTTGTATCCTACTACAGAATATTCAGTAGAAGCAAATCAATTGATTAGTGAACTACAGGAAAAATTAGAACAAAAAGATTTTGAAATTGCAAAACAATATTTTACTATAAGAGATTACAAAGCAGCTATTAAAGCTAGCGATAATTTTATTGCTAGTTTTCCAGGCACTAAATATAGAGAAGAAGCACTTTACACAAAGTTTAATGCTTCTTATCAAATAGCGACCAATAGTATTTTCTCCTTGAAAAAACAACGCCTTGCTGAATTACAACAACAATTTGACATCATCCTACGTTATTATCCTGAAACAGTTTTTTTGAACGATCTAGAAAATAAAATGATTAAGGTGAATTCAGAATTAGAAAAAACACAACCGACCATTTCAAAACTTTCAAAATAAATATATGACTAAGTACAGAGAATCTAAAGCGGCCTTAAACTCAAAAACGTATGATCGTAATATAATTGAGGCACCCACAGAAAATATTTATGAAGCCCTAGCAATTATAGCCAAGCGTTCCATGCAAATCAATTTGGATATTAAAAAAGAATTGCATGAAAAATTAGAAGAGTTTGCAACTCATAATGACAGTCTAGAGGAAATTTTCGAAAACAAAGAACAAATTGAAGTGTCTCGTTTTTATGAGCGTTTACCAAAACCTCATGCAATGGCAGTTGAAGAGTGGTTAAATGAAAAAATATACCACCGTAACACAGAAGAATCTAACGACTAAGAATGAGCTCGCTAAGCGGTAAAAAGATTTTACTCGGAATTTCGGGAGGAATTGCCGCTTATAAAACTCCATTATTAGTGCGTGAATTAATAAAGTTCGGTGCAGAAATTCGTGTTTTAATGACACCATTAGCTAAAGATTTTGTTACTCCACTCACATTATCAGCTCTTTCAAAAAACCCGGTACTTTCATCCTTTACCAATAATGAACTTGACAACCCAGTATGGAATAACCATGTGGAGTTAGGACTTTGGGCGGACCTTTACATTATTGCTCCTGCAACGTCAAATACTCTTTCATCTATGGCACAAGGACGTTGTAATAATTTACTTTTAGCAACCTATCTTTCTGCAAAATGTCCTGTTTTTGTTGCTCCTGCAATGGATTTAGATATGTATACACATCCATCAAATCAAAAAAACATAAACCTTCTAGCGTCATATGGAAATCAAATATTGCCCGTAGGCGAAGGAGATTTAGCAAGTGGTCTTGAAGGTAAAGGGAGGATGATGGAGCCCCATCAAATCGCAGAAAACATTATTTCTTATTTTAATCCATCATTACCCCTAAAAAACAAAAAGGTATTGATTACAGCTGGACCCACTTATGAAGCTATTGATCCTGTGCGCTTTATTGGTAATCATTCTTCAGGTAAAATGGGATTTTCCCTAGCTAAAGAAGCTGCTGAATTAGGGGCTATAGTAACTTTAATTACAGGTCCTACTGCTCAAATTATTTCACATCCTAACATACTGATAGTACATGTGTTAAGTACGCAAGAAATGTTTGTTGCTGTTAAGGAATATTATTTAAACACAGACATTGCTATTGCAGCTGCTGCTGTTGCAGACTATAAGCCGGAGACACAAGTACTTCAGAAAATAAAAAAGAAAACAAATCTTTTGACATTGAATCTTATTCCTACACAAGATATCCTAGCCTATATGGGATCACATAAAAAAAACCAATACCTTATTGGTTTTGCCCTAGAGACTAATAATGCTATAGAAAATGCTAAAGAAAAGTTGTACAATAAAAACTTAGATGGCATTGTTTTAAATTCTCTTCAAGACTCAGGAGCTGGTTTTTCAGTATCCACTAATAAAATCACATATATTCATGCTAATCAAAGTATTAATAAGTTCCCACTTCAATCAAAATCAGATTGTGCAAAAGTAATTTTCAAACAAATCTTATCTAATGATGCGTAATTTTATTTTACTTATTTTTCTTAGTTTCTTTAATTTATCTAAATCACAAGAACTGAATGCTCAAGTAATTATTAATTCTGATTTAGTGAATCAAACCAATCAACAAATTTTTAAAACTTTACAGCGATCCATAAATGAGTTGATCAATACACAGGTATGGACAAATCAAGATTATTTAAATCAAGAAAAAATAACATGTTCTTTTGTTTTTAATTTAACGGGTTATAGTAATGATCTCTTTGAGGCAACCCTTCAAGTGCAATCTCAACGTCCTATTTTTGATTCAAATTATGATAGCCCAGTTTTGAATTTTTTAGATAATGACATTGTTTTTACATATCAAGAATTCCAACCCTTATTTTTTAACAGAACAAGTTTTGAATCTAATTTAATTTCACTAATAAGCTATTATGTTTATGTAATTATTGGATTAGATGCAGATAGTTTTAAGTTAAATGGAGGATCGCAGTATTATGAAAGTGCACTACAAACTGTTAATTTAGCACAAACTTCTTCTAGAAAAGGTTGGAAGCCCTCGGATGGAACAAAGAATCGTTTTTGGCTTATTGACGCCTTACGTTCAAATAGCTTTAGAGAATATAGACAAGCACTCTACACTTATCACAGAAAGGGTTTAGATTTTATGACAGACAGTCCACTTGAAGGTAAAAACCAAGTTATGGTTGCACTCAAGCAGTTAGAACCTTTAAACCAAAGAAGACCCAATAACTTCTTGTTGCAAATGTTTTTTGATTCCAAAGTTGAGGAAATAATCAATCTATTTGGAGAAGGTCCAAAAGTTAACTTTAAAGAAACTGAAGAGATTCTTAAAAGACTAGCTCCTTTATTTGGCACAAGATGGAAACAAATTAAAGCCTAATTTCCGTATTTTACAATTATATAATTAAACGAAAACAAAAACTTTGTTACGTCAGATAAAAATACAAAACTTCGCACTTATTGAGGACCTTGAAATTTCCTTTGAGAATGGCATGAGCTGTATCACCGGTGAGACAGGTGCTGGTAAATCGATTCTTTTAGGCGGGTTATCTCTTGTTTTAGGAAAACGGGCAGACCTTTCCAGTTTACTTGATCTTACTAAAAAGTGTATTGTTGAAGCTTCTTTTGATATTGGATCTTATGATTTAGAAACTTTTTTTGAAAGATTAGACCTTGATTATGATATACACACTATTTTACGTAGAGAAATTTTACCTCAAAGTAAATCAAGAGCTTTTATTAATGATACTCCAGTTACTTTAGATTTATTACAAAAAATCAGTCAAAAACTTCTTGATATTCACTCTCAAAATGATACCCAAACTCTTTTAGAAAAAGACTATCAATTTGAAATTTTAGATGCCCTAGGTTCCTGTGGAAGCCAATTAAAATCTTATACGGATACTTTAATTGCTTACAAAAAAGTATTAAAAGAATATTCACATTGGGCGACTCTGAAAAATGAGTCCCAAGATTCATTAGAGCTTCAAAATTTTCTTTTTGATGAATTATCTTCTATTAACTTAAAAGAAGGAATGGAAGACAACTTAGAGAGTAAAATTTCTTTACTTTCTAATATTGAATATCTTCAAACTTCTCTTTCTCAGAGTATTCATCTTCTAGGTGCTGAATCAACAGGAATTATAGATGGTATTGTAAAGGTTAGGTCTTTAAGCCAAGGCTTGTCTAAAATTGACTCTAAATATTTATTACTAAATGAACGTATTCAAGATATATCAATTGAAACAGATGATCTTTTAAATGAATTAAAAATTCAATTGGACCAATTAGAAGCTAACCCACAGGAATTAGAAATACTTCAAGCTCAATTAGATGAAGTAAATACAATGCTTCAAAAACATAAGGTAACATCTGTATTAGACTTAATTAGTGTAAAAAACAAGTTAGAAAATGAATTACAAGAAACCTTAGATATTGATGGCAAATTAAAAGCTCTTGTAATTGATAAAAATACTTATGAGGAACGTTTACAAAAACTTGCCTATTCCATTTCTGTTAACCGTAAAAAAGCTATTAAAGTTTTAGAAATTGAGCTTAAAGAATTAGTAGGAAAGATGGGAATGCCTGATGCAACTTTTAAAATTCAATTAAACCCGACTTCTGAATTTTTATCAAATGGAAAGGACCTTATCTTATTTCAGTTTAGTGCAAATAAAGGTGGACAATTTAACTTGCTTAAAAAGGTTGCTTCAGGAGGAGAGCTTTCCAGAATAATGCTTGCCATAAAGTATATCTTATCACGTTATAAGAAACTACCAACTTTAATATTTGATGAAATTGATACAGGAGTTTCTGGGAAAATCTCTGACAGTATAGCTGATATCATGAAGACTTTATCTTGTAAGCTTCAGGTTTTAACTATTACTCACCTGCCACAAGTTGCTGCAAAGGGAAATCATCATTTTAAAGTTAAAAAATCTATGAGTAAGGGTAAGACGGTTACTTTGCTAAAAAAATTATCAAATGATGAACGGATTGAAGAAATAGCCATGATGCTATCTGGAAACGAAATCACACCAACGGCAATTGCACACGCCAAACAATTAATGAATTAAATGTATATTTGATAACAAATTTTACTAATGAAACATAAAATCTTAGAAGGAAAAAAAGGAATCATTTTTGGAGCTTTAGATGATCAATCTATTGCTTGGAAAACTGCAGAGTCAATTGCAGATGCTGGTGGAAAGTTTGTTCTTACGAATGCTCCTGTAGCTCTAAGGATGGGAACTATAAATACACTAGCAGAAAAAACAGGTTCAAAAGTAATTGCTGCTGATGCAACAAGTATGGATGATTTAAATTCTTTAATAGATCAAGCTCAAGAAATTCTTGGAGGAAATCTTGACTTTGTTTTACATTCTATTGGTATGTCAGTTAATGTTAGAAAAGGAAAACATTACACTGATTTAAACCATGATTGGATGGCAAAAGGATGGGATGTTTCGGCTGTTTCTTTTCATAAATTAATGCAATGCCTTTATAAGAAAGATGCAATGAATTCTTGGGGTAGTATCGTGGCACTTTCATACGTAGCCGCACAACGTACTTTTCCAAATTATAATGATATGGCTGATAATAAAGCATATTTAGAATCCATAGCTCGTAGTTTTGGATATTTCTTTGGAAAAAACAAAAAAGTTCGTGTCAATACTATTTCTCAGTCTCCAACCCTCACAACAGCTGGAAAAGGAGTTCAAGGTTTAGATAGCTTTTTGAATTATGCAGAGAAAATGTCTCCATTAGGTAATGCTACTGCAAAAGAATGTGCAGACTATACGGTTTCATTATTTTCTGACTACACAAAAATGGTAACTCTTCAAAATTTATTTCACGATGGAGGATTTTCTAATGTTGGGGTTAGTCAAGAGGTTATAGACTCCTTAAGTAATTCAGAATAAGATTTATAGTAATGAAAAGTTATGCAGTTAAAAAAAAATGAATTTGAAAAAGTTTTAAGGCAGCTTCCCACGAAGGATCGTTTTAAATTTTTCTTTTTATTTATTTTACTGTCTTTCATTTTTTGGTTTAGCACCAAACTTTCAAACACTTATCAGATAGAGCAATCCTTTAGTATTCATTGGAACAATATTCCTAAAGGAATTGTTCTTAATCATGACTCTTCAGAATTAGTCTTGTCCATTACTGCAAGCGGAATAGAAATATTATGGTACCGTTTGTTTAAAAATAAGATTAATTTAGTTCTCAATAAAAATATCTTTATTGGCAAAGAGGCTTTTGTTTCAATTGATAATGAGCGTTTTAATATTCAACAACAGTTATTTGATAATACTATTTTAAATCAAATAACAACCCCTGTTATAAAAATAACTTATGCAAGGCTAGGTGTTAAAAAAGTTAAAATTACTTCTGACCCCATTCTGAAATTTCGAGCTGGATATCTCAGTGATTCTCCCCTAACCATTAGTCCAGACAGCCTATTAGTTAGAGGCTCACAAGATGTATTAGATACCTTGACAATCGTTAAAACAGTTTCTTTTATTATGGAGAATGTTTTTGAATCTTTTCAGAAAGTTATTGCTTTAGAGAATCTCACTAATCTTCAATTTGATATACAGGAAGTTAATATAAAGCAAGAGGTTTCACGGTATTCAGAAAAACAATTTATACTTCCGATTGAAATCATAAACATTCCCAAATCTGTTAAAGTAAAATTATTTCCTCCTACGGGAACCTTAAAAGCAACAATGCCATTGACATTACTAAATGGTTTTAATGCCAGGGACTTTATGTTAGTAGTCGATTATGAATTAATCTTAAAAAATGAATTAACTCACTTACCAATACGATTGGTGAAACAACCCAGTCAAGTGAAGAAAGTCATTTGGGAACCTAAAACAGTAAATTATCTAATAAGAAAATGAAAGTTATTGGATTAACAGGTGGTATTGGTAGCGGTAAAACAACTCTTTTGAGGTGGTTTGAGACTCAAAATATTCCGTGTTTTGAATCAGATGATGTTGCGAAGACTCTGCTTAATTCTTCACTTAAATCTTTTGTTAGCAAAGCTTTTGGAAATAACATATACAATTCATCGGGTATATTAGATCGAAAAAAGTTAGCGGCTCGAGTCTTTAATGATCCAAAAGAACTGGCTAAGTTAAACGCAATTGTTCATCCAGCAGTGGAGAAAGCTTTTAAAGATTTCAGACAAAAATATAAAGAAGATTCGATTATAATTAAAGAAGCTGCTATTTTATTTGAGTCAGGGGGGTATGAGAATTGTGATGCTATAATCTTAGTTATTGCATCTGAAGAAAGTAGAATTCAAAGAGTTGTAAAGCGAGATAATATCAAAAAAAACGATGTTGAAGCTAGAATTAAACTCCAGTGGTCAGATGATAAAAAGAAATTGCTATCTGATTATTTAATCCAAAATGAATATCTTGAAACTGCATTAGATCAAGCAAAAAAAATTCTTAACTCTTTGCTTAATGTTTAATTTAAAAGCATTAACATAGTTTTAGGTTTTTTTGTCAATTAAAAAATTGAAATTTGTGTTAAATAATAAATAACCAAATTTACATTCTATTAAAAGATGTATTGAGATTAATTATATGAAGAAGAGTTTATTTATTTCCTTAGTTAGTTTTATGATCATTTCTATCATGGGAATTGTTGTGTTACAAGGGTATTGGATATTTTCAGCATGGAATGATAAAGAAAAAGAGTTTTCACTTGCTGTTCAGCAGTCTCTTCAGATTATTGCAGAGGAAATTCAAGAACGTGAATTGTCAGACTATATAACCACCTATGAAAGTTTAATAGATTCTTTAGAGACTCCTGATGATGCTAGTTTCGCAAGTGTTTTTTTGTTTTTAGATGAAGACAAAACCAATAACCTTATTTCTTATTATGCATACGGAATATTAGAGGAGGACTACAACATTACTCCCTATTTAGATCCAAAACTTGGAGATACAATAAAAACTATGACTGATGTAAAACAAGTTAAAAACACAACAATCATTAATAAAAATGATGTTTTTGATCGTGAAAATAATATTGCAAACTCTATAGAAAAAATTAAGACTATTGACCGCATGAATATTGCAAATCAACGTATTAGAAATGCTTTTAAAGATTACACTTCTAATACTCCAATTCATAAACGATTGAATATTGATGAACTTGACTTTGTTTTAAAACGCGAGTTTGATGCAAAGAAGATTGTAACCCCCTACGAATTTGGTATTTATAACGATGGACTTTCTACCAAAATCAGATCAAATAACTATGCTGAGGAACAAGAAGGGTTTCGCTATTCAACTCCAATTTTTAACGATAAAAATGCTTTGATTAATTATGAGTTAGTGGTTTCTTTTCCGCAAAAAGATGGATATGTTTTTTCTTCCATTATAGGCATAGGAGGGTTGACCTTTTTTCTGACTCTTTTTATTGTTTTGGTATCTAGTAGTGCTCTTTATCAAATCATTCATCAAAAGAAAATTTCAGAGATTAAAACAGATTTCATTAACAATATGTCTCACGAGTTTAAAACACCTATTGCCACGATCAGTCTAGCTTTAGATGCCATTTCAAACCCTAAGTCAATTGTAGCTCCAGAAAAAGTAGCAAAATATGTTAAAATGATTAGAGAAGAGAATGGCAGGATGCTTTCTCAGGTAGAGAATGTTTTACGTATTTCTCAGTTAGAACGAAGTAACGAAACAATTCAAAGATCATCTCTCAACCTTCATGAAATCGTTCAGGATGCCATTCATCATACTGATTTGATTTTTAAAAATAAATCCGGAAAATTACAAACTCAATTTAAAGCATCAAATAGTATAGTGTTTGCAAATAAAAGTCACATGACAAATGTTGTGGTTAATTTATTGGATAATGCTATAAAATATTGTGAAATAAAACCTAGTGTTAAAGTTGAAACTTTAAATGAGGGCAATAATTTTATTTTAAAGGTAATAGATAATGGTATAGGTATGACTCCTTTGATTCAAAAGAAAATTTTCGATAAATTTTATCGTGCTACTTCAGGAAATATTCACACTACAAAGGGTCATGGACTTGGACTCGCTTATGTTAAACGCATAGTCGATCTTCACAAAGGCCAAATCAATCTAGAAAGTAAAGAAAACGTCGGAACTAAATTTATCCTAACCTTTCCAATTAATAAATTCAGATAACCCTCCCTTAAAACAAAAGAAAATGAAAGGTTCAAATAAAAAGATATTAATAGTTGAAGATGATCCGAATTTTGGAAGTATTTTAAAGGAATACCTGACTATAAACGACTATGATATTACCCTTGCCAAAAATGGTATTGAAGGATTTGAAAAGTTCAAAAAAGATGATTTTGATCTTTGTATACTTGATGTTATGATGCCTTACAAGGATGGTTTCACATTAGCAAAAGAAATACGTGAGATAAATGATAGCGTACCTATTTTCTTTTTGACAGCTAAAAATTTAAAAGATGATGTATTAAAAGGCTTTAAAGTTGGAGGTGATGATTATCTAACCAAGCCATTTGATTCAGAGGTCCTTTTAGCAAAAATAAAGGCTGTTTTAAACCGCCAATCTCTGCCTGATTTTCCTACAAGTGATGAATTTGAATTTATTTTCAGTGAGTTTTCTTTTAATTCTAAACTTCGCACCTTAATTCATAATGGTGGTTCAACAATTAAGTTATCTCCCAAAGAAAATCAATTATTACGCTTGCTAGTTATAAACATCAACGATTTACTTACAAGAGAGGTAGCTTTAAATAAAATTTGGAGAGATGACAACTATTTTACATCCAGAAGTATGGATGTTTATATTGCTAAATTAAGAAAATATTTAGTTGTCGACAGGAAAGTTCAGATTTTAAATATTCACGGTGAAGGCTTTCGATTAGTTATCGTTTAGAACCATCTCTAGGATGAAAACGTTCAATTACACTACGTAAATGTTGTGTGTCTAAATGAGTATATACTTCTGTAGTAGTAATATTCTCATGTCCCATTAAGATCTGAATGGTTCTTATATCAGCACCATTCTCTAAAAGGTGAGTTGCAAAAGAATGGCGAAAGGTGTGTGGGCCAATTTTTTTTTTAATATCTGCTTTTAAAGCTAATTGCTTTATAATTGTAAAAATCATTTGTCTGGTTAAGATTTTGCCATTTCTGTTCAAAAAAACAATATCCTGATAAACTGAATCAATATTTTGTTGTGTTCTGGAATTATTAATATAGAATAATATAAATTTTTTAGTGAATTTCCCCATAGGGACTAATCTTTGTTTGTTTCCCTTGCCAGTAACCCGAATTAAATTTTCTTGAAAGAATAAATTTGATAAACTCAAATTTACAAGTTCAGAAACACGAATTCCACTCCCATAGAGCATTTCTAGCATTGCTCTATTTCTAAAGCCTTGAGGGTGTCCTAAATCTATTTGTTCTAACAATAAATCTACTTCATTGAGATCTAAAACATCAGGTAATTTTCTGCCTAATTTTGGTGCTTCAATTAGATCAGTTGGGTTAGAGACTCTATATGACTCAAATATCATATAGTCAAAAAAACTTCGTAAGCCAGAAAGTCTTCGAGCTTGGGTATTTGGACTTAATAATTTTGCTGTTTCATAAATGAAGGTTTGGACAGATGACAAATCACAATCTATTGGATTTTTAGTGATATTTTCATCAATTAAAAACTTCTCAAAACCAAGAACATCTAATGTGTAGCTTTCTATAGAGCTTTCAGAAAGACCTCTTTCAATTTTAAGATACATTCGATAATCTGCAATGGCTTTTTTCCAATTCACTCAGTCTGTTTTATGGGATTCAATCTAATTTATATACTTTTACTAAAATAATAAAAATGAAGATTAGTATTATTAACGGTCCAAATTTAAATCTTTTAGGTACACGAGAGACTTCAATATATGGGGATCAGTCATTTATGACATATTTTGATTCACTTAAACTAAAATTCCCAGAAATTATATTTGACTATTTTCAATCAAATGTCGAGGGCGAATTGATTAATAAACTTCATGAAATTGGTTTTTCTGCTGATGCAATTTTATTAAATGCAGGAGCATATACCCATACTTCAGTTGCTATTGGTGATGCAATTAAAGCAATAGACTCTTCTGTGATTGAAGTTCATATATCGAATACTTTCGCTAGAGAAGATTTTAGACACACCTCTTTTATTACTCCTGTAGCAAAAGGACTAATTATAGGTTTTGGACTAGATTCTTATCGTCTAGCAGTGGAGAGTGTAAAAAAACAATTTTTCACTAAATAATATCATTTTCAAAATTATTTTTTATCAAGACGGTAATTTAAAGGTGGATTACGATTACCAAGTAAAGCTTTGTATACGAAATTAGTTCCCCTTCTTTTAGTTAATTCTTCATCAGCTTTTTCAATAATTTCTGGGTTCATAAATAAATCAATAGCTGTAAGGGTTAGTGTTTTTATTGCTACCATCATTCCTTTTTCACCAATACTAGTTCCTCCCGCAGCAACTGCCTGCCAACTATGAGCTCCTGTTCCTGGCACCCATGTAGCGGCACCCATTTCTGTAGTAGGGCGTATCCAACTAATATCGCCCACATCTGTAGAACCGCCATGCCCTTTTTCTGTGATTTTATAGGGTTCTATTTCTAGAGCAGATTCTGGAGTTAAGTTTTTAAAGTCATAAGTTTTCATAATAGTAGTTGCAAATTTCTGTTCTTTTTCAGTGTAACTAACCCCTCCTACAATTTCAAGATTTGAGTGCATTAATTGTCCAAGCGTTTTATTTGGAAGTTTATTGAAATAGCCTGTGATGATTTCATAGTTTACTTCAGTTTCCGTTCCCATCGCTGCAGCTTTAGCACTATTAATAACTCGATCAAGCATATTACTACATTCCGTCATATCAGGATGTCTAACGATATAGGCTACCTCAGCTGCTGCTGGAACAATGTTAGGGGCTTTAGATCCGTCTAAAATCGCATAATGTATTCTAGAATCAGGAGTTACATGTTCACGCATCATATTTATCATATAGTTTAAAGTTTCCACTCCATCTAAAGCACTTCTTCCTTCCCAAGGAGCTCCAGCTGCATGTGCAGCAATCCCTTTAAATTTAAAACGGATTGCTACTGCTGCTAATGAAGAATCTGAGTTTGCTGAGTTTCTATCACTTGGATGCCAAGATAATACAGCTGATGCATCATCAAAAAGGCCAGCACGGACCATGTATACTTTTCCACCTCCACCTTCTTCGGCAGGTGTTCCATAAAGGCGAACTGTTCCAGGTGTCCCCGTATCTTTAAGCCAATTTTTAATATGAATAGCTGCAGCTAATGATCCTGCTCCAAATAAATGATGACCACAGGCATGACCTGCTGTTTTTCCTTTCAGCATTTTTTTTTCTGGAACTGCTGCTTGTGACATTCCTGGAAGTGCATCATACTCTGAAAGTAAAGCGATAATAGGTCCTTCTTTTCCATATTCTGCTATAAATGCAGTTGGCATTCCAGCTACTCCAGAAGTAATAGAAAAGCCTTCTTTTTTTAATACTTTCCTTAGTAGTGTGCTACTTTTTTCTTCTAAAAACCCCAATTCAGCTAACTCCCAAATATTATTCGCAATATCTTTAAAAGTATCAGAACTTTTTTCTATTTCTAAAAGAATTTCTTCTTTACTTGTTGTTAGTTCTTGTGCTGCAGAGTAAAACGAAACAAAGAGCAATATTTTAAAAGTGTATTTGTAAAGCTGTTTTGTTATAATCATAGAAAGTATTTTAAAAAAATAAATATTTTAATTTCCAAAACGTTAATTAGTTTTAATTCATGAAAATACTTTATTTCTTTTAAAAAAGGGGTTTGAATCTTTTTGATTTTTTTTATTAATAGGGGTGAGGATGACGATCTTATAATCTCTTATTTTATGCTTTTGTGTGTTGAATAGTATTTAAAATATCTACCTATAAATGAATTACTTCACCATAAGCATCAGCTACCGCCTCCATTACAGCCTCACTCATTGTAGGGTGTGGATGAACAGTTTTTAGAACTTCGTGACCAGTTGTTTCTAACTTTCTGCCCAATACAGCTTCCGCAATCATATCGGTTACTCCTACACCTATCATATGACAGCCTAACCATTCCCCATACTTAGCGTCAAAAATTACTTTCACAAAGCCTTCAGATGTTCCACCAGCCTGAGCTTTTCCAGATGCTGAAAACGGAAATTTTCCTACTTTAATATCATACCCCTTTTCTTTAGCTTGGGCTTCGGTAAGTCCAACAGATGCAATTTCTGGGAAACAATAGGTACACCCTGGAATATTCCCATAATCAAGTGCTTCAACTGCCATTCCACTAATTTTTTCCACACATAATATTCCCTCAGCAGAAGCTACATGAGCTAGTGCTTGCCCTGATGTTACATCACCAATGGCATAGTATCCAGGAAGATTGGTTTGGTAAAAGTCGTTTACTAAAATTTTATCACGGTCTATTGCAATGCCTACATTTTCTAGGCCTAAGTTTTCAATATTTGTTTTAATTCCGACCGCAGAAAGAACAATATCTGTTTTAATTTTTTCTTCTCCTTTCGCTGTTTTTACAAATGCTGTCACTCCTTTTCCTTTAGTATCTACTCCTGTTACTTCTGCATTAGTGAGGATGTTAATACCACTCTTTTTGAAGGAACGCTCTAGTTGTTTAGAAACCTCTTCGTCTTCAATAGGAACAATGCGGTCTTGATATTCTATAATGGTTACTTCTGATCCCATGGCGTTGTAAAAATAGGCAAATTCAATACCTATTGCACCAGACCCTACGATAATGATTTTTTTCGGCTGTTTAGGTAAGGTCATAGCTTCACGATAGCCAATAACTTTTTTTCCGTCTTGAGGAAGAGAAGGTAGTTCGCGAGAGCGAGCTCCTGTTGCTATAATTATATTTGAAGCACTGTATTCTTCTGTTCTATCATTTTGAGTTATACTCACCTTTTTACCTGTAAGAATTTTACCATGCCCTTTTAAGACATCAATTTTATTTTTTTTCATTAAAAACTGAACTCCTTTACTCATTCCAGCGGCAACATTGCGACTTCGGTTTACAACGGCATCAAAATCCTTATCATATTCTTTAACACTTAAGCCATAATCTCCAGCGTGCTTAAGGTATTCGAAAACTTGTGCGGATTTTAAGAGCGCTTTTGTGGGTATACATCCCCAATTTAAACAAACACCTCCTAAACTTTCTTTTTCTACGATGGCAGTTTTAAAACCAAGTTGTGAGGCACGAATAGCGGTTACGTAACCTCCAGGGCCACTTCCTACTACAATAATATCATATGAACTCATGAAGTATAATTTAAATTCATTGCAAATTTACAAAACTGATAACAATTTTAAGTCTTATTTCTTCTCCTTTGAGAAATCAATACTGGCAGCATTAACGCAATACCGTTCTCCTGTAGAAGTTGGACCATCATTAAATAAATGCCCTTGATGTCCACCACAATTAGCACAAACTATTTCTGTACGTAGCATCCCATGGCTATTGTCTTTTATATATTCTATAGCGTCAGGAAGTGCTGCATCATAAGAAGGCCACCCACAGCTACTGTTGAATTTTGAACCAGAAGTATATAGAGGATTTCCACAGCCTTTGCAGGTATATGTTCCAGTTTCGTAGTGATCATTGAAAATACCAGTAAATGGAAGTTCAGTTCCCTTCCCTATTAATATCTTAAATTCATCACTACTCAATTCTTTCTTCCATTCAGCCTCTGTTTTTGAAATTTTATAAACCTTATTTTTCATCTTTTGGAATAAAAGTTAGAGCAGCAGAATTAATACAATGACGTTGTCCAGTGGTTTTTTTTGGACCGTCGTCAAACATGTGTCCTAAATGACTCCCACATCTATTACATTTTAATTCTGATCTTGGGTAGCCAATTTTATAGTCCACATCATATTCTAAGTTTTCTTCAATTCCTCGATCAAATGATGGCCATCCAGATTTTGAATCATATTTATATTGCGATTCATACAGAGGTGCTTTACAGCCCCCACAAAGATAAGTTCCTTCTCGTTTATTATCATTTAGTGGTCCTGTATAAGGTCGTTCTGTAGCTGCATGTCTTAAAACGTCATATGCTAAAGCGGGTAAGCTTGATTTCCATTCTGCATCTGTTTTAATGATTTTATATATTTTTTTTTGAGCTTTCTTACCTTGAGAATTTCCTCGGCAAGAAACTAATAATGCAAAAACTAGTGGTAAAAGGTATTTTTTCATCTTTCTCAATTTTAATCAAAATTAGTGATCTTTTTTCTTCTAAAACTTAATGATATAATAATTTAGTAGTATGTAAATAAGAGTTTAATAAGTGAACGAATTCTTAATTATAAATCAATCAAGAATAAGTTTATCATATCTTTCGATTTTTATTAAATTCGATTATTAAAGATTTTTCATGTTTACATTAAAAACTCCTTTAAAAAAAGGGAGTAGAAAATTAATAAATGCTTGGGCTTTTTATGATTGGGCCAATTCGGTTTATCCATTGGTCATTTCATCAGCAATTTTCCCTGTATACTACGGGTCTTTATTTTCTGAAAATAATATGATTTCTTTTTTTCAATATGAAATAAAGAATACAGCCATGATCAGTTTTGTAACTGCGGCTGCCTTTTTAATTGTTGCTGTTATTTCTCCTTTACTTTCTGGAATTGCTGACTATATTGGAAATAAGAAACGCTTCATGAAAATCTTCGTATACCTGGGATCCATCTCTTGTGTTGGACTTTATTTTTTTGAATTAGATTCTATTTATTTGGGATTTTTCATTTACTTTTTGGGTTTAATAGGTTACTGGTCCAGTTTAGTTTTTTATAACTCCTACCTTCCTGACATTGCTTTTAAAGACGAACAAGACCGTGTAAGTGCTCTTGGTTTTTCGGTCGGCTATGTGGGGAGTGTTCTTTTATTGTTGTCTAATTTAGCTATGGTTATGAAGCCTGATATTTTTGGTATTTCAGGAACTGAAAGTGAAGCTGCAATGACAGCGATGCGATATTCATTTGTTTCTGCAGGGTTGTGGTGGCTTATTTTTAGTCAAATCTCATTTTATTATTTGCCAAGGGGAAACAGAGAGGTAAAAGTCACTAAAGATATTTTTTGGAATGGTTATAGAGAGTTGAAGAGTGTTTGGAAATTACTCGAGCACAATACAAGTATTAAACGATTTTTACCTGCATTTTTCATTTATAGCATGGCGCTTCAGACAGTTCTTTTAGTAGCAGCCTATTTTGGAGAAGAAGAAATTGATTGGGGAAGTGCTGGAGCCAAAACGACAGGACTTATTGTGAGTATTCTTTTAATCCAACTTGTGGCTGTTATAGGTGCTATCCTTACGGCAAAAGCTTCTAAATATTTCGGAAACTTGAAGGTCTTAATTGTTATAAATCTTATTTGGGCAAGCCTATGTTATTATGCTTATCATATTCACACACCTATTGAGTTTTATACTGTAGCTGGAATGGTAGGAATGGTGATGGGTGGGCTTCAAGCTCTTTCACGTTCAACCTATTCTAAACTGATTCCAAAAACAGAAGACACCACATCTTTTTTTAGTTTTTATGGTGTAACAGAAAAAATAGCAATTATTATTGGAATGTCCCTATTCGGTGTTATTGATCAAATTACAGGTAGCATGCGAAATGCTATTTTAGTCTTCATGATCTTTTTTATAGCAGGAGCACTCATGCTCTTTCGCGTTCCACGAAAAAATTTAAGTTAGTCCCTTACGATAATATCTCCAGACTCTGAAACTTTTGTCATTTGTTTACTAGTATTCCCTTTACAAAAAACGTCTCCAGAGCCTATAATCGTTGCATTTAAGATTTAGGTAGCATACATGCTAATATCTCCTGAGCCCGAGATTCTAGCTTTTCCAGTTTTAGCTTTAACATCAACGGCATCTTCTTGATTTTCAACAATTTGATAGGCACTGTAATTCAGACTTCTATTGAATCGTTGATAAAGTTCCATTTCTGCTTTATGATTTTTCTTTTTACATGATTCAATAAGAGTATTTATTGATTGTTTTTTGTAATTCAAAATATTTGGTTATATCTATAAGAGAAACTTTTTTTTTAAGTTGTTACACTTTCTGTTAAGATAGTTTGATGGCATAACTATTGCCGTTGTATACTAAATGATATTGTAAAAGAAGTTTTTCATTAAAGGAGTAATAAATAATACTCTTAACTTCCTTTAACAGTGACATAATGACTTAAAAAATATAAAATGGCGAAATCTTTTTTTAATGTAGTTGACAACTTGTCACTTCAAGATATAGAATCTGAAGCAGATTTAATACCTCTAATGTCCTCAGAAGACGAAGAGGCAATAGCAAATGAATCTCTGCCAGACTCAGTTCCCATTCTGCCACTTAGAAATACCGTTCTTTTTCCTGGGGTAGTAATTCCTATAACAGCAGGTAGAGATAAATCTATACAGCTTATAAAAGAAGCAAATAAAGCAGATAAAACAATTGGTGTTGTAGCTCAAAAAAATAGTGCAGAAGAAGATCCGGGCGCGAAAGACGTTCATGAACTAGGAACAGTAGCACAAATTTTAAGGGTATTGAAAATGCCTGATGGAAATACTACAATTATTATTCAAGGGAAAAAGCGTTTTAAAATTAAGAGTATTCTTGAGGAGCAACCATACTTGAGAGCTTCAATTGAAGGTGTAGAAGATCATATTCCTAAAAAGACAGACAAAGAGTTTATTGCCACTATTGATTCAATAAAAGATTTGGCGCTTCAGATCATTCAAGAAAACCCAAATATTCCTTCGGAGGCTTCTTTTGCCATAAAAAATATTCAGACTCCCTCTTTTTTGATCAATTTTGTGTCTTCCAATATGAATGTAAATGTGAAGGAAAAACAAAAAATTCTTACGGAAGTTAGTCTTCATAAACGTGCTTTAATGTGTCTAAAACACATGAATGAAGAGTATCAAAAGTTGGCTTTAAAAAACGACATACAATCTCGTGTTCGAACCGAGATGGATTCCCAGCAGCGAGAATATTTTCTTAACCAGCAAATGAAGACTATTCAGGAGGAGCTTGGGGGAGCATCCTATGAAGAAGAGGTAGAGGAAATGAAAGCCCGTGCTGCTTTAAAGTTATGGTCAAAAGAAGTCAGTAAGCATTTTGATAAAGAGTTGATGAAAATGCAACGTATGAATCCTCAAGTTGCTGAATATTCTATTCAAAGAAATTATTTGGATTTATTTCTAGACCTTCCCTGGAACGAGTTTTCTGCAGATAATTTTGATTTAAAACGAGCACAAAAAATATTAGATCGAGATCATTTTGGATTAGAAGAAGTGAAAAAACGTATAATAGAGCATTTGGCAGTTTTGAAGCTACGAAATGACATGAAATCACCCATACTTTGTTTATATGGACCTCCTGGAGTTGGAAAAACCTCTTTAGGGAAGTCAATAGCAGAAGCTTTAGGGCGAGAATATGTTCGTATTTCTTTAGGAGGAATGCGTGATGAAGCTGAGATTCGTGGTCATCGAAAAACATATATTGGTGCATTACCTGGTCGAATTATTCAAAGTTTAAAAAAGGCTTGCACCTCTAATCCTGTTTTTGTGTTGGATGAAATCGACAAATTATCAACTGGAGCACAGGGTGATCCAGCATCAGCACTATTAGAAGTACTCGATCCTGAACAAAACGAGACGTTTTATGATAATTTTTTAGAATTAGGATTTGATCTTTCTAAGGTATTATTTGTAGCAACCGCTAATAGTTTAAGTCCAATTCATCCAGCGCTTCGTGATAGAATGGAGATTATCAACGTTAGTGGATATACACTTGAAGAGAAGACAGGAATTGCACATAAATTTTTATTGCCAAAGCAATTAAAAGAACATGGGATGAAGTCTGCACAATTTAAATTAAAAAAATCAGTACTTGATAAAATAGTTGAAAGTTATACTAGAGAATCTGGAGTTAGAGGTTTGGAAAAACAAGTAGCAAAAGCCGTTAGATATGCCGCTAAGTCTATTGCAATGGAAGAAGATTATAAAATCAATCCTGATTTAGCAGATTTAACAACTATTTTAGGTCCTGCTAAAGTACATAGAGATTTGTATGAAAACAATCATGTAGCAGGAGTAGTTACTGGTTTAGCATGGACTTCAGTGGGTGGCGACATTCTTTTTATAGAATCTGCTATTTCTCCAGGGAAAGGTAACTTGAGCATTACAGGGAATCTTGGTAAGATTATGAAAGAGTCAGCTACTATTGCTATGGAATACATTAAGGCTAACGCAGATTATTTAGGTCTCTCTAGCTTTAAATTCGATGTTTATAATATTCATATTCATGTCCCTGAGGGTGCAACACCTAAAGATGGACCTAGTGCAGGAATCACAATGTTAACTTCATTAGTGTCTTTATTTACCCAAATGCGAGTAAAGAAGCACCTTGCAATGACCGGAGAAATAACTTTGCGTGGAAAGGTTTTGCCAGTAGGAGGAATCAAAGAGAAAATATTAGCTGCTAAAAGATCTAAAATCAAGGAAATCATTCTTTGTGAAGACAACCGTAAGGATATAGAGGAAATTAATATTACTTATATAAAGGGTATGACCTTTCGTTATGTTAGAGAAATGAGCGAAGTTTTAACTCATGCAATTACGACTCAAAAAGTATTGCATGCAAAAAATCTATTTTCCTCTCAATAGAATGCTAAGTTCCTTGTATTTTTAAAAAATGGAAAAAATTATTGTTGCCATAGATGGTTATGCGGGAACTGGAAAAAGTACCCAAGCCAAAAGTCTAGCAAAACACTTTGGATGTGTTTATGTGGATACAGGAGCTATGTATCGCGCAGTCACTTATTTTGGTCAACTACAAACAACAGACGGTAGTATTGATATTAAGTTATTAATTGATTCTTTACCTCAAATTTCAATCTATTTTGAACATACTAAAAATGGCCAGCAAACTTTTTTAAATGGTGAGAATATTACAGATTTAATTCGTCAATCTAAGGTAAACAATAAAGTGAGTGATGTTGCTAGTGTTCCTGAAATAAGATCATTTTTAGTTGATATACAAAGGAAAATGGGAAGCTCAAAGGGAGTTGTTATGGATGGCCGTGATATTGGTACGATAGTTTTTCCTGAAGCCGATTATAAGTTTTTTCTAATAGCTTCACCCAAAATAAGAGCCCAACGGCGTTATGAGGAACAACAAAAAGCAGGAATTACCGAAACTTTAGAGGAAGTGCTTACTAATATTACAGCTCGTGATCATCAAGATTCAACACGAACATTTACGCCTTTGAAAAAAGCAAAGGATGCCATAGAGATTGATGTAAGTTACATGAGTATTGACGATGTGTTTAATGTATTGATTGAGAGCATTGTAAAGCTTTAAATATAATTAGCTTTCTTTATTATTTCAATACTTTATAAGTCATGACATTATTAATAAAAAATAGATAAAATTCTTGTTTTTCAATAGATTAAGAATATATTTGCACGCTTTTCAATTGTATGGAAAAACCAAAAAGCACTAAATTTTCACAAACAACTTCTATAAATCGCAATTAAGGTTTTCCCGATTATAGAATACAAAACCTCCTCGGAAATGGCCAAAAAACCAACCGAAAAAGCTGCAGAAAAAAATTCTGCAACTTCAGCTGCTACTCCAAAAGCACCCGCTAAAAAAGTCACTGCTACAAAAGCACCTGTTAAAAAAACCACTAAAGCAAAAATCGTAAAGAAAGAAACTTTTAAGGTTAAAGTTGAAGCTACTCCAGTTGAAGTTGTTTCTGTTGAAACGACACACGATGTTGCTGTAGTAGAAGAATTAAAAGCTTCTAAAGAAGACAATAAAGTTGCACAAGCAGAATTTCTTGACACTTTTAACTGGCACAATTATCAAGAAGGAATCGACGTAATTGAAGATAAACAACTTGATGCATTTGAAAAACTTGTTAAAGAAAACTTTGTCGATACATCAGATGATGATGTAATTGAAGGCGAAGTTGTCTATATGACCGAGCGTGAAGCTATAATTGATATTAATGCAAAGTCAGAAGGCGTTATTTCTTTAAATGAATTTCGTTATAATCCAGACTTAAAAGTTGGGGACAAAGTTGAGGTAATTGTTGATATGCGTGAAGATCGCTCAGGTCAATTGGTTTTATCTCACAGAAAAGCAAGAGTAATTAAAGCATGGGATCGTGTTAATCACGCCCATGACCATGCTGAAATAGTTAGTGGTTTTGTTAAGTGCAGAACAAAAGGAGGAATGATTGTAGATGTATTTGGCATTGAGGCTTTTTTACCGGGTTCTCAAATTGACGTAAAACCAATTCGAGATTACGATCAATATGTAAACAAAACAATGGAATTTAAAGTTGTTAAAATTAATCATGAGTTTAAAAATGTTGTTGTTTCACATAAAGCATTAATAGAAGCTGATATTGAAGAACAGAAAAAAGAAATTATTGGCCAATTAGAAAAAGGACAAGTATTAGAAGGAACTGTAAAGAATATAACTTCATATGGAGTATTTATTGATCTTGGTGGTGTTGACGGTTTAATCCACATTACAGACCTTTCTTGGAGCCGAATCAATCACCCAAGTGAGATTTTAGAATTAGATCAAAAATTAAATGTAGTAATACTTGATTTTGATGATAATAAATCACGTATTCAATTAGGGCTCAAGCAATTAAGTGAGCATCCATGGGAAAAACTATCGGAAACGCTTAAAGAAGGTGAAAAAGTTAAAGGTAAAGTAGTCGTTATTGCTGATTATGGTGCATTTGTTGAAATTGAAGAAGGTGTTGAAGGATTAGTTCACGTTTCTGAAATGTCTTGGTCTACTCACTTACGTTCTGCTCAAGACTTTGTGAAAGTTGGTGATGAAATAGAAGCAGTTATTTTAACAATTGATCGTGAGTCAAGAAAAATGTCACTAGGAATCAAGCAAATTACCCCAGACCCATGGACAGACATTACCTCTAAATACCCTATTGGTTCTAAGCATTCAGGACTGGTAAGAAACTTCACTAATTTTGGTGTATTTATTGAGCTTGAGGAAGGTATTGACGGATTGGTTTATATCTCTGACTTATCTTGGACAAAGAAAGTGAAGCATCCATCTGAGGTTCTTGCTTTAGCAGATAAAATTGATGTAATTGTATTAGAATTGGATGTAGAAGGTCGTAAATTAAGTTTGGGACACAAGCAAACTAAGGACAATCCATGGGATATATACGAAAAAGAATATGCCTTAGACACTGAGCATAATGCTGCTATAACCGAAATTGTAGATAAAGGAGCAACAATTCATTTTAACGATGATATTATTGCCTTTGTACCTTCTCGTCATTTAGAGAAAGAGGATGGATCAAAAATCGGAAAGGGAGAAGAAGCTACTTTTAAAATCATTGAATTCAACAAAGAGTTTAAAAGAGTTGTAGCTTCTCACACAGTTTTATTTAAAGAGCAAGAAATGAAAAATGTGAAGCGAGCAACCAAAAAAATTGCTGCTACAAACTCTGAAAAGTCAACCCTTGGAGATTTAGATGCTCTAGCAAGCTTAAAAGAAAAAATGGATAATGATAAATAATCATTTGAAATTTTATTATTTAAAAAAAAACCCTCCATTAGGAGGGTTTTTTTTATATTATATAAAACAATACTTTTGTAAAATAGATGAATAATGACACCTAATATTCTTCTTAGCGAGAAAAAAGTAAACATTATGCTAAATCGATTGTGTTGTCAATTGATTGAACGCCATGGTGATTTTTCAAATACTATTCTAGTAGGTCTTCAGCCTAGAGGTGTTAATTTATTAGATCAACTTATTGTTCTTTTAAACAATTCGGGAATACATGATTTACATACTGGCAAATTAGATACAACTTTCTTTAGAGACGATTTCAGAAGAAATGAAAGTACACTAAATGCCAAGCCTACTGAAATGGAAGTTAGTATTGAATCTAAAGATGTAGTACTTATTGATGATGTTTTATTTACAGGAAGAAGTATTCGCTCAGCACTCACTGCTATTGACACCTATGGAAGGCCCAATTCAATTGAATTATTGGTTTTAGTGGATCGAAGATTCAGCAGGCATTTACCGATACAACCTGATTATTTGGGCGCACAAATAGATGCATTACAAGGTGATAAGGTAAAGGTAGTTTGGTCTGATTCACCTTTAAAAAATATTGTTTATTTAGAAAAACACAACGAATGAAAACCTTAAGTGTTTCCCATCTTCTTGGCATAAAGTACCTCAAAGAGGAAGATTTACATTTAATTTTTGAAACATCTATCCATTTCAAAGAGGTTATAAATAGACCTATTAAAAAGGTGCCTAGTCTTCGTGATATTACTATAGCAAACTTGTTTTTTGAAAATAGTACGCGAACAAAACTATCTTTTGAATTAGCAGAAAAAAGACTTAGTGCCGATGTGCTTAATTTTTCAGCTACTCAATCTTCATTAACTAAAGGAGAAACATTAGTAGATACAGTCAATAATATTTTAGCTATGAAAGTTGATATGGTTGTGATGCGGCATCCAAATCCAGGAGCGGCTCACTTTTTATCTAAACAAGTAAATTCATGTATTATTAATGCTGGTGACGGTACTCATGAACATCCTACACAAGCCTTGTTGGATGCTTTTTCGCTTCGCGAAAAGTTTGGAGATTTATCCGGTAAGCGAATTGCAATTGTTGGAGATATTTTACACTCAAGGGTAGCTTTATCTAACATATATGCCCTTAAAATGTTAGGGGCTGAAGTGCGATTGTGTGCTCCAAAATCATTACTCCCAAAACATATTGAAGCTCTTGGGGTTACTGTTTCTTTTGATTTGATGCAGGTTCTCAATTGGTGTGATGCAGCCAATATTCTTAGAGTTCAAAATGAACGTATGAAATTAAGTTATTTTCCAACCACTAGAGAATATAGTCAAGCATTTGGATTAACTTTTGAACGCTTGAATCAGTTGCGAAAAGAAATTGTAATACTACATCCAGGACCTGTAAATAGAGGCGTTGAAATCACTAGTGAAGTAGCTGACTCTCCTCATGCAATAATTCTTGATCAAGTTGAGAATGGTGTGGCTGTTAGAATGGCTGTAATTTATTTATTAGCTTCTAAACTAAACATACCCATTTCATGATCTACTTGGAAGAAAATCAAATAGTATTTTGTAGGTCAGCTGATTTTTTAAAAGAAGAAAGAACTCTTTTAATTCAGCTAAAAGAAGAAAGCGGAAAGGATTTAATCATAGATTGTTCCAGCGATATTTTACCATTAACAGTATTAAAATCTATAGAATCATTTCAAAGAAATTCTAACTATTGTTTTGTTATTGTTATCCCTTTAGGAATGAAACATTCTTATCCTTCTCAATGGGTAGTTGTGCCCACTAAAAAAGAAGCCTTAGATTTTATTACTTTCGAACAAATGCAGCGTGATTTAGGTTTATAATATGATACAATTAACAATTTTAGGATGTCATTCTGCAACACCAAGAGAAAATAAACATACCACATCTCAATTATTGGAAGTAAAAGGACACCTTTTCTTAATTGATTGCGGAGAAGGAACTCAAATTCAATTAAGAAAAACTAAAGTTAAATTTTCACGTATTCAACATATTTTTATTTCACACTTGCACGGAGATCATTTTTATGGTTTAATTGGATTGATTAGTACCTTTAGGCTTTTGGGAAGAACATCACCTCTCACTATTTATGGACCCATTGGTATTAAAGAAATTATTACACTTCAGTTAAAACATGCAAAATCATGGACTAATTACCCACTTCTTTTTCACGAATTATCTTCAAAAACTAGTGAAGTCATTTTTGAAGATAAATCTATACGAATTGAAACCTTACCCCTTGATCATAGAATATACACTAATGGTTTTTTATTTTCAACAGTGACTACCAAACGAAAGATTAATGCAAATAAGTTGACTCCTTTTAATTTGAAACCTTTTCAATTTCAACAATTACAAGAAGGAGAATCTATTATCTTAGATGACGGGAAAGTATTGGAAAATGAAGTTTATACTATTGATCCAGAAGGATTAAAAAGGTATGCTTATTGTAGCGATACTGCTTATTTTGAGCCTTTAATTCCCCTTATAAAAGAAGTAGATTTATTATACCATGAGTCCACATTTTTAGAAATAAATAGTGAATTAGCAAAAAAAACAAAACATAGTACCGCTTTACAAGCTGCTACAATAGCTAATAAAG
Source organism: Flavobacteria bacterium MS024-2A (assembly GCA_905182305.1). GTDB lineage: Bacteria > Bacteroidota > Bacteroidia > Flavobacteriales > Flavobacteriaceae > MS024-2A. Next base: position 93,383 of record CAJJBB010000008.1, read on the forward strand.
CAATGGTTAAAAAATTAATATTAGGACATTTTTCAAATCGATATCCTGATAAAAAAATATTTATTGAAGAGGCATCTAAAGTATATGAAAATGTCATTTTAGCTGAAGATCTTAAAACTTTTTCCATTTAAAAGAAATGGATTATAACTTATAGAAAAATGAAAGAAGAAGATTTAGGTCATTTACGAAAAACCTATCTGAAGGGCTCTTTAGGACCCAAAGATATTAAAGACAATCCCATTTCTTTTTTTAAAGAATGGTTTAAACAAGCCGAGCAGTCTTCTGAAATTGAAGAAGCAAACGCAATGACCCTATCAACTTTAGGTTTGGACAATTTTCCGAAAGGAAGAGTTGTTCTTTTAAAATCTTTAACTGAAGAAGGTTTTGTTTTCTACACTAACTATCAAAGTGAAAAAGCATTAGCTTTAGAGCATCATTCTAAAGTTGGAATTTCTTTTTTTTGGCCTATTTTAGAGCGACAAGTTATTATTAAAGGCGAAGCTTTTAAACTTGCTGCTGAAGTTTCGGATACTTACTTTAAAAGCCGTCCAAAAGGAAGTCAAATAGGGGCCATTGTTTCGGACCAAAGTAAAGTTATTACGGATCGTTCTATTATTGAAGCTAAACTAGAGGCTTTAGAAATCGAGTATGCTAATAAAAATATTGAACGCCCAGATCATTGGGGAGGATATTTGGTCAAGCCTATAAGTATTGAATTTTGGCAAGGGCGTCCAAATCGACTTCATGACAGAATCCGCTGTCAACTACAAGGCGAATTTTGGAATATTGAACGTTTAGCACCCTAGATTATGAAAGAATTGATTCTTTTACGTCATGCAAAATCATCTTGGGAATATGCTGTTTCAGATCTCAATCGACCTCTAATTGAAAAGGGAATCAAAAGAATTATAAATGTGGCTTCACTAAGTGCTTCGGTTTTCCAAAATCAAGAAGTTTTTTTTTCTAGTCCAGCCAATCGTGCTATTCATACTACAACTATTTTGATGAATGCAATGAATATTAATTTTCAAAAACTTCAGATTTGTGAATCATTATATACATTTGATTCGGAACGATTACTATCGTTTATACATCAAATAGATAACTCATTTTCAAAAGTAGTTTGCGTAGGTCATAATCCTGCTTTTAGTAATATAATTTCCTATTTAAGCGATACTACAGTAGTGAATTTACCAACTGCTGCTTGGGCAAAAATAGTTTTTGATGTTTCTGAATGGGGAAATATCAAAAACGGAATTTGTAGTTTAGGTCTTCCTAAAGAAATTTAAAATAATATGGTACCAAAGGATATTTTTATCAATCGTGAAATAAGTTGGCTTGATTTTAATGCGAGAGTTCTTCAAGAGGCAGCAGACACAGGAGTTCCACTTCTAGAGCGATTACGATTTATTGGGATTTTTTCAAATAATTTAGATGAGTTTTTTCAAGTGCGTTATGCAACCGTTCAGCGGATTGCGCAATCTGAAAAATCAGGTAAAAAGGTTTTTGGAGGTAAAAGTGCCAAAGAATTATTGAAATCAATAACTCAAAAAGTCATTGAGCAGCAAAAAGAAACTAATAAAATTCTTTCGGACATAGAAAATGAGTTAGAAAATGAAAACATTTATTTTGTGAATGAAAATAATGTACTGTTGGAGCATAAAGATTTTTTGAAAGAGTATTTTATTCAAAAAGTTAGTCCTGCTTTAATGACCATTATTATTTCTGATGATTTACCTCAAGATTTTTCAAATAATCATGCATTTCTAGCTGTTAAGCTTTTTTTTGAATCACCTAAACCTCAAAATAAATATGCCTTAATTGAGATTCCAACAGAGTTGGATCGTTTTATCGTTTTACCTTCTATTAAAGACAAGCAGTTTGTTATGATTTTAGATGATCTTATACGGTTTCATTTTGAGCTTATTTTTAATTCTTTTGAATACAGAATTATTGAGTCTCACATGATTAAAGTGACTCGGGATGCAGAGCTTGATATGGAAGGTGATGTATCAAATAGTTACATTAATAAAATTGTTAAAAGTGTTAAGGACCGTTTTTTGGCAGAGCCAGTTAGAATGGTTTATGATAAGAATATAGCAATTGACACCCTGGAAATAGTGAAAAAAATTTTAGGGATGGATAATACTGATAGCCATATTCCAGGAGGTCGATACCATAACCGAAAGGATTTCATGAGCTTTCCGCAGTTAAACAGAAATGATCTTCAATATGGTAAACGAAATCCTATTCCAGTGCCTGGATTATCACTTGAAAAAAGTATTTTTAAGGCTATTGATAAGAAGGATTATCTTTTATACACTCCCTATCATAGCTTTTCGTTTGTAATTAAATTTTTAAGAGAAGCTGCTTTAGATCCAGAGGTTTCAAATATATTCATAACCATTTATCGTTTATCAAAGTTATCGAATGTTGCAAGTTCTTTAATAAATGCAGCAAAAAACGGTAAAAAAGTATTGGTGCAAATTGAATTACAAGCACGTTTTGATGAAACTAATAATATTATCTATGCAGAACAAATGCAAGCGGCTGGGGTAGAGCTTATTTTTGGTATTCCGGGCTTAAAAGTACATTCTAAAATTTGTTTAGTTGAAAAAATTAGCCAAGGAGTCAAAAAACGATACGGTTTTATTAGTACAGGAAACCTAAATGAGGATACTGCTAAAATTTACACAGATTATACCCTTTTTACTTCAAATGAAAAAGTATTAAAAGAGGTCAATAAGGTCTTTAATTTTCTTCAGGTTCATTATAAGCTCAAAAAGTATAAACATCTCATAGTTTCTCCTCACTATACTCATGCAGCCTTGGTGAGGATGATCAATAAAGAAATTGAAAATAAAAAAGCAGGTTTATCTGCGGGTATAAAATTGAAATTAAACGCGATAACTAATTTCTCAATGATACAAAAATTGTATGAAGCAAGTAAGGCAGGTGTTTCTATTCAAATGGTTGTTAGAGGTATTTGTTGTCTAATACCCGGTGTGAAAGGTATGAGTGAGAATATTGAGGTAATTAGTGTGATTGACCGTTATTTAGAACATCCTAGGGTCTATATTTTTGAAAACGGAGGGAAACGAAAAGTGTACATTTCTTCTGCAGATTTTATGACTCGTAATATTGAAAATCGAGTAGAAGTTGCTGTGCCTATATATGACACTTCGTTACAGCAACAAATTTTAGATGTATTTGATATTACATGGAAAGATAATCATAAAGCCAGAATCATAAATAAATATCCTCAAAATCAGTTTAAAAAGGCATCAGGTGAAAATGTTCGTTCTCAATGGGCAATCTATGATTATTATAATAATCAATTGTAGTAATGAAAATTAAAAAATATGCCGCAATTGATATTGGTTCTAATGCAGTTAGAATTTTAGTAACTAATGTGGTTTCTTATAAAAAAAAGACAGTTTTTTTAAAAAATGCTCTTGTTAGAGTTCCGATTCGTTTAGGACAAGATGCTTTTACAAATGGAAATATTTCTGATAAGAATATCAAAAGAATGATAAAATCTATGAAGGCTTTTAAGTTACTTATGGAGGTTCACGGGGTAAAAGATTATTTAGCTTTTGCAACTTCGGCGCTAAGAGATGCCAAGAATGGTTCATATTTAGTTGAAAAAGTACTTAAAAAATCAGGAATTAAAATAGAAATTATTGATGGGAAAAAAGAAGCTAAAATAATTTCTAATACGAATGTTTTTGATACTATTAATAAAGAAAAAACGTTTCTCTATGTTGATATAGGTGGTGGAAGTACTGAATTTAGTATTTTAATTAATGGAAAACGAAATCAATCAAAATCATTTAAAATAGGAACTGTTAGGCTACTTAATTCAAAAGTGGAACAAGTCACTTTGGATGAAGCCGAAACATGGGTGAGAAGGCACACTCTCATGCACGAAAGAATATATTTATTAGGAACAGGAGGAAATATTAACAAGCTACATAAGATCGCCAATATCAATGATAATAGCCCTATAAGCTACTTAACTTTAAAAGCACTTTATAATCAATTAGATGCGCTTACTTATGAAGAGCGAATCGTTGATCTCGGGCTAAATCCAGATCGTTCTGATGTGATTTTACTAGCAGCAAAATTATTCATTAAAATCCTTAATTGGAGTGGTGCCAAAGATATTTATGTTCCTAAAGTAGGCCTTTCAGATGGAATGATACGTGAACTTTATAAAAGAAAATAACTACTTTTTTAGTTTCACTAAGTTAAAAATCTAATTTAAATGTTTTTCTGAGGGTATCTAAAACTGGATTGATCTTCAGTAAATGCTGATATTTTTCTGGAGAAGAAAAAATAGTTTCTTCTTTTATGTTTTCTGAGATACCAATTGAAATACTTAAAATTTGATTGTTCAGGTGGTTTCTTAAATACGGCAATAGTTTTTCCATTTCCTTAATTAACTCACTTTTGTTCATTTCATTAGCAACCTCAAAGCTAACTTGAAAATTATCTGCAAGTACAGGACTATTCATGAATAATATTGAAGCCATATTACTTTTTCCATCATTTTTTATATTTTCAATATATTGTTTCCAAAGAAGATCAAGATCTTCTTGTTTAAAAGGATCTTGTGGGAGTTCAGAAACTTTTACAGTTGACTTATTTTTTTCTATAACTGCTTTTTTTAAAGCGATACTAGAAAGTGAAAACCCAGAAACAGGTATTTTTATAAATTTCTTCTTAGCAACAGGAATTGTAGCATTGATTTTTTTTTCTTTTTTACTTGGAATTTCAGGTATTATTTTATTGACAATAGAAGTTGACTCATTCTCTTGTGACGGGTAGTTTTTAACTTCGCTTTTAACAGGCTCTATTTGATGTGTTTTTTGTTCTTCTTTTTTAAGAATTAATGAATTTTTTGGAATTACATTGGTAGAAGCTTTTTTTAAAGTCGGTAGGGAAGAATCTAGAGTATATTCTGAGTTAGAGTATTTTTTATATTCACTCGAGGGAATTATGAATTCTTTTTTTTTTCTCCATTAAAATGGAGTGAAGCAAGTTGCATTAAATAAAGTTCAACATGAACCCTTTTGTTTTGACAATTTCTATATTCAACTTCGCAACAATTAATTAATTTAATAGCGTCTAAAATATAGTTGGATGATAGTGTTGCGGTAGCTGAAGTATACTCTTCTTTAACACTCGAACTTACTTCCATTAGTAAAAGGGTTTTAGGATCTTTTGCGAGCATTAAATTCCTGAAATGATCTCCTAATCCACTTATGAACTGCAAACTGTCTATTCCGCGCTGTAATAAGGTGTCATAGGTTGTTAAAACACCAGGGATGTCGTTTTGAAAAAATAACTTCCCAAAGCTAGTATAGGTTTGATGGTCTAAAACATTTAAATTATTTGCAACACCACTAACTGACAAATTACCTTGGGTAAAACTCACCATTCGGTCAAAGATTGAGAGTGCATCTCGCAAAGCACCTTCTGCTTTTTGAGCAATCAAATACAAAGCATCTTCTTCAAATACTAAGTTTCTTTTATTAGCAATCTTAATGAGATAGTTTTTTATGTCTTCAATAGAAATCCGCTTGAAATCATAGACTTGGCAACGAGATAATACGGTGGGTATAATTTTATTTTTTTCGGTGGTTGCTAGAATGAAGATAGCATGTTTTGGTGGCTCCTCAAGTGTTTTTAAAAAAGCATTGAAGGCAGAAGTAGAGAGCATATGTGCCTCATCAATGATGTATATTTTATGAGTACCAATTTGGGGAGGTATTCTAACTTGATCATTTATTTTTCTAATATCCTCTACTGAATTATTAGAAGCGGCATCTAATTCAAAAATATTGAATGAAGAATCGTTATCTATCGAGGTGGTTGCACTATTAATTTGCTTTGCAAGTATTCTAGCACATGAAGTTTTACCTACTCCTCTTGGACCACAAAAAAGAAGTGCTTGTGCAAGTTGATTGGTTTCCAAGCTATTTTGGAGTGTTCTTGTAATACTTTCCTGTCCTACCACTTCATCAAAAGTACTAGGTCTATATTTTAAAGCAGACACAACAAATGTTTCCATAATGTACAAATATATAAATCAGATTAAAGTTTATGACTTTTAGGGTATGCTTATTCCATTATAATTATTAACAAATAACTAACTTTACCGAGCAGGCCATCTTATCGCTCTTTTCTTTGGAAGAGAGAGGAAAGTCCGGACACCACAGAACGGCATAGCGGGTAACACCCGCCCTTTGAAAGAAGCGGACTAGTGCAACAGAAAGCAAGTACAGTTAGGCTGTAGTGAAACCAGGTAAACTCTATGCGGTGCAACGCCAAGTAAATCTACAATTAAGAGTTGTTTCGCTCAATGTAGAAGGGTAGGCGGCTTGAATGTAGGAGTAATTTTACATCTAGATAAATGATAAGACTCGACAGAATCCGGCTTATCGGCCTGCTTTTTTTATTTAAAGAAGGAAAAGACACTTCCTCCATAAGTTCTTGAAAAATCAAAACCTTGACCTGCTGAAAGGTCAATAAAGACACTGTGCTCTAGAATAATAAGGCCAGATTCATTTAATGATTTTTTAGCTTCAAGAATTAAAACAAAATATGCTTCTGCATCCCATTCATAGGGGGGATCACCAAAAATAATATCATAGTGACTTGTTTTTTTTTCAAGGAATGAAATAGAATCACATTGTGATGAATCTATAGATAACCCTAGGTCGATTGCAGTTTTTTTTATGAAATTTACGCAGTGACGATTCTGATCTATTGCGGTTATATTTGCTACTCCCCTGGAAGCAAACTCATAACTTATATTACCTGTTCCAGAAAAAAGATCTAAAACATGAAGGGAATTAAAATTTAAACGGTGTTGTAAAATATTAAACAATCCCTCTTTTGAACGATCAGTTGTCGGGCGAACAGGTAGTTTTTTAGGAGCTAAAATGCGCCTTCCTTTATGAGAGCCTGAGATAATCCTCATTAACTAAAATATTGAGATAAAAAAGGCGCGTTATGATTTTGTATCGCTTGACTTGATATAATTTCATCTTCATGAAAGTATATGTTTTCATGATAATTTTTTACAGCCTTATAATAGGAGTTAAAAAGTATTATTTTTCCTAAAAAAATAAATTCAAAGGAGTTTGTTTCAAGTTCAAATTGTTCTATCACAAAGAAAACATAGTAGAGAAAATCATCTTCGTTTTTTATTAAAAAGGAATTGTAGAATAATAAACATTCATTTTTCATTAAAAAAACATCTACTTTTTCTTTTTGTAAATGAACATAAAGTTGAGTTTTATTTTCAGATCTTATATTAAGCTCGTGAACTAAGTTATAAAGAAGGGAGTTATAATGAATTTCCTCATAATTGTTTTTATTTGTTTCTAAAATTGATTCTATTTCCTTGGGATAGGAATAAACATTTACTTTTTCCGATTCTTTTAATATATCGTGAATAAAAACATCATTTTGAGAAGAAGTCTTATAATGACTTAAATATCTCTTTTTTTGTGAATCATCATAAAGTGTTTGAGGCACAAAAGTTGAAGGGTGAGAAAAATGTATTATGCTTATGGCCTTAAAGTTTTTTTTCGGGTAATAATTAATAAATTTATCAAAAGCAGGTTTAAAGTCTGAATTTTGATTATTCGTTGGTAAAAAATCCACTTTAGATTTGGTACAAAAAGAAAATCCATTCACAAAGATGTGAATGGATAACTCATTATGTTGTATTATTTTATTATTGTTTGGCATCAAAAATAGTTGGCCAGTTCCCATTTGTACTTACTTTTGATAAAGAACCTAAAACAATTTCAGGCCCATTCACACCATCTACAGCAATTGTTTCCTGCTCTTGCGTAATTAAATCTATATTTTGGTCAAAAAGGACAATATTTTTAGATATTTTAACTTCAAAAACAGGGACTTTATATCCGTTTTTATTAATTATTTCAGAAGCAATTTTAAACATACTGTCTTGTACCCCTTCAATAGGAATGTAGGCCATTTTCCTATAATGTTCTGAAGTTCCAAATAAAGAATCTTTTACAGAAACCGTTCCTAAAGTATCAATGACAACAACTTCACGTAACATATCAATTCTGTAAATTCTGTCATATTCAAGATACGAAGAATCACGTTTTTCAATTAGAGTAAATATACCTTCGTCAACAAATTTGATTAAGCTATCAAAATTATTAGAATAAATTCCGGTTACGTCTTTATGTGCAATTTGAGCTGTTCTAATATCTTTCAAACGATTGATTACTTTGGCGTAACGCTCGTTTTTAATTTGATTAAATTTAAGGGGTCCGTTAACTGAGTCATAAATCTGATACGCAAAAAAGAATGATGCTAACCAAAGTACAATTTGAATGCCTATTTTCATTAGTTGATTTTATTTATTATAAGACAAAACTACAATTTTTTTTGAATCAGAAAAGTATTTAAAATGATTTATATTTAGCACTTTAACTACTCCATGACTCCCGAAAAATTTCATTCCGAACTTGAAGCAAGTTTTCCATTTACACCAACTACTTCACAAAGTAAATGGTTTCCTGAGATTACCAAATTTATTTTTTCAAAAGAAAAAAACAATGCCTTTTTATTAACCGGTTATGCAGGTACAGGAAAAACTACCCTAATAGGTTCTTTAGTAAACCAATTAAAATTAACTGATTATAAGGCTGTTTTAATGGCACCAACAGGAAGAGCTGCTAAAGTAATGTCAACTTATTCTAAGTTTTCTGCACGAACAATTCACAAACAAATTTATTATCCAAAGCCCGAGTCTGGAGGTAAGATGCAGTTTCAATTAAAAGTCAATAAATTTAGAAAAACCATTTTTATAATTGATGAAGCCTCAATGATTGGTGATGATCGTCAGAATGCTAAACTTTTTGAAAATGGATCCTTACTTCATGATGTGGTTCAGTATGTTAGCACAGGTGATCAATGTAAATTGATTTTTGTAGGCGATCCCGCTCAGTTGCCCCCAGTACATTTAAATATAAGTCCTGCACTTGATTTAGACGAGTTAACACAATTCCATTTCGATAAGGTTTTTAGTATTCAGCTAGAGGCTGTTGTTCGTCAAGCTCAGGGATCAGGAATTCTTCACAACGCAACACTTTTAAGAAATCAATTGAATAATCAATTATATGATTCTTTTAAATTTGAGGTAAGTGGCTACAATGACTTATTATATACAAATAATGGTATGGATCTTTTTGAAGCAATAGAGAATGCCTTTAGAGACTCAGGAACCGACCAAACGGTTTTTATTGTTCGTTCTAACAAGCGTGCAAACATTTATAATGAAAATATACGAAAAAGAATATTAGGTCTCGAGGATGATCTGTCTGTTGGAGATCAGCTTATGGTAGTTAAGAATAATTATTTTTGGCTTGCACCCGAGTCTAAACCAGGCTTTATTGCTAATGGTGATGTGGTTCAAGTAGAGTCCATTCAAATGCGAAAAGAAATTTATGGTTTTGCCTTTGCTGAAGTCACAGTTAGATTAGTTGATTATCCTGAAGAAGAATCTTTTGATACAGTTTTGCTTTTAGAGACGCTCACTTCAGTAACACCTTCACTTTCTTTTGAAGATGGAAATCTTTTGTATCAAGAGGTTTTAAAGGATTATGCTTCTGAAAAATCAAAATATAAAAAATTTTTAAAAGTTAAATCTAATAAGTTTTTTAATGCTCTTCAAGTAAAGTATTCTTATGCAGTTACTTGTCATAAATCACAAGGAGGGCAGTGGGAAAATGTATTTATAGAAAAACCTTATTTACCTGATGGACCAGATAAAGACTATCTTAGGTGGCTCTATACAGCTATGACACGTGCAAAAAAACAATTATTCCTTATCGGTTTTCCCGATGGAGATTTTGATATTATTGAATAATTATGAGGCAAACTTTTTCTATATGGTTTTTTAACCAAATCTTAAATTGGAAAATGACAGGAACTTTTCCTACCCTTCCAAAATATATTGTAGCTGTTGTTCCACACACTAGTTGGGTAGATTTAATACTTGGTATAATTGTTAGAAATATTTCTGGTGAAAGTATTAATTTTGTAGGTAAAAAAGAATTATTTGGCCCATTAACGGGGTGGTTCTTTAGAGCTTTAGGTGGCGCGCCAATTGATCGCTCAGGAAATAAAGGATCAGTAGATTCAATGGTTGCAGTATTTGATGCACATACTAAGTTTAGAATAGCACTTGCACCAGAAGGAACTCGAAAAAAAGTAACCCAGTTAAGAACTGGGTTTTATCATATTGCCAAAAGACTACAGATACCTATAGTTCCAATTTCATTTGATTATGAAAATAAAAAGGTTGTAATACATCCGATTTTTAATACATCAAAAGATGAAAAAAAAGACATCGCCACTTTAGAGTATATTTTTAAAGGAGTTGGAGGTTACTCTAAGGAAAATAGTTTTTAACTATTCTTGAATTTCAAGTCCATGATAAACTTGTTGAACATCATCATCTTCTTCAATTTTTTCAATGAGCTTTATGACTTCTTGTTGGGCATCTTTATCAAGTAGTTTGGTGATTTGCGGAATACGTTCGAAGCTAGAAGAAAGAATTTTAAAAGATCGATTTTCCAATTCTTTTTGTAAAACCCCAAAGTTCTCAAAGGGAGCATAGAGCAGCATTCCATCTTCATCAATAAAAACTTCTTCTACACCAAAATCTATAAATTCTAATTCAATTTCTTCAGCATCAAGACCTGAAGGGTCAATTCTAAAATTACAAGTTCTATCAAACATGAACTCCACAGAACCTGAGGTGCCTAAATTTCCGTTTGCTTTATTAAAAAAAGATCTAATATTTGCTACAGTTCTATTATTATTGTCTGTTGCCGTCTCAACTAGTATGGCAACTCCATGAGGAGCATATCCTTCAAATAAAACCTCTTTAAAGTTTTTAGTGTCCTTGTCAGATGCTTTTTTAATAGCACGCTCAATATTTTCTTTAGGCATGTTTGCTGCTTTTGCATTTTGTATAACAGCACGCAGTCTTGAGTTATTGTCTGGATCGGCTCCACCTTCTTTAACAGTCATTACAATATCTTTACCTATTCGGGTAAAGGTTTTAGCCATTGCAGACCAACGTTTCATTTTTCTAGCTTTTCTAAACTCAAAGGCTCTACCCATTTTTTTTAGCTAAAATAAAAAATTAATGTTGTTTTCGAATCTCAGGAAGACAAAGATCATTTATTACATCTATATAGGAGGGAGTTAAATGATTTGGAAGCCTATTTTTTTTAGGTAAAGTAGCAAGGTATCTAATAGTGTTTGAAGTATAGACTTGTTTGTATATTCCTGGATTAAAATGTCTTTTTTCAACAATCATTTTTATGAAATCATGATGAGAAATTAAATCTGAACTTCCCAAATGATATAATCCTGTTTTTTTTTTATTAATTAAATAGTGAATTTGTTGACTCAACCTGATGTCACTATTAACATTAATTATGGTATTAGGGAATACTTCGATGAATTTATTTTTTTTTACTGCTTCATCAATTTCAAGTGTTCTTGGGGCATTTAGTCCAAAAATCATCGGTAAACGTGCAATAATATATTTACCAACTAATAAGCGAAATAACTTATTTTCAATTTTTATTTTAAAATGACCATATTTACTCTCGGAAAGTGTTTTATCGTATTCGTAAGAAGGAAAATGCCGGAAGGAATCAAAGACATTGGCTGAGGATAAAAAAAGTATTCTACAGTTTTTATCTTTAATGTAATCAACTATTTGCTCATGGGCTTCTACTTGCGCATTAAAATTTCCACGTAAAGCAGAAATAATTAATTTGGGTTTCACCTCTTTTAAAATTGGTTCTACAGAATCCCTCTCAACATCAAAAGAAAAAAAATGTTGATTTTTAGCATATATAGTCTTTGTATGGAAGGTTGCAAAGGTTTTGTAAAATGGTGCAAGTTCTTTGTATAAACAATTTCCAATAAATCCACTTCCTCCTAAAATTAAAATTGATTTCAAATACTTAAGGCTTTATGAAAGGAAGATTCACGACTTGTGCGGCACATTTTTTTTCTCTAATTAGTACTCCAATATTACTCCCCGGAGACGAAAATTCTTTCGTAATATATCCCAAGCCAATTCCTTTTTTTAAAAGAGGCGATTGAGTTCCTGACGTAACCTTTCCAATAATGATTCCTTCTGAGTCTATAATTGAATATCCAGATCTTGGAATTCCACGGTCATTCATTTCAAAACCTACTAGTTTTAGTGACGTTCCATTTTTCTTTTGTTCTGCTAAATATTTACCGTTTATTGGATTGGTTTCTGGTTTTGTTACCCAGCTTAAGCCAGCAGCAATGGGGGAACTTGTATCATTAATTTCGTTTCCATAGAGACAGTATCCCATTTCTAATCGCAAGGTGTCTCTAGCCGCTAGTCCAACTGGAATAATATTATAGTTTTTTCCAGCTTCCATGATAGCTTTCCAAACTTTTGGTGCTTCTTTTGCAGGAATATAGATTTCAATTCCTCCAGCACCCGTATAGCCTGTTGTAGCAATTAATGTGTTTTCTATTCCTGCAAAAGTATCTGTAGAATGTGCATAAAAGGGCAGTGATTCTAGCGATACTTTTGTTAATTTCTGCATAGCTTTTAATGCACAAGGCCCCTGAATAGCTAAAAGTGCTATTTCCTCTGATTTATTTTCTAAAGTAGCACCAAAAATTTCATTTTGTTCCTTTAGCCATTCCCAATCTTTTTCAATATTGGATGCATTCACTACCAAAAGATAAAGTTCTTCTTCCAACCGGTAAACAATTAAATCATCAACAATACCTCCCATTTTGTTGGGGAAATAGTTGTATTGTGCTTTTCCAAGAATTACTTTCGAAATATCATTACTGCAAACATATTGAAGTAACGCAAGTGATTTGTTACCAGAGACATAAAATTCTCCCATGTGTGATACATCAAAAACCCCAACACTTGATCTTACCGCTAAATGTTCTTTTGTTACTCCGCTATACTGAACAGGCATTTCATAGCCTCCAAAGGAAGTCATTTTAGCGTTCAATTCTAAATGTGTTGTGTAGAGTGTGGTTTTTTTCATAAGTTCATACTTTAATTAAATTATGCTTCAAATAAGAATTACCCTGATCTTTAAAACACTTTATTTTTGTTTATCATTTTTATTTTTTGGAATAATATCAGCACAAAAGTCTGAACTTTCCACGGAATTTCATAAAAATAATAGGCAACAATTACGTGAAAAACTTCCAAATAATAGCGTTGCTGTATATTTTTCTGCACCTGTTCGTAATCGTGCTAATGATGTTGATTTTGAATACCATCAGGACCCTAATTTTTACTATTTGACAGGTTGGGAGGAGCCCCACGCAGTTTTACTTGTTTACAATACTCCCCAAACCGATGAACAAGGCACGTATAATGAAAAACTTTATGTGCGTGATCGAGATGCTAGAAATGAGATGTGGAATGGTCGTCAATTAGGTGTTTCAGGTGCATTAAAAATGGGATTTGATCGTGTTGTTAGTAAAATAGAGTTTAGTAAACAGGCATTGGATTTTGATCGTTTTGACACAGTATTGATGTTTGATTTTAAAAATGATGTCCGAAATAGAGATAATGATACGAGTGATTTATATGATTTACAAAAACATTTCAAGAAACAGATTAATTATCCTGATGATTTTGATGCTGCTCGCTACAGATTATACCAACAAATTAGAACTGTGAATAAAGAAGAGGTTCCTAGTTTGAAAAGAAGAATTTCTCATATGATTACCAACGATAAAACTCTTGAGGATGATCCTGTAATTCGAGATTTTTTACAAACAGATGAAAAGACTGTATTAACGGATTTAAAGACTCGTAGTGCCTTTTTGTTAAAGGATTATAATTTTGACATTGACCAGTTGTCTTATATTATGGCTAGTTTAAGAGAAAAAAAATCGCCTGAGGAGATAATACTGCTTAAAAAAGCAATTAGAATTTCTACACAAGGTCAGATAGAAGTTATGAAAGCCATACATCCTGAAATGACGGAAAGAGAAGTACAAGGTATTCATCAGCTTGTTTTTAAGATTTATGGTGCCGCACATGAAGGGTATCCTTCTATTGTTGGTGCAGGTGATAACGCCTGCGTATTGCATTATGTTACCAACGATAAAACTGATTTAAAAAAACAACTTATTTTAATGGATTTGGGAGCAGAATATAAGGGCTATACTGCAGATGTAACCAGAACAATACCTGTGTCGGGAATTTTCTCTCCAGAACAACGAGCGCTTTATCAGATTGTGTACGATGCTCAAACAGCTGGTATTAATGCTGCTATTAATGGAGCAACTTTTAGAGCAGTCTCAGAAGCAACCAATGAAGTGGTTCAAAAAGGATTATTAGCTCTTGGACTTATTGAAAAAAAAGAAGAGTATAGACGATATTTACCACATGGAATTTCTCATCATATTGGCTTAGATGTTCATGATCCTGGGCTTTATGATAAATTATCCCCTTCAATGGTTATTACTGTAGAACCTGGTATTTATATTCCCGAGGGAAGTCCATGTGATCCTAAGTGGTGGAATATTGGGATCCGTATCGAAGATGATATTTTAATTACAGAAACGGCTCCTGTTAATTTGTCATCTAATGCACCAAGAAGTTGGAAAGGTATTGAAGCTATGATGGCCAAGAAAAGTGCTTTAGATAATTTTGTGCTTCCTGAATTAAGTATTGATTAACGCTCGCGTAAATAGGATTTAAGCTGCTGATAAGTCTTAATAGGAATGCTATTGTTAGTTCGCTCTAGAATAGATTTTAATCTATTTGGAACCTCAATTGTTGTTTTTAGTGTACTCTCAACAATGTCAGCAAACTTTATTGGGTGTGCAGTTTCAAAGAAGATTCCATAATACGATTCATCAGTACTTTTTAAAAATTCTTTCAGCCCTAGATACCCTATAGCTCCATGTGGATCAGGTATATAAGAAGAAATTTTATAAATTTCTTTCATAGCTTTTTTAGTTTGTGAATCGGAATAATGATAACCACTCAATACTTTTTTAATTTTAAAAAGATCATTATCAAAAATTTTTTGAATACGAATAAAATTACTAGGGTCTCCAACATCCATAGCATTTGAAATCGTTGACTTTGATTTTTTAGGAGAATACGTTCCAGAATTTAAATAATTAGGAACCGTATCGTTAATATTTGTACTAGCAATTAAATGATCAATAGGTAGGCCCATTTGCTGTGCCACTAATCCAGCACAAATATTCCCAAAGTTTCCACTTGGCACTGAAATCACAAGTTTTTCTTCTGGATTGGGTCTATTTTTATATGCTATAAAATAATAGAACATTTGCGAAAGCCACCTTGCTATATTGATAGAATTTGCAGAAGTTAATTCTATTTCATTAATCAATTCAGAATCTATAAAAGCACTTTTTACCATATCTTGGCAATCGTCAAATGTGCCATCTACTTCAAGTGCAGTTATGTTTTCTCCTAAGGTGGTAAGTTGTTTTTCCTGAATGGCACTGACTTTCCCCTTGGGATAAAGAATAACGACATTAATTCCTTCTACTTTATAGAAGCCATCTGCAACTGCTCCACCTGTATCTCCAGAAGTTGCCACTAGTATGGTTAAGTTTTTATTTGATTTAATTTCGTTTGCGTAGTTAAGACAACGAGCCATAAATCTTGCTCCAACATCTTTAAAAGCAAGAGTTGGTCCATGAAAAAGTTCTAAAGTTGCTATTTTATCATTTATTGGAACAATAGGGAAGTCAAATATTAGTGTATCTACTATAATTTCTCTTAATTTATTTTTTGAGATTTCGTTTCCCACGAATGGATGTATCACTTCAAATGCTATTTCATGATTTGAATAAGAGCTTATATTTTGGATGAATTTTTCTGAAAGTTTGGGAATGTTTTCAGGAAAATATAGACCTCTGTCTGGAGCTAAACCTTTTCTAACTGCATCTAAAAAAGAAACTTTATTAGAATTGTAATTTAAACTATGATATTTCATAATGAATTAATAATTTTAATTCCCTCTTCATTAATTTTAGAAACATGCACTTCATATTCGATGTCTAAATCATCAAATTGTGTTTTCATTGCATTTCCAACTTCTATAGCGGTTTTCATTCCTTTTGAAAGTGCATAAATAGATGGACCGGAACCAGAAATACCACTTCCAAGAGCCCCTGTATTAATAGCTGCTGCTTTAACTTCTTCAAATTTTGGTATGAGCATT
Organism: Flavobacteria bacterium MS024-2A; assembly: GCA_905182305.1. GTDB lineage: Bacteria > Bacteroidota > Bacteroidia > Flavobacteriales > Flavobacteriaceae > MS024-2A. The sequence continues at coordinate 109,690 of CAJJBB010000008.1, forward strand.
GCACGAAAAGGTTCAATGATTTTATCTTTCATACTTCGTGAAAGAAGTTCGTAATCATTTGTGTAAAGTGCACTTACAAAAGCACCTAAATTACCCCATTGTTCAACTGCTTTTTCTAAAGGAACAGTTTGTTTTAAAATTGCTCTAGAGTGTATTGTTTTTAATTCAATTTTAGGATGAATTATTGTAGCAACTAAGTCGGGTGGACTCGGAAGTTTTATAACATCTAAAGATTTGTTAGAGCGAACCAAAGTAAAGCCACCTAATAGAACTGGCGCTAAATTGTCTGCATGTTTTGCACCACTCGCTAAAACCTCTCCTGCCATTGCGAATTGAATAAGTTCTTTACGTGAGTAGGGTGCGCCCAATAGATGGTTTACTGCGAAAACTGCTCCGGCAGCACTAGCAGCACTACTACCAATACCACTTCCAGGTTTTATTTTTTTGTCAATATCAATTCTAAAACCATAGGATGATTTAAAGGTTTTTAATAATGACAAAACAGCAACACTAGCAACATTTTTTAAGGGATCTGTCGGAAGTTCTTGTCCGGTAATCGATCCAATTGTTACGCCAGGTGATTCTGTTTTTGTTACGCGCATAATATCCCCAATTGGTTCTAAACAAAAACCTAGAACATCAAAACCACAGGAAACATTGGCAACACTGGCTGGTGCAAAAATTTCTATTTGATCCATTTTTTAACGTTTTCCAATTCTTATGATATCGCCAAAAATTCCAGCAGCAGTAACTTCAGCCCCTGCTCCAGCACCTTTTACTATTAAAGGTTGACTGTTATATCTATTTGTATAAAATAAAATAATATTATCACTGCCCTCGAGGTTATAAAAATCATGATTAGATTTAATTTCTTGTAGGCCTACACTTGCTTTTCCGTTTTCTAATTGTGCAACATACTTTAATCGCGCCCCTTTTTCATCTGCTTTAGCAAGAATAGCTTGAAAATGTTCTTCATTTTTATTAATCATTTTGTAGAATGCTTCATTTGAGGTTGTATTAAGCACATCCTGAGGAAGGAAACTTTTATTTGAAATATGCTCAAGCTCAAGTGGAAAACCACTTTCGCGTGCTAAAATCAATATTTTTCTAGCCACGTCAATACCACTCAAGTCAATCTTAGGATCCGGCTCTGTATAACCTTCTTCTTGAGCTTTTTGTACAATATCTTTAAATAGTGTTTCACGAGTAAAATTATTAAACACAAAATTTAAACTTCCAGATAGTATAGCTTGAATTTTTAAAATTTCATCCCCTGAGGCTATTAGATTATTTAAAGTATCAATAACAGGTAATCCTGCTCCTACATTAGTTTCGAATAAAAAGGGTGTTCCAAATCTTCTAGCTGTTTTTTTAAGGTCGTTATAATTCATCAAAGAGCTTGCACAGGCAATTTTATTACATGTTACAACTCCTATGTTATGAGCTAAGTATCGACCGTATTCATTTGCAATCTTTTCATTTGCAGTATTATCCACAAAAATGCTATTTCGTAAGTTGAGAGTCTTGATATAGTTGAAAAAAACTTCTCTATCCGCATTAACAGAACTTTTTTTTAATTGTTCCTTCCAGTTATCTAACTCTATGTGCTCGTTATTTAAAAGCATTTTCTTAGAATTAGATAGCGCTATAACACGAATTTTTAAACTTAAGTGCTCCAATAAGTAAGCCTTTTGGTTGTTAATTTGTTCAATTAATTTTCCTCCAACATTCCCAACACCAGTTATAAATAAATTTAGTTCTTTGGATTGTTCTTCAAAAAAACTCTCATGAATTGTGTTTAGAGCTTTTTGAGTATTTTTTTTAGTGATTATAATCGATATATTCCTTTCAGATGCACCTTGAGCAATAGCTCTAATATTAATATTATTAGCTCCTAGGCTACTAAATAATTTTCCGCTAATTCCCTGATGGTCTTTCATTCGATCACCAACAACAGCAATATTTGTCATATTAGATTCTAAAACAGCAGGGGCTACTTTATTTAAAGAAATTTCAAAAGCAAAATGTTCATCAATAACTTTTTTTGCAATTTCGGCATCTTCAGAGCGAACACCTAAGCAAATAGAGTGTTCAGATGATGCTTGAGTAATCATAATAATATTAATTTTTTTTAATGATAAACATTCAAACAAACGTTTTGAAAATCCAGGAATACCAATCATTCCACTTCCTTCAAGGCTAATTAGTGCTACATTCTCAATGTGACTTACACCTTTTACTATTGATCCATTATTTTCTTTATTAGTTCCATTTGAATTAATAATAGTTCCAGCGGCATTAGAATCAAAAGTATTTTTTATGAGTAAAGGTATTTTCTTTTCAATAATAGGCTGAAGGGTAGGAGGGAATATAACCTTTGCGCCAAAATGTGAAAGTTCCATGGCTTCTTGATAAGATAGCTTAGGAATGGGCTGTGCTTGTGCAACTAATTTAGGGTGAGCTGTGAACATTCCGCTCACATCTGTCCATATTTCTAAAGAAGTTGCATCAATATAATTCGCAAGTAAAGCTGCGGTATAATCAGAACCGCCTCTCCCAAGAGTAGTTATATTACCGTCTTTGTCTGAAGCAATAAATCCAGGTACGAGTGTAACTTTAGAAGTGACTTTAGATAGAATTGAGTTTGTTTGTGCTTGACTTTTAGAATGGTTTACAACTTCTTTTTCATTAACTTCACTGGTGAATATTAATTCACGGGCGTCTTTTAGACTCGAGTTAATTCCGCTATTTTTCAACACTTCATTGATAAGGACACTAGAAAGAATCTCACCATAACTCGTTATTTTAGAATGACTCTTTGAGGTAAGCTCTTTTAGATTACAGATGGATTCTAAAATAGCTTCTAAATCGTTTAAATTTGATTTTAAAAAGCTAATGATTTCACTTTGCTTGTTAATGGAAATAAAAGAGGTAATAATGCCTAGGTGTCTTTCTTCAATCTTGGACAAGTGATTTTTATAATTATCATTTCCTTTACAAGCCATGTGTGCCATCTCATCCAGGAGATTGGTTATCCCACTTAATGCAGAAACAACGACAATTATCTTTTGATCAGTTAAACTTTTTATAATCTCAACTACGTGTTCTAAACTTTCAGAATTAGCAACCGAGGTACCACCAAACTTTAAAACCTTCATATGATTTTAGTTAAAATTCAAATGTTAGTAAACATTTAATTATTTAAATAAGTGCAAAAATAGTCAAATGAATTCGCAACAAATAATTTTTAAAATAAAAATAAAAATGATAAATAGTAGATCAAAAATAGCTAATTATTAAAGGAGAAAATTTCAGGAAGGTATTTCTGTTTTTCTAGTAACCTCAAGCTTGAGAGCATCTTCTTTTTCATTTTTGTCAATAATTATTTTGTCTTGTTCTTTAAGGGTATTATTCACAACATTTTCAGCTATCAAATCCTCTACATGCTTTTGAATTGCCCTGTTTAGTGGTCTGGCACCAAATTTACTGTCATATCCTTTTTCGGCAATAAAATCTTTAGCTGAATCTGTTACTGAAATTTCATAACTTAATTTCTGAACACGCTCAATAAGCTTAACGAGTTCAATATCTACAATTAAACGGATGTCTTTTGGCTCTAGGGCGTTGAAAATAACAATATCATCAATTCTGTTCAAGAATTCTGGTGAAAAGGTTTTTTTTAATTCTTTTTGAATAACTCCTTTTTCGATTTCTGAAGATTGTGCTTTTTGTGAAGCGGTTTCAAATCCTAGTCCAGAACCAAAATCTTTTACTTGACGAGCTCCAATATTGGAGGTCATTATAATAATGGTGTTTTGGAAATCAACTTTTCTTCCCAAACTATCAGTTAAAAAGCCATCATCTAGCACTTGAAGTAACATATTGAAAATATCTGGATGCGCTTTTTCAACTTCATCTAAAAGTATCACAGAATAGGGTCTACGTCTAACTTTCTCGCTTAATTGTCCTCCCTCTTCATATCCCACATATCCAGGAGGTGCTCCAACTAGCCGTGAAACAGCAAATTTTTCCATATATTCACTCATATCTATTCGAATCAAATTTTCTTCAGACTCAAATATTTCTGAGGCAAGTATTTTAGCTAATTGTGTTTTACCAACTCCTGTTTGACCTAAGAATATAAAAGATCCTATGGGCTTGTCCGGTGCTTTGAGTCCAGCACGATTTCGTTGAATAGCCTTCACCACCTTTTCAATTGCATCTTTTTGACCAATTAGTTTTTTACCAATTAACCCAGAGAGTTTTGAAAGTTTATTTTTTTCAGACTTTACGATTTTGTTAACAGGAACATTAGTCATCATAGAAACAACATCTGCGATATTGTCTTCGTTTACTGTTACTCTATTAAGCTTAGAATCTTCTTGCCAGCGTTCTTGTGCTTCAATTAATAAACGTTCTACGCGTTTTTCATCATCTCTTAGTTTTGCAGCCTCTTCATATTTTTGTTTTTTAACAACGGTGTTTTTTGATTCTCTTACCTCTTCAAGTTGCTTTTCAAGATCAACAATTTCTTTAGGCACACTCATGTTCTTGATATTTACTCGCGAGCCAGCTTCATCGAGAGCATCAATGGCTTTATCAGGTAAGAAACGATCTGACATATAACGACTGGTAAGATCTACACAAGCTTTTAATGATTCATGTGTATAATTTACGTTGTGATGAATTTCATACTGTTCTTTAATGTTTTCAAGTATTTCAAGAGTTTCTTCTGGGGAAGTTTCTTCAACCAGAACTTTTTGAAAACGCCTTTCTAAAGCACCGTCTTTTTCAATGTGTTGGCGGTACTCATCTAAGGTTGTTGCACCAATACATTGAAGTTCTCCTCGTGCTAGTGCAGGTTTAAACATATTGGAAGCATCTAAACTTCCTGTAGCACCTCCCGCTCCAACAATAGTGTGTATTTCATCAATAAATAAAATGATATTTTCATTTTTTTCAAGCTCATTCATAACAGCTTTCATACGTTCTTCAAACTGACCACGGTACTTTGTACCAGCAACTAAACTAGCAAGGTCTAATGTCACTACTCGTTTATTGTATAAAACTCTTGATACTCTTTTTTGAATTATACGCAGAGCAAGCCCTTCTGCAATAGCAGATTTACCTACCCCTGGTTCTCCAATTAAAAGCGGATTGTTTTTCTTTCTCCTGCTTAATATTTGAGAAACTCGTTCAATTTCTTTTTCTCTACCAACAACAGGGTCTAATTTATCTTGTTCGGCCAATACGGTGATATCACGACCAAAGTTATCTAGAACAGGTGTTTTTGATTTCTTTTGATTTTTACGGTCAGAAGTAGGTGTAAATAAATTTTCTTTATCTTCTCCTTCATTACTTTTTTCATCAGGAAAAGATGTAGCCTCAATGTCTTGATAATTATCTGTATCATTTGCCATCATTAATTTGAATTGTTCCTTTACTACATCATAATCTACATTTAATTTTGTCAATAATTTTGTTGTTGGATCATTTTCATTTCTTAGAATACAAAGCAATAAATGCACAGTATTAATCAATTCACTTTGAAACAGCTTTGCCTCTAAAAAAGTCGTTTTTAGAGCTCGTTCAGCCTGTCTCGTTAAATGAAGATTTTTTTTATCATTAAGTAGTTGTGTGTCGTTAAGTGCCGCAGGATTTAGTATTTCAACTTTGCGTCTTAATTCCTCTAGATTAACTTCAACAGCGTTAAAAATATCAATTGCTTTTCCTCCACCATCTCTTAAAATCCCAAGCATCAAATGTTCGGTACCAATAAAACTGTGGCCCAAGCGAAGTGCTTCTTCTTTACTGAACGCAATCACATCTTTTACACGTGGTGAAAAATTATCATCCATAACTTTATATTTTTTTAAACTTATCTCAAAAAGCAGACCAATGTTTAATGATCTATGCTAATAGACAAAAAATTATTAAGACTTCAAAAGGCTAGCGCTAAATATTTATGAAAAAAAGGGGTAAATTTAATGTTGATAATTTTAATAATTATCAGGCTGTAATATGCTATTTTTTGTGTTGTGTTTCCTTATTTTAGCCTTTATATAAATATATTATATGAGCGAAATAGATAAGATTATTCCAATTAATATTGAGGATGAAATGAAGTCGGCTTACATTGACTATTCAATGTCTGTCATAGTGTCACGTGCCCTGCCTGATGTTAGAGACGGCTTGAAACCCGTTCATCGTCGCGTTCTTTTTGGCATGCATGAGCTGGGTATTCGTTCGAATACAGCTTATAAAAAATCTGCACGAATTGTTGGAGAAGTATTAGGTAAGTATCACCCCCACGGTGACAGTTCTGTCTATGACACTATGGTTCGTATGGCACAAGAGTGGAGTTTACGATATTTATTGGTTGACGGGCAAGGTAATTTTGGATCAGTTGATGGTGATAGTCCAGCTGCTATGAGATATACAGAGGCGCGTATGCGTAAGATTTCAGAAGATTTAATGGCAGATATCGACAAGGAAACAGTTGATTTACAACTGAATTTTGATGATACTTTAAAGGAACCAACTGTTTTGCCTACACGTGTTCCTAATTTATTGATAAATGGAACTTCTGGAATTGCTGTTGGAATGGCTACCAACATGCCACCACACAATTTAACAGAGGTAATTGATGGAACTATTCAATTTATTGATGATAACGACATCACAATTGAACAGTTAATCCAAACAATTAAAGCTCCTGATTTTCCTACAGGAGGAACTATCTATGGTTATGAGGGGGTTCGTGAGGCTTTTCTCACTGGAAGGGGAAGAGTAGTGATTAGAGCGAAAGCTAATATTGAAGAGGTTAAGGGACGTGAATGCATTATTGTCACTGAAATTCCTTATCAAGTAAATAAAGCTGAAATGATTCGTAAGACCGCAGAGATGGTCAATGATAAAAAAATCGAGGGTATTAGTTCTATTCGAGATGAGTCAGACAGAAATGGAATGCGTGTCGTTTATATCCTGAAGCGAGATGCAATTCCTAATATTGTTTTAAACAAGCTATATAAATACACTGCCCTACAATCTTCTTTTAGTGTTAATAATATTGCATTGGTAAAAGGACGTCCACAGTTGTTGAATCTTAAAGAAATGATTCTTCATTTTGTTGAGCACCGTCATGATGTGGTAGTAAGAAGAACTAAATTCGAACTTCGAAAAGCAGAAGAGCGTGCACATATTTTAGAAGGGTTAATTATAGCATCAGACAATATTGATGAAGTTATTTCTATTATTAGAGCATCTGATAGTCCAGATTTAGCGCGTGAAAATTTAATTAAACGTTTTGAGCTTACTGAAATTCAGGCTAAAGCCATTGTTGAAATGCGTCTAAGACAACTTACTGGTCTTGAACAAAATAAACTTCGTTCAGAATTCGATGCTTTATTAATTACTATTTCAGATTTAAAGGACATTTTAGATAAAAAAGATCGAAGAATGACCATCATCAAAGATGAGCTACTTGAGATAAAAGAAAAGTATGGGGATGAGCGTCGCTCAATAATTGAATATGCTGGAGGAGAATTTAGTATGGAAGATATGATTCCGGATGATAATGTAGTTATAACTATTTCTCATGCAGGATATATTAAAAGAACTCCTTTAACAGAATATAAAACACAAAATAGAGGTGGGGTTGGTCAAAAAGCATCAACAACTCGAGATGAAGACTTCCTTCAAGATTTATTTGTTGGAACCAATCACCAATATATGTTGTTTTTTACCCAAAAAGGAAAATGTTTTTGGATGCGGGTTTATGAAATACCTGAAGGCTCTAAGACAGCTAAGGGTCGTGCCATTCAGAATTTGATTAATATTGAGCAAGATGATAAAGTTCAGGCTTTTATTTGTACTCAAGATTTAAAGGACGAAGAATACATAAATAATCATTACGTGATAATGGCCACTAAGAAAGGACAAGTGAAGAAAACTTCTTTAGAACAATATTCACGTCCTCGAGCAAATGGAATAAACGCTATTACTATAAAAGACGATGATGAACTTTTGGAAGCTAAATTAACCAACGGTAATAGTCAGGTTATGTTGGCTGTTAAATCAGGAAAAGCTATTCGTTTTGAAGAAAGTAAAACACGCCCAATGGGTCGTGGTGCATCAGGAGTTCGTGGAATTACTTTAGCAGACGCAAAAGATGAAGTAGTAGGAATGATTGCCGTAAATGATATGGAGGCAAATATTTTGGTGGTTTCAGAAAATGGCTACGGGAAACGCTCAAGTCTCGAAGATTATAGAATTACAAACCGAGGTGGAAAAGGCGTAAAAACAATTTCTATCACCGACAAGACTGGAAAGTTAGTTTCTATTAAAACAGTCACAGATACTGATGATCTCATGATTATTAATAAATCAGGCATTGCTATACGAATGGAAGTAGCTAGCCTCAGAGTAATGGGTAGGGCAACACAAGGAGTGCGTTTAATTAATTTAAAAGGGAATGACACTATTGCAGCTGTTGCAAAAGTAATGAAAGATGATGACCCTATCGAAGATGTTCCTGACGCTGAAAATGATGATGGCACTATTATTGAATAATATTTCATAACAATTATAACTATACGATGAAAAAAAACATAACCTTAATTTTTATTTTATTTGTCACTTTTTCTTTTGGACAGAAAAAAGAGATTAAAAAAGCAACTAAATTATTTAATGCTGGAGATATTCAAGGTGCAACAGATTTATTGGAGTCTAGTGCTTCTTTATTTGAAGTTGCAGACGCTAAAAATTTGAATAAGAAGACTTATTTAGAAGCTCAAATTGATCAAGCAAATAAAAATTTTTCTGCTGCTTTTGAAAAATTTACTGCCTTTAAAGCTGCTAACGGTGTTAATGCTAATTATGACAATCAAGTGCAGTTATTAACTTCAGATATTGTTAATAGTGCTATTGAAGATAATGCTGAAAAACGTTTCAGTGAAGCGGCGGTTAAATTATATTTAGCATATCAAATAAATCCTGAAGTTAACAAGGACTATTTGTATTATGCAGCTTCTAGTGCTGTGAATGCCACTGAATTTGAAATCTCTTTATCATACTACCTAAAGTTAAAAGAAATTAATTATGACGGAATCACAAAACAATATTTAGCCAAATCTGTTGCAACAGGAGAAGATGTTGAGCTTACTGAATCTGAATTTGACCTTTATAAAAAAACAAATGATTATTCAGATTTTAGAGAAGAAAGTACTGAATCAAAGCTTCCTGAAATCATAAAAAACATCGCTTTAATATATGTTCAGTTAGGAGATAATGAAAAAGCAATGGCAGCTGTTAAAGAAGCAAGAAAAGATGATCCAAAAGATTTAAATCTTATTTTGTCAGAAGCAAACCTTTACCTTGGTTTAAATCAAAACGAACGTTTTGAGGGTTTAATGAAACAGGCTATTGAACAAGATCCAAATAATGCTACTCTTTATTATAATATTGGTGTAGTAAATGCAAAAGCTGGTCATGTAGAAAGTGCCAGAGATTATTATGAAAAAGCAATTGAACTTGATGAAAATTTTGAATCAAGTTATTTAAATTTAGTTTCTCTTATTTTAGAATCTGAAAGTCCAATTAGAGAAGAGATGGAGGGATTAGGTCGAAGCTCTGCAGATAATAAGCGATACAATGTTTTGACTAAAAAACTTGACGATCTTTATAAAGAATGCGTTCCTATATTAGAAAAACTCATTTCAATAAGTCCTAAAAATGATGGTGCTATTAATACTTTAATGAATATTTATGGAACATTGGGAAATACAGAAGGATATAAGAATATGAAAAAATTATTAGAATAACGATTAATTTTACCACATCATAAAAAAGCCCTCTATGTGAGGGTTTTTTTATATTACCTTTTTAATTATCCTTAATTTATGAGAGTGTTGTTGAGTCTCAATATTATAGATGCCTGTTTGATCTACACGGTCAATTCTAACATTGCCATGTGCATGTAAAATATGATGATTTTGAAGAAGTAATCCTACATGTATTATATTTCCTTCATCATCATCAAAAAATGCAAGGTCACCCGGCTCACTTTCATCAATAAAACTAAGAGTTTCGCCAAGTAATGACTGCTGTGATGCATCTCTTGGGATATTGTAGCCATTAATTCTATAGGTCATTTGGGTAAGTCCAGAGCAATCAATCCCCATGGGAGTTTTCCCACCCCATAAATATGGTGTGTTTAAGTACAAAGAAGCTATTTTAAGTAAGTTGCTTTTTTCTTTTTTACCAGTAGTTTGAGATCCTTGATAGATATGTTTTAAATGAGAACTAGCCTTCACATTACTTCCTAATACCAAAGCGATTAATTCATTGTTTTGGGTTTCCAAATAATCAATAAGCTGAGTTGCATAACTTGGGGTTTCTACTCCCACTTTTTTTGCAATGGACTCTTCGATTGCATGACTTTGTTTATTGTCAATCCATCCGGTATAAGAATCTATAAGGGTAGTGATTTGAAGCCACTCTTTTTTAGTTCCAATAATCTTAAAACAGTCACCATAGAGAAGTTGTGAGACCATTTCACTTCGATGGTTATTTTCTTTTCGCATCGGAACGATACTTAAATGACAAATGCCGTATTCCAAAATATTATTTTTAACAAAAACTAGTTACACATTTTAGTGAATCACAAAAATAAGGATTTTAAGTCCTTAAAACATTGAACTACTATCAAAATAGCCAACTTCACATTTAGATTGTGTAGTTTTGAAAAACAAATAGTAACAGTGAAGTCCTTTTGGAAATATATAATATCGCAACAAAATATAATATATAAGTCCTTACTTATATTATCTAGTTCAATTCTGATTCTATATCTTTTTCCTTTAGGAGGTCAATTCAAATACGAGTTTCAAAAAGGTAGGGCTTGGCAGTATCCAACCTATTATGCCCCTTTTGAGTTTTCTATATTAAAGTCAGAGGTAGAAATAAAAGCAGATAGGGAAGAAGCTTTAAGATCATTAAAACCTTATTTGAGAAGTGACCTTAAGGTTAAGGGGGCTGTTTTAAGTAGATATTCAGATGAATTTAACCGATTTTTCTCTGATATTAAAAATCCTATTATTTCTGATAGTCTTTATTATTTTGGTGAAGCTATTTTGAATAGAATTTATAAATACGGAGTTTTACCACCAAATTACATTCACCAGGGAAATACATCAATACTTCTTATTCAAGATAATATAGAAATTACTCTTACTATTGATCAATTATTTAAGTCTGATACTCTTTTTGAAAAATTAGCTTTGTGGCTTTCTGACTCAGAATTTTTAATTTATTCAGAAGTATTTAACAATCTCTTTTTTGAGCTAATAACTCCTAATGTCCTACCTGACAAAACTTTTGGACAAAACGCAGAAAAAGAAGCATTAAATAGTCTATCCTTATCTAGAGGTATAATTTCAATGGGTGAATTAATTATTGCTGAAGGAGAAGCGGTAGATGAAGAGAATTTTGAAGTTTTAAGCTCCCTACGGAAAGAATTTTCATTACAAAAAGATGACGATCAAAATTCAATATGGATATTGGGAGGCTATTCTATTTTAATTTTATTAACTTTTTCCTTACTTCTTCTTTTTTTAGACAAGTACCGTCCCTCCATTTTTGTGAACAATAGAAAGTTGACGTTTATTTTTTTCAATATAGTTTCTGTTATTGTGGCAACTACTTTAATCATCAAATATGATACGGCTTATGTTTTTGCAATGCCGCTATGTATTCTACCTTTAATTATTAAAGCTTTTTTTGATGCACGTTTAGGACTTTTTACCCACGTACTTACTGTATTATTAATAGGATTTCTAGTTCCAAATAGCTTTGAATTTGTATTTCTTCAAATTCTTGCTGGAATCATTACTATTCAAACAGTAACAAGACTTTACAAGCGTGCTAATTTATTTATTTCTGTTGGTCAAATCGTATTAGTTTACTTAATAGGGTATGTTGCGTTTACCACTATACAAGAAGGTACTTTGTTAAAGATTGATCTTGGTGTCATAGCCTTGTTTTTATTGAATGGTTTATTAATGCTTTTTGTTCAACCCTTGATTTATATTTCTGAAAAAATATTCGGTTTGGTATCAGATGTGTCGCTCTTAGAACTTTCGGACACAAATTCTAGATTACTAAAAGAACTTTCAGACAAGGCTCCAGGCACTTTTAATCATTCTCTTCAAGTTGCCAATCTGGCAGAAGCTGCAGCTAACGAGATTGGAGCTAATACACTTTTGGTTAGAGTGGGTGCTCTATACCATGATATAGGTAAATTAAAGAACCCTGCATACTATTCTGAAAATCAAATTGGAATGGTTTCTCCTCATGATGAATTATCGCCTAAGCAAAGTGCTGAAATAATTATCGATCATGTCTTAGATGGAATTATTATAGCCCAAAAAAATAATATCCCAGATAGAGTAATTGATTTTATAAGAACTCACCATGGTACTTCGACTGTATATTATTTTTATAAGAAACAAGAAGAATTAGACGGAGAGAACACCAATATAAAAGATTTTCAATATCATGGTCCTAAGCCTTTTTCAAAAGAAACGGTAATTTTAATGATGGCAGATTCTGTAGAAGCTGCCTCTAAAAGCTTAAAGAATCCAGATGTTAATCAATTGCAAGGATTTATTGAGAAAGTAATCGATGGTAAAATGAAGGAGCAACAATTTAATGCCTCTAATATTACTTTATTCGAAATAGAAAAAGTTAAGAAAGTCTTATTTAAGAAATTAATTAATGTTTATCAGCTTAGGATAGAATACCCTGAATAATTATAATAAAAAAGATTGTTTTGTTATTAGGGAACACTTACTTTTGCTTTCCATTATTAGGAGAGGTGCCAGAGTGGTAATGGAGCAGATTGCTAATCTGTCGACGGGTAACTGTCGCCAGGGTTCGAGTCCCTGTCTCTCCGCGATAGAGTCCTGAAAGCCCAGTTTTTTCAGGGCTTTTTCATTTCAGTTGCCTGTAGAGTTGCCTTTTCTCTGTTTTTGCAATCATCAATCTAATATCCCAAATTTAGCGGTTTAATTTTTGAGTATCTTTAAGTATTCGAATAAAAATCTAATTCAATTTACATGATGTATATACTAACCAGGCATAGATAGCCTTAATCCCTGCTATGCTCTAAACTCAACCAAAATGAACTTAGCTAATGAATACGCAAGCTTACTCCAACAATTTCAATGGAACTACTTCATCACCTGTAGAACTCCATATAAGATCCACACAATGACAGTGAGGAACTGGATCACTAAACTCCTCAAGGCATCTAATAAGGTGGAACAGACATTCTATGTATCAGAGAGAGACAAGGGAGATTATAATAACCTGCATGTACATATGCTTATTGGCACTAATACAGACATGACCTATAAAGAAGTTAAGTATGGACTTGGGAATGTTTCTGTAGGAGACTATCAACCAGTCTATGATAACGAAGAGGTTTGTAAATATGTCTCTAAGCATATAGGTAAAGATGTGGACTATGACATTGTATTTAAAAGCTAAAAGTTTCTATCCAGCATTAATCCAAACACAGGGGCATAAGTTTTAGAAAACGGTTTTTCAATTGAAAGATGAGTATAGGATTTGATAGTTATGAGTTTTATTAATTCTTCTCAAAAATCATACAGTGTTGCCAAGGAAGATTATCAATGTTTTCTTTTAACTTCAAACCAGCCGCTTTCATTTCTGCAACAGATTGTTTTTCAGTCATTTTATGAATTTTTTTAATTGGAACATTTGAGTCTTCACCTTTATATTCTATTAAAAAAAGTAGTCCATTAGGTTTTAAAGCATTTTTGATAGACTCAATCATTTCAACAGGATAATTAAATTCATGATAGACATCTACTAGCAAAATTTTATCAAGCGAGTTTTTGGGCAAATTGATACTTTTCTCAGACCCAAGGACTGTCTTAACGTTAGAGACCCTTTTTGATCTTTTTTTTAGTTCAATAGCCTCCAACATTTCGGGTTGAATATCGACTGCATAAACCAAACCATTTTCAGCCAATGGAGCCATCTTAAAGACATGATATCCAGAACCTGCGCCAATATCTGCAATAGTATCATCAGTTTTAATTTCCATGTTTTTGATCAATGAAGAAACATCTTCTTCTATTTCTCTATCTGACCTCTCTAACCAATTAATTCCTTGAAATCCCATTACGTAGGCAATTTCTCTTCCCATATACCATTTTCCTATGCCATTATAATCACCTCTTTTATAGGTATATTTTGTATCGTTGTTATCTGCTTGTGCAATTGATTCATTTGCAGTTAAAAAGCAACTAATAAAGATTATAAGAATAGAGAAGTTTTTCATAAGATGAAATTAAATCAAATTTGACTAATCTGAGTCAAAACGTAAAATGTTTTTCTTTTACACCAATGGGTTCGAGAACTGAATCGTCTCGGGTACAAGAACCCTTGTTAATCATTTGATTTTCAGGGGTTTTTCTTCTAAAATTTGATCTATGTATTTATCTAATCCCCATCAATTGAATCTCCATTTGAATTTACTGAATTGATGGGTAATTAACCTCATCAAAAAAAATTCTTTCATAATACAAAAATAACGTTTTCTATTTATTGACGTTTTCTGTTATAAAAATCATGCACAGGAAGCAAACGAAAGAGAGATACATTTATCTTTGGTGAAAATATTCTTGTTGAAAAAGATATTCAAAATTTTAGTGCTGTCAGTGCTTACGCTTATTATTCTCCTTGTGCTGTTCTGTGGCGCTTTTTATTTTACTTACAATGAAGAGGTCCCATCGGGAAAACAAGGTGTAGCTGCCGATAAGTTAGCCTATAAAATGCTTAATGCTTTGAACTATGAAGCTTATAAAGAAACCAATTTCCTTGCCTGGACTTTTAGAGGAAAGCATCACTACCAGTGGTCTAAAAATCAAAACCGCTGTAGTGTTCAATGGGACGATTTTACAGTTCAATTGGATCTTAAAAACAAACACAATTCAACAGTATCAGTTGGTGGACAACCCTATTCTGGAAAAGAAAAAGAGCAGTTAATCAGTAAGGCATTGGCCTATTTCAATAATGATTCTTTTTGGCTAGTTGCACCTTATAAGGTATTTGATGTTGGAGTAGAGCGACGCTTGGTGAAACAAAAAGATGGATTTGATGCGCTTTTAGTTACCTATACTTCTGGCGGCACTACCCCTGGAGATTCTTATTTATGGCATTTAGATGAGCAGGGAATCCCAACCTCGTATCAGATGTGGGTACAAATCATTCCAGTTCAAGGCATTTCTGCTAGTTGGGAACAATGGGTTACAACTGAAAGTGGGACCCAATTGCCCCGTTTTCACAAACTTCTTTTTCTTGATATAATAATGAGTTCCATTCAAGCAACAAAGTGACTTTTCGTTTTACTATTTAAAACTAAAGGTTAATCCTAACAACTATCTTATCCTCAACTAATAATGCCTCTAATTAACTTTAGTGGCGTTTTCTTTTAAACCACAGGCATATCATCTTCAGTAAGTTCAGGAAGAAAAAAACCCAGTAGAGATATCGAAGAGTTTCATATATTTATAGAATATTAACTATAAATCAATTAAAATGAAAAAATTATTATTATCAATTTTATTATTAGGTACAATTTCATTAAATGCTCAATATTGTTTGTTTTTAGACATTAAAGCAGAGAATCCCGAAATGGTTGTATCAGCAATTTCTACTGCAATGAATACTGAATGGGGTAAGAATATTCAAGGAACAAAGTCATTATTTGCATATGCTATTAATGGATCAACTGAGTCTACACATTCACTTCAAATATGCTTTCCTAATGAAGAGGCTTTTGAACAAGCTTTTATGTCTTATGGTCAATCACTTGAGGCACAATTACTCTTGGATGGTAAACTTGCAGAATTTTCTGTTGCTATTTCTCAGTCGTTAAATACACCTATTTGGTACAATGGGGAAGATTGGGCTGAAGATAATGTTTTCATGCTTTACCAAATGGATGTATCAAACCCAAGCTTATACTTAAAGGAATTTAAAAGCTTCTCCCAAAAAATGGCAAAAAAGTTAGGATATGAAGATAGTTCCTATGGCTTAGCATATCCAATAGTGGGTAAAAATGCAGACTTTACTCATTTTGTATGGATTGGATCTCCTGACATCAAAACTGCTCTTTCAAATACTAAAAAAATGTTTTCTGATCCTGCATTTGCAGAATTTTCTAGGAAAGTATCAGGTGTGAGAAAAGTCGTTAATACTATAATGTCAGTACGTGTTATGGACTTTTAAAAATATTTTCATAATTTTAATAAACCCTCCCAAGTGGAGGGTTTTTCTTTTACATGAATGCCTATAATTCAATTTCTTTGTGACCAAAAACCTCTGTATTTAAGACACTACAAGCATTGCACCCCAATTATCCTATCTAATGTGATGACAGAAAGAGCATTATAGATTTATAAAGTAGGGGTTCTCCTTAGGGGTTAACTGGCATAGAGGGGTGTAATCCAAACTCTCGTGGACAGAGGTGCTTTCTTTTAAACCTATTCTTAACATAATTGTCTTAATACTATAAGCCCTTCATTTTGGTTTATGGTTAATAAGTAGAGAACCCTTTTGTTAATTCAGAAGGGTTT
>CAJJBB010000009.1 GCA_905182305.1 Flavobacteria bacterium MS024-2A
TAACGATTGTTACAAAATATCACTAGTATAGTGAGATTAAAAACATCAAATAAAACTACCTAAATCTTTCTTAAATGTTTATTTGTTTAACCCTTAAGCAATATTTTTTAAAACTATGTATGACTAATAAGTAAAAAGTATATATACTTTTTATATAAAATAAGAGATTAAAAAAGCAAGAAGTATACTCAAAAGTTTTCTGATATTAAAAGCATGCCCTTGATTACTTTCAAATAATATAGTTGTAGATATATGCAGTAACATTCCTAAAACAATAGCTGTAATTTGAGTTTGATAATTCTGAAAAGTATCGCTATGTTCTAATGTAATACTGCCTAAGGAACTCATGATAGCAAAAATAAAAAGAGCAGTTATTTTTAATACTTTAGAGTTTTTAGTATTCCAAATCATATAAAATAGTACCATTCCTATAGGAATTTTATGAATAAAAATTCCCCACACTAATGATGATTCGTGTCCGAGTGGTAAGCCTTCAATAAATGCATGCAGGCATAAACTTATAAATAATAACCATGGTAAGAATTCATTTGATTTTATATGGCTATGACCATGTTCAGTGCCTTGTGACAAGTATTCTAAAAGTATTTGTAATATAATTCCACAAACAATCCATAGACCTGGTTTACTATTAACCTTAGAAAACGCTTCAGGCATTAAATGAAAAATTGTAATACCAAGAAGGAATGCTCCACTAAATGAAAGGATAAGTTTGAGTCCGTTTGGTGATTTAGAAGGCATTTTATATCCAATACCCATACCTAAGACAGCACCAAAAAATGGTAGAATATTACTCAAAGAATTAAAAATACTCATGTGTTAATGCTTCTGTCTTTCTAGTCAATAAAATTAAAGTATTTTTGAAAGTTAATACTGCACATGGAACAAAATTTTAAAATGATAGCCAAAACTTTTTTTGGTTTTGAAGAATTACTTGAAAAAGAATTAAAGCAACTTGGTGCTCAAGAGGTAGAAAAGGGAAATAGAATGGTCTCTTTTATTGGTGATAAAGGGTTTATGTATAAAGCAAATCTTTGCTTAAGAACAGCCTTAAAGGTATTAAAACCGATACATACTGCTACTGTTGGTGATGATCAAGCACTATATCAATTATTTTATAATTTTCCATGGGAAGATTATCTTAACGTTGATTCGAAATTTGTAATTGACAGTGTTGTTTTTGGTGAGAATTTCAACCATTCACAATACGCATCACAGAAGGCTAAAGATGGTTTAGTTGATCAGTTTAGAGATAAATATGATGCACGCCCTAGTGTAGATTTAAATAGACCCGATCTCCGAATAAACCTACATATTTATATGGATCAATGTACTATTTCATTGGATAGCTCTGGGGCATCACTTCATCATCGAGGATATCGTATTGCAACAAATATTGCTCCTTTAAATGAAGTACTTGCAGCAGGATTAATTCAGCTTTCTGGATGGAAAGGGAATACTGATTTCTTAGACCCTTTATGTGGAAGTGGCACCATTTTAATTGAAGCTGCTCTTTTCGCTTGTAATATACCGGCTAATATTAATCGTAATCTTTTTGCTTTTGAAAAATGGAGTGACTGGGATTCAGAGTTGTTCGAAACTATTAAAAACAGTCAGCTCAAAAAAATCATAAATCCAAATATTCAAATTAAAGGATCCGACAAAGCTCCTTCTGCAATTGAAAAATCAATTCAGAATATTGAAAATGCAAATCTGAGTGATTTTATTAAAGTTGAAAAAAAAGACTTTTTTCAAGTTGAAAAGGATACAGTTGGACCATTACATTTACTAACAAATCCTCCTTATGGAGAACGTTTGGAGGGAGATATGAATGTTCTCTATCAAGGGATAGGTGATTCGTTTAAACAGAGTTTTCCAAATACACATGCTTGGATTATTAGCTCTAACATGGAAGCCATTAAACATGTAGGCTTGAGGCCTAGTAGGAAAATTAAATTATTTAATGGAAAATTAGAGTCTAGGTTACTTTATTACCCAATCTATGAAGGGACTAAAAGGGTGCATAAATTAAAAGAAGAATAACTTATTTTTTTTTAAAAGAAAGAGGGATTTTATATGTTAGTGAATAATTAAATCCTGCACCAAATTTATTTTCATCTGTTTTTTGATTAAAACCAGGTATGTATATATTATCAAAGTTGTCAGGTACAGTATCGTTAATTAATCTGTTTAATCTAATACTTAATCCCAAATAGATATTTTTAAGAAGTTGAACTTTAAATCCAGCTACAAATTCAAGCCACTGAGCATTTAGATTTTCACGTTTACCGGTAGCAAAACCATTAGTTACTTCATTCGCTGAATTTGGCCAAAAAGGAGTTCTGTCTAATAGAGTATACTTATTTAAAATATGACGATAGTTACTAGTAGCAAATCGAAGCCCTAAATGTACTTGATTGTCTAAGCCTGCTAAATTTTCATACATATTGTAGTCAAAGCCAAGTTTATAATAAGAACCATCTGTTGTGAAATTAACTTGTTCCGACTGTTTTGTAGCTTCTTCTCTTCCAATTTCAACAGCAAGATAGAATTCTTTACTTATTTTAAAATCTCCAACTAATTCAAGACCACTATAATCATTTGAAAATTGTGTCAAACCAATTCGGTAAAGATCTAATCCAAAACGTAAACTAAGGGGTGCTTTACTACTGGAGTTTATGCTGTCTTTCAAGAGCTCGTTCTTGGAGCCTGATTCCTGAATTTTTTCCTGTGCTAGTATGGGAAGCCCATACGCAAGAATACTAATGTAAAATACCCAAATGCGCAGCTTTTTCATCTGATACAGTGTCTTTTAATATGATAAATCCTTTAATCCAATTATTTCCTGAATTCAAAATGATTGCCGAGAGAGGTTCTAATATAAAGTTAGCCCGATAACCACAGGCTCTATTAATAAATTTGTCAATACGATCATAATTAATTTGAAGAGTGTCAATATTTTCATTTTCGCTGCCTGAATTTTGAATAAACTCAAATTGTGTCAGTTTCTCTTGAAAATTTAGTGGCAGAGCTAAAGAATCATCACTACTTTTTTGAATTTCCTTAGCATTACCAATAGGTTTAATAATAAACCCAGAGGGAGATTTTCTTATTTTTGGATTTTGATTATCTAAAAGCAGTATTACTAAATCAGGTGACTCTTCCACACTTGAAATACAGATATCATCTTTTTCACAGGTAAAAAAGAAACACCCAAAAATCAAAGTAAAAAAGAATTTTATATTGAAGTTACTCATTGATTTCATTACGCTGTAAAAGTACAACATTTTCTACATGGTGGGTTTGTGGAAACATATCTACTGCTTGACTTTTAAGAACACTATAGTCGTTTTTCATTAATTCTAAGTCTCTTGCTTGTGTAGCACTATTACAGCTAATGTATACGATTTTTTTTGGTGATAATTTTAGTAATTGCTTTACCACATCAATATGCATACCATTTCTGGGAGGGTCAGTAATCACAACATCTGCCTTACCATGTCGCTCAATAAATTCATCATTAAAGCAATCTTTCATGTCGCCTACTTCAAAATAAGCATTTTCTATTTTATTAAAGAGAGCATTCTCTTTTGCAGCGTCAATTGCTTCTGGAACTGATTCAACTCCTATTACTTTAGCGCACTGGTCTGCGATATAAAGAGCGATTGTTCCTGTTCCCGAATATAAGTCATAGGCCGTTTCGGTTCCTTCTAAGTTTGCGAATTGTTTTCCTATAGCATAAAGTGTCTCTGCTTGTTTTGGGTTGGTTTGATAGAATGACTTAGCCGTAATCTTAAACTGTAATTTTCCAAGATGTTCAGTTATATAATTTTGTCCATAAAAACAAAAAACATCTTGATCATAAAGGCTATCATTTCCCTTAATATTTATGCAGTAAAGAATTGAGGTGATTGATGGAAAACGTTCTTTCAAGAAACTTAAGAGTAGTATTCTTTTTTCTTGGTGTTCTTTATAAAACTGTAGTAAAACCATTAACTCTCCTCTAAGGGTATTCCGAATCATTAAAGTACGTAAAAACCCTTTTTGCGCAAGTGGATCATAGAACTCAAGCTCATGGTCAATGGCAAAAATTTTAATGGCGTTTCTTATTTCATTTGAAGGATCCGCTTGAAGATGGCACTTATTAATATCAACAACTTTATCCCACATATTAGGTTTATGAAATCCTAATCCGTTCCTCTCAATTTCATCTTCACTAGAAATTTCCTCTGAAGTTAGCCAACGTTTATTTGAAAAAGAAAACTCCATTTTATTTCGATAATAGTAAGGATTTTCTACCCCAAGAATTGGGAGGACCTCTTTAATATCAAGTTTTCCTATATTTTTTAAATTATGAAGCACACCTTTTTCTTTAAAAGAAAGTTGAGCCTCATAGTCTAGATGTTGCCATTTACAGCCTCCACAAACACCAAAATGTTCACAAGGTGGGGCAACTCTATATTTAGAAGTTTTAACCCATTTTAGCGGCTCTGCTTCAAAATATCCCTCTTCTTTTTTTATAAACCCTTACGTCCACAACATCACCTGGAACTACATTTTTTATAAAAAAAACAGCCCCTTCTTCATTTTTTGCAACACCCATGCCTTTTGCATTGATGTCATGTACTTTTAATCCGGTTTCAGTCCGATCAATTTTTTTTCTTGACATTTTACAAATGTAACGGGCTTCATAAAATAAATCGTTATTTACGCTAGGTTTTTGGAATAGATATTGATTACTTTTGAATCATAAGCCACTTGAGAAAAGTAATTAAATTAATTTTAGATGGAAACAATCATAAACGCTGATCATTTTATAGAGCTTGAGCACAGGCATGGTGCGCATGATTATCATCCATTACCTGTTGTCTTAGAGCGTGGTGAAGGTGTTTATTTATGGGATGTGGAAGGAAAAAAATACTTTGATTTTCTTTCTGCATATTCTGCAGTCAATCAAGGACATTGCCATCCTAGAATAGTAAATGCACTACAAAAACAAGCTCAAGTTTTAACGTTAACTTCTCGTGCTTTCCACAATAATAAGTTGGGAAAGTACATGGAATATGTTACCAAATACTTCGATTTTGAAAGATTACTTCCATCTAACACTGGTGCTGAAGCTGTAGAAGCTTCAATAAAAATTACTCGTAAGTGGGGGTATACTGTTAAAAACATTCCTTCCAATAAAGCAGAAATTATTGTGTGTTCTCAGAATTTTCATGGACGTACTTCTACTATTATTTCTTTTTCAAGTGATTCGGAGTCCAAAGTTAATTTCGGTCCACATGCTTCGGGATTTATCACTATTCCTTACAATGATTTAGAAGCTCTAGAGGCTATTTTAGAAACGCACCCAAATATTGCTGGATTTCTTGTTGAACCAATTCAAGGTGAGGCTGGTGTATATACTCCAGATGAAAATTTTATTAGAAAAGCACGTTCATTATGTTCTGAATATAATGTACTTCTTATAGCAGATGAAATACAAACAGGAATAGGTCGAACAGGTTCTTTATTGGCTGTCTGTGGAAATTGTTCATGTGCTGGTGATTGTGAACGTCAAGAAAATTCATACACACGACCAGATATATTGATATTAGGTAAAGCAATTAGCGGTGGTACTTATCCGGTTTCAGCTGTTTTATGTGACAGTTCTATTATGGATGTTATCCAGCCAGGACAACACGGAAGTACTTTTGGAGGAAATCCAATGGCGTGTAGTATTGCTATGGAAGCCCTAGAAGTTATTCGTGATGAAAAATTAACTCAAAATGCACGTCATCTGGGAGAGCTTTTTAGAACTGCTATGCAAGAGTATATAGAAACAAGTACTATTGTATTAAAAGTTCGTGGAAAAGGTTTACTAAATGCAATTGTTATTAATGATACTGAAACAAGTAACACTGCTTGGAATATTTGCATACAATTGAAAGAGAATGGTTTGTTGGCTAAGCCAACTCATGGAAATATTATCCGTTTTGCTCCTCCTTTGGTTATTTCTGAAGACCAACTTTATGAGTGTGTTGAAATTATCACAAAAACACTCAAAGCTTTCGAAAAATAATAATCCTTAAAGACTATTAAAATGAATGTGTATTTTGATAACGCAGCAACCACGCCTATTAGAAAAGAAGTGATTCAAGTAATTTCTTCTGTTATGGAAAATTGTTTTGGAAATCCATCTTCAGTTCATGCTTATGGAAGAACAGCTAAAACAAATCTTGAAACTTCCAGAAAAGGAATTGCTGCTGCATTAAATGCTGCTCCTCAAGAAATCATCTTTACTTCTGGTGGAACAGAGTCTGATAATATGATATTGCATAGTGCAGTTAAAGATTTAGGAGTTAAGACGATCATTTCATCTTCTATTGAACACCACGCTATACTTCATGCAATGGATGCTTTGAAACTATTACATGGTATAGAAGTGTTATTTGTAAATCTTTTGGATGATGGTTCAATAGATTTAAAAAATCTTGCTTCTTTATTACAAAAAGATACTTCTAAAAAATTAGTTTCCTTAATGCATGTAAACAACGAAATTGGAAATATATTAGATTTAACTAAAGTAGGGGAATTATGCCATGTCAATAATGCTCTTTTTCATACAGATGCTGTTCAAGGAATAGGACATTATACATTTGATATGGATCAACTTCCAGTTGATTTTTTGTCTGCTGCAGCACACAAATTTCACGGTCCTAAAGGAGTAGGCTTTTCTTTTGTACGTAAAAATTCTGGACTTCAGCCATCTATTCATGGTGGTTCACAAGAACGAGGACTTCGAGCAGGAACAGAGTCTGTTCACAATATTGTTGGTATGTGTAAAGCCCTTGAACTTGCTTATGCAAATCTAAACTCTGAAAAAAAGCAGGTATTAGACTTAAAAAAATACTTTATTGAAAAAATAAGTATACTTTTTCCAAACGTTGTTTTTAATGGTCTTTCGGGTTCAGATAATGGAAGTACTTTTACACTAGTTAATGTAGCATTACCTATTTCAAAAGAGAAATCCTCACTATTAGATTTTCATCTTGACTTAAAAGGAATTGCTTGTTCAAAAGGAAGTGCCTGTCAGTCGGGGAGTAGTTCAGGCTCTCACGTTTTAAATGCTGTACAACAATCAACCATAAAAGATTGGCCTTCTTTACGCTTTTCATTTTCTATCTTTAATTCCAAAAAGGAAGTAGATTATTTAATGGAGGTTTTAAAGGACTTTTCTGCCTAAACAAATTAAATTACTGCTTATTTTTTTTATAAAATTCTACAGAATATTCAGTCTTATTACCAACAAGATCTTCGGCTTTAATGGTCAATTGGTGTAACGCTTTATCAGAAGTAAGGTCATTTAGATCATATATTAATGATTTATTTTTTGGTTCGTATTCTAATAGAATCCATTCGCCGTCCAGTTCACCTCGATATGATTTTATTCCTGTAAAATCATCATCTATTTTAAGTTTTAGGAAATTATAATTTGAGAGCCATTGCTTGTTTTTGAAATTAACAGGCACAATTTTTGGAGCTATACTATCTCTAAAAATCATGAAGCTTCCAAGGGTTTTCGAAGATCCTTCCAAAACCCCATTTTTAATTTTATTACTTAAAAACCGAGATTTTCCTTTTGGGTCTAATTTAGCAATAAAATACTGAGCACTTTTCAAACTGTCCATTTTAGGTATACTAAAACTTACTTCAAATGACTTTTTGAGTGGGATAATATCTTTACCAACTTTTAAGGTATCTCCAACTTGTTCTGAATAAACAGATACTTCTTTGTAAAAAGCTTCTTTTGGGAAATAAACACTACTTGATTTAAATTCATAGAAGTAGTCCATAATAGGATTAATCAAGCTTACGGATTTTTTTTTAGGTAACAGAAGTTTTGATACACCTAATATATAACTCTCTACATAACTTGTGTTCCCTTTAAAATCACTTATTTTTAGTATTAGTTGGTATGAGTTGTTAGGTTTAATGTTTAATTCTCCATTCTGTTTTTTAGAATCAATAAAGCTAAAACCAGAATCTTCTATAGCAGCAAAACGTTGAATTCTTCTTTTATCTTTTTTGAGTGTTTCATAATCAATCATTAAATTAATTTTATCCGAATCATTAAATGATATAGTATCCATGGTAAAAGAAAATTCCTCTTTACCATTTAAAAGAACGGATGCTTTGTAAATGCCGTTTTTATTAAAAGAAAAATCTTGTCTATCAAATAGACTTAATCCAACATGAATATAACCTTCTGTGTTAATGGTTGGAGTTGAATAAACACTATCGTTTTTACGAATAAGAGAGTATTCTTTTTTTATGTAGTCATTTTCATTTGATGTAAATAAATAGAAATTTTTAATTTGAGGTCGCTGTGTATCTTCAATTTCAAAAGGAAATAACATGGGATTAATAGGGCTTTGATCTTTAGAGTTTCGCATTTCAAAATGAAGGTGAGGTCCATTAGATCCACCTGTATTTCCTGAATACCCAATTATTTCACCTTGATCAATATTTAATTTATTCCCTTTTGGAAAAATTTGAATTGTATATGTTTCTTTAAGGTATTGTTGCTCTTTAACATAAGCCTCTATTCTAGGCGAAAATTTTTTAAGATGTGCATAAACAGAAGTAGTACCATCAAGGTGCTCTATGTAAAGCGCTTTTCCATAGCCACTTGTGCTTACACGAATACGATTTATTTTGCCAGACTTAACACTTCCTATTTTAAAACCCTCACGACCTTGAGTTCTAATATCAATTCCTGCATGAAAATGATTACCCCTTAATTCTCCAAAAGTTCCTGAAAGTCTAAGCGGGATGTCAAGAGGGACAACAAAATTATTTTTTTCCTGACTCACTAATATTTTAGAAATTAACAGGACAATTAAAAAACGTTTTAAAATCAAAGGAAATAACTCTTTAAAGATTATAATGATCGATATGCAATATAAAAAATCAAATATTTACAAGCTATTTTAATTAAATAAAAAAAGTATAACGAGTAGGTTTATTAAATTATTTAAAACAATGTTAGCTTCTGGTTTGAATTCAAAAAGATTGAATAACTTTGTTTAGGTGGATTATTATATTAATAAAAATGCAAGAAAATAAATCAGAGATTATAATTTTAGAAGAAAAAATTATTGGGCTACTCAATAAACTAAAAGGAAATCACTTAGATTTAGTTAAAATTAAGGAACAAAACGATATTTTAGAATTTAAATTTAAAGAGATCAATCAAAAATATGTTATTCTAGAGAGTGAAAACAAGTCATTGAAAATTGCAAATAATTTACTTGGTAGTAATGAAGGAAATCAAGAAACAAAAAGTAAGATAAACAGTTTAATAAAAGAAGTTGATTTTTGTATTCAACAAGTTTCAGAAATGAATTGAGAATTATGAGTGATTTATTAAAAATAAAGATTACAATCGCAAATAGAGTTTATCCTCTTTCGGTTGCTTCTGAACAGGAAGCCTCTCTAAGAGCCTCTGCAAAAAAAATTGAAACTACCATACAACAACTTGAAAAGAATTATGCTGTTAGGGATAAGCAAGATGTCCTTGCTATGTGTGCCCTTCAATTTGCAGCTCAATCTGAACAATCAAAAGGAAAAACAAGTTCTATTAAAGATGAATCGAAAGAGAAAGTAAAAGAACTCATCGATATGATTGAGGTTCATATGGCGGCATATTAAGTTTAAATAATAAGATTACAGTACTACCTGTATTAGTATTTTTTTGATAAACTCAACGAGCTTTTAATTCAGAAAGGCGAGTTTCTATTGCTAAAGCAAGCTGCCTTGAGCAGATCCTTGAACAGTGGAGTAGCCTTAAACGTGATTTTTAGGAGTTTATACAAAAGGCACGCTAATACAGGTTTTTTTAAAAATGAGCAATGATTGAATAAAGTAATCCTGCTATACTTCCACCTATAAAAGGTCCTACTATTGGAACCCAAGCATAGGACCAATCTGCATTTTTATTTTTTCTCGGAAGCATTTGATATATTAAACGTGGACCAAAGTCACGTGCAGGATTAATCGCATAGCCAGTAGTTCCACCAAGTGCAATTCCAATCACCCAAACCACAATTCCAATGGGTAATGCATCAAGTGCACCTAAGCCAAAATTTTCTACTTCTGTACCTGCAATTTCTATATTAGGACTTACAATAAATAGTGCTCCAAATACTAATATAAATGTTCCAATACCTTCACTAAATAAATTATTTTTTATATTTCTAATGGCAGGCCCAGTACAAAATGTACTTCTAACGGCATCCTCGTCTTTGGTAGCCTTATAGTGATCAATGTAGGTTAAATAAGCAAGCCAACTTCCTAGCATTGCTCCTAATAATTGTGCACCAAAGTACATTGGAACTAAAGACCAAGAAAATTTTCCAGCCATTGCTAACCCAACTGTAACAGCAGGGTTTAAATGGGCACCACTTGATTGTGCACTTATAAAAACACCTACGAATACTGCAAATCCCCATGCACTAGTGATTAATATCCAGGGATTCTGAGCTTCAGCTATTGTTTTCTTTAATTTTACATTTGCTACTACTCCTGCTCCAAGAAGGAGTAATATAGTAGTCCCTATAAATTCAGCAATGAATGGATGCATAATCATAATTGATACGTTTTTATTAATTCATTAAATTGTTTTACTTGGTTTTCTTCCCAAGTCTTTTTAAAACCGAGTGTTTTAGACATTATTTCAGCAACTTTAGGTGCTATAATTCCAGTTTCTTTGGCGTCAAGAAATAAACAACGAGTCCTTCGAGCTAAAACATCTTCTAAGTTAAGTGCCATTTCTTGTTGAATGGCCCATATGATTTGATTTTCTGAAATAAAAAATTTCTTTGATAATGACGTCTCTGCTTTTTCAGGATTAATGGCTTTGATCTTGAGAGCTTCTGTTCCATAAAAGTACAGAGGTTCTGTCCATTTTGATTTGTGATCATGTCCAAAAATGGGAAGGTGTTCCGTATTACACTTTCTTTCAGGTAATCCACCAACTGCTTGTGCTTTATTTAAAGTGTCTTCAGCAATTTTCCTGTAAGTTGTCCATTTACCACCCAAGATACTTACTAATCCACTATTACTAATAGTTATTTTATGGCTTCTTGAAATTTCTTTTGTT
Organism: Flavobacteria bacterium MS024-2A; assembly: GCA_905182305.1. Lineage (GTDB taxonomy): Bacteria > Bacteroidota > Bacteroidia > Flavobacteriales > Flavobacteriaceae > MS024-2A. The sequence goes on from CAJJBB010000009.1 coordinate 11,165, forward strand.
TTTTCTGAATTTCCTTTTGAAGCAGCTAAAGGTCTAAGTCCAGTAAAGACACTTTTCACATCTTTTCTGGTTGGTTTTTTTGTCATATATACTCCTGCATTTTCAAGAATAAAATCAATTTCACTTTCCATAGCAATAGGTTCATCTAAAGCCAATTCTACAGGGGTATCTGTTGTTCCTAAAACAACATAACCATTCCATGGGACAGCAAAAAGGACACGTCCATCTGAAGTGTGGGGAACCATAATTGCATGTGGACCGTCTAAAAATGTTTTATCAATAACTAAATGAACTCCTTGGGAAGGACGTATCTTAGGTTTTGATTCAGGATAATCTAGAGCAATTATTTCATCAGAGAAAACTCCAGTTGCATTTATAACTACTTTTCCCTTAATTTCTTTTTCTAAACCACTAACTTGATTTTTAATAGTCACTCCTGTTATTAGGTTATTTTCTTTATTAATTCCTATTACATTAATATAATTTAGGAGGCAAGCTCCTTCTTGTGAGGCAGTTAGTGCTAGGCTTATGGCCATTCTGGCATCATCAAACTGGCCATCTTGGTAAATTACTCCACCTTTTAACCCCTTTTTATTAACATTGGGTATTAATGAAATTATTTCTTTTCGATCTAGAATTGTAGAGGGACCCAAACCTAACTTTCCCGACATCATATCATAAATTTTTAATCCTAAGCCATAAAATGGACTTGTCCACCAATCATATGAAGGAATTACAAAACTCATGTCACGAACTAAATGCGGTGCATTTTTTCGCATAATACCACGTTCTTTTAGAGCTTCTATAACAAGCGAAACATCTCCATTTTGAAGATATCTAACCCCGCCATGAACTAATTTTGTACTTCGTGATGAAGTACCTTTGGCAAAATCATTTTTTTCTAAGAGTAGCGTTTTGTATCCCCGATTTGCTGCGTCAACTGCTACTCCGAGGCCTGATGCTCCTCCGCCAATAATAATTACATCCCATTGTATAGTTTCATCAAGTCGTTTTAGGTTATTAGTTCTATTCATTTTTATTAGTATTGGTGACTTGAACAATTCTTTTTTGCCATGATTCAATAATTTTTTGATTTTCTATTTCTTGAACGGGATTAAATTTCTTATCAATTTTCCAAATGCTAGCAAGACTTTCTAATGAAGGCCAATAACCACTTGCTAATCCTGCAAAAAAAGCAGCTCCCAATGCGGTTGTTTCAGTTGTTTTAGGTCGAATAACCTTAGTTTGAAGAAGATTCGATTGAATTTGCATTAAGAGGTCGTTTGTACTTCCGCCTCCATCTACCTTTAAACTTACAAAGGTAGTGTTGGCATCTTTTTGCATTTCTATTATAATCTCCCTTGTTCGCATTGCAATAGCCTCAAGTGCAGCTCTTGCTATATGTCCTTTTTGCGTACCTCTGGTAATTCCTAATATAGTACCAGTGGCATGTGGATCCCAGTAAGGCGCACCAAGTCCAGAAAGTGCAGGAATAAAAGTAACACCTCCATTATTTTCAACAGTTTTTGCCAATACTTCTATTTCAGGGGCAGAGGAGATAATACCCATTTGATCTCTTAGCCATTGCACTACTGCTCCTGCAATAAATACACTTCCTTCTAGTGCATAGGTCACTTTTCCGTTTAGTTGATACCCAATTGTGGTAAGCATTTTATTTTTAGATTGAACAGGTTTTTCTCCTGTGTTCATTATACAAAAACATCCTGTTCCGTAGGTATTTTTCACATCACCTGGGTGAATACACATTTGACCAAATAAAGCTGCTTGTTGATCCCCAGCTATTCCAGAAATTAATATTTCATGTCCAAAAAGATTAAAAGAAGTTACCCCTACTTTTTCTGAGGAAGAAACTACTTCGGGGAGAAGTGCTGCTGGAATATCCAGAATGTCAAGTAATTCTTTATCCCATTTTAAGGTATGAATATTAAATAAAAGAGTTCTGCTAGCATTGGTAACATCTGTTACGTGTACTTTTCCATTTGTTAAATTCCAAATTAACCAACTATCTATAGTTCCGAAAGCTAGCTCTCCATTTAAAGCTTGTTTTTTTAATTCAGGATCTTGATCTAAAATCCATTTTATTTTTGTTCCAGAAAAATAGGCATCTAATAAAAGTCCAGTTTTTTCATAAAAAACAGAAGCTTTTCCTGATTTTTTTAATTCATCACAAATAAAAGCGGTTCTTCTGTCTTGCCACACAATTGCTTTATGAACAGGTTTTCCAGTGGAGCGATTCCAAAGAACTGTAGTTTCTCTTTGGTTAGTTATCCCTATTGCATGAATTTGGGACGCTTTAGTATTGGTTTTTTCTAGTACTTCTCTTATGGCCAATAATTGAGTATCCCATATCTCTAGGGCATCGTGTTCAACCCAACTTTCTTTTGGAAAATGTTGAGTAAATTCATGTTGTGATGTACCAATAGTGTCACCATTTCGGTCAAATATAATTGCTCTAGAACTAGTCGTACCAGCATCTACAGCTAAAATAAAATCTTTCATATTTTAATATTATTTTTTGCTCTATTTGAAAATGAATATTTTACTAGGATTATGTTTTATGACATTAAATTACCTTCTTCATCCCACTTAGCAATGTCATTACGTTTAGATTGGTCAACAAACTTCGGCATCCATGAAGCATCATAAGACATTCCGTGATCTTTCAAAACATCTTCGGGCACACCGTCCCAAACGTTCGGTTGGTTTCCTTTATAGCCTAATTCTTTAATCCCAATTGCAGAAGTAAAATATCCTGTCATGACTAAATTTCTCATTAAGGAAAAGAATTTAACTTCTTGTTTTTGCTCTCCTTTTGATTCGGGATAGGCTATTTGATCTAAAATTTCGTGTTGCTTGTCTTCGGTAATATTTATAAAATCATTATCAAAATGTCTATTAGCATGATTGTCAAGCCACATAATTCCACCTCTTATTGGTGTTTGAAGTCCAGGGAAATCTTTAGCCATAAACTCTATAAATTTAGGCACACCAGCATCTTCAATTGTGCCATCAGTAGTTGGAGGTAAAATTAAATTTGCGAGTCGAGTGATCACATTTATTTCGGTATTTTCAAAATATTGGGTAGCAAGTAATTTTTCATCTCTTGCGGCCTCCTCTGGAGTTCGTCCATATTGATATTCCCATATTTTTTCATTGATTGTTTCTTCAGATGCTGATATACAACTCTCAAGGGCCAATCCTCCCGCCATGCTTCCTAAAAAAAGGGAACGTATACTATCTCTTCTATTCATGACTATATATTTTGTTTTTTTAATTCTTCAATAATAAATTCTGAGGTTCTCCACGAAAGTGCCATAATTGTCCAGGTTGGATTTTTATCTGCTTGTGAAACGAAGGGTCCAGCATCAACAACAAAGACATTATCAACATCGTGAAGTTGTTCAAATTCATTTACAACTGATGTTTTAGGATTACTCCCCATTCTTGTAGTACCCACCTCATGTATAATCCTACCTGGATTAAGTAAACCATAATCTTTATCTGCTCCAGGTTTGTCACCTAATACTTCACCTCCCATGTTATGAATAATATTCTTCAAACGTTTCATGCATGTGACGGGCCTGCTTTCTTTCGTGGTCAGACCAACTATAGTTGAATCGTAATACTGGAATTCCAAATTCATCCACAGTTGTAGGGTCAATTTCACAATAGTTATTGACATTAGCAATAGATTCTCCACGTCCTGACATTCCCATGACAGAACCATAGAATTTTTTTACATCTTCACGTAATCCATTTCCGTAGCCACCAACCTTAAGTCCAAGATATTTATTTAAACTATTTGGATCAAATCCAGTCCCGTAACTTGGCATGCCTAAACCTCCCCATACCTCAATATGGTATCCTCTTGGGAAGTCTAATTTTTTATTATCGAGCCACCAAGGTGAGTATAAGTGCATTCCTCCAACTCCATCTTCGTTATAGCGTTTTCTATTCATCATTTCTGGAACAAATGCCATACGATCACTTCCAGTAGAATCATGTAAATATTTCCCTACCATGTTACTGCTGTTCCCTAAGCCATTTGGATGCTGAGGACTTTTAGAATTAAGTAAAATTCTGGCAGTACTACAGGCAGATGCTGCTAATACAACCACTTTCCCAGAGATACGGTATTCTTTTCGGTCTTCTTTATTAATGTATAAAACACCAGTAGCTTTTCCTTCATCATTTACGGTTACTTCTCGCACCATACTATTTACATAAAGATCAACTTGACCACCAGATTTTTGAGCAGGGAAGATTAGGCATGAACCTGCAGAGAAGTCACCATATACAGAACAAGATCTACTACACTGGTTACAATAAAAACAAATACCACGTTCATTATTAATCCTTTTGGTTAAAATAGAAAGTCTTGAAGGCATTACTTTAACTCCAGATTTTTCAGCTCCTTTTTTATAATATAATTCGTGTAATCTTGGTTTAGGGGCAGGTAGGAAAAAACCGTCAGGTTCATTATACATCCCTTCTTTACTTCCAAAAACACCAATAAGTTTATCCACTTTATCGTAATAAGGTCTTACATCCTCATAGCTAATTGGCCAGTTTTCTCCCAAACCATCCCTATCTTTTCCTTTAAAATCCCGAGGGCCAAAGCGTAAAGAGATACGCCCCCAGTGATTTGTTCTTCCACCTAGCATACGTGATCGAAACCAATCAAACTGTGAATCACCTACTTGATTATAAGGTTCTCCTTCAATTTCCCAACCGCCATAGGCCATGTCAAATTCTCCAAAAGCACGTGTAGTTCCAGCCCCTCTTCTTGGTGATTCATGTGGCCATTTAAGCTGAGTTTGTTGTGCTGGATTTGCTGGATCAAAGTAGGGACCAGCTTCAATTACTGCTACTTTTAAACCAGCTTCAGATAATACTTTAGTCGCCATTCCACCTCCTGCTCCAGAGCCAACAATAACTACATCGTATTTTTTTTCATTTTCAATTATTTCCATTAATTTTGGTATTAAAACATTGCTTTTGAAGTAATGTTATGATTTGTTTTATTTTTATACTTGGTAAAGGAAAATCCTTTATGGATACTAAAGGCTCCTATGTCACCTTTTTTATTTGTTGCTAAATACGCTACTTGAAAATCAGGTTTACCGTTTTGTTTTTCAACAATTCTTCCTACGGCTTCCTCACAGGCTTCTTGTGGTGTTCTGCCTTGTCTCATAAGTTCTACTATAAGAAAACTTCCTACTGTTTTTATAACTTCTTCGCCAAGACCAGTTGCAACTGCTCCTCCTATGTTGTTATCTATGAATAGACCTGAACCAATAATAGGGGAGTCTCCAACGCGACCTTTCATTTTATAAGCAAGACCACTAGTTGTACAGACACCCGATAGCAAACCTTCCTGATCACAGCAAAGCATTCCAATGGTATCATGATTTTCTATATTAATTTCAGGGCGATAGTTTCCATTTTCTAACCATTTTCTCCAAGCTTTTTTTCCTTCATCACTCAATAAGTTTTCAGGAAGATATCCTTGACTGATAGCAAAAGTTCGAGCGCCTTCACCCGCTAATATAACATGTGGTGTTTTTTCCATAACCTCTTTGGCTAGTGAAGCAACATGAGTGATATCTTCAACAGCAAGAACGGATCCACAGTCACCTTTATGATTCATTACACAAGCATCTAAAGTTACTGAGCCATCCCTATCAGGTGTTCCACCTCTACCCACAGTTGTATTTAAAATATTAGACTCTTCAAAAGCCACGCCTTTAACAGCAGCATCAAGGGCATTAGCACCATTATCTAAAGCTTCACCTGCAATTTTAGTTGCCTGCGGAACATTCCAAGTGCTAATTGCATATGAAATGTGTATGTTGTTAGTGTTTAAGGGTTTGACTATTTTTTTTGCTTTCAGGATGCTCGGAGCAACTAAAACACCTAGAGTGGCTAATGAACTTTGTCCTAAAAAAAGCTTTCTTTTCAATTGGTTAACAATATAAAAAGATTTTTTTTTAAAAGAAAATTTGTTCTCAATAAAACATCTTTTTAGAGAGTTATTTTAACTTTGTTTAAGTTAATAAAAATGAATTATGATTGTAGAAGTTTGTGCAAGTTCAATTGCCTCTGTTAAAAATGCTGCACAAGCAGGTGCAGATCGCATTGAATTGTGTAGCGCTCTAGGAGTCGGAGGAATTACACCTTCAAAAGGTTTAATAGCTGAGGCAGTTGCTTTGGATTTATTGCCTATTTATTGCTTAATACGACCTAGAGAAGGTCATTTTATATATACAGATTCAGAAGTTAACGTTATAAGTCAAGATGTCTTACTTGCTAAAGAAATGGGCTGTAAAGGTGTTGTTTTAGGGGCACTAACTCAAAATTTTAATTTAGACAAGAAACGTTTGAAGCATTGGATTTCATTGGCCGGTTCTATGAGTTTAACATTTCATAGAGCTTTTGATGTGGTTACCAGCCCAATAGAGGCGCTACAAATATTGATAGATTTAGGGTTTAATTCTGTCTTAACTTCGGGGCAAGAAGAGAAGGCAATCGATGGTCTCGTTAATTTAAAAAACTGGCATAATAATCTAGGTGCACAAATAACAATTATGCCGGGAAGTGGAATAAATGCTTCAAATTGTTTAGAATTTAAAAAATATGGTTTTAAAGCACTTCATCTTTCAGGCTCTAAATTATTACCTTCCATTTCAATTCCTGAAAAAGTAAATTCAAAAATATCATTCTTACATCAGAAAATTGGAGAAAGTAATCAGAAAAATATTCGAGCAGTTGTCGATAAATTGACTAATTAAATAAAATGGCAATACCTCCTATAGCAGTGAAAAATAAAATCAGCTTGCGATAGTGGTCATCTTTGATTTTTTTAACAATAAAAACCCCTGAAAATAATCCAATAATGACAAATGGCACAAGCTCAATACTTTTTAGAATAGAAACTTCGTTTATAGTTTCCCAACTCCAAATGTGAAAAGGTAATTTAAATGTATTTATCAAAAAAAAAAGCCATGCAGCTGTTCCAATGAAAGTGTTTTTAGGAAGGCGCATCGCTAAAAAATAAATATTAGAAAATGCCCCTGCTAAATTTCCTATCATGGTTGTAAAGCCCGCAAGAATACCCATAGAACTAGCGAAAGTCCAATGCGAGGGTATAGTTTTATCTTTTTTATTTTCCCAATAATACATTAAGGCAACGCTAAAAAGAATGATTGAAGCCATCCCATATTTAAAAATATCCTCTGAGATAAATTTTCCGCCAAGAACTCCCATAAGAACACCTGCTATCATCCAGGGTAGTAGTTTGGCTATATATTTCCATTTCACATGCCTTTTGTAATAGATAATTGCAAAAACATCTCCCACTAATAAAAGAGGCATTAGTACACCTGTTGAATTTCGTGCATCATACACTAATGCAAAACCAGTAACTATTAATGCTGCAATACCCTTGAGACCAGATTTTGAAATACCAAGTAAAAAAGCACAAAAAGCAGCAAGTGTAAAATTAAAAAGAGAAAGTGAACCCAAAAGGCATCATTTTTTTAATGAATTTCGAAGATACTACTTATTTTATCTAGTGATAAAACCTTTACTAAATCACTCAATTTATCCATATTTGCAAAAAAAAATATTCATTAATTGAATTCAACTTTTTATAAGGCCGTAAAATATATGTTACTTAGTACATTATCATTTGCTTTTATGAATGCTATTGTAAAGTATTTAGTAAATTTTTCAACCTTTCAACTCGTTTTTTTTAGGTCAATAGGTTCATTGCTAATAACGTATAGTTTTCTGAAATCTCAAGGGATTCCGCAGTGGGGAAATCAAAAGAAATTATTGATTCTTAGATCTTTAGTGGGTTTAACTTCAATGATTTTATTTTTCTGGGGATTACATTATATATCTATGGGAAGTGCAGTAACTCTTCGCTATATATCTCCAATTTTTGCTGCTTTATTGGCAGTAGTATTTCTTAAAGAAGTAATCAAACCTATACAATGGATTTTTTTTTTCATGGCGTTTGTAGGAGTTTTTCTTATAAAAAGTTTTGACAGCTCTGGATCAAGTTTTGGAGTTTTTCTTGTCTTATTAGCTGCTTTTTTTTCTGCCATCGTTTACATTTTAATTGCAAAAATTGGAAGTGGAGACCATCCCGTAGTTGTTGTTCATTACTTTATGTTACTCGCTACAGTTGTTGGAGGAATTGGAAGTTTTTTTTCTTGGAAGACCCCTTCTGGTGAGAATCTAATTCTTTTAATTAGCTTAGGTTTTTTTGGTTTTTTTGGACAATTATTTATGACTAAAGCTTTTCGAAATGGTGAGGCACACATGGTGGCACCTTTTAAGTACGTAGAGGTATTATTTACTCTACTGTTTGGTTTCTTTGTGTTATCAGAACAGTATGATTTTTTTCAACTATTAGGGACTTTTTTAGTTATTTTTGGCTTAGTTTTTAATATTTTATATAAAAGTTATCTTAAAAAAAAGTAAAAAAAAACACCCTAAGGTGCTTTTTTTTAAAAGAGTTCACTTTTACTTAGACCATTCTTCAATGGATTTAGTATTTAAACGAATATAGTCTTTATTACCTGCCTCTTCCGCTAACTTCAAAGAGGTTTTAGCAGCTACAATGGCAGCTTCTGTTTCTTTTAATTCTGCAAGGATAAGTGATTGTTGACGATACATCCAGTATTTCCCTTCATCAAGATCAATTGCTTTAGCAATCCATTTCTTAGCTTGTCTTAAATCCTTTCCAGTTTCTCTATAATAAATGGCAGCACTATAGTAATCTCCAGATTTGGGGGATCCTTTCATGGTTTCCTTGATTGAAGCCATTGTTTTTTTATCTGTAGGTACTTTAAAAGGAATTTTAACCTCGGTGTTTTCCCATTTAATATTTAGAGTAGCTCCAGTATTATTAAGATCATCAATTGAAATAGTAAAAGATTCCCAGGTAGTTTCAGTTGTATGAGGAACAACTTCCGCAACCGCTACAATTAAGTTCGTATTCCAGTTTTTTGGGAGCCCTGAATTTTCAGTATTACTGTAGAAAAAAACCTCCCATAAGGTTTTGCCTGGACGAATAAATAAAGCATAATTTCCTTTAGCTATTTTGGTGCCATCTAAAATTACATCATCAGAAAAGTTGATCATGGTATTTTTGTTTGCACCAGCTCTCCATAGTTCACCGTAAGGGACTAGATCACCCATTACGGTTCTACCCCGTAGTGCAGGTCTAGAATATTCAATAGTCACTTCAGTTAACCCAACAGTTTGTTGAATTTTACTATATGGGCTAGGTTGTGGCGTTAAGATTTGAGCAAATCCAAAAGAGCTTATCAAAAGCACTAAATATTTCAATTTTTTCATGATGTTTTTTTAGTTTGTCAAATATAATTTATTAACGGATGTTTTTTATTTATTATTCTAAATTAAATCAACTGAATATTTGTTGTTTAACCATGTGTTATAATATTTAAACATTTAGTAGATTTGTTTTTATAAAAAAATAAATGAAAATATATCGTTTAAAAACGGTTCAAAACCTTCCAATTTCTCAAAAAAAAGCATGGGATTTTCTTTCTGATCCAAAAAATTTAAAAAGGATTACTCCTGACTATATGAGCTTTAATATTTTAGAAGGAGCCGCAGATAAAATGTATGCAGGACAAATCATTCAATACATTGTTACGCCATTATTAAATATACCAACAAAATGGGTCACTGAAATAACTCATGTTGATGAGGGGAATTATTTTGTAGACGAGCAACGTTTTGGCCCATATGCACTATGGCACCATAAACATTTTATTAAACCCATAAAAAATGGAGTAGAAATGATTGATATTATTGATTATAAAATTCCATTAGGAATTTTAGGTCAATTAGTCCATCCAATTATAGTAGCACCCAAATTAAAAGAAATTTTTGAATACAGAGAAAAAGCACTTATTAACCTTTTTGGAGAATATACAAATGATGAAAAATAAAAATATATTAGTGATCGGTGGAAGTTCAGGCATTGGCCTAGCTTTAGTTACATTATTATCACCAGATAATAATGTTTATGTTGCAAGTCGTTCTAACGAGGGAATTGCTGGTCTGAAGGTTAATTACATTCCTTTTGATGCTACTAAAGATACAATTGACACCTCACTTTTACCTGAAACTTTAGACGGTTTTGTATACTGTCCAGGGTCGATTAACTTAAGGCCCTTTAAGGGGCTGAAAATTGAAGCCTTTACAGATGATTTTGAGATTAATGTTATGGGAGCTATCAAGTCCTTGAAATCAGTCTTAGGATTGTTGCAAGCAAGTGCTAAAGCTTCAGTTGTTTTTTACAGTACTGTAGCCGTCCAAACGGGAATGCCCTTTCACAGTTCTATTTCTGCTTCAAAAGGTGCTATAGAAGGATTAACTAGGTCTTTAGCAGCAGAGTTTGCTCCTAAGATTAGGGTAAATGCGATTGCACCTTCAATCGTAGACACTCCCTTAGCCTCAAAGTTTTTAAATAACGATATTAAAATGGAAAAAGCTAATGAGCGTCATCCGCTTGGAAGAATTGGTACTGCAAAAGAGTTAGCAGATGTAACAGCTTTTTTATTAGGTGATAAGAGTAGTTGGATGACTGGAAGAATATTACAAATTGATGGTGGAATTGGTAATTTAAAAACATAAACATATTAATGGAAAAAATCACATTATTTTGGTTCAGAAGAGATCTTAGGATTGAAGATAATTGTGGATTATTTCATGCTTTGAACGGTAAAAACAAAGTACTCCCCATCTTTATTTTTGATAAAGAAATTCTCAAAAAACTTCCGAAGCAAGACGCACGCCTTGAAATGATATTGATATCCTTAAACAATATTGATCTTGCTATGAAGGCTAAACGATGTTCTGTTGGAAGATTTCTTGGTACACCAAAGACTATTTTCCCAGAGTTAATAAAAAAATGGCGGGTTGAAAAAGTTATTTGTAATGAAGACTATGAACCTTATGCTACCAATCGAGATGCTGAAATTCGTCAACTATTAGAAAAAGAGGGGGTAGTTTTTGAAATGTATAAGGATCAGGTGATTTTTGCAAAAGATGAAATCGTTAAAAAAGATGGAAGCCCTTATAAAGTTTATACACCATTTTCAAGAAAATGGCTTGAACGTTTTGAAGAGAATCCATTAAAAACATATCCTTCAGAAACTTTATTAGGAAATTTAACTTTAAACGAATCGTTGCCTAAAATCAATCTTGCTGACTTAGGATTTGATAAAAGTACTATTGTAGAGCCAAAATATTCCTTTGATAATAAAGTTATTGATGAATATGAAGAGACAAGAAATTTCCCCTCATTAGACTCAACCTCTAGATTAGGATCTTATTTGCGTTTTGGAATAGTTAGTGTTCGTGCTTTGGTTCAAAAAGCAGCTTCGCGTTCTAACCATATTTTTTTAAAAGAATTGATTTGGCGTGAATTTTTCATGCAAATATTATGGCATTTTCCCCATACGTCTTATAAAAGCTTTAAGCCACAATACGATAAAATTGAATGGTTAAATAATCCAGCGGATTTTGAAAAGTGGTGTAAAGGTGATACTGGTTATCCTCTTGTTGATGCAGGGATGCGTCAGTTAAATCAAACTGGTTTTATGCACAATAGAGTGCGAATGCTTGTAGGGAGTTTTCTGTGTAAACACTTATTAATTGATTGGCGTTGGGGGGAAGCATATTTTGCTGAAAAACTACTAGACTATGAAATGTCTAGCAACGTTGGGAATTGGCAGTGGGTTGCAGGCTGTGGAGTAGATGCCGCTCCTTATTTTAGGATTTTCAACCCATCAGAGCAAGTTAAAAAATTTGATAAGGAGTTACGATATATTCAAAAATGGGTGCCTAATTTTCAGGAAATTGATTATCCCAACCCTATGGTAGATCATAAGAAGGCTCGTGAACGCTGTCTAATGGTTTATAAGACTGCCTTAAGTACTTTATGAAAAGAGTATTAAAACAGCATCTACCTCAAAAAATTTGCCTTAGCTGTAAACGTTCGTTTCATTGGAGAAAAAAATGGGAACGAGACTGGGAATCTGTAAAATATTGTAGTAAAAAATGTAAAGGAGTATGAAAACTGCTATTGTATGGTTAAGAAATGATTTACGTTTTCAGGATCAGGAGTCTTTTTATAAGGCATGTAATGATTTTGATAGGGTAGTGGCTTATTATACATTTGAGCCTAAAGAATTTTTAAATACACAATGGGGTTTTCAAAAATCAGGAGCCTATAGAATTAATTTTATCCTTGAAACATTAGCTGCTTTAAAAATAGAACTACTTCAAAAAAACATAACACTAATTGTAGAAAATAAAACTGCAAGTGAGAGAATCCCTTATTGGGTTAATACAATTAACGCTTCCACTGTTTTTTATCAAAAAGAGTGGACTTCAGAAGAAAAATTTGTAACAGATTCTCTAATTGCCTCACTGCCAAAAAAAGTTATTTTAGATTCTCATTATGATCAATTTTTATTTCATCCTGAAGATCTTCCAATGACAATAGATTCAATCCCAGAGGTTTTTACTGTTTTCAGGAAACAATGCGAGAAATTTACTCAAGTAAGATCCTGTATTTCAAGTCCTAAACTATTGTCCAAAGATTCATTACTTGCCAAAACCTATCCACTTCTTTCACTTAAATCTCTAGGATTTAATTCTTTTGAAATACCTGTAAATACAGCATTTCCTTTTTCTGGAGGTACAAATTCAGCAATAGACCGACTAGATGATTATTTTTGGAAATCCAAACGGCTTTCATTTTATAAAAAAACAAGAAATGGAATGCTTGGTTCTAACTATAGCTCAAAATTTTCTCCCTGGCTTGCAAATGGATCACTTTCTGCTAAAACTATTTATTGGAGTATCAAAAAATATGAAAAAGAAGTTCATGAAAATGAATCAACTTATTGGTTAATTTTTGAATTAATTTGGCGTGATTATTTTAAATACATCTCCTTGAAGCACGGCACTAAGATATTTAAGTTGGGTGGAATTTTATCACAAAAGTATACTTGGAAAACTAACCATGAGATATATAAAAAATGGACAGAAGGTAAAACTTCAGAGCCTTTTGTTAACGCCAATATGATTGAACTTAAAAAAACAGGTTTTATGAGTAATCGTGGTAGGCAAAATGTAGCAAGTTATTTCACAAAAAATATGTTAATGGATTGGCGAATGGGTGCCGCATATTTTGAACAACAATTAATAGATTATGATGTTCATAGTAATTGGGGAAATTGGATGTATGTTGCTGGAGTAGGAAATGACCCTAGGGATCGAAAGTTTAACATTCAGTTTCAGGCAAGTAGATATGATGCTAAAGGCACATATCAAAAAAAATGGCTTCAAAATACCTTATTTAAATGATTTTAAGACTTATTCTCGGTGATCAACTCAATAGTCAACATTCTTGGTTTAAAGAAGTGAATCCCTCTGTTTGTTACGTTATCATGGAAATGCGTCAAGAAACGGATTATGTAGATCATCACCTGCAAAAAGTTGTGGCATTTTTCAATGCCATGCGACAATTTAAAATTACATTGGAAAGTCAAGGACATATGGTTAGATATCTTGCTTTGGATGCACCAGAAAACAAACAAAACCTATTATTAAATCTAAACCTTCTAATTAAGGAATATAAAGTTTCACAATTTCAATACTTATATCCAGATGAATTTCGTTTGGACCAACAATTAAAAAAATTCTGTACTGCTCTTTCAATTCCATCACTGGCATATGACACTGAGCATTTTATGACAACTCGAATTTTTTTAACAAATTTTTTTGAAGGAAAAAAGCAATCAATAATGGAATTTTTCTATCGAAGAATACGAAAGGATTTTCATTTGTTAATGGAGGGGGAAAAGCCTCTAGGAGGTGCTTGGAATTTCGATAAAAATAATCGTAATAAATGGAAAGGATCTCCTGAGATTCCTGCACCTTTTATTCCCAATAAAGTTGCTTTAGAATCTTTAGTAAGCCTCTTGAAATCAAATGATGTCAATACATTGGGAACCATTGATGTAACAGCTTTTCTATATCCTTCAAATAGAGAAGAAGCCTTGCAACAACTACAGTATTTTAATGAGAATTTATTACGTCATTTTGGCACCTATCAGGATGCTATGAATACGAATGAAACCAACTTATTTCACTCAAGAATATCATTTGCTTTAAACACTAAAATGATAAATCCTTTAGAGGTTGTGGAGTCTGTTATTAGCTATTATCACGACAATACTAAAGACATTGAACTATCACAAGTTGAAGGATTTGTTCGACAAATAATAGGATGGCGTGAATATATGAGGGGTATTTATTGGCGTGAAATGCCAGAATATTCAAAAAAGAATGCGCTAGAGAATTATAATCCACTCCCTAATTTTTATTGGACTGCTGACACGAAAATGAATTGTCTAAATACTAGCATTCAAAATTCTTTAGATACTGGTTATGCCCACCATATTCAGCGTTTGATGATTACAGGTAATTTTGCTTTGCTAGCACAGGTAAACCCTGATGAAGTTGATCGTTGGTATTTAGGTATTTACGCCGATGCTGTAGAATGGGTTCAGCTTCCAAACACGAGAGGTATGAGTCAGTGGGCAGATGGTGGAATTGTTGCCACTAAACCTTATGTTTCTGCCGCTTCATATATTAATAAAATGAGTAATTATTGTGATGAATGTATATATGATAAAAAGAAACGTGTTGGAGAAGATGCTTGTCCATTTAACAGTCTATATTGGAATTTTTTAGATGATAAAAAACAGTATTTTTATAAAAATAACCGAATGGGAATGATGTTACGATTATTAGAAAAAATATCTCCGGCAGATCTTGCTGATGTTAAAGAAAGAGCCTACAAAATTATTGCCAATCCTGATGCTTTTTAAGCGCGAATCTTTAAATATTGTCTGGCTAAAACGTGATTTACGACTTTTAGATCATGAGGCTCTGCATGCAGCTTTATCTAGTAAGAGACCTTGTCTTTTATTATATGTTTTTGAAGATATACTTCAAACGGATTCTCATTATAGTCCGCGACATTTTGATTTTATAAAACAGTCCATAGTTCAGTTAGATTCTCAATTAGCTATTTTTAATTCTAAAGTTATGACTGTAAAAGGTTCATTTTTAGATGTATTAGAAAACTTAAAACAATTCTATAATTTCACCTTGTATTCACATCAAGAAACTGGGATTGGAATTACTTTTGAGCGTGATAAAACAGGTTAAATATTGGACAGATAAACATAAGGTTGTTTGGAATGAATATTTGCAACAAGGTGTTTTTAGAAGGCTCTCAAACCGAAAAAAATGGATTCAACTTTGGTCTAAGCATATGAATCGTCCTTTATTTAATTTTTCTCCAGACAATGCACAACTTCTTTCTTTAAATGAAATTTCTAGACTAGAAGCTTTATTAACTCCTGTCTCTAAAGAAACAAATTCTTCAAAATGGTTTCAACCTGGAGGCGAGCAAAATGCACAACGGTATTTAAATTCCTTTTTTGATAAACGATATTTAAATTATCAAAAACATATTTCAAAACCTGATTTGGCTCGTAAAAGTTGTAGTCGTTTATCTCCATACATTGCTTGGGGTAATATTTCAATGCGACAGGTTTTACAACGTACAGAAGAGGAAAAAGAAAATGGGAAAAGGAGTAGGGCTCTTTCCTCTTTTGAATCAAGATTACGTTGGCAATCACATTTTATTCAAAAGTTTGAAATGGAGTGCGGTATGGAATTTAACAGTATAAACAAAGGATACCATAGTTTACTAAAAGAAAAGCGCACAGACTATTTAAAAGCTTGGGAAACTGGACAAACAGGAGTTCCAATGGTAGATGCTGCAATGCGATGTTTAGTGTCTACGGGTTATTTAAATTTTAGAATGCGTGCACTTGTTGTTTCTTTTGTTATTCATCATTTGTGGCAGCCATGGCAAGCGATTTCTTCATTTTTAGCTTGCCAATTTCTTGACTTTGAACCTGGAATTCATTTTCCTCAAATTCAGATGCAGGCAGGAGAAACAGGTATTAATACCCTTAGAATTTATAATCCAGTTAAAAATGGTTTAGAGCATGACCCAGAAGGTGTTTTTGTTTTGCAATGGCTTCCAGAATTACATAAACTACCACCTAATTTTATACATACTCCGTGGGAATTAACTTCTATGGAAGCAGCATTGTATAATTTTGAATTGGGAGTAGATTATCCAAAACCCATCATAGATCTTGAAGCGATGCATAAAAAAGCAAGTCAAATACTTTGGAACCTTAAAAAAAACACATTAGTGAAAAAAGAAAGTAAGCGCATATTAAACAAACACACTTTATCAATAAGATAATACCATGAAAAAGAAACTCGAACTTAATGAAATTCAAATTGATCGTGTTATTGAAATGGCATGGGAAGATCGAACTCCTTTTGATGCCATTTTAATGCAATTTGGATTAAAAGAACAAGATGTAATAACTTTAATGCGAACAGAAATGAAGGCTTCTAGTTTTAAAATGTGGAGAGCTCGTGTTCAAGGAAGAAAGACGAAACATAGTAAAAGTCGTTCTGAAACTGTAGATCGTTTCAAGTGCACAAGACAAGGTAACATTAATAATAATAAAATTTCAAAACGTTAATTTTACACCCCTCTTTTTTTAACTATTGAAGCTACTGTGTTTTTACACGTTTTATTTTAGCTCCAATTTTTTGTAATCGATTTTCAATATCCTCATATCCTCTGTCAATTTGTTCAATGTTATGTATTGTACTTGTGCCTTTTGCAGAAAGTGCAGCAATGAGTAACGATACACCAGCGCGAATATCTGGGGATGTTAATGTAGCTGCTTTAAGTTTTGATTTAAAATCATGTCCAATAACAGTAGCTCTGTGCGGGTCACATAAAATTATTTTTGCACCCATATCAATCAATTTATCAACAAAAAATAAGCGACTTTCAAACATTTTTTGATGCACTAAAATACTTCCTCTTGCCTGAGTAGCGACAACTAAAACAATGCTTAAAAGGTCTGGAGTGAATCCTGGCCATGGTGCATCTGAAATGGTTAGAATAGATCCATCTATATAGCTTTGAACCTCGTAACCATCCGTATGTGCAGGAATATATATATCATCGCCTTTTTGTTCTAGTGTAATTCCTAATTTTCTAAAAATACTAGGCATTTGTCCTAAGTATTCCCATCGTACATTTTTTATCGTAATTTCACTTTGTGTCATTGCAGCTAAACCTACCCAGCTACCAATTTCAATCATGTCGGGAAGTATTGTGTGGATGGTACCTTTAAGATTTGTTACCCCTTCAACAACTAATAGGTTGGATCTTATTCCGCTAATTTTTGCCCCCATCCTGTTAAGCATATTACAAAGTTGTTGCAGATAGGGTTCGCAAGCAGCATTATATATAGTAGTTGTACCTTCTGCTAAAACGGCTGCCATAACAATATTTGCAGTTCCGGTGACAGAAGCTTCATCGAGTAGCATATCAGTTCCAATCAATTTTTTAGCCTCAACACTATAAAAATAATCTTCACGGTTATAGTTGAAGGTTGCTCCAAGTTTAATCAGACCTTCAAAGTGGGTATCTAATCGACGTCGTCCAATTTTATCTCCTCCAGGCCTAGGGATGCTTCCTTTTCCAAATCTAGCAAGAAGAGGTCCTACGAGCATTATAGAGCCACGAAGTCCTTTTCCATCGTTTTTAAATTTATCAGAGCTTAGGTAGTCAAGATCAATATTATTTGCTTGAAAGCTAAAATGACCTTTGGAAATTTTCTTAACCAATACTCCAAAATTTTCAAGGAGTTTGATGAGTTTATTGACATCTACAATGTCAGGTATATTATGAATGTTTACGACTTCTGGCGTGAGTAACACTGCACACAAAATTTGTAAAGCTTCGTTTTTTGCTCCTTGGGGAGTTATTGATCCTTTTAGAGGTTGTCCCCCTTCAATGATAAATGATTCCATCTACTTTTAGTAACGTTTTCTTATGTTTCTTTTTTTTGCTTTATGCATGTTACTTTTTGGGCCATTTCCATTTTTTGATTTCAACTTTAATAAATCATTAGAATCTGTTAAAGGTAGTTGTGATGCTACAACTTTTAATTTTCCGCCAGAGAGTTCATCTAAGTGTCCCATAATAACATCATCATCAACGGTATCTTTATTCCAACCAAGGAAACATTTTTTCATATGGTTGGCAATTGTATAAACCAAGACCTCTTTCATTTCATTCTCTTCCCAGTTCATAGCCACATCAATCATACGTTTTATATTATTTCCATAAAATCGGTATTTAGGATAGTTCTGAGGATAAGGAAGTTTCGCAGGTTTTGCATTGAGAATTTCTTTTTCCGGCATTTCAAAAGGACTTTCAACATCGATGTCAAAATTAGCCATTATGAAAAATTGATCCCATAATTTGTGTTGAAAATCTGGAACATCCCTCAGGTGGGGATTAAGATTTCCCATCACTCCAATAATAGCTTTCGCTTTTTTATTGCGCTCCAAGACATCTTCAGTTGCCATGGTTTGTTCAATCATTATGTGAATGTGCCTCCCATATTCAGGGATGATTAATTGCTTGCGCTTTGTATTGTACTGCAAGGTTTCCATAAAAAAAAGGTTACTAATTACTTAGTGAAGTAAAATTATATTGCAAATTAATAAATTCAATTGAATCGCCACTACTTTATTTCATAATTACAAGGCCATTATACCCTCTAGTTGACTTGCTTTTTTGTAAATCGAAATAACTGCATCCGCACTTTTCATTTTGACTTTAATGGTTAAGCTAGTAAAAGTCTTTTTTGAAGATAATTTTTGAAAGAATTCAGCCTGTTTTCCATTGAAATAAGATTTCAATGTTTCTAGATGAAGCGCCTCTGATTTTATGACAAATTTAAACATATATATTCCAGGCCAGGCTTGTGATTCAACGAGTTGCCCATGAAATCTTGAATAAAATTCGTCGGAGTTAGTATTGTTTTGCAACAAGGCGAGTATTTTTGTGTAAAGATACTGGTTTTTACAATTGATTAATAGTGCTTTATGAAAAACAAAAGAATCGTAATTACTGGAAGTCCTGGCGCAGGAAAAACAAGTATAATTAAAGGTCTTGAGGATAAAGGATATTCTGTTTTTGAAGAGTATTCAAGAACCTTAATTGATGAAGGCAAGGCAACTGGAAAAGCTAATTTTTTTCTTTCGAACCCTGAAGAGTTTAGTGAACTCTTATTTTCTAGGAAGGAAAGCACAGTTTAAAGCATTTTCCTCACTTTATGTTGATGCTGCAAAGCCTTTCGTTTTTTTTGATCGTGGTATTCTAGATATATACGCTTATTTACTTGCTGTTAAAGGAAGAGATGATTTTTGGGAAAAAAGAATAATACCTTTTAAGTATGATCTTGTTTTTTTGGTTGAGCCCTGGAAAGAAATCTATAAAAAAGACACTCAAAGAATGGAGACATTTATTGAAGCTAAACGTTACTTTCCTTATATCAAAAATCTATATAAGCAATCTCATTTATTGTTACAGTTCCTAAAGACACGATAATAAATCGTGTTCTTTTTATTGAACATTATATAAAATTGCATGGATAAGGAAACACTCTTGAAAAAACATTGGGGCTTCAAAACCTTTAAGCCATTACAAGAAGACATTATTCTCTCTATAATGGCTGGACACGACACCTTTGCATTACTTCCAACAGGAGGCGGAAAGTCATTGTGTTATCAATTACCAGCACTACTTAAGGAAGGTTTTGTTTTGGTTGTTTCACCTTTAATAGCTCTTATGGAGGATCAAGTTCAAGACTTATTAAAACGTGATATTAAAGCCATGTATTTCGAATCGCATAAAAAAAGTATTTCTTTGACTCAGCAACTAGATAATTGCACCTTCGGTGGCTATAAGGTAGTATATGTTTCTCCAGAGAAATTAACTAATGCTTTATTTTTACAACAAATTGTTCGTGCGCCAATTTCTTTAATAGCGATAGATGAAGCACATTGCATTTCTGAATGGGGTCATGATTTTAGACCTGCATACCGAAAAATTAATCTATTACTTGAACTACTCCCTGAGATTCCAATATTAGCTCTCACAGCTTCAGCAACATCTGAAGTTGTTCGTGATATTCAGACTCAATTAATATTGAAATCACCTAAACTATTTCAGCAGTCGTTTGAACGCCCTAATTTATCCTATAACATATGGAAAACAGACGATAAGTTAAATGCTGTGATTCAAATTTTAACTCATCACAAAGGTAGTAGTATAATTTATTGTAATACACGTAAACAATCGGAGCAGTTGGCACGCAAAATGATTCGTCATGGTCTTGTTGCTGATTTCTTTCATGGAGGCCTTTTATTAAAAGAGAAAAAGTCGAAACTAAGTGAATGGCAAAAAGGAACATTACTCCATATGACTGCTACAAGTGCTTTTGGAATGGGAATAGATAAATCCAACGTTCGAACTGTAATTCATATGAACCTTCCTGAAAGTATAGAACATTATTATCAAGAAACAGGAAGAGCAGGTAGAGACGGTGATTTAGCCCATACTTTTTTAATATTTAGTGAATCTGATTCAGAGGAAACCAAACATCACCTTTTAAACCGACTACCTTCGACAAAAGACTTAAAAGAAATATATAAAGACTTATGTAATTTTTTACAAATTGCCTACGGAGAAGGAGAGGGTATCATACATGAGTTGGACTTTGAAAGTTTTTGTAATCAGTATAACCGAAACTTTAGAAAAACATTATATTGTTTAGAGCAATTCGATAGAGAAGGAATTATATCTCTTAATACATCTAATAAAAAGCATATTGATATTAACACTAAATGTTCTGCCCACCAAGCTACTGAATTTATTATATCTCAAAATACTCCAGCTAAAGTATTGGAATATTTAATGCGGCAAAACCCTTATTTTTTTAAAGAAAAAACTCAAATAAGTCCAGAAAAAATAATTGCTGAATTACGTCTTTCTTCTGACCAATTTACGGAAGCTTTAGAAAGGCTTGAGCGAGACGGAATACTGGATTTTACTAAGCAAAAAGCCTATTTTTATTATATTCCTAAAACCCCTAGGGAAGATAGCTATACTCTACAAACTTTAATTAAAAATAATACCAACTTACATCAACAGAAGAAACTAAAAATTGATGCAATGATTGCATTTGTAGAAGATGAGACTAACTGTAAGCGCAATAAAATTTTATCATATTTCGGAACTTTATTCGAAGGGTTATGTCATCAATGCTCTTCTCGTTCTTGTGCTAGTTTATATATTACAGAAAATGATTTTGAAAAGAAATTAATTCTACTCCTAAAAGATCATCCTCAATCTATTCAAGACCTAAATGAAAAGTTGTATTTTGAACCAGCTGCTTTAAAAGAAGTTATAGAAAGATTACTAAAAACAAAAAAAATATATATTAATCACTTTCAACAATACCATTGGGTCAATGAATGAATCCCCCTTACTTCCAAGAGTAATTTTTTATGGTACTCCAGAATTTGCTCGTTATTGTTTAGATGCATTAATTGTAGCTGGATATCCTATAATTATGGTTATTACTGCTCCCGACAGAAGGTCGGGAAGAGGAAAAAAAATAAACTCCTCTGCGGTTAAAGAATATAGTGTCAAAAAAAAATTACCACTTTTACAACCAGAAAATTTAAAAGATTCAAATTTTGTTTCCCGTTTAAAGAATCTTCAACCTGAAATTCAAATAGTAGTTGCTTTTAGAATGTTACCTAAAGTAGTGTGGAAAGTACCTTCTTATGGGACTATCAACCTTCATGCCTCTCTTTTACCGAATTATCGGGGTGCTGCTCCTATTAATTGGGTGCTTATTAATGGTGAGAAAAAGACAGGGGTGAGCACTTTTTTAATTAATGAGCAAATTGATACAGGAGCTGTTTTGTTACAAAAAGAAGTTTCTATTGGTAAAGAATATAACGTGGGAATCCTTCATGATATTCTTTCGAAACTAGGAGCTCCATTAATTATAAAAACTATTGAAGGATTAGTTTCAAGATCTCTAAGCGCTATAAACCAACAAATTTCTGGTCAAGAAAAAGAAGCACCAAAGTTAACAACTGAGAATACCCGCTTGGATTGGACACTTCAAATTGAGCATATTCAAAATAAAATTAATGGGCTAAGTCCTAATCCTGGAGCATGGACATTTTTTAAGAATAAAGGTGAGAAGGGAGAATGAAGATTTTTAAAGCTAAAGTAGTTACCTCTTTACCCAATGAGTCAATAAATAAAATTATCGTAAAACAAGGTGAAATTTTAATTGTAATTAAAGATGGCTATTTAAATTGCGTTGAATTACAGCTTCCAAATAAGAAACGAATGACCGCTAGTGCTCTATTAAATGGGTATTCTTTTGACGAGAATGCAACTGTTTTATAGCTTAACCCCATCTCATTATTAACAAAACCCCTTACTTATTAACAAAAGGGCTAATTTTAAAGCGTTTTTGATGTCTACTATCAAATTCCATATAAATTTGTTAAATAACCTTAATAAATATAAAATATTATGAACAAAACAGAATTAATTGACGCAATGTCAGCAGATGCTGGAATTTCTAAAGCAGCAGCAAAAAAAGCACTTGAATCATTTTTAGGAAGTGTAGGTGGAACTCTTAAAAAAGGGGGACGTGTTTCTCTAGTAGGTTTCGGATCTTGGTCAGTATCTAGAAGAGCAGCTCGTGATGGAAGAAATCCTCAAACAGGAGCTACTATCAAAATTAAAGCTAAAAATGTTGTAAAGTTCAAAGCAGGTGCTGAATTATCAGGTTCTGTAAACTAAATCTTTACATTGAATAATATAAAAAGCTCCCTTGTGGAGCTTTTTTTATATATTAGAATTTATGAAATCTGGAAAATTTCTTATTGCAACCCCATCTATTATGGGAGACACTAACTTTCATCGCGCCGTTATTCTTTTAGTAGATCATAAAAACGATGGTACAGTTGGCTTTATTCTCAATAAGCAATTAGAATATACATTAAATGATGTAATGGATGGGATTAATTTTGAAATCCCTCTTTATTTTGGAGGCCCTGTAGAAGATGACAATCTTTTTTTTATTCATCGTTCTTCGCACTTAATTCCCAATAGTCTCTGTATAGAAAAAGATCTGTATTGGAGTGGTGATTTTAAGACGGTTGTCGCTCAAATCAATAAAGGGACACTTACTAAAAATGAAATCCGTTTCTTTTTAGGATACTCTGGTTGGACTGAAGATCAATTAGAAAATGAAATATCTTTAAAATCCTGGAGAGTTGTAGATGATATAACAAATAACACCTGGCTCAAAAAAAATCCTGTTAATTTATGGAGAGAGCATATGAAAGCAATGGGTGGTAACTATTTAATCTGGTCAAATACACCAAAAAACCCAAATTGGAATTAACCTAAGCTTTTTTTGAATTTTTCAAACAATGAGGCTGTCTTTCCTTTTGTGTAGTTTGTTTTTCGGTATTTTGTAATATTTTGAACACCTTGATTAAGAGATAGTACCATTAGTTCATCTGATTTTTGTAATTCAAATGGATTGATGGCTTGTTCTTTAAGCACATAAATAGTTTTCCCCTCTAAAATCCATTCATTAAAAGCTGATCTTAAAGATAAATCTTGACAACCAGACTCTAGATTTGGAGTATAAATAGTATTACCGTGAAATAAGTAGAGCGTTCCTTTAATTGATTCTGCTAGATTTTTTTGATCATTTAATAAAATACAATCGTCTAAACCATTTTCTATTGAATAACTAGTTGAAATAATTCGAAGTGAGTTGTTTGTGTATGTTAAATTTGAAAAAAAACCACTAGAAATCAACTCTTCTTTATAAAGGTCAACAGAATAGTAATCTAAGGGATTTACTGAAAATGGTAAAACTTTAGTTGCTGATATAATGAAATCAATATTTTCTTGATGTTTAATAAACGTAATATTTAAAAGAAAATCAGCTTCAATGGAGTCTTTGGATTTAATAGTTTTAATTAATTCATTTTCTAAATAGATAAGCGTATATTCAACAGGAATATTAAAACGATGTCTTCTAAGGGCAGCCATCATTCTGAAATAATGTAATTCCCAAAAAAGGAGATTATTTTTTTGATAACGAAGCGTTTCTTTTACGGAAAATCCAGTCAACAGGCTTTGTAAAATAGATTCTGAAGCTTCTGTAATACTGGAAATTAAGTTGCCATTACAATTAATCATTGAAAGGAATTAACTAGCACCTAGCACTTGTTTTAAATCTGAAATAAGATTGTCCCATAACATTTTAGATTCTTCAATTTCATCTTCATCTGAAAAGTCTGATATAATTAATGAAACATCTTTTGTGATCTCATCTACTTGAATTTTAAATTCGAAGTAGTATTTGTCTTGATCAGCATCGTTATTTTGCCATTGAAAACGAACTTTATCATTATTTTTTTTTTGTATCATTTTCGCATGCTCTTCTGAGTCATCCCAGATGAAAGTGAACATTTCTCCCCTAGAGTTTACATTATCTGCAAACCATTCTGAAAGTCCAGAAGGGGTTGATAGGTATTGAAATAATAACTGAGGTGATGAATGGAAATCATATTCTATGGAGTAGCTTTTTTTATCGCTCATGTTTAATTTTTCAAGTTCCCAATATATTGAAAAAACATTAAGAAGCATATTTATTTTTTAATATTTTATTGATTTTATTTTAAAATTTATTATTGGGACAATTAATAATTAGGCTATTATTTTAAAGTTCATCTATAATGAATTATTCATAATATATTTAGCTTTAAATAAAATGTTTGAAATTTAATATTCTTCAATACTTTCTGCTATTGTAACAAAGAAATTTATTAGATATTTCATTAATAAATCATCATTAATTTTTGTCTACTAAAAATTTAAGTGATTAAATTCGTCAAGAATGTTTAATTAAAAACACTAAAATTAGACTATTTAATACTTAAAATTAAACATAATAGTTTTTTATATGATTATATATGCATATCTTAAACTTATATTTAATATAGAATTCACAAAAAATAATAATTATGAATGAATTTTTAATAACGATTGTATTTATAATAGTACTAGTTTTCAGTGTATATTCTTATGCTACGTATTTAACAAAATCTGGAAAAGCAGAAGATGCTGATGGAAATTTTATACCAGATGCTTGGGAAGAAAAATTTGGGTGGTTCTTTTCGTCTAAGGGAATTATAATGTTAATATTAGGAATTATTTTAGGATATGTCCTTGGTATTTTATTCCCATATATTTAATGATAATTCTTTATGAAAGAGTGTAATTGTAAATGTATGCAATGTTTGAATGGTTGGGTAAAAGTTGCACATGTGATAATTGTGATTGCTTAGGTTGTGATTGTTCAAATAATACATTCACGTCTAGTAACGTTTCTAGTTAACAAAAAACCTTCAATTTAGAGCTTTTATAGATCTTTAATTTTTTATTCTATTGTAGACATTATCATTCCAGTAGCATCAAAATAGTCACCTGATTCAAAAACTTTTAATTTTAAAATAGTCAAGATTATGCTTAATTATTGATTTTTATTTTATTTCCATGTTCATCAATTGCAACAAAAACAATAAAACATTCACAATTTTTCTTCAAACTATTTTCTATTAAATTTTCACTATTAACTATAATTTTAATTCTTAATGATGAAACGCCAACCTTAATTATTTCAGCATCTAATTTCACTAAATCTCCAATATTTATTGGTTTTAAAAATTCAATATCATCTACAAACTTTGTAACACAATACTTCTTTGTGTATTTTACAGATAATGCATATCCAATTTCATCAATCCATTTCATAACCTTACCACCATGAACATTTCCTCTGTAATTCGCATCATTTGGTTCGGCTAAAAATGACATTTCCATTTTTTTTTCTGACATAATTAATGATTTTTATTGATTAAAAGATATTTGAAATGCACTATAACTTCTTGATAACATTCGTATTTGTATAGTTATTTTAGAGAATATTATTTTGGTTATAATTTGTTAAGAATCAAATCTAAAAATAATTAATTAAATCATGAATATCATTTTTTTCAGCAAAAGTTTTCTTTAAAACCGAATTGATTTTTTTATAATTTTAATGTATTCAATTTTTTGAAATTTAAATTATCATGTTTAAAAAATATTTAAAGGACCCTTTGTCAACTATCGCTATTAATACAACTGTTTTTATAATGGGAAGTCTTTTTTTCGGTTCTATTGCTTTATTTGGAATTGCTTCTGAATTAATCAGAGACAGTAATAATGCGCCTATAAATTATAGAATTCAACACATTCAACAACACGCAGATGAACAAGTCAAGTTTGATAAAATGATTCAGTTACTTGATTCAATAAATCTTAAATCAAAAAAGTTCAAAGACTAAATCTCATGTATTTAATCATATTCAAAGAACTATAAGATTTATTATAAATAGTTTGTTTTATGAAAAAATATCTTTTTATGGTTTGTATTCTATCACAAATATGTTGCAAAAAAGATTTGATAATAAAAACTATAGATTTTAAAGAAGATACAAGTTGGCTTGCTCGTTATAAATTATTGAACTGCCCGACTTATGACCAGATAACAAACACAACTTGGGATTTAAATGGGTTTATGCTTTTTCATACAGATGGTTTAAGACAAATGGCTCTTAGTGGAATTGTAGATCGTTTAAATGAAGAATATTGCAATTTTGGGTTATATGATGATAATATTCCAGGTGGAATGAGTGATGATTTTCAAGGAGTTGGCTATTCGGAAAGTCTAAATTTAAATGGTTGGTTAATAGCAAAATACACTTCAACTGAACTATATCCTGATAATTGGATACTTTATCGTATTTCAGATGGTTATTGGGAACGTTGGGATTTAGCAGAAAATGAACCTGGTGAACCGATACCTTTTTTATTGAGTAACAGTATGGAATAAACTAACTAAAATTAAATTTAATTTTTTTATAGCTCTTAGAACATTAACTTTATTTCATAATCAGATATAATTCATCAAATCCAGGAATCTGATTGTTTGTAAAACAACACTGAGAAAATCTCTTTTTATTGGGCTAATAGCCTTTTTTATGCTTTATGTATGGGCTGAACTTGGTGTTTGAATGTTTTTTCAAGATAGTTGGGGAGGGGATTAATTTTAGTTTAAAGTGAAGAGATATTATTTTTTTAAGTTTTAAAATAAAAAAAACATTAATTAATCTCCTTTTTTAAAACCATAAATTAGTTGACCTATAAAATTATTAGACATTTTCTGATCACCTTTATAACCAAGTTTTAAATATTCATTTGCATTGGGAATATAATTTGTTTTAAATAGATAATCCCAAATACTTAAACTGATAGCGAAATTAACTCCTGTTTTAAATTTACTTGGAAATGAATAAGCATGATGATGAAGATGCATAATAGGATTATTGAAAACATATTTCATAGGACCATAACTAAGCTTTATGTTAGCATGGTTTAGATGTCCAATAACAATACTGAGGTAGTGAATTATATAGGCTTGCTCTGGTTCAAACCCACCAATCATCATAATAACAAAAACCTTAGAAGGTTTATACAAAATATTTTCTATCCAATGATAACGA
The DNA here is from genome assembly GCA_905182305.1 of Flavobacteria bacterium MS024-2A. Taxonomy (GTDB): domain Bacteria; phylum Bacteroidota; class Bacteroidia; order Flavobacteriales; family Flavobacteriaceae; genus MS024-2A. Next base: position 38,933 of record CAJJBB010000009.1, read on the forward strand.
AAATGAGCTGCAAAGCCCATTTCTTTGACCGAATGGTGAACTTTATGAAATTTCCATAAAAATGGAAAGCGATGCATTAATATATGAGTAAACCATTGAACGAAATCTAAAGTCACAAAAAATATAAGTAATTGAATTGCAGGAGAAAAATTTGATAGTTCAAAAAATGCAAAAGAATCTGTCCTCAAATTGAATAAATCATTCATTAGTTTATTGAAAATTTCATAAAATCCATCAATAACTATTGAAAAAACAAAAAAGTTGAAAAACATATAAAATACATCTAACCAAAAATCTACTCTAATTTTTTTTTGTTTTTTTCGCCATGGAAAAATTAATTCAAGAGTCCAAATTAAAATTGAAATGATGATTAAACCCCAAAAATAATTTTCATGATTAGGTACTTCGAAAAAAATCTGTTTAAAGGTCCAGTCTAAGACACCTAAAAAAGATTTTGTAAGTAATTTTAAATATTCCATTTGTTATTTCAAATTTAGGAACATTTTTCTCTAAAATTTAATTTATATCCAACTATTAGATAGAATTTGAGAATCATATGTAGATAAAAAACTTATGAAACTCTGTGTTGATGATCAATTGATAATTTCCAATATTTCATACTGTCAGTTTTTACTGTCAGTAATATATTATATATTTGCCACCTCAAATGGCGAGGTAGCTCAGCTGGTTAGAGCGTCGGATTCATAACCCGGAGGTCGGGGGATCGTGCCCCCCTCTCGCTACATTTTTTATAAACCTTTCAATTATTTGAAAGGTTTATTTGTTAAAATTCTATTTTCTACAAGACCTTTTTTTTATCAATTAAAATTTAATTAATCATTTAAATAAAAAGGAAAACTTATTTAAGACTTAAATTTTAGCATTAATAAATTATGTTTTTAATTGTCCTGCAACAAAACCGGTAGTCCAAGCAGATTGAAAATTATATCCGCCTGTAATACCATCAATATTTAGTACTTCACCTGCAAAGTAAAGTCCTGCTGAGGTTTTGCTTTCCATTGTTTTTAGATTAATACTTGAAAGCGATACCCCTCCACAAGTAACAAATTCATCTTTAAAAGTTGTTTTTCCAGAAACGAGATACTTATCATTAACTAAACATTCAACAAATCTACGACCTTCTTTTTTACTTAAATCAATCCATTTTTTAGTTTGAGGTATGTTATTTTTTTGAACTAGAAATTGCCATAATCGTTGGGGGAGTGAAAATGCTTTCTGATTAAAGAGTGTCTTTTGAGGATTTTGATTTGCACAGGCTTGTAGTTGATTGAAAAGTATTGTCGTGTTTTTTTCTCCAACCCAATTTATTAGCAGTTCAAATTGATATTCACATTTAGCAAGTTTCTGGGCGCCAAAAGCAGATCCTTTTAAAATTGTAGGTCCGCTCATTCCCCAATGAGTAATTAGTAATGGACCACTGACTTCTATGCCATGTTTTTTAATTTTCATATAAACATTTTCAACCGTTACTCCCATGAGTTCTGTGATCTTTTCATTGGGCATATTAAAGGTGAAAAGTGATGGTACCGGTGCAATAATTTTATGATTTAGAGTTTTTATCCAGTCAAATCCAGAGATCTTAGGATTACCTCCGGTTGCGATAACTACAGCATTAAAATTTTTGGTTGCTGCTTCATCTTTAATAGATAGATTCCACAGTATACCATCTTTTTTTAATGATGTAATCGTTTTATTATAATAAAGATCAATACCTAAATCTTCAGCCTCTTGCATTAAGCAATCAATAATACTTTGTGACTTATTAGAGACGGGAAATACCCTTCCATCAGCTTCTGATTTTAAAGGTATCCCTCGAGATTCAAACCACTCTTGTGTGTCTGTTGTATTAAAACGATAAAACAGATTTCTTAATTGCTTTCCTCCCCTTGGATATGCCATACATAAGGCATCAATGTCACTGTCTGAATTTGTCACATTACAACGTCCACCACCAGATATTTTAACTTTAGCAAGTACCTTTGTTGTTTTTTCATAAAGTATAACCTTTGCCTGTGGATGGTGTTTTTTTACTGAAAGTGCTGCAAAAAAACCTGCAGCTCCGCCCCCTAATACTGCTACATTATTAATTTCTTTCATACCTTTCTATTGTATTGACTTTTCTGTTCCTTAGCCTAAGCATTAAACTGTCTTAAGTGATGATGTAAATGATAGTTTGAAGTTTCATTCCATTGTGCTCGTGTTAAAAGGCCAAAATAAAAATGAGGAGGAAATTCTACTTTTTTAGGTGAATTAAAAAATAAAGTCATTTTTTCTTTTAAAAGGCGAATGTCATTTTGAAAGTTATGTAGGTTTAGTTCCTTTTCCAGCGACTTGATTTATGTCTTTTGGGGCTGGAACTGTTTTTCGTTCTTTTGCTAATATTAGCACTTCTTCTTTTGAAAGCTTAGGAGTTTCTGTTAGGGTAAGCTCCTCCGAAGCCATACGATAAAAATCTGTGCAATGACATACCATTTGATGTACATTCATTTTACCATATTTTGCTTTATGATTTGGCGTTAAGCTATCTATACGCGTTCAAAAAGTGTAATAATTTTTCATTCATTTTTAGTAGAAAGTGTTATTTGTAAAAGAAGTGCAAAAACAACTGTAAGTATAGCCCCAATTAAATTAAGCCATAAAAAGCTAACCAAGTCATTTGAAAAAAGCAATAAAACAATTCCTTCTGAAATAATTGCTGCCCAAAAAACAGCATTTCCTTTCACATACTTTATGAAAATTGCTATTAGAAAAATTCCTAAAATTGTTCCATAAAAAACAGAGCCAATTATGTTTACCAATTGAATAAGGTTTTCAAATAAATTTCCAATACTTGCAAATAATATGGCAATTATACCCCATAACAATGTAAATCCTTTGGAGACAGTTACATAATGTGCTGGTGATTTTTCAACAACATTTCTTTGATATAAATCAATTGTTGTTGTTGCTGCCAATGCATTAAGCTCTGAAGCAGTGGAACTCATTGCAGCAGAAAAGATAACAGCCAGTAATAAGCCAATGAGACCTGTTGGGAGATGACCTAAAATAAATGAGATAAAGACATAATCTTTATCATTTGTTTCTAATGATGGATTCACTGACTTAATAAGGTTTTTAGCTTCTTGTCTTTGCGCTTTTTCAATTGTACTAAGTTGTGTTATTTCTTCCTGAAAAGAAACACTTAAAGTCTTATTCAAAAGCTTTGTTCTTATTTCCTTTTGGGTAGCTTTATTTTTAAGTTCTAATAAATGGAAAGCTTCAGCTACTTCAGATTTTTTAACGGCAGCAATAGCTTTGGGATTAAAGTTTATTGGCGAAGGCTCAAATTGATAGAATATAAATACCATGACCCCAACAAGGAGAATGAAAAATTGCATTGGAATTTTCAAAACACCGTTCATTACAAGTCCCATTTGACTTTCCTTTAAGGATTTTCCTGAAAGATAACGTTGTACTTGTGATTGATCTGTACCAAAATATGAAAGTGCCAAGAAAAATCCTCCCGTTAAGCCACTCCAAAAGGTATACCTACTGTTTAGATTAAAGCTAAAATCAAGTACATTTAATTTTCCAGCTTTTCCTGCAATTTTAATTGCTTCATGAAAACCGATGCCTTCAGGGAATTGTTTAATTATAAAACCGAAGGCAAGAAACATTCCTAGAAATATGATAAACATTTGCTGTTTTTGCGTCACATTTACAGCTTTTGTTCCTCCAATCATTGTGTAGGTAATTACTAAACTTCCTACAAGTAAAACCAATACTTTTAAATTCCACCCAAGCACTACACTTAAAATAATAGCGGGTGCATATATTGTAATTCCTGCAGCAAGTCCTCTTTGAATTAAAAACAATAAGGCGGTAAGGGTTCTCACTTTGAGGTCAAAACGTTTTTCTAAAAACTCATAAGCAGTGTAGACATTTAGACGGTGATATACTGGAATAAAAAACAAGCATATAATTAGCATCGCGAAAGGCAATCCAAAATAAAATTGAACAAAACCCATTCCATCATGGAAAGCTTGTCCAGGAGTTGATAAAAAAGTGATGGCACTAGCTTGGGTAGCCATTACTGATAGACCTACGGTCCACCAACGAGCTTCATTACCACCCTTTAAATATTCTTTAATGTTTTCATGACTATTATTTTTCCATATACCATAGAGTACAATAAAAGCTAAGGTTACGCCTAAAATGATCCAATCGAATATCTGCATTAGTTATACATATTCATAAATTGATAAAACACTACCCAATACAGTAAGTTTATTACGATTAATAAAATATATGTAGATTTCTTCATTGTCCATAAGAAATTATATTGGCAAACAATCTGTATGCCCCAGGAACTCCAGCAGGAAGTTGTCTAAAAAAACTAAGTCCTGTAAAAATAAATTTACCTTTTCCGTGATCTGCTACTAAAAGGCTTCCCTTTTTGGGAGTTTCTCCTTTGTCATTCATTGATAAAAGAGGTTCATACTTAGCATCCCATTTATTAGAGAAATATAAGCCACGTTCTTGAACCCAGCCATCAAAATCATTATCAGTAATTTTATTAGGTTTGTTTAAAAGTGGGTGCAAAGAGTTTAATAGGGTAACCTTTGAATTTTCATTTGTAACACGATCTCTATTGAAACTTATTGGATATGGACCAGCTAAATCACTGTTAAATCCTCTACTGGTATTGTATTGTACAACCACTGTTCCACCTTGCTTAACATAATCCCAAAGTATTTGATTTTTAAATGTAAGGTCTTTATGAACATTAAAAGCACGAATCCCTACCACTAGAGTTGGAAAGTTTATTAGACGTTCCAAACGAAGGTTGTTTATATTAAATTCTGTTACTTCTATCCCAATATTTCGCAGATTTTCTGCTATTTTATCTCCTGCTCCTCTAAGGTATGCAATGTGATTTACATTTGTTTTAAGATCTATTTTAACAACTTTTGTTTCATTGGGAGTTAATAAATATTGTTTTGAAATATGGGGGTAGGATATTTCGTTTAATTGCATATTATAATTCTGATCTCCTTGCGTTACAAGTGATGTAAATAGCCCAGTAGTATTTCCTTCTGGAGGGGTAACTTCAAAGATAAATTCTTGTGAAACCTCTGCCATGGGAATATAAAAGTCCTGTGATGAAGGACTGATTTTCCAGTATTTTGGGGTTGAAAGAGTCACACTTCCTTTTAAATTTTCAGTATGTGATGTGACAATTAAACTAACCTTTTTTGGAGTGTTTTCTTTAAAGAGGATTACCCGTTCATTAATTTGTGTGGTTATTTTAGGAACCAATTGAAAGTTTTCTACAACTTCACCCTTTACTCGATCCGTGGATCGGAAGGTGAGGGGAACATTAACTAAAATCAGATTACCATCTATATTTAATTCAAAAATAGCTTGAATAGGGTTAGGTGTTTCTGCTAATCCTTTTAAATCAGGATTACTAACTTTATAGTTTCCTATATCTCCTTTTTCTATTAACCAATAAGGAGTAGTTTGTACTTTAGGTAGAAGTATAGACTTACTTTCTTGCCACGCTTTGTTTTCAGACAATGATTGCTTTGTGTCAAGATTTACTGCACCTACTATTTTCTCTATTGACACCTTAATTGGACTTGGATTTAGTGCTTTTAAAGTTATTTCGGTTAAAGTATTGGCAACACCTGTTGGTTTAGAGGTGTTGAATTGTAATCTAAGACCTAAGCAATATTGAACAAGGTTAGTCACTTCCTTGAGTTTTACTGTGCGCCAATGGCCGGGTTTTAAAGCTTTAATTTTAGAGTGAATCTTCAATAATTGTTGGATACTTTTATAAGGTTTTTCAAAATTAAAATCAGCAAGTATCTCTTCAATAAGCAAGCCAATAGCTTTGCCTCCTTTCACTCTACTCCAGTTAGTATCAATTCCTTGAAAAGGATTGTTTTTATTCGGAATACTTCCGTTAATGAGTTCTAAATATTCTTCTTGACTTCCAAGGCCAGGTGAGCTTCCAAACCCCTGCGATTTATGCTGACTTCTACTTTTAGAAGCAATCTCAGCATTCGAGCTACCTAATAAATTATTAATGGGATTACTTTCTAAAGTAATCATATTTGATTTGTCAGCATTTTTAAATTTTTCTCTACTACCATAAGCCCACCATGAAGTATTATAAAATTGGCGTGTAGGTTGCCAAACAGCAACATCATTTAATTGCTCAGGATATGCTTTTGGATTGGCTGCAAGTGAAAAGGCCATTTCACTTAAAATAGCAGAACTACTATGGTGTCCATGAGTACTTCCAGGAGTTCTATGGTCAAATCGATTAATAATAACATCAGGTTTAAATTCCCGGATACGAAATACAATTTGTGCTAAAATCTCGTTTTTATTCCAAATTTCAAGTGTTTCATCAGGATGTTTAGAATATCCAAAATCATTAGCAGTAGTGAAAAATTGCTGTCCTCCATCTATTTTTCTTGCCTCTAAAAGCTCCTGTGTTCTTATGAGTCCTAGACTTTCTAGGAGTTCTGTTCCAATTAAATTTTGTCCCCCATCTCCACGGGTCATTGAAAGGTAGGCTGTATTGTAATTGTATTGATTTGAAAATAACGAAATTAATCTAGTATTTTCATCATCAGGATGTGCTGCAACATATAGCACTGATCCTAGAGTGTTTAGTTTTTGTATTTTTTTATAGATCTCTGAGCTACTTTGTCCACTAACAGAGGTTACAGCAATAATAAGTAATATGTATATTCTTGTGTTTCATTGCGAATTATTTTATACAAAATAATTTAAAAAAACTTCTTCTACGAGATTTTTTAATTATCCTGTTTGGTAATTTAAGTGTTTTATTTTTTTTACTAAAATAAATGCTTCAAGATGATTTTTTTAGATGATTAATTTTTATTATTTCTTGTAATTTTTTATATACATGTGGCACAGGAAGACCAATGATATTAGTATAACTTCCAGAGATTGAGTCAATATATAAGGTGCCAAATAAGTCCTGAATTCCATATGCACCTGCTTTATCCATTGGGGAGCCTGTGGCAATATACTCTTGGATTGCTTTTTTGGAGACTGGACCAAAGGTTACTTCAGAAACAACATTAATACATTCCCAAGTTTCTTTTTGTAAGAATCCTACAGCAGTTATTACTTGATGTGTATCGTCAGAAAGTGTCTTTAAAATTTCTTCAGCATTTTGGATAGAGGTTGGTTTTCCTAGACATTTATTTTGATGCCAAACAATAGTGTCTGCAGTGATTATGATTTCATTGTCTTTTATAGTGTCTTTGAAAGCGTTTGCTTTTTGAGTAACTATGTATTCTGCTATCGCAGATCCAGATAAGGTTGATGGAAAACTTTCTTCCACAGGAATCACTTTTTTTATAAAGGGAATTTTCATTTCCTTAAAAAACTGTTGTCTTCTAGGAGAACCTGATGCTAAAATAATAGTATGTCCTTTTGTATCCATTTTAATCTTTTCCAACACCAATATCTTTAGAACCAATATCAATGCGCCACTTTCCTTGCACTCTTAAGACCTGTTCTATGATTTCTCTTACACAACCTTCTCCTCCATTTTTATGTGATATATATGTAGCAATTGATTTCACGTCTGTTACAGCATCTGCAGGACAACAGCTTAATCCTACTTTTTCCATTACTGGAATATCAGGAACATCATCTCCTACAAATAAAATAGTTTGAGGATCTATACTATAATTATCTATTAGATCATTATAGGCCTCTATTTTATAGTTAGCTCCCATATAAATATCAAAAACACCTAATTCTTTAAAACGTTTACGAACTCCTTCATTTCTTCCGCCTGAAATAATAACGATTTTATACCCTTGAACTAAGGCACATTTTATTGCATATCCATCTTTAGCATCAAAACTTCTGAGAAGTTCCCCCTCGTTGGTTATTAAAATTTTACCATCTGTTAGCACCCCATCAACATCAAAAATAAATGTTTTGATAAAGGGTAATAAATTTTTATAATTTTTCATTTAAGTGAGTAGCTTTTGGATCGAAGTAGTTAAGGTTGTATAAACCTTTTTTAATACTGGATTTTTAATTAACTCTAGATGTCTTTTCAAGGTGTTTTTATCGTTTCTTATTGCTGGTCCTGATTGCGCCTCTTCAGGTGAAATTTTATCAATTTTATTAAAGGTTTCTCGAATTAATGGACGTAGTAAATCAAAAGATAGTTCGTTGTCTTCACAAAATAAAGAGGCTTGTGTAAACAAATGATTGATGAAATTATTTACAATTACAGCCGCTAAATGTAATTTTTCTCTTTGTTCGGAATTAATGTCAATTGGCTTTGCTTCAATGCTCTTAGTTAAGTCATAAATTAATTGTTTATCCGACAATTTGTTTGTTTCTATGCCAAAAGTTACTTCAGAAAAATCAATTTCTTGCTGATCATTAAAACTTTGGATGGGATACCATACACCACGTCTTTTATGACTCTTTATTACGTCTATGGAAACACTTCCAGCAGTATGAATCAACAAAACATCTGTAGGTAGTTTTTTAGATATACTAGATATCACGTCATCAGAAACCGCTAGAATATATAGATCCGCTTTTTCAATCGCATCTAGCGAGTTGGTTAGTGCAATTCCCTCGGGACTTATTAGATTAGTTTCGGAACGATTATACCATTGAATGAGATCAATAGTTTGATTATTCACAAAAGATTTATACAATTGCTTACCAAGCTTTCCGGCACCAAGAAGAATGACTTTCATAGTTAATATGTAAAAATACTAAACCTAAATGACGAATAAGAAAGGAATATCTGTTTTTATTTTTTTTCCTTTTATAGTTCGATTTCGTTAATGATAAATATTTATTAAAAGGATACTTTTTTAAATTTAAAATTCATAGGAAGGTTACCGTTACATGCTATATATTTGCATTCTAGGATTATAATTTTTGATGAAAAAACAGTTATTTAAATATCTCTTTTCCACACGATTAACAGCAGTACTTTTCATATTTTATCCAACAGCAATGGCTTTTGGAACTTTTATAGAAAGTTGGTATAGCACTGATACCGCTAAAATATGGATATATAATGCCTGGTGGTTTGAATTGATAATGGTGTTTATGGCAATTAATTTTTTCGGAAATATTTTTAAATATCGTTTGCTTCGAAAAGAAAAATGGGCCACATTGATGATTCATTTATCATTTTTATTAATTCTATTAGGAGCATTTGTAACTCGCTATATTGGTTATGAAGGAATGATGCCGATTAGAGAAGGAACTACAGAAAATCAATTTCTGACTGAAAAAACGTACTTAACTGTTTATGTTGATGGTGAAATTAACGAAGAGCCTAGAAGACTAAAATTAGAAAATGATCTACTACTATCTGAGCATGTTAATAATGACTTTATTTGGAATAATGATTTTAACGGTCAAGATTTCAGTATCTCTTTTGTGGATTTTATGGAAAATGCTACAGAGGGACTTGTTATTGACGAATCCGGTGAACGTTATCTTAAAATAGTTGAAGCAGGCGACGGAAATCGACATGATCATTATTTAAAAGAGGGAGAGATAGCAAACATCCATAATATTTTATTTACCCTCAATAAGTTTCAAGCGGGTGCAATTAACATCCGTTTAGATGCAGGACTGTATTTTATAACTTCACCATTCGAAGGTGAATATATGAGAATGGCTGATCAATTTAAAGGTACTTTGAAATCAGATTTAGAATCTCCTTTACAACTTCGGTCTCTTTATACACTTCCTAATTTTCAATTTGTGATTCCAGAGCCAGCGCTTCGCGGCAAATTTGACATTGTTAAAGCTGAAAATCAAAGTGACGCTATCCAAAATGCCCTACGTTTAAAAGTTTCCTCTCAGGGAGAGTTAGAATTAATAACTCTTTTAGGAGGCAAAGGAACTTCAAATGATCCTAAACAAATTACTGTAGGAGGGCTTGATTTTAATTTGAAATTTGGATCCTTGTCTAAAGAACTTCCTTTTGCAATTAAATTGAATGATTTTATTGCAGAAAAATATCCTGGTACTGAAAAGAGCTATTCTTCTTTTATGAGTAAAGTGACCGTGGTGGATAAATCCCCTTTTGATTATGAGGTGTTTATGAATCATGTTTTAGACCACAAAGGCTATCGTTTTTTTCAAGCCTCATTTAATCCAGATGAAAAAGGAACTATTCTTTCTGTAAATCATGACCAATGGGGCACTTGGATTACCTATACAGGCTATATGTTGCTCTACTTAAGTATGATAGGAATCTTTTTTATTGGTAAAACTCGTTTTAAAGACTTGTCAAATTCTTTAGATAAAATTAATTTAAAGAAAAAAGCATTAACAGCTTTAGTTCTTGTATTTGGATTGACGTTTACTTCTCTTAAAGCTCAAGATCATTCTAATAAACAAAAAACGGCTATTGATTTCGATTCAATTATTCAAGTTGATGCATTTTCTGTTACCCATGCAGCTAAGTTTGGAAAGCTTATTATTCAAGACGCAGGTGGACGAATGAAACCCGCCAATACTTTTTCATCGGAATTATTAAGAAAAGTAAGTAAAAGCGATACTTATAAGGGGTTGAATTCTGATCAGGTACTTTTATCAATCATGAATAACCCTGCAGTTTGGTACAACGTACCTATGATTTTTTTAAAAAGAGGAAACGATAGCTTACGAAAATTAACTGGGCAAAGTATTAAAAGTAAGTATGCCCCATTACTTTCATTTTTTGATAATCAAGGGAATTACAAGTTGGCATCTCAACTTGAGGCTGCCTATCGTGAAGCAGTACCTAATCAATTTCAAAAAGATTTTATAGAATTAGATCGTCGTGTAAATTTATTGTATTCTGCGCTGGAAGGTAAAATCATGCGTATTTTTCCTTTACCTAACGAAGAAAATAATAAATGGGTTTCTTTTCCGGAATTAAAAGAGGCAAATTTTACTGGCAAGGACTCTCTTTATGTGCGAAACATTTTACCCTTATATTTCCAGTCTTTGCGTTTAGCTCAGCAAGATAATGATTACACTCAAGCAGAAAGTTTATTAGAAAGTATTTACGGTTTTCAAAAAAAATTCGGAAGTGATGTGCTCCCATCTGAAGATCGTGTTGAAGCAGAAATTAGCTATAACAAATACGATATTTTCAAAAAATTGTACAGTTGGTACATCTATGCAGGAACTCTCTTTTTTATTCTTTTATTAATTCAGATTTTTAAATCAAATAAAATTATTTCTATCACAGTAAATGCCTTTAAAATTTTAATGGTATTACTTTTTGTATTGCATACAGGGGGATTAATATCCCGATGGTATATATCAGGTCATGCCCCTTGGAGTGATGCCTATGAGTCTATGATTTACGTTGCTTGGGCAACCCAATTTTTCGGATTAGCTTTTGGGAGAAAGTCAACACTCACTATGGCTTCTACAGCATTTGTAGCAGGAATGATATTAATGATTGCGCATTGGAATTGGATGGATCCAGCCATTGCTAATTTAGTGCCTGTGTTGGACAGTTATTGGTTAATGATTCACGTAGCCGTAATTGTGGGAAGTTACGGCCCCTTTGCATTGGGAATGATCATTGGAGGGGTGTCATTACTTTTAATGTTGGTAGCTACCAAAAAGAATAAAGAAAAAATAAAACTTCAAATCAAGGAACTTACCATTATAAATGAACTTGCTTTAACTGTTGGATTAATAATGCTGACCATTGGAAATTTTCTTGGTGGAATGTGGGCAAATGAGAGTTGGGGTCGATATTGGGGCTGGGATCCTAAAGAGACATGGGCATTAATTAGTATTATGGTTTATGCTTTTGTGATTCATATGCGACTGGTTCCAGGTTTGCGTGGAGCATGGATTTTTAATCTCATGAGTGTGGTTGCTTTTGCCAGTATATTAATGACTTATTTTGGAGTTAATTTTTATTTAGTAGGACTCCATTCCTATGCGAGTGGGGATAAAATTATAACCCCTAGTTTTATTTATTATGCTATTGTGTTTGTATCTATTCTAGGAATAGCTTCTTATTTTAAATCCAAAGTACTTTATAGAAAAAGTGATGCATAGTTCTTGATAATATTCTCAAAAATGAAAACATGAAATTATATTTTGCTCCTCTTTTTCTTTTATTCATTTTTTTAAATTGCACAAAAAATACAGAAGTAATTTCAGAAGATGAAGTTCAACTTCAAGAACAAAAGTGGAAAAAGCAAGGAATCATAGATTATGAGTTTACCTCACAAATCTCATGTTTCTGCCAGACAGACTATACTCTTCCCAAGACTATAGTGGTTAAAAGCAATGAAATTCTATCTGTTAATGGGGTTGACTGTGCTGATTTAGAATATGAAACTCACAAGACTATTGATGAATTCTTTGATTACATTGAAGAACGTCAAAATCAAAATCCAGTGATTGAAAATTTAGAATTTGATTCTATATATGGTTTCCCTAGCTATATTTATTTTGATATAAGTGAAATGATTGCGGATGATGAAATTGGCTATACCATTACTAATTTTATACCTACTAAATAAAACTTTACTTTTATATAATGTGTATTTCAACTGTGCTCATTTTAACAGAATGAATTCAATTGATTTAATAGCTATTTTAGTTTAAATTTAATATTCCAGTGGATGAAAAAGAAATGGTGGATGTATTCTGTATTGGGACTTTTGCTCCTTGGATTTGGACTTTCCTTATTAGGTGAGGCAATTATTTACAAGTTTCAAGATGATTTCAATTGGTTTTATTGGGGTACAGCAGCTCTAGTTGTGTTTAATAGTGGAATTGCGCTAGTAGGGGAGGCTATAGTGTTAAAATGCAAAATGATTAAAAAAAAATCTATCTAAAAGATGCTATGAATTCTTCTTCATCGCTTCCTTTACTAATTTCTAAAAAGGATTTCTCAATAACTTGATCTACTTTGTCAACAGTAAATCCAAGCCCAATTACTAGACGTTTTAAAAGATTTTTTTCAGCCTCATCAGCAATGTTATCTGCAAAAACCATTCGAGACAAATCATACAATCTTTCTAAACGACTTTGTTCAGTTGCTGGAGGATTAATAGGGTAAGAATCAATATTTGCTTTGATTTCTATAACCTCACTATCTTCAATTTCTAAATTGATTGCGGTTCTATTAATAAAGGATTCTTCTTCCTTTGAAATTATACCATCTGCTAGGGCTATTCTTATTATAGCGGCAAAATGATCTCTGTTACGGGATTTAAATCCTGGAGTATATAAGTCTGAAAATGACATTTAAATATATTTTTATCAAATATAAAAAATGGAATTGGCAAAGGGTTTTAATTTTGATTGTATTTTTAACTTCTAGTAAATTTTTTATGAAACCAATTAAAATTTTAAAAAATAGATCAGATATTGGAGCTGGAACACGTGGATCTGATATGGGTATTGATGCGCTAGAAATTGCGGCTATAAATATGGAGCATGATTTTTTTAATCGTCATCCTTTCATTGATATACCTACTCATAACGAAACCGTTTATAATAAAGTTAAAAATACTACAGCAAAGCGAATCAAATTTGTTACCGCTCAATGCGAACGACTGAAGGCAGAGATAAAACAAACCCTCGAACATGATCTGTTCCCTTTGATTTTATCAGGAGATCATTCATCTGCTTTAGGATCATTGGCAGGAATTAAGAGTGCAAACCCAGAGAAAACCCTGGGAGTAATTTGGATTGATGCTCATGCTGATTTGCACACTCCTTTTAGTTCCCCCTCAGGTAATGTCCATGGAATGCCACTTGCAGCGGCTTTGGGACATGATAATATAGATCAAAAAATCAACCAAGTAAGTCAGGAAACAATTTCTGATTGGGAACAAATGAAAAATATGGGTTCGGTTTTACCTATTCTAAAGCCAGAGCATTTGATTTATTTTGGTGTTCGAGATACAGAGCACCAAGAGGATACGATCATGGAGCGGTGTAAAATAAAAAATTATAAAGTTCATGAAATGAGACATCGGGGTGTCGATGTTTGTGTTCAAGAAGCATTGAAACAGTTGAAAGGTGTTGATATGATCTATATCACCTTTGATGTAGACGCATTAGATTGCGACTTGATTTCTTATGGAACTGGAACTCCTGTTTCCAAAGGTTTCGATCCTTTAGAAGTCGTTACAATGATCAAAGGTGTTATGTCTAGTAAAAAAGTTGTAGCACTAGAAGTTTGTGAAATTAACCCACTCTTGGACCATAAAGGCAACCGTATGGCCGAGGCTGCATTTGAAGTGATAGACTCCATTTTTTAATTAATATAAAGATAGAATCCCAAAGAGAGATTTTTTTCTATTCTCACTTTGAGATAAGATTCTTTAGGTAAGAATATTGATTTTTCTTTTCGTTAGTACCAGATTTACTTCTCTTTTTGGCAATTCGCTGGATTTCTTTTTTATACGCTTCAATGCTCGTCATTATTCTTGGATTTAAGTCTTTTTTTTCAGAAAGCTCAAGAATTCTTTCAACATATCGAATTTGAAGTGTTTTAAAGGAATCATCCGCTGAGGCAGGATTGATTATGAATTGTAAAAAGAAATGATCTAAAATTCCATCGGGATGTAAGCCCTGACCAACAAGGGTCGAGTGAGAGGATAAAATTCTGTTTAAATTTTCAACACTTAAAATTCTATTTAATGCACTGAGTTGCAAGTTTTGAAGCAGTTTAAGCACTCCTTCCTCCTTGATTTTTGAAATCAAGGATTTTTGCATAAGCCAGTTTTGTGTAGTCCACAAATGCACATCTAAAAAACTTAAAGCTAGTCTTTGCTCCTCACAATCTACATTTTTATAGGGAATATTGTCTTGCCCCTTATTTAAAAGAGTTTCATTGACCCCACCCACCATTCGGATAACATGATATATATACCTTCTATAAACACTGATCAGTTCATTATACAGTTCATTTAAGTCCTCATAAGATTGTCCTTCAGTGGTAGTCCAATTCTCTAAATTTTCAGCAACTACTTTTAAATTCTTTAATCCGTATTCGCTTGCTTTGATTGGATCATCTCCGATATTTTCAGTCTGAGTATCGGGATCATTTCCACCAGAACCAAACATATATAAGGGGTTCATGCTTTTTTGATCGACCACCTCATTTAAAAGTACTTTCTCACTTTCTGGTGTTTGGTTAGAAAAGTAACGATAGCCCCACTCAATAGCATAATCATCGTAAGGACCTAATTGACGAACAAAACGAATGTTTTCATCTCCAGGTTGCGCAACATAATTAAACCTAGCATAATCCATTATAGTGGTGGCAATTCCCATTTTTTGAGTAAAACTCCCTGATCGAAGTGAGTCTATGGGATAAGCTGAACTGGCTTTCATATTATGAGGTAATCCCAGGGCGTGTCCAACCTCATGAGAAATTACACGGCGCATCATTTCGCCTATTTCTTTTTCGGGAGTATCCAAAGTTCTAGCTTTTGGATTTGCAGCTCCTGTTTCTAATAAATAACGATTACGATAGGAACGCAAATGATTGTGATACCATATAATATCACTTTCAATAATTTCCCCACTTCTAGGATCTGAAACACTTGGTCCCGTTGCATTTCGTGTGGTGGTTGCCACATATCGAATAGTTGAGTAACGAATATCTTCAGGACTAAATTGAGGGTCTTCTTCTTTTGACGGTGGGTCTTTAGCAATGATTGCATTTTTAAAACCTGCTTTTTCAAAAACAGCAGCCCAATCCTCAACACCTTGTTTAAAATAGGGGCGCCATTTCATTGGAGTAGCCGGGTCTAAATAATAAATAATTGGCTTTATAGGAGAAACTAGTTCACCATTATCATAGGCTTCTTTATCAGACGGTTCTAATCTCCAACGACGAATAATTTCAATACGATCTGACTTTAAAGCCTCTGAGCTATAATTATATTTTTTTAGACTAAACCACCCAACTCTTTCATCTGCGTAGCGAATCTGCATTGGATTTTCTGGTAATGCAATAATAGAATGGTTTATTTGAAAGCTCAAGGTGCTTGTTGGATTACTTCTAGGAGCGCTAGTAGCTTTGTATGTAAGTGTGTGACGTATTTCTGTATTCTTAGGGAAACTTTTTAAAGTATCTATATAACTTCTTTTACCGTCTGGATTTCCAATACCATATTCTTTTTTCAATCCTTTTCTAATAATATTGAAGCCAGGAGAATCATCATTAAAATAGCTGCTTACATCAATTAAATAACGATCATTCTCTATATTTTTTATCTTAAAAACAGCTAAAATAGGAGGGAAGTTATTTAGTGCAACACTCAATGATATTGGATCTTTTTGGTCTGCTATGTTTACATAACTCTCTTGGGTTAATAAAATTTGAGATCCTTTTTTCTTAAAATGGATAAGCTGTTGACTAGTTTTTGACCCTGCATTTAAATAAGCTTGATAATTTGCCGGAAGTCTAACAAAGCGTGTCACCATTAATAAATCTTGATCAAGTAACTCTTTTGAAATTTCAAAAAAGACTTTACTCTCTTTCTGGTAGGTAGTTATTAGTCCTTCTTGTTTAGACATTTTAAGGGTCAAAGAGTCAATAGATTTAATTGGAACTTCTTTTTTATTTTTTTGAGCATTAATATGTGAAGTTTGAGTTAGAAGAATAATAAATATTAACCTTGAAAATGACATAATTTAATTTTTTAGGAAATGAAATTACTAAATAATAATGTTAAATAAATCTACTTATAATGTGGTATTAATAATAAATGTACATTTATAATAACAATTAATCAGTTTTGACATGAGAACACTATTATTATCAATATTTATTGCGGTTATTATTTTTCCTTCTCAGGAAATCACAGCACAACGAAAAAAGAAAAACACAAAAACAACTTCGAAAGAAGTCTCTTTAGATGCTTTTAAATTTCGCAATGTAGGCCCTGCTTTTTTATCAGGAAGAATTTCAGACATAGTTACTCATCCTGACAATGAAAACGTTTGGTATGTTGCTGTTGGATCTGGTGGTGTATGGAAAACGGAAAATGCAGGAACAACTTGGAACCCAATTTTTGATGATCAATCTACCTATTCTACGGGATGTATTTCTCTTGACCCTAGTAATCCCTCAACTGTTTGGGTCGGTTCAGGAGAAAATGTAGGAGGCCGCCATGTGGCATATGGAGATGGTGTCTATAAAAGTACTGATGATGGTAAAAGTTGGAATAACATGGGGCTTAAAAACTCTGAACATATTTCAGAAATCATCGTACACCCTACAAATTCTGATATTGTTTGGGTAGCAGCTCAAGGCCCTTTATGGAGTAAAGGTGGAGAGCGTGGATTATTTAAAACTGTAAATGGAGGAATTACCTGGAAGCAGGTTTTAGGCAATAAAGAATGGACTGGGGTAACCGACATTATGTTAGATCCAAGAGATTCCAATGTGCTTTACGCAGCTACTTGGGATCGACATAGAACGGTTGCTGCATTAATGGGAGGAGGTCCAGGTACAGCAATTTATCGCTCAGATGATGGGGGAAACAACTGGAAGAAATTAGAAAAAGGTTTGCCAAAATCTAATATGGGAAAAATAGGTATTACTATTTCTCCACAACAACCCGATGTGATTTATGCTGCTATCGAATTAGACAGAAAACAAGGAGGTGTATATCGGTCTTCTAATAGAGGAGAGTCTTGGACAAAAATGTCTAATACTGTTTCTGGTGGAACAGGACCACATTATTATCAAGAACTCTATGCTAGTCCTCACGAATTTGACCGATTATACTTAATGAATGTACGCGTTTTAACTTCTGGAGATGGTGGAAAAACATTCAATCAATTGCCAGAACGAAATAAGCACTCAGATAACCATGCAATTGTTTTTAAAGATGATGATCCAAATTACATTATGTTAGGAACGGATGCCGGAATTTATGAAAGTTTTGACAATGCTAAAACATGGCGCTATATTAAAAACTTACCATTAACACAGTTTTATAAAGTAGCAGTTAACAATGCCGCCCCCTTTTATCATATTTTTGGTGGAACACAAGATAACGGGTCTGCCGGTGGTCCCTCTGCTACAGATGAGCGTGAAGGTATAGCAAATAAACACTGGTATAAAACTTTATTTGCTGATGGACATCAGTCCGCAACCGATCCAGTTAATGATAATATTGTTTATGCAGAAACTCAGCAAGGAGGCTTGTATCGTGTAGATCTAACTTCAGGAGAACAAGTTTCTATACAGCCACAAGCTTCTTCGGGAGATCCGCACGAGCGTTTTAATTGGGATGCACCAATTTTGGTGAGTCCTCATAATCCTTCTCGCTTATATTTTGCATCTTATAGAGTGTGGAAGTCTGAAAGCCGTGGTGACGATTGGACTCCTATTTCTGGAGACTTAACAAGAAATGAGGATAGAATTACACTTCCTATTATGGGGCGCCAACAAAGTTGGGATAATGCTTGGGATGTTGGAGCTATGTCAAACTATAATACAATTACTTCATTAGCAGAATCCCCAGTTCAAGAAGGACTTTTGTATGCTGGAACAGACGATGGATTTATTCAGGTTTCTGAAAATGGTGGAGATTCATGGCGTTCAATCCCTGTGACAAAACTCGGACTATCTTCACGCTCATTTGTTAATGATATAAAAGCTGATTTGTTTGATGCCAATACAGTTTATGTTGCACTTGATAATCACAAAGAAGGTGATTTTAATCCATATTTATTTAAAAGTATGGATAAAGGAATGACATGGGAATCTATTTCAAACAATATTCCTAAAAGAACTTTAGTTTGGAGAATAGTACAAGATCCTGTTAAAAAGAATTTACTTTTTACTGCTACAGAATATGGAATTTACACCTCACTAAATGGGGGGAGTTCTTGGCAGAAACTTCCGGGTACTCCAACAATTTCGTTTCGTGATTTAACTATTCAAAAACGCGAAAATGATCTAGTAGCTGCTTCTTTTGGAAGAGGTTTTTATGTTTTAGATGATTATTCTGCATTACGTGAGTTTACCGAAGAAAATTTAGTTAAAAAAGCTAAACTATTTTCCCCAAGACCGGCTAAGTGGTTTATTCCTCGAAGTAAAGTAGGAAATACTGGTGCGGATTACTATTTCGCTAAAAACCCTGAGTTTGGTGCTGTATTTACTTACCATCTTTCTGAAGATTATAAAACACAAAAGCAATTAAGAAAAATCAAAGAAAAGAAGCTTAAAAATGAAAATATTCCTTTTCCAGGATGGGATGCGTTAGATCTAGAAGCCACTGAAAAAGAAGCACATGTTATTTTGACAATTCAGGATACCGACGGTAATTTGATTCAAAAAATAAATCAAAAGGCATCAAAAGGAAGTCATCGAATCGCTTGGAACTTGACTCATTTTAATCCATATGCCATTCCTAGTAATGGAAATGTAAGAAGAAGCTATAATAGAAGCGGGGGAGCTATGGCAACGCCAGGAAATTATTCAGCCTCACTTCACATAGAAAAAGATGGTGTAGTATCTGATTTAGATGGACCTGTTGAATTTAAAGTAATTCCAATTCACAATGGAGTTTTGAAAGGATCTAGTTATGAAAAGATTAATTCCTTCAGAATTTTATTAACTGAACTACAAAGTCAGGTTAGTGGAGTTCAAGATGTATTGAATGCTAGTAAAGATAAACACAAGGCAATGTCGTTAGCATTGTCAAGGTCAAAAATTAAGCCTGGTTTAATTGAGGGGAAATTAGCAGATTTAAAAACTTCTATTTACCTAATTGAAACCATACTCTCAGGAAGTGATTCAAAAAGTGCTATTGGGGAAAGAAATCCTGCAGGAATGCAATCATACCTTCGTAATGCAATGAACGGATTAAGAAATAGTTATGGACCTACGGGTGTTCACAGAAAAAGCTTTGAAACGGCTAAAGAAATACTCATTTCAGTAAAAGCAAAGGTTATTAATATTGAGGCTTCTATATTACCAATTGAGGCAGCATTAAAAAATGCTGGAGCTCCACATATTAATGGACAAGGTGTAAACTAAAGAAGTTTATTTAAGTTTTTAAAAAGGCTGTTCATTAGGACAGTCTTTTTTTATTTTCCTAACGAATAGGAGTTTGTGGAGACAATTCAAAGCATACCAGCCCAAAATATTGAGTAGAAGCTAGTAAATGATCAAAAATATCAGCTGATATATGTTCGTAATTCTTCCAATCTTTATCAGAACAAAAAGCATATACCTCTAATGGAATACCTTGAGAAGTTGGGGAAAGCTGACGACACATAATAGTCATATTTGAATTTACCATTGGGTGTTCTTCCAAGTATGCTTCTGCATAATGTCTAAATAGCCCCAAATTTGTCAGGTTTCTACCGTTAATTAACATTGACTTATCGATGTCCCCATTCTTATTATGAGCTTCAATTTCAGTTTTCCTTGCTTGTAAAAAAGATTTAATACGTTCAATTTTCTCTAAATCTTTCAAAGCTTTGTCTTCCATAAAGTGAATACTATCAATTTTTATTAATAGAGACCGTTTAATTCTTCTTCCTTGCGATTCACTCATACCACGCCAATTAATAAAAGAATCTGAAATGAGTTTATAAGTTGGTATAGAAGTGATTGTATTGTCAAAGTTTTGAATTTGAACCGAAGAAAGACTGATGGAAATCACATCTCCATCTGCATTATTATTGGGCATACTGATCCAATCTCCAATTCGAACAGTATCATTTACTGTAATTTGAACACTAGCTACAAACCCAAGAATAGTGTCCTTAAAAACAAAAAGAAGTACAGCGGATAAAGCTCCAAGTGTTGTTAAAAATGTACCGATATCTTTTCCTGTTAAAACAGATAAAATCAGGATAATTCCAATAAACCATAAGAAAATCATAAATACCTGAATGTAACTATCTATTGGCTTATCTTTAAAAGATGGGTATAGCTTTATGTAATCTTTCAGGGTATTAAGCAAAGCCATTATCAAATTAATTACTGCTACAATGGTAAGTGCTTCTAATATATTTTTTAATAAGGAAGATCCTGCAGGATAGTTTGAAATTACTGGTGGTAAAAATTCATATAAAAATAGAATTGGCAAAAAATGTGATATACGTTTAGCCGTTTTATTCTTTAATAATAGATCATCAAAACTAGATTTTGTTTTTTTAGCGAGTTTATTAAAAATTTGCAAAATAATTTTCCTTGTAAACCAGTATATCATATAACTGACAGTGAGGAGAAATAAAATAATTAATGCTCTTCCTAAAAATTGAGCCCAGAAATTGTTTAATCCTTTTTCGGAAAGAAACGTTACAAAACGCATTATTAAATCCATCATTTAAACTTAATTTAAGTAAACAAAATTAAGCAATTATGTTCTTCTTACAAGCCGTAAAATAGATCCAAATTCTTACACTTTTTTTTGAACTTACTATTCTCTAATTATTTATCAGACTCTAGTAGTATTTTAGCTTGTTTTTCGATAGCGATTGTCAATAAAATGTAGTGGTCTTTTTGGGTTAATGGATTCATCATCACGGTTCTTAGATATCTTTTGCCTTTAATTTCACATGATGTGATATAAAAATCACCTGTATTTATCAATTGATAGCGAAGTTCAAGTTGTTGTTTGTTTGTCAGTAAATCAGGACGGTATTGAAAACAAAGAATATTAGATTCTGGTTCATAGGGACAATAAAACTCTTCATGATTATTTAAAAAATCATACAAGTCTCTTGCTTGTTGGAAGCTATTTTGGATAAAGTTACCTATTGCTTTTTCCCCCTCTAAAGCAAAACTCCAATATAGCTTCATTCCTAGAGCAGATTTTGTGCATTCAACGGTATAGGGCATAGAATCCATTCCAATGACATCTTCATCATGAAATACATAACTACCTTTTTGCTGAAAGGCGTTTATTTGAGAAATAACATTTTTGTAGAGAACGGCGGTGCAAAGCGCTGGGACTCGCATCATTTTGTGAGCATCCCATATTAATGAATCAGCACGTTCTATTCCTTTTACTTTATGTTTGTCTTTTTCAGACAATAAAGCAGCAGCTCCATGTGCTCCATCTACATGAAACCATAGAGCATGTTTTTCACAAAAATCAGCTACACCTTCCAAATTATCAAAAAGGCCAGTAGAGGTTGCGCACGCATTTGCAACTATTGCCATTATACGTTTCCCTGCTTTTAATTGCTGATTATATACTTCTTCAAGGTTTTCTGTTATGAGTACTTCATTTTCATCAACCAATACAGGAATAAATGCATTTTTACCCATTCCCATTATAGAGAGTGCTCTAGTTATAGAATAATGTGCTGTACTTGGACCTATTACAATTAAATCTTTTGGAGATCCTTTTGTCCAGGCTTCGGGAGCAATTGCAGCTCTAGCCGCTGATAGTGCAGTTAGATTTGCAATTGAACCTCCATGTGTTAAAACACCACTTCCATTTTTTTTATTTAGTTTAAAATCATAAAGATCTTCACCCTTAAACCACCCTAAATGTTGCAACATCCAATTTATCATGAATCCTTCTAAGGTTGCTCCGGCTGGACCCATTTCATATAATGAGCTAGGGTTGTTAACGGTACCATGAATCCAATCAGGGATACCTGAAAGATCTTGAGGTACCGCTACCTGATGCCCCATATATTTTGGATTACGTAAATGGTTAGTATTGTCTAAATAGATAGAAATAAATTTTATCAATGCAGCAGTAGTTTTAAAACCATTTTTAAAATGATGCTCTGTTTGTAGTGCTTCTGCAATGCTTTTAGGACTTCTTTGATTTAGAACAAAAGTTTTTTCTTCACGGCTTTTCTCAATATAATCTTCCAGGAGTGCACTTATTTCAAAATTCACCTCTTTTAAAGGCAGTGTGTTTTGATCTTTTTGGTAGTTCATCGTTTAAAAGATTTTGTTTGTGAAAATCTCAAAAATTCTGGATGAGATAAGCATAAAATACTCTCAACAAAATTTACAAACTTATTCATTGCTAGTTTTTTAATAATTAAAATATTTTTTCGCATTGGAATTACAAATGTCAGAAACAATTTTTCTAATCCGTTCTGTATCATTGGGAAGTAATCTTTTTTCTATTTTTTTCCCGAAAAGATTACATATCAAACGGCTAAAATATTTTTGATTTTATCTTCCATATTTGAAAATTTAATTCTATCAAATATATAAATCTTTTATTTTATTATTTAATAAAATATTTGCTCAACTAGAATTTATATTCACTTGTAAAGTGAATAGTATTATATGTTTTAGATGTAAAATTTAACAATTTAAAATAGATCTATTAATCAGAAAGTATTCCAATTTAAATCACTTAATTTATGGCTAAATTTTAAAAAGAAAAAAACATTAAAAACTATACCTTAGGGCATGGTGTAAAGCAATTTTATATCTAATGCTTCAAAAAAGAAGTCCTATTAGGATTAAATCATTAATAATTGGTTTATATCTTTTACTTCAATACGCCTGTATAGAACCTGTTCCAGCGATATTTGATTACAAAGAAGATCTTATAATAATTGATGCAGTTGCATCAACTGTACCTGGAACAACTTTTGCTACCGTTAAAAAAACTTTTATTGAATATGGTCAATACAAATCTGAATTTTTAACAGGTTGTACCGTAAGCTTAATCAATTCAGATACTCAGGAAGTTATTCCCTTTTTTGAGGGTTCAAATAGTTATCTAGTCTCACCAGATTTCAAGATAACTTCTGGCTCAAGGTGGGAACTTGAAATCACTACTTTAGAGGGAAAAACATTTAAATCTTTTTCAGAAACAACACCTGATGAAGTTCGTATTGAATCTGTTTTTGAAACATATAATAAAGAAATGTCTTTTAATGAAGGTCTTGGTAAATATATTCCAGGGCATGAAATTCGTGTCGATTTTCAAGAACCAGAAGATCAAAAGAATTTTTATTATTTTCAATACCGTGCATATGAAAAAGAGATCTATTGTAAACTTTGTAATTATGGTGTTTTAAGAAATGGAGAATGTTTATCTCAAATAAATAATCCCCAAGCTAAAGATTATTACACATATTTATGTGATCAAACATGCTGGAAAGTTAGCTATAATCAAGAAATTTCACTTTTTGATGATGCCTTCACTAATGGTAAAATGATTTCAAACCTCCTTGTTGGGAGAGTTCCTCTTAACAGCAAGCAAGCTGTTTTGGTTGAAATTTTACAATTAAATATTACAGAAGAAGCTCATAAATATTATAAGACACTTAAGGATATAGTAGACAATAATAGTGGTTTTAATGCTCCCCTTCCTTCAGCATTAATCGGTAATTTTTATAATCCTTCTGACGATGAGGACCCTATTTTAGGAAGGTTTACTGCCGCTGCAGGTAATAACAAATCTTTATTTATTGAAAGAGGAAGTATTCCCCAAAGGGCTCTAGGTGAGTATAAGCCCTCTGTTCCCGAACTTTTAGGAGATCCTTTACCGAATCCAATAACTTACGAATCTCCCTGCATTGAAGGACGCTTTCGAACGACTATAAAACCATCGAGATGGGTAGAATAAAATCAAAAAAAATAAAATACGGATTATTGATGTTCTTCGCTTTTTTATTTTCGGATGGAATTCTTGCCCAACAAAATACATTAACACTTTCTATTACAGATAGTGAAACAAAAGATCCTCTTTCTAGCGTAACTATTCTGATTGATCCATGCAGCTGTGGGGGAATCACAAACGATAGTGGACTTCTTACAAAAAGATTAAAGCCAGATTCTTATACTTTAATAATTGAATATTTAGGATATAGAAAAGAAACAGTTAAGGTAGTTTTAGATAAAAATAAAACTTTAAACGTTTTGATGGAAGCCGAAGAGGAACAGCTTTCGGAAATTATTGTTTTAGCTAAAAAACGAAATCAAAATGTGGAGAGTACTCAAATGGGAGTATTTGAATTAAATGCAAGAGATTTGATTAAAATTCCAACTGCTCTTGGAGAATTTGATGTTTTAAGAAGTATTACTCTTCTAGCAGGTGTTAATAACACGGGGGATGTAAGTAATGGTGTTTCTATTCGTGGGGGTTCATTGGATCAAAACCTTATGTTATATGAATCAGCTCCAGTTTTTAATCCTACTCACTTATTTGGATTGTTTTCAGTTTTCACTCCAGATGTAATTTCTGGTGTTAACATTTATCAAGCAAATATCCCTGCTAAATATGGAGGTAGAATTGCTTCTGTTGTTGATGTTAAAGTAAAAAACCCATACACAGATCGGTTGAAAATTGAGGGTGGAATTGGAGTTATTTCAAGTCGTTTTACTATTTCAACACCGATCATAAGAGATAAGTTAATGTTATTGGCAGGAGGTCGTGTTGGATTTACAGATTTCTTATTTCCCTTATTAATTCCAAGATTAAAAAATACTAAAGCTAATTTTTCTGACAGTACTGTAAAACTTCTATACCTTCCAAATGAGAACAACCAGCTAACATATACTCATTTTTATTCCAAAGATTTTTATCAATTGGACCTTATTTCTTCAATTGAAAATATAGTTTCATCATCCAATCAATACGATTTCGGAACTTCCAACCACACCTTAAGATGGCTTCATGGTTTTAAAAACAATACTAATTTAGTTGGAACTTTAGTTCATAGCAGCTATTTACCAAAAAATTTATTTCCTGAAATTGATTCTAGCAATGTAATTCAATTTGAATCTCAAATTCAATACACCAGTGCTCAGTTTGAATATAAAGACAACAGGAAAGATGAATTTGATTATTATGCAGGTGTACAATTTAATCAATACAATATTAATCCAGGAAGCTTAGATCCTGGCTCTGGAAACTCCATAATACCAGTTGATTTAAATAAAGAAAAAAGTCAAGAATTTTCATTTTTTACCAATTTTAATTGGAATCTATCCAAACGTTTGTCAGTTTCATCTGGTATTAGACTCACTCATTTTTCGTTATTAGGTCCTTATGATCAAGGAGTGTATAATGAAGATGGTTTTTTTGAAGGAATTAATACCATAGCATCAAATGAAAGTGTTGCTAAGCTATACAAATCCAGAACCCCGTTTAGGATTAAATTATAAGTTAGGTGAGAATAGCTCATTAAAAATGAGTTATGCTAGTATATATCAATACATCCAAAATATTTACAATACCTCTACACCTTTGCCAACTTCTCGATGGAAAATATCAGACTCATACATTTTACCTCAAAAAAATGATACTTACGGCTTGGGATTATATAAAAATTATCCAAAAATAGGCATTGATTTTTCTGTAGAGAGTTATTATCGGAATACTCAAAACAACTTAACGTACAAACCTGGAGCGAACTTTTTTCTTTCTGAGTTTTTAGAACAAGAAGTAACCCAAGCTCAAGGGAAATCATACGGTTTAGAGATAAGTCTTCGTAAAACTACAGGAAAAGTAAATGGATTTTTTAATTACACATGGTCAAGAAGTCAACTTAGATCAAATGAGCCTTTAATAAAAAATAGGATCAATAATAACAATTGGTTTTCATCAGATTTTGACCGTCCACATACTGTAAATGCATCGATAAATTTTGAAGGAGATGCCTTCAATTCTTTTAGTTTTAACTTTACTGGTCAAACTGGACGCCCATATACTGTTGCTAATGGAGTTTATAAACAAGAAAATGTGACAATTCCAATCTTTTTGTCTAGAAATAATGGTAGACTTCCTGTATACCATCGTTTAGATTTTTCTTGGAAAATTGCATATAAAAAGGATCCTAATAAACGTTATAAAGGAGATTGGACTTTTACTGTATATAATTTATATGGAAGAACCAATCCTTTTAATGTTTACTATTCACAGCGAAATGGATCTCAAGATGGAAGTGTATTTTCAGATGACCCCCTTGGTTCTTATCAGCTTTCGGTACTAAAAGGCGCTTTAGTTTCATTGGCTTATAATTTTAAATTTCAATAGTCACTACTAAATAAATATTTATATTTATTTAGTAAAATAATGAGATGAGTTCAAACAATATTATTTGCTTTGGTGAAATTTTATGGGATATTTTTCCAGGAGGAAAAATGTTAGGTGGAGCTCCTTTTAATGTGGCAGCTTCTATTCATGGTTTAGGAGGAAACGTCCAGTTGATTAGTCGGGTTGGGAACGACTCTCTGGGTCATGAAATTACAGAAAAAATGAAAGCTCAAGGCCTTTCAATAAAATTTATTCAATCAGACAATTTTCATGCTACAGGAAAGGTTTTGGTTGCTTTAGACAAAGATGGTATTGCTAAATATGAAATTGCATCAGATGCTGCCTGGGATTTTATTGAGCCAACTTCAACTATTATCAATGCTGTTTCTGAAGCAAATGCATTTATTTTCGGAAGTTTAGTTTCAAGATCAGCTTCAAAAGAAACATTAGACACATTGCTTAATCATTCAAAGTTTAGTGTATTTGATTTAAACTTACGTCCTCCTTTCTATACTCTTGAAACGTTAACCCAATTTATGATCAAGTCTAATATGCTAAAGTTTAACGATGATGAGCTTTATGAAATAGCAAATGCTTTAGGATCTCCTTATCATTCTTTAGATCAGCATATTGTATACCTAGCAGCCAAAACAAATACTCCTATAATTTGTGTAACTAAAGGAATGCACGGAGCAGTATTATATCATCATGGTGACTGGTTCTATAACAGTGGTTATCGGATTGAGGTTAAAGATACCGTTGGAGCGGGAGATTCGTTTTTAGCAACATTAGTATTGGGTCTTTTGCAGGGTAATTCTTTACAAAGTACTTTAAATGATGCTTGTGGAATGGGGGCATTAGTAGCTTCAAGTAAAGGAGCAAATCCCAGTATAACGATAGAAGAGCTAGCAACTTTTGTTTCTCCCATATAAAAGAAGATCGTTTTTATGATTACATTAAACTAAAAAACAAGTTTATGAGAACGACTATTTTATTAAATGTTATTCTTTTCTTTTTTTTAAAAGTTACTTCTCAAGATTTAACGGGGTCTCAATTATTAGAAAAATCCATTTCATATCATGATCCATCAGGAGTCTGGTCTTCCTTTAAGAGCAATTTTGTTGTTACTATGAAAAGCCCTGACAGGCCCATAAGAAGAAGTAAAATTGAATTAGATATTTCAAAATTATTTTTCAAACTAACAATTGAAGACAATGGAAATAAGTTAGTTTCTACACTAGACAATAATGATTGTTCACTTTCTTTTAATGGCAATGAAACTTTTTCTAAGGAAATTGCAACAAAATTTCGACTTAACTGTGAACGCGCTTCTATGTATAGAGATTATTATACTTATCTCTATGGTCTACCGATGAAATTAAATGACAAAGGAACTATCATTGATTCAAAAATTAATGAGAAACAAATTAACGGAATTTCATATTGGGTTTTAAAAGCCACTTACACTCCTGAAGTAGGAGGGGACACTTGGTATTTATATTTTGATAAGAATACTTATCAACTTAAACGTTATCAATTTTTTCATGAAGAAGCAAAAAATGATGGAGAGTACATCATTTTAGAAAATGAATTAATGATTGGAGGTATTAAAATGCCAAAAGATCGAGCTTGGTATTATAATAAAGATGACAAATATCTAGGCACTGATTATCTAAGCATAAAATAAATTTAAAAAAATATATAACTTACTTATAACTCGATTATATTATGAACAGAATAATAAAAATACTTAAATATAAATTTTTTATAGCCATATTTTTTTGTGGGATAATTTCTGCACAAAACAATGATGCCATTATTGGAAAATGGGATTTAAACGTAAAAATAGATAAACGTATTTCACCCTCTTGGTTAGAAGTGAAATTATCTGGAAGTCAAACTTTGGTTGGATATTTCGTTGAATACAATGGAAGTGCTCGTCCAATTTCTGAAGTACATTATAATAATGGCATCATAGATTTTAGTATTCCTCCTCAATGGAATGGAGAAACGGATCTTCATTTCTCAGCAAAAGTTAAAGAAGGTAAGTTAGTAGGTACTATTTTAGGAAGTAATGCAAAAGCCTATTCTTTTGAGGGTAAAAGAGCTCCTAAATTAATTCGGTCAAACCCTGTAAAGTTTGGTAAAGCAATCTCAATTTTTAATAAAACTAATTTGAACGGTTGGCAGCCAGAATATCCCAATAAAAAAAATCAATGGTTAGTAGATAATGGTATTTTAGTTAATCCAAGATCAGGTATTAACTTATTAACGACTGACACATATGAAGATTTTCAATTACATATTGAGGCTCGAATTCCTAAGGGTAGTAATTCAGGTATATACTTACGAGGGCGTTATGAAGTTCAAGTTGAAGATAGCTATGGAAAGGATCCAAGTAATATTTTGTTTGGTGCCGTTTATGGGTTTTTAACACCCAATGAAATGGCTGCAAACCCTGCTGGTGAATGGCAAGTTTTTGATATTACTTTGATAGGAAGGAGAGTAACAATAATAGCAAATGGAAAAACCATCATTAATGATCAAATAATCCCTGGAATAACTGGAGGAGCTATAGATAGCAATGAGGCGGATAAAGGTCCCTTGATGCTTCAGGGGGATCACGGAAAAGTTGAATATCGAAATATTACAATTAGGAAAGGGAAGTAAAACATCTAAATTTTGATATAGATTAATTCTTCGTTCAAATCAGTTATGTTTTCATAGCAAAATGGTTTTATTATTAGAGTATATCTTTTTTTAATGTAATAGCAAATAATTATTTAAAGGCATACATTTTAGTTAAAGAACTTAATGTTTTATTGTATGATTCAATAAATTCTTTTAATATGTCAGCTGCGGGAATAATTGAATTTATTTGTGCAGAAACTTGACCAATTTCTAATTCACCTTCAATAAGGTCACCTTCAAACATTCCTTTTTTTGCTCTTCCTCTACCCAAAGTTTTTCTGAGCTCGTCAATATCAGCTCCTGATTTATAGAGTGCACTAATTTTTTTATAAAAAGGATTTTTGATCATTCTAACGGGCGTCAATTCTTTGAGTGTTAATAAAGTTGATCCTTGCTTTGACCTTAGGACTTCTTCTTTGAAATTTAAATGTGAAGATGCCTCTGGAGTTGCGACAAAGCGAGAGCCCACTTGAACCCCATCAGCGCCTAGAGCAATAGCCGCCAACATTGCTGGACCAGAACCTATTCCTCCAGCAGCAATTAAAGGAATTTTAATGGCTTTTTTAATCAAAGGTATTAGAGTCATTGTGGTAGTTTCTTCACGACCATTATGTCCTCCAGCTTCAAAACCTTCTGCAACTAATGCATCTACACCACAATCTTGTGCTTTTAATGCAAATTTAACAGAGCTAACAACGTGTATTACAATACAACCATGAGACTTCAAGTGTTCGGTCCATAACTTAGGATTACCTGCTGCTGTAAAAACAATTGAAACTTTTTCTTCAACAATTATCTCCATCAACTTCTCAATATTAGGATATAACAAAGGTACATTTACTCCAAAAGGTTTATCGGTTGCTTTTTTACATTTCTGTATGTGTTCTCTTAAAATATCAGGATACATTGATCCTGCACCAATAAGACCTAAGCCTCCGTTATTACTTACAGAAGAAGCTAATCGCCAACCACTAGTCCAAACCATTCCCGCCTGAATAATTGGATATTTAATTTCTAAAAGTTGAGTAATTTTATTTTGATTCATTTTTTAATTTTTAAAATCATTAAATTTTTAATTTCAAAATATAATGATTTAAATTAAAATTGAGAGATTAACGTATATTCGTTTGATGAAAAACAAAGCTCAAATACTTGTTAAACGCCCTGTAGGATTTCCAACAAAAGAAACGTGGAGTTTAGAAGAAAGTTTAATTCCTGAATTAAATTCTGGAGAGATTTTAATAGAAAATCATTACATCTCTCTTGACCCTGCAATGCGCGGTTGGATTAATAATACTCGATCCTATATCCCTCCTGTTGAACTAAATTCTGTTATGAGGTCAGGTTCTGTTGGAAAAGTGATTAAAGTTAATGGCACAACAAAATTTAAAATAGGAGATTATGTTAGCGGCTGGGGAGGAGTTCAACTTTATAGTATTTCAGATGGTGAAGGTTATTTTAAAGTTGACCCCAATAAAGCCCCTATCCCTAAGTATTTAGGGATTCTTGGAATGCCTGGCATGACAGCTTATTTTGGAATTCTTGAAGTTGGAAAATTAAAAAAAGATGATGTTGTTTTGGTTTCTGGAGCAGCAGGCGCCGTTGGAAGTATTGTAGGTCAAATCGCCAAACTTAAAGGGGCTTCTGTTATAGGTATTGCAGGAGGAAAAGAAAAATGTAATTATTTAACTGATGAGCTTGGCTTTGATGGTGCAATTGATTATAAAAATGAATCTATTCAAAAGGGAATAAAAAAAAACTGCCCCAAAGGGATTGACATCTATTTTGATAATGTAGGAGGAGAAATTTTAGATGACGCTTTGATATTTCTTAGAAGAAATGCAAGAGTCGTAATTTGTGGAGCCATTTCTCAATATAATAGCATGGAAGTACAAGGGCCTAAAAATTATTTATCGTTGTTAGTAAATCGTGCTAGTATGAAAGGAATGGTTGTATTTGATTATGCGGACAGGTATCAAGAAGCTTTTGAAAATATGACTAAATGGATAAAAGAGAGAAAATTAAAAAGTAATGAAGATATTTATGACGGAATCGATAATTTTCATCAAACTTTTTCACGATTATTCTCTGGAAAAAAACTTGGAAAACTAGTTTTGAAAGTTATTGATGATAAATAGATTTGAGATGACTAATAAAAAGAGGTTGGTTTAATTTAAAATCATTTTAGTAATAATTCATATTTGCCAGCAACTTCTATTCCAGCTGATAAACCAGTGTCATCTAATATTTTATTGTTGTTTTTCTTATTGAATAAGACAACATGAATTTCAGCATTCATACTTTCCTCTATGCGGCCATTCATAAAACCTGATATTGGTGCTGCTAATGAAGTTCCTTTTTCTCTTTGTGCAACGATACTGAGTTTATATTTTTTATTTTCCATAACAATTCTAACTTCTTTTTGATTGACACTACAATTTTCAAGTATTGTTCTATTGTAGGTGGTAAATTGGATTAAACGCCCTTCAATCATCAAGCCTGCTATAAATCCTATAAAAGAACTTCTTAGCCAAGGTATTTTAGCAACAGAAATCTTGATGGAGGTTTCCTTTTTACTAAAATGATTACTCTGCATCCAAATATATCCCTCTGGAAAAGAGTGTCCCCAGTCTTTTTCCATATATCCTCTGCCTTTATCGAACGATAAAGTTTTACCATTTAGCATCAATGTTCCATTTATACTATGATTCATGCTTAAAATTCCATGATAACATTCCATAAAAGGAACAAATGAAAATGGTCCCATTATACCAGGTGAGAAAATACTACTAGGCCATGGTGATAGATTATCAAAAACAAGTTCTCCCTTAATCTCAGGTAAATTAAGGATTACTTTTTTTTGACTGAAAGAATTATTTTCAATCTTTAGAGAATGTATTTTGGGAGTAGGTTGAAATTCTTCGGGATTAAATCGATGATAGGTAGAATTTAAATTTTTACCATCCAAGATTTGAATAAATGCTTGTTTTTTTCCGTTTTCATCCATAGCTATCCCAGGAATAATAGCAACAGCGTGTCTTTGATTCTCACTTACAACTTTATAGTACCAACCTTCAAAAAATCGTTTAGATTTCCCCCAGCCGTGATAACATTCTGGGTGCCATAAAGCATTAATTTTGTTACTTATCATATCTTAAATTTTTGGAAAAATAGAACATTATACAATTTGACCATTAATAATAATTAAACTTAATTATGATGCTAATCTAAAAAATAGTTTTTAAAAAATTTCCATAATTAAATTACTTGAATTAATTATATATGATCAAACAATTTTTAAAAAATATTAATCAAGAATTTTATGGTAACTAAGTAGCCTATTAATATAAATTTTCTTTTGTAATAATGAGATGGTCTAATATTGAAAAAATTTTTATCCTAAATGGGTAATATAGGACCTAACTTTTTTATTAGATTAAGTGATTTTTAAAATCAGATGTTTTCTCACAGCAAAGTTGTTCCATTACTTGAAGTAACTCCTTTTTAATTAATGAAATGGTATGATTCCCCCCTTCATTTCCAAGGGCACCAACTCCATACATAAAGCTTCTTCCCATAAAGGTGAATTCTGCACCACTTGCCATAGCCCTGGCAATATCTGGGCCACTTTGTAATCCAGAATCTACCATTATTTTTATTTGATTTTTATATTTTTTGGCTAAATCTGTCATAGACACTATTGAAGATTGCCCTGCATCTAGTTGACGTCCACCATGATTAGATATTATCAAACCATCTGCACCTAAACGTATTGCCTTTTCGGCATCCTGCTCACCAACAATTCCTTTGATTATTAATGTTCCTTTCCACTTTGATCTAATGGAAGCTATCCTTTCTTCATTTAAACGTCCAGAAAAAGTTATATCCATAAACTCTCCTAATTTTCGAAGATTCAATCCTTTAGGAATGTAGGGCATCATTGTTTTAAAAGCAGGTTTTCCATATAGGAGTGTTTTAAATGTCCATTCAGGATTTTTTATTACCTCAATAATATTATTTAAATTGATTTTTGGTGGCATTGACAGACCATTTTTAATATCCCTAGGCCTAAACCCAAAAGTTGGTACGTCAGCTAAAATTACTAAAACACTTATTCCAGCATTTTCTGCTCTATCCAATAAATCATTTTTTATTTTTTCATCTGCAGGATGATATAACTGAAACCACGATTTACCTTCTGTTATCTCTGCAATCGTTTCTATACTTGAAGTAGTGACAGTACTAAGTATAAATGGAATATTATGCTCCATTGCTGCTTTTGCAAGTATCTCTGGTGAATTTGGCCACATTAATCCCTGAAGGCCAATAGGTGCAATTCCAAATGGTGCATCATAGGTATGTCCAAATAACTCTGTCTTCATTATTGACGCATCAAAGTCCGATAAGTAGTTAGGCATTAGTTCGATTTTTTGAATATCTGTTCGATTTTTATTCAAATTAATATCATCATTACACCCCCCATCTAAATAATCAAAGGCAAATTTAGGCATTTTGAATTCAGCTCTTTTCCTTAAGTCATTTACTGAGGGATATTGAGAGTTTATATTTAATTCCATGGGTAGATTTTTATTTTTTTAATTGGAAGATTTTATCCATCAATAACCATTTCTCACCTTTTCTTGCAATAGGAAGTTTTTGTTGATAGGTCCACATCAACTTTTCCCATTCTTGTACCTTAATATTTTTAATGTCCATTTTTTCTTTTTTTTCAAAAGTAAAGGTATCCTCTACCTCTAAAATCATAAATAAACGATTACCGACACAATATATTTCTGCATTTACAATTCCTGAATCTAAAAGACTTTTAGTGATCTCTGGCCAAACTTCTTGGTGATGTTTTTTGTAAATACCTATAAGATGTAGGTCATCAATTAAATCTAAAGCATAACAATGTCGTTTAAGTTTCTTCATGATTTAAACATTATTTTTTTGTAATGCATTTTTAAATACTTTTAAGCCATACCAAGCAATAAATAAAAAACAAATCAAAGGAAGTGTAAAAGAAAAATTCACTTCTGATACTCCTAGAATTTTTATATCAGCGACTCCATTTCCTCCAGCATCTATAATTAGTCCCTGTAATTTAGGCATTAACGCACCTCCAACAATTGCCATTACTAGACCAGCAGACCCTATTTTGGATTGTTCCTCTGTTAAATCGCTTAAGGCAATTCCATAAATTGTGGGAAACATTATGGACATGAAAAAGGAAACACTTACCAAAGCATAAAGCCCAACAATACCTGTTATAAAGATAGTTCCTTGAATTAAAACAATGGATAGGATAGCAAAGTAAAGTAATAATTTACCAGGGTTTGTATGTTTTAATAAATACGTTCCAATTGCTCTACCAATTATGAATAAAATAAAGGCTATCATTTGATAATATCCAGCAGTTACTGCATCAATACTAATAGCTTCTGCATACTGATAAATATATGTCCAACACATTATTTGCGCACCTACATATAAAATTTGGGCAATAACTCCAAAGATGTAGTTGGTATTGTTTTTAAGAGTAAAAATAGTATCTCTTATACTCGGAAAGTTCTTTTCATCTTTGGACTGAGGCATTTTACTCACCAGAAATACAATGAAGATTCCAATTAAAACAATTCCTAAAATCACATAAGGATTTCGAATGATAAGTAAATCAGATGTTTTAATAGCAATTTTACTGGCTTCATCTAAAGCGTTAAAATCAATTATATCATCCGATTTTAAATTTTTAAGAATAAATTGTTGTGCAACAAAAAGTCCGGCAATTAATCCAACAGGATTAAAGGCTTGTGCTAAATTTAACCTCTGTGTTGCTGTTTTTTTACTTCCCATACTTAAGATATAGGGATTTGCTGCGGTTTCTAAAAAGGCTAAACCAAACGTCAGAATATATAATCCAAGGCAAAAAAACATAAAATTTTGATACTGAGCAGCTGGATAAAATAAAAGAGCACCAATAGCATACAGTCCTAAACCAATTAAAATACCAACTTTATAAGAGTATTTTCTCATAAACAATGCCGCGGGTAGCGCCATGCAAAAATAGCCTCCGTAAAATGCCATTTGTACCCAAGAAGCTTCTGAATTGGATAATTCTAACACTTTTTTAAAGGCCTGCACCATAGGGTCTGTGACTGCATTTGCAAAACCCCAAAGTGCAAACAATGAACTCACTAAAATAAAAGGAAATAATATTTTTTTTGAAACTACTTGATTTTCTCCCATAACTATATTACTAAAGATTAGTTTAATGCTCGGTCTAAATGCGTATAACCTCCATCAACATATACTAATTGGCCAGTAGTATGACTTGACTTTTCAGAAATTAAAAATGCAACAGTATTTGCAATTTCTTGTGTTGTTGTCATTCTATTTTCGAAGGGAATATTTTTTAAAATAGAGGCTAACTTTTCGTCTTTATTATCAAAAGTATTTATCCATTTTTCATAAAGGGGGGTATAGCATTCGGCTACTATCACAGCATTAACACGAATTGAATAGGGAAGAAGCTCTAAAGCCCATTCTCTTGTAAGAGCATTCCTCCCTCCATTTGCAGCTGCATAACCCGAGGTCTTACCTTGGCCTGTAATTGAAGTTTTTGAACCAATATTAACAATAGAACCTTTACTCTTTTTTAAAGCAGGAAGTGCTAAGTGGGCCATGGAATAATAGTGCGCTACATTTTTTTTGATTGACTCCATAAACTGGTCATAGGATCCATTCTCTAAACCTATACTATCATTTACTCCAGCATTGTTTATTAACCCATCTATCTTATTAAATTCTTTAAGCACTTTTTTTATTGCAGCTTTGCATTCATCGGGATTTGTTAATTCTGCTAATGCATAGGCTACTTGATAACCTTTTCCCTTTATTTTTTTTACTGTAGAGATAATATCTAATTTATTTCTTCCTATTATTATAGGAATGGCTCCTTCTTCAGCTAAGAGATTACAAATTCCATTTCCTATGCCTTTAGAACCTCCGGTTACTATTATGACTTTATCTTTTAATTGTAAATCCATCTTTGTTAATCTAAGTTATAAATACGTTGTGCATTTTCACCAAATATTTTATCACGCTCTTCTTCCGAAAAATTTTTAAAGTATTCGTTGTTTATTTCAATTACCTCTTCATAAGAAGCAGCAAGTAAACAAACAGGCCAGTCTGATCCAAAAAGAAGTCTATCCACTCCAAAAGCATTAGTAATAGTATCAAGAAAAGGAATAAAATCAGTTTGATTCCAATTGAATTTTTCAGTCTCTGTAACCATTCCTGAAATCTTACACATTACATTGCTATGGGTTGCTAATATTTTAATATGATTTACCCAATGTGACTCTAAAGGTCTTGAAATTTTGGGTTTTGCTAGATGATCTAAAATAAAGATTTGATCAGGAAATAGAGAAACTAATTTAATAGCTGCATTTAACTGATTGGGAAGTATCAATAGATCGTAGGTTAATTTAAAATCACCCAATTGTCGCATACCATTTTTAAATTCTTTCTGTAACAAAAAATCTTCTTTTTCTGTTTGAATAATATGCCTAAACCCTTTGAGAAGTTTGTTTTTATTAAAATAAGCGATTCTCTTTTCCACATTTTTATCACATAAATCTATCCAACCTACAACACCTTTAATAAAAGAATACTGTTTTGCTAAATCAAGTAAAAAATGGGTTTCTTCTTCAGATTGATTTGCTTGAATGGCAACACAGCCATGAATATTATTCTTTTTAAGAATAGGGTATAGGTCTTCAGGAAAAAAATCTTTTTTAATAACCGACATAGATTCATCAATCCAGTTATCTCTTTCTGCATTATAATTCCAAAAATGTTGATGTGAATCAATTTTCATTTTTTATAAGTAATAACGTGCTGTTTTGATTCTCCCAAACCCTCAACCCCTAATTCTACAATATCTCCATGTTTTAAGTATAATGGTGGAGTAAGTCCTAAGCCTACACCAAACGGAGTCCCTGTTGAAATGATATCTCCTGGTAAAAGAGTCATAAACTGACTTATATGGCTAATAACATGTTGAACGTTAAAAATAAAATCTGATGTACAACTGTCCTGCATTATCTTATCATTTACTTTTAGCCAAAGATTTAAGTTATTGGGATTTTTTATTTCATCTTTAGTTGCTATGAAAGGTCCAATAGGTGCAAATGTATCGCTGCTTTTTCCTTTCACCCATTGTCCTGAACGTTCTAGTTGAAACTCACGTTCGCTAACATCATTATGAAGAACATAGCCTGCAACATGGTATAAAGCTTCTTCTTCGGTAATATATGATGCTTTTTTCCCAATAATAATTGCTAACTCAACCTCCCAATCTGTTTTTTTACTATTTTTCGGAATGATAATTTGATCAAAAGGTCCAGATAATGCAGAAGTAGCTTTAAAAAATAGCACAGGTTCCTTAGGAATCTCCATACCACTTTCTTCAGCATGTTTAGTATAATTTAAGCCAACACAAACAATTTTAGACGGTCGCACTAAAGGAACGCCTAGTCTAATGGATTTATTTAAAACAGGACAATTTTCTTTATTTATTTCTAACCAATCTTTTAATCTTTGGATGCCATTATTACCAAAAAACAATTCATCATAATCGCTGCCAAAGTCTGAGACATCTATTCTAGTTTCATTCGCTAATATTATTCCAGGTTTTTCTTTACCTACCTCTCCAAATCGAATTAATTTCATACAATTTCAACTATTATTTATTTACCATTTAATTTTATAAAGCCACCGTCTATCGCATAATCAGAACCAGTAATAAAACTAGCTTCATCTGAACAAAGAAATAAAGCTAAGTCAGCTATTTCTTGTGGTTTTCCCATTCTGCCAATTGGCTGTGATTCAGATAGTTTTTTAAACATGTCTTTCTCCTTTTCTGGATAGTTCTTCTTAATGAAACCATCTACAAAAGGTGTGTGAACTCTTCCGGGTGAAATACAATTACATCTTATGTTGGATGTTAAATAATCTTTTGCAATGGAATAGGTCATAGAAAGAACAGCTCCTTTTGACATAGAGTAAGCAAATCTGTCATAGATACCTACAGACGAAGCAATTGAAGCTAAATTTAGAATTACCCCTCCTTTTGATTTTTTCATTGAAGGAATAGTTGCTTTTATACAATTATAAACCCCTTTTACATTTATATTATACAATAAATCAAGATCATCTTCTTCAACAGATTCTATATTTCCAACATGGGCTATACCTGCATTGTTGATTAAGATGTCAATATTGTTTTTTTTTGTAATTTTCTTAATTACCAAATTCACCTCCTTCTGTATTGACACATCGCAATAATGTGCTTCAGCAATAGGTGTTAAAAAATTAATTTCAGAAACCGTCTCTTTGACAGATTTTTCATTAAAATCTATAACATGTACTTTAGCTCCTTGTTTGGCAAACGTTTTCGAAATTGCTTTTCCAATACCACTTCCACCTCCAGTAACAAGTACTGTTTTATTTTTCAAACTAAATTTCACCATTTTTTAAAATAAGTATAATGATCTATTATTCTTTGTTTATCTCAAACAATCCAATTAACTATTAAAGTGACATGCCTCTTTTCCATGGAATAAAATCATCTTGA
Source organism: Flavobacteria bacterium MS024-2A (assembly GCA_905182305.1). Taxonomy (GTDB): domain Bacteria; phylum Bacteroidota; class Bacteroidia; order Flavobacteriales; family Flavobacteriaceae; genus MS024-2A. Next base: position 78,284 of record CAJJBB010000009.1, read on the forward strand.
TTTAAATTACGTGCTTTTGGCTTTATTTTTCCACTAGCAATTTTGATAATAAAATTTAATAAGGCTTCACCAGTTTCTTTTATGGTGGATGTGCCCTCAATTATATTGCCTGTATTAAAATCAATAATATCGCGCATTTTGTTGTAAAGGGAACTATTTGATGATATTTTGATTACAGGAGTAATCGGATTTCCGGTTGGGGTTCCAAGTCCTGTCGTAAACAATATAATATTAGCACCCGAGCCTGCTAGTCCAGTTGTCGATTCTACATCATTTCCTGGGGTGCATAATAAATTTAATCCAGGAGTTATTACTTGTTCTGTATAATCTAATACGTCTCTAATAGGAGAGGTGCCACCCTTTTTAGCCGCTCCTGCTGATTTTATTGCATCTGTAATTAATCCATCTTTAATATTTCCAGGAGATGGATTCATTGAAAATGCTGCTCCAAGTGCCTCGGCCTTAGAGTTGTAATCTGACATGAGAGAATTGAATTTTACTGCTTTTTTTGTGTCTACACACCGATTAATTAATTCTTGTTCTACACCACTTAGTTCAGGAAATTCTGACAAGATAGTTGTGCCTCCAAGTCCAACTATTAAATCAGAAACATATCCTAAGGTTGGATTTGCTGAAATACCAGAAAAACCATCTGAACCTCCACACTCTAAACCTATAATCAATTTACTTAATGAAGCTGGCTTTCGAACTATTTTATTAGCCTCAATTAATCCTATAAATGTTTTTTTAACTGCTGCTGCTAAAAATTCTTTTTCTGAGTTACTCTGTTGTTGTTCTAGAATGTATACGGGTTTTTTATTAGTGGGTGACATTGTTTTCAAAGCAGTTTCTAAAATACTTGCTTGGGCATGTTGACATCCTAAACTTAGAATAGTTGCTCCCGCTACATTTGAATTGTTAATATAACCAGCAAGTAAATTGCAAAGTGTTATTGCGTCACTGGTAGCACCACCACAACCACCATCATGAGTTAGAAATTTGATACCATCAACATTAGGAAAGAGTGGATTTTTGAATTTTTCCTCGTGATCAATAATTATATTTTTATTTAAAATCACTTCATTACTTTCTTTTGCTTTATAACTGTCAATTAATGACTCAACATCCAAGCCTAAGTGATGTTTTTTTCCAAAGCCTAGTTTTTCAACTAAGGCCTGTTTCAAAACTTCAATATTTCTATTTTGACAAAAAACCAAAGGAATTACTAGCCAATTATTTTCAGTACCCACACTTTTATTATCTCTGTGGTATCCATTGAATGTTTTTTTTTTAAAATCTACAAGGGGAGGAGCGTTCCATTTAGACTTTTTTTTATGAGACTTAATACTATAATTTTCAGTTTCATGAACTAAATTATTAATGTCAATAATGCATCCTTCACTGATTTTTTTTATTGCTCTTCCCACGATAACCCCATACATATAAACTAAACCTCCTTTGTCAATTTTTCTTATTGTGAATTTATGTTTTGCTGCTATATCCTCGTTTAACATGTATGATTTGTTTTCAAAATCAATTGTATCTCCATTTTTTAAATTAATTAGTGCAACTAGAACATTGTCTTTGGGGTGAATTCGTATAACTTTTTCTTGATTATTAATCATGCTTTGGGAAAAACAAAAGCACTTTAATTTAGCACTTAAGGTATATTTATATCTAAATATATTTAAAACTTAATTAATTAAACCAGTAGTTAACTAAAAATTGATTGTTGATTAGTTTTTACCAAAAAAAAATGAATAACTTATTAAAAAAATTAGTTTAAATGATAAAAAAAATGTATTCAGATGGTTTTTTTAATGTTAATGAAGAAAATGGATTCCTTCCAATTAAGGAACCTTTAAGATTTCTGCCTGATTCATATAAATCACTTCAAATACTTATTGATGATCTTCCTATTTTAAAAGATGAAAAGATTAAAGGGATTTTATCATTTGAAGGAGAGGTAGAAAAACGAGTAGCAGACTTAACTAATTTTAAAAATGAAGTCACTCTAGAAAAAGATCCTTTTGTTATTCAAGCTTTGTTTCGGTGTTACGCTTTTATAACTTCTTCTTTTACACTTGCCCCTGCTCATTTTTATTTTCTTGAAAATAATAAATACGGAAAGGCAAATGTTTTTCTGCCTAAACAAATTGCAGAACCTTTTTCTATTGTTGCTAAAAAACTAGATGTTTATCCTTTTTTAGATTATCACTATGCTTACTCACTAGGAAATTATTTTAAGATTGATGCTAAAGGAGGATTGAATTGGGAGAATCTCGGAATGGCATGTAGTTTTTCAGGGATGGACGACGAGCGAGGTTTTATTATGCTTCACGTAGATATTAACCAACATTCCCCTAACCTTGTGAAATCTGTAATTGACGTACAAAATTCAAATTCAGATAAACAGCTTAATAAAGCTTTAGATCTAGGTTATAAAACGATGATTAAAATTAATGAACGAAGACAACTCATGTGGACAGCTTCTAGATGGGAACATTACAATGATTTTCGAATTTTTATTATGGGTATCAAAGGAAATGATGAGATTTTTGGTGATGGTTTAGTTTATGAAAACGTAAGTGAGGAACCACAAAAATATCGAGGTCAAACTGGAGCTCAAGATAATATCATCCCTCTTATGGATATTTTTTCAGGTGTTATAAATCAGTATCCACAAAATGAACTCACACATTATTTACAAGACTTAAGGAGTTATAGGCCCATGTGTATTCAATCTTTTTTAGAAGACACAAGAGTTCATTTTTCTGAAAAATCTAATTCATTAATTGAACGTCTGGAGCAATCAAGTAATTATGAGGGAATATTATTATTATTATTATTACTTGATGAAATATATGCTTTTAGAAATGGTCATTGGCAGTTTGTTCAAAAGTATATTATGCAAAATACTGTTTATCCAAAAGCGACTGGGGGAACACCCATTATTTCATGGATTCCAAATCAAATAACTGCTGTTTTAAACACCATGGAAATAAATTTTAATAAATTACCTCAAAAATTTATAAAATTAAATTTACCCTTTTGGAAAAAAGAATTTGACAGAAAAAGATCCTTATTAAATAAGCAGCTTGAAATTTTAAATAAAAAATCTTATGATCCAGCAAAGGTTTATAAACTGAATAAAGAAATGAAATTAAATGATGATAAGGGTTAAAATCATCAAAATCAATAATCCTTAAAATCATTATCAACATAATTATTAAATTAAAGAATAAACTTAATCTGTATGAAGTTTTTAGATGCTGAGCCTTTTAGAATTAAGGTCATTGAACCAATAAAAAAATCAACAAGGGCTGAAAGGGAAGATTGGATAAAAAAAGCAAATTTTAATGTTTTTAGACTCGAAGCAGAACAGGTATATATCGATATGATTACTGATAGTGGTACCTCAGCAATGAGTAGTAATCAGTGGGCAGGTATTATGAAGGGCGACGAGTCATATGCAGGTAGTAAGAGTTTTTTTAATCTTCGAGATTCCGTTCAAGATATTATGGGTTTCCCATATGTGCAACCCACACATCAAGGAAGAGCAGCGGATTTCATTATGTCACAATTGTATGCAAAAAAGGGAGGTTACATTTTAGGGAATTTACATTTCGATAGTTTTAAAGGTCATGCGGAGATTGCAGGCTCAATTCCTATTGATTTGATTATCGAAGAAGGAAGAACTGCCAATTCAAACCCACATCCTTTTAAAGGAAACATGGATGTCAAAAAACTCGAGAATTTTATTAAACAAAATGGTTCTGAGCAAATACCATTAATTATAATTACAATTACAAGTAATGGAAATGGGGGGCAACCTGTTTCAATGAATAATATAAGAGCGGTTTCGGAAATTGCGAAAGCGAACAAGATTCCACTGATGATCGATGCAGCACGATTTGCAGAAAATTGTTATTTCATAAAAAAGAGAGAAGAAGGCTATAAAGCTAAGAGCATAAAAGAAATCGCTCTTGAATTATTTTCCTATGCTGATGGATGTGTAATGAGTTCTAAAAAAGATGGGCTAGTTAATATGGGAGGTTTTATTTGTACAAGACATGAAGAATTATTTCCAGCTATTAATCAATTAGCAATAATCAATGAGGGATTTGTAACCTATGGTGGGATGAGTGGGAGAGATTTAGAAGCACTTGCGATTGGCTTATATGAAGGAGTAGAAGAAGATTATTTAGAATATCGAATTAATCAAGTTGCTTATTTAGGTGAACAATTATCAAAAAAAGGTGTCCCAATAATCTTACCAACAGGCGGACATGGAGTATATGTTGATGCACAAAAATTTTATCCTAATATTCCTCAATCTGAATTTCCAGGTCAGGCTATGGTGGTCGAATTATTTAAAACAGGTGGTGTAAGAGGAGTTGAGCTTGGTTCATGTGCCTTTTCAAAAAAAAATCTTGAAACGGGAGAAATTATTTTTCCAGACCTAGAACTTGTTCGACTCACAGTATCTAGGAGAGTATATACAAATAGGCATATGGATGTTGTGGTTAATGCACTTGCTGATGTTTTTGAGCGGCGTAATGAAATGAAAGGATTAAAACTGACATATGAAGGTCCTATTATTAGTTTACGGCACTTTACTGCTAAATTTGAGCCAATACATTAACCTTAAATAAATATATTAATTAAAAGAATGAATTCATTTAATTTTTTTGTTCCCACACAAATTCGATTTGGAAGTGGCAGACGTAAAGAACTAAAAGATATCTTACCACTTTACGGAAAGAAGTGTTTAATGGTTTCGCGCCCTTTAAATGGATCATTAAAAGAAACTTTTGAAGAAATCATATCAATAATTAGGTCTGCTAATATTGAGGTATCATTTTTTGATGAAGTTATTCCTAACCCGACACTAGAAGGAGTTGAAAAGGGAGTAGCTCTAGCAGTTGCACATCAAGTTGATTTTGTTATTGGAATAGGTGGTGGATCCGTCTTGGATACAGCAAAACTTATTGCTTTTTTATTTAATGAAAATATAAATATTAACTGGGAGGAAGCTAAATCAAAATATGACAATCCATTTGCGATGTCACCTAAACCAGAGGCTGCTTTACCTTTTATCGCTGTCTCAACGACCTCAGGAACTGGTTCGCAATGTACTCAAGCAGCTGTAGTGAGTGATACAAAAAATAAAGTAACTTTTTTTCATTCTGCATTATTTCCAGCTGTAGCAATTGTAGATCCAGAGTTAATGCTTTCTGTTCCCTCTTCTGTAACAGCAGCAACTGGATTTGATGCTTTTACTCATGCTTTTGAAAGTTTTCTTGGAAATCGTGTCTCTCCGATTACAGAACAGATGTCTTTACAAGCTATTAAACTTGTAGTTCAAAATTTACCAAAAGCCATTAAAGATCCAAATAACATTAAGGTTCGAAGCAATTTAGCCTGGGCTGATACACTAGCAGGAATGTGTTTGGCAAACGGGGGAGCAGATTTACCTCACCCATTAGGTGAAATTATTGGAGGTATTTGTTCTAGAATTGCACATGGAGATACTCTTGCAATAGTTTATCCTGCTTTTTTAAAACATAAAGAAAGGATAGCTCCAAAAAAATTCATTAAAGTAGCAGAATATCTTGGATTAGAATCTGACCCTTCTTCCTTGCGTAATTGTTTAATTGATTTATTTAAAGTCACTGGATTAAATACTGTATTGGAAAAAGCTAAAATATCAAAAGAGGAGTCAAATGATATTATGAGACATCCTTTGTTAATTAATTTACAACCTAATAATAGTGAAACTATTGTTCAACTAATGAAAGATAGTTTGTATAAATAAAATATATGAAAAAAATTAAAATAGCTGCAGGTCTCGCCCATGTTGATTATGGTCATTTAGCTGATATTGTAAAAGAAGCTTCTGCTGCAGGAGCAGACTATATTCATTCTGATGCTGCAGATATGCATGATTTAAAAAATATGCAATTAATGGGAGGGCATCAAATTATTGAGGGTATAAGAAATCATACATCTAAACCCATTGAGTGTCATATATATACTAAAACATGTGATTTACTTTTTATTGATAAGTTAGCTCAGGTTGGAACAAATATGTTAATTATACCAGCGGAACATTTTATTGGAGCACCCTTAGCATACATAATTAATTGGTGTAGAGAACGATCTATAAAAGTAGGACTAACCATAGGGCTGTATACACCTCTCTCTTTTGTTGAGGAATCTATTTATGATATAGACAGATTACATATTGTGGTCCATGGAGTCGATGAAACTGACGGAAAAGATAATTGGGGTTGGAGAAGATCATGTTTAGATTTATTAAAACGAGCAAGAAAACTAGTTGATGAAAAAAATCCAGATTGTGAGATTGCAATTGATGGGGGAATTCGAGCAGATAATTTAGCTCCACTTATTGCTTGTAAACCAGACGTAGTTGTATTATCATCTGCAATTTTTAAGGATCCTGATGGTATTACTGCTGGTTTTAACCGTTGTGCTGAAGCAATAAACAAAGCGCAATCTTAATTAAATACTATGGAGAATTTAATTCCTTCTTATATTTCTTTAGATATAAATATAACATCTAAAACAGATGTAATTAAATTTTTAGTCGATCAACTTTATGATTTAGGTAAAATTAAAAATAAAGAACATTATCTGAAAGCAGTATTAGATAGGGAAAATCTACTTTCCACCTATTGTGGATATGGTATCGCCATTCCTCACGCAGAATGTGATGAAGTTATAGAACCTTCTTTTGCTTTTGGAAGAACCTCTGGTCTAATTTGGGATGAAGGTGATGAGTTAGCCCAGTTTGTTGTTTTACTCGCGATACCCACTGGCAAGGTGGGAGAAGAAAATAGTCATATTGAGATGATGTCAGAGGTAGCGAAATTAGCCTTAGAGGAAGGCATAAGAGCAAAATGGTTATCTGCAACCTCTGAAAAAGAAATTGTTAGTACGTTCAATAAAGTTTAATCATGAATTTTTGGAAAGAAACAATAAGCATTTTTAAAGATACTGGCACACATTTCAGAACTGGTGTTTCCTACATGCTACCTGTTTTATTAATTGGTGGAATGGTAGGAAGTCTAGCTGTAATTGGAGGGAATAATATTGCTGAAGACTCTATATGGAGGGTGTTTAAAGATATTGGAACTATTGGCCTGACTTATTTTGTTCCAATTATGGCTGCGTATACTGCCTTCAGTATTACCGATACTCCCGGTATAGCGCCAGGTTTTATTGTTGGTGTATTGGCTCAACAAATTGATACTGGTTATTTGGGAGCTCTTCTTGGAGGAATTTTAGTTGGATATGTGACCTATATGCTTTTAAAAGTTGAACTTCCGTCTATGTTACAAAGTACATGGGGATTTATGGCTCCTGTACTAAGTACAATAGTTGTCGTTGTTTTTATGGTATATTTCTTGGGTCCGCCAATTGCATGGATTATGGGTGTAATTTCTGATTTTTTGACTAACCTAAATGAACAGGGATCAGCCACTATGGGAGCAGTAATGGGATTTTTAGGAGGTGTGGATTATGGCGGACCGTTTAGTAAAACTCAGAGTACATTTGCAACTGCTGTAATGGATTTGAATTTATTTGTTCCTCTAGGGATTTGTGGATCTATAGTAACTGTTCCTCCTTTAGGATTGTGCTTAGCAACTTTTTTAAGACCAAAATTATACACTATTTCTGAACTTCAATATGCAAAAAGCTCATGGGTTTATGCAATAGTTGGTGGTTTTACAGAAATTGTAATACCATTAGCAGTTGGTGATTTAATTAGAGTTACAATTGCAACGGCCTTAGGATCAACTATTTCTGGGTTTATTGCAGGTTATTTTTTATTAGAATTAAGCACTCCTGTTTTAGGAATAGCTCAATGGTTTTTTTATAATAAACCAATGGTTTTCGTAATCTGCGTAGTTGTTGGATCAGTTATTACAGCTTTATCTGTTAATTTTTTAAAGAGTATTAGCAATCGAGATATAGCTAAATTAAATATAATTGATAAACAAATTAATGAATCCTAAATATTAGTTTATGAAAATATCTTTAATAACAGCCTGTCTTGCAGGTGTTGCACATAGTAAAATGGCTGCAACTGCTTTAAAAAAAGAGGCATTAAAAAGAGGTCACGAAATTTATATTGAAGAACAAGGGGGGCATAAAATATCTGTAAAATTAACACCTGAACAAATAATAGAATCAGACATAGTAATTATTGCTAAAATGATCACTATATCAGGTAAAAATCGTTTTGAAAATAAGATAATTTTGGATGTAAGTGTTAATAAGGCAGTTAGAGACCCTATCTCTATATTAAACCAAGCTGAAGAATTAATATCTCAAACTTCATGATTGAAAAAATAATTAAAATTAAAGATGAAATTGGATTTCATGCACGCACATCTTCATTATTTGCAAAACAAGCATCTGCTTTTCAATCCGAAATCTTCATAGAATTTAATCATAAAAAGGGAAATGGAAAAAGTACCTTATCATTAATGACTTTAGGTGTTAAAAGTCAAGATGTGATTAAAATTTGTGCAAATGGTATTGATGAAATAAAGGCTTTGAAGACTTTAGAAGAATTGATTAAAAATAACTTTAAAACCTAAAGAATTAGAACTTTAAATGGCATATCGGCTTCATTTGGCACCTCCATGGGTCCAGCTTTTCTTTTGAATGAAAATAGCTCTTTAAGGATAGTTAAAAGTAAAATTTCATCCGTTAAAAGTGAAATTAATCAATTTAAAAAAGCTCTTTCAATTGCTCAGGACAAGACTTTAGATTTAAAACAAAAAATGATTAATTTTTTATCTAAAGAAGAAATAAAAATCTATGATGCTCATGTAGAAATATTAAAAGACCCCGAGTTAGAAGGGAAAACAATTGATTTTATAAAATCAAATAGTTGTAATGCTGATTATGCTGTTCATGAAGTTACCGCTGAATACACTGAAATTTTAAATGAAATAGGGGATCCCTATATTAGCGCACGTGCTGATGACATTGTGATGTTGAGTAGGATGCTAATCCTCATACTTCAGAAAAAAGTAGAAAATAAAATTAATCTAAATACACCCTCTATAATTGTAGCAGATTCAATTACCACGAATCAATTATCATCTATTGATACAAATCTTGTGTTAGGAATTATTACTTCACATGGAGGGCCTACAGATCACGTCGCAATACTTTCAAAGGCTTTAGGTATTCCCTCTTTAGTAGGATTAGCTAAGAGTATATCAAAAATCAAGGCTGGGTCTTTATTAATTATTGATTGTGCAAAAGCCCAACTTATTTTGAATCCATCTCTATTTTATATAAAAAAATATGATTTATTAATGCTCAAAGAAAAACATGAATCATCAATTCAACTTAAAAAAAGTCAGAATAATGTAACTACTAAATCAGGAACTAGTATTGAAATTAATGCAAATATTGGTTCATTAAATGATGCTAAAAAAGCAAAGTCTTTCGGTGCTGATGGAATTGGTTTGTTTAGAACTGAATTATGTTTTTTAGATTCAGAAAAGTTTCCAGATGAAAACATGCATTATTCAATTTATGAATCTATTTTAAAAGAATTCCCTAAGGTTAAGCATACAATAAGACTTCTTGATTTTGGTTCGGACAAACCGTTATCTTATTTAAATAATATAAAAGAAGAAAATCCGGCTCTTGGCTCAAGAGCTCTTCGTCTAGGATTTAAACATTATGATAATCTTCTAAAACCTCAAATTAGAGCTTTATTGCGTCTATCTAATCTTTTCAATATCCATATTTTATGTCCAATGATTGCAAGTGAAGAGGATTGGATTCAAATTAAAGAAACAATAATACTCGAATTTAATCAATTAAATAATGAGGGAGTCAGAATAGATTATTTACCTCGTATTGGAATTATGGTAGAAATACCAAACGTAGCTTTTCGTCCTGAATTTTATATTAAAAATGCAGACTTCTTTTCTTTTGGAACTAATGATTTGGCTCAATTCTTAATGGCTGCAGATAGAACTAATGAAAGTGTTTCGAATTACTTATCTCAAAGCAAAGAAAGTATTCTTATTTTAATTAAAAATTTCACAGAACTCGCCCATAAGGAAGGTAAAGAAGTTGGTGTTTGTGGTGAACTAGCATCTGATGATAAATGTTTATCTTATTTTCTAGATATCAATATAAACTCTTTGAGTATGCCTCCTTCTTTGATACCAAAGATTAAAAATGAAATAAGAAATACTATTTGATTATTTCCTCATTTAATCTCCTCATTTTAGTATTTAGTGAATTTATAGCTTTAGTATATCTGTCATCCCACTCTTTTAACCTTTCAGATGATTTTAAAGCTATTTCGTACTCAAGGCCAGGTAATATCCAAGATGCATAACCGCTGAAAGGATCTGAAGATGAATATAATGACTTATACCACGATCCAAAATACATTCCTTTTTCAGAGATAAAACTTTTTTCCAGAGCAATTAATTGTTGGTTTAATTTTGAAATTATTTTTTTTGGTAATTTATCTTTCTTTAAAAATATCTCAATATTGTTAGTCAGTATTTTACTAGTTTTTTCAAGTTGAATAATTGCATCAGAAGCTTTTTTAAAGCCTTCAAAAGTATTGTTATATTTTTTTATTTTTAGAGTCGCAGAATCGAAATGTATCTTTAAATCATGATGATATTTATTAATATTGTAAGGTATTAGTATACCATTTGCCATTCGAAGCGCCATTAAACCAGCCATTTGCTCAACCATTGGACCCATTTTAAATTCAGGATCCACAAACTTCTCATAAAATTGAAAGCTATCATAATTTGAATGATATAGATTTGGCCCTCCAGCGCCACCGCTAAGGGACGGTACACCCACATGCATATAAAAAGCAATATGATCAGATCCTCCTCCTAAATTCCCTATGTAAGGTTTGATTTGATCCTTTTTTTTCCAAAATTCATATAGATTCTGATCTGAATAAGGATATTGAATTTTTTTCGAAACTTCAAGAAGTAATTTTTTAAGTGTTGGTGCAGAAGAGGCACCAAAATTCTTTCCAGACACCCCTCCATCAAAATTCATATAAACTATCGCCTTAGCATTTAATTCTTCGCGCATTTGCTCAACCCATTCACTAGATCCAATTACACCGTGTTCTTCAGCATCCCAATGTGCAATTAGGATAGATCTTTTAGGGCGATCTCCCTCTTTTAATAACTTTCCAAGAGTTTCACTTAAATTGAGTAGCATAGCAGTTCCACTATTGGGGTCTGTTGCCCCAAACCCCCATGCATCGTAATGACTCCCTAAAATAATCCATTCATCTGGAGCATCACTTCCTTTGATCATCCCCACAACATTTGTTGCTCTTACAAAATCAATCTTTTGATCAACCTTCAATCTCACTATTAAGTCTTTGCCTCCATCCAGTCTGTAGGTAAACGCTAGCCCTCCTTGCCAATCTTGAGGAACAGGTTTGCCTTTCATTTGTTCTAATATTTTTTCTGCTTCACCATATGCAATTGGAGTAACAGGTATGCTGTGTAGTTGAGCATCCTTTGGACTTAAACGTTTAATTTTTCGTTTTCCATCAAGAGGTAATGCAGGTTCAAAAGGGGTCAAAGGATCCCCAGTAAAATCTGTGGTAAGTAAAGATCCTCTTTGTATGGTACTATTATTATAATATGGTCCTTCAGGATAGACTAGACCTTTAGTGAAACCACTGTCCTTTGGATCTGTAAAAATAAGAAGTCCTTTAGCTCCATTAAGTTCAGCAAACTTCGCTTTAAATCCTCTAAAATTTCCTCCATACCGTGCCAAAACAATTTTTCCTTCAACCTCAATACCCAATTCTTTTAATTTTTCAAAATCTTCTTTTCTACCGTAGTTCGCATAAACAACTTCTGCTGTAACATCACCACTTCCAGAAAATGCATTCCATCCCTTCCATAGCAATGAATCCCTAGAAAACGGATCATTTAAAATAACATCTTCTTTTTGATTAAGAACTTCTCTTTTGGGTGTTACAATTTCAATTAATGAATATCCAGGTTCTTTTGGAAGATAAACGTCATAAGGATAGTTTTTTACAGAAAGTCCCGCATCTTGCATGACTTTTGAAATATATTCTTGTACTTTTTTGTTCTCCTTACTTCCAACAACATGAGGCCTAACCGTCAATTCCCTTAAATGATTCTTAAAAGATTTGGAATTTTGATGTTCAAAAAATAGGACTTCTGTTTTTAATTGTTTTTCCCATGAAGTAGAAGAATAGCCTTCATATTGAGCAGTAGTTAACTGAAGAGTGAATAGATAAATAGTCGGAATTAAAAGGAAATTGATTTTCATTATTAAGTGAATTTACATGCTTAAGATAATGATTTAATTATCTTAATAAAATTATAGTGGAGAATGCATTAAATGGAAGTTTATATTCTTGGCTTACTTAGAATAAAAAAAACAACCTGAATTTAAAATCATCTTTTTTCCATAAGCTGACGCGAAGGGTATTTAATTTTTTTTGTAACCATCTAGCAGAGCTTTTACCATACTATTTTCTGCTTTACGATAATAGCTACTAGAAAATGTCATGTGGTTGAAACCAATATTGTCATTTTTGAAATTAACATAAGCTCCTTTTTCTTTATAATATTCAGCTAACCAAGCTCCGATTTCTGGAGGGCATGCGGAATCATCTAAAGCATGCCAAACACAAATATTTTTAGTTTTAATTTCTCTTGGGTCAAAACCCCATAAGTAGGCAACATCTAATGCCGATTCCCATGTGTTTGCTGCAGAGCCTCTAACCATTGAACGGCTAAAAGTATAACGCATCATTTTCACAAGCTCTTTATCTTTGTCTATATTAGTAGCCATACTTATTAATGCTTGTGTAGGTGCACTTGGAGCAAATAAATCTACAAAGAGGTAAAGGCCAAAAAACCAATGAGCATTCAAGGGGTTATCAAGTTCGTCAGTTGTTTTTAAGCTTTCATAGGCCATAGCTCCAGCTATTCCAATTTCCTCAGTAACATCGTTTGGGAGTAAAGGAGCATTCAGTCCTAGGCCTGTAACTCTATCTCCAAAATGATAGGCAGCAGCCATAGCATGAGGATTACCCTGGGAATGACCTGTAATCATAAAAGTTTTAATATTTTCTGTTTCTAATACTGCTTGAAGATCTTCGGAAGCCCAATCAATTACCTTTCGCCCTATTTTCATATCTGTATTTCCAACACCAGGGAGTGAAATAGAAATACCACGAACGCCTAAATTCTCGCAAGCTGATATATTTACAGCTTTCTCAAATGTTCCATCAAGCCCTGAACCATGAATGCTTATTATTACAGGGGCGTTAACATCATTACTACCGTAAAGAAAATATTCAATCCTCCTGCCATTTTCATCAATAGCTATCTTAGCTCCATCTCTAATTATAGAAGCTTCATCAATTTCTGATTGACCTTGCTTTTTAACGATTAATCCACCAATAATGAATATTAAGTATAGCGAAACAAGAGCAACAAAAATTTATTTTGTTATTTTCAATATAATCTTCATATTTATTTTTTTAAATGAGCTAACGTCTTTATCTTTAAAATAGCCAGGAAATTGATTTTTTATCAAAGTTTAATTTAAGAAGGCAGCAAAAAATTTTACTTATAAAATTTAAAGGCTGTATCTCTTAAAGATAAAAAAGGAGTTAAGAAAAAAGGGGACAAATCTCAAAAAATTGAATTTGTCCCCTTTAGTGGAGTCGGCGGGAATCGAACCCGCGTCCAAACAAGCGATTCAAAAGCTTTCTTCAAGTTTAGATTTCGATTGATTTTCGAATTAATCCTGACCGAAATCCGCCCAAATTAATCTTATCATCTTTATTGAAAAACATAAACGATGCCCTTATGCTTCGATGTTGACTTTTATGGTGCCTCAATATAAATCGCCGTCAACAAGGGCTATTCAGAGACATCCAGCTTCCCGACCTAGTCAGGACTTGGCATTAACGTACTATAATTCCGTTAATTATGCAGCTAAAGCGTAGTTATTCTCGCCATTTAAAAATGTGAAAAATGAGATTTACGAGCTGTAATTCAGCGCTCGACTTGCTTACCTTTTCATGCATCCTGCTGTCAAAACCAGTCGACCCCATGAATTTTCAATGAACTATTTATGTTGCGAATTTACAAAGATTGCGTCAAACCTATCTGTTTTATTTTTATATAATGATTTTCATTGTTTTAGTCTTAATAAAAGCATATTTAGATTGAATTTGAAACTTGTTTCAACATCTCATATTTTAAATAACTTTAAATCATCTTATTTTGAGATCTATTTTAGTCAATAATGATAAGGGTTTGTTGAAGATATACTCTTTATTTTTTTGAAGCTTTACACTCAATTAATAATCCATTCTCATAGCTGGTCCCGTTATAATAAATAATATATTTGCAAACGCTTAAAAAATGCTATGACAGCTATCAAAAATATCGCGATTATCGCACACGTTGACCACGGAAAAACAACTCTAGTTGATAAAATTCTTCATCATTGTAATCTTTTCCGAAGCAACGAATCTACAGGTGATCTTATTCTAGATAATAACGATTTAGAAAGAGAACGTGGAATAACCATTCTTTCTAAAAATGTTGCTGTTGAATATAAAGATGTAAAGATAAATATCATTGACACCCCTGGTCACGCTGATTTTGGTGGTGAAGTTGAACGAGTATTAAACATGGCTGATGGCGTTTTGCTTCTTGTAGACGCTTTTGAAGGCCCAATGCCACAAACTAGATTTGTACTTAAAAAGGCAATTGATCTAAAGTTAAAGCCTATTGTAGTTATCAATAAGGTAGATAAAGAAAATTGTACTCCAGAATTAGTTCATGAAGCTGTTTTTGACCTAATGTTTGAGTTAGAGGCAGAAGAGTGGCAGTTAGATTTTCCAACTGTTTATGGATCTGCAAAAAATAATTGGATGAGTTTGGATTGGAACAAACAAACAGATTCTGTATCTCCATTACTGGATATGGTTTTGGAACATGTTCCAAGTCCAGTAATTAAAGAGGGAAATACCCAAATGTTAATTACCTCCTTAGACTATTCTTCGTTTACAGGTAGAATTGCTATAGGTAGATTGCAACGTGGACTATTAGAAAGTAACATGCGTGTTAATTTAATGAAATCTGATGGTACAATAACGATTTCCCGTATTAAAGAATTACATTTATTTGATGGGTTAGGGCGTAAGAAAGTTGACAGTGTTCAATCGGGTGATCTATGTGCTATTATTGGAATTGAAGGGTTTGAAATTGGTGATACGATTGCTGATATTGAAAATCCAGAAGCATTACCATCTATTGCTATTGATGAGCCTACCATGAGCATGCTTTTCACTATTAATGATTCTCCATTTTTTGGACAAGAAGGAAAACTAGTCACCTCTCGACATATTCGAGATCGTCTCAATAAGGAGTTAGAGAAAAATTTAGCTATGCGTTTGGATTCAACAGATAGCTCTGATAAATTTATTGTATTTGGACGAGGTGTTCTTCACCTGTCTGTTCTTATCGAAACAATGAGACGTGAGGGTTATGAGTTACAAATTGGCCAACCTCAAGTTATTATAAAAGAAGTTGACGGTAAAAAAATGGAACCAATGGAAGAACTTACAATTGATTTACCGGAAGATGTTTCTGGAAAAGCAATTGAAATGGTATCATTGAGAAAAGGTGAAATGGTAAGTATGAATCCTAAAGGCTCTCGAATGATTTGTGAATTTAAAATTCCTTCGCGAGGAATTATTGGATTGAGAAATCAATTGCTTACAGCAACTGCAGGTGAGGCAATTATGAATCATCGTTTTGTAGAATTTAGTCCATATAAAGGAGAAATTCCTGGAAGAATTAATGGCTCGCTTATTTCAATGGAACGAGGTTCAGCCATTCCTTATTCTTTAGATAAGTTACAAGATCGGGGTAAATTCTTTGTTTCTTCTAATGAAGCTATCTATTCAGGACAAGTAATTGGTGAAAATAGCCGCCAAGATGATTTGGTGGTAAATGTCACAAAGACTAAAAAAC
The DNA here is from genome assembly GCA_905182305.1 of Flavobacteria bacterium MS024-2A. Lineage (GTDB taxonomy): Bacteria > Bacteroidota > Bacteroidia > Flavobacteriales > Flavobacteriaceae > MS024-2A. Next base: position 94,378 of record CAJJBB010000009.1, read on the forward strand.
TATCAAACGTCCGTTCTTCTGGAACTGATGACAAGGTGAAGTTAGCACCACCAATTAAGTTTTCTCTTGAAGAGGCACTGGAATATATTCAGAAAGATGAATATGTAGAGGTAACTCCTCAATCTCTTAGATTACGAAAAGTTTTTCTAGATGAAAACGAACGTAAACGTCAAAATCAAAAGGGTTAACAAACTTAAGCACCAAAATTAAGAGGGTGTATGTTCTTATTTTTTAGGAATGACTTCGTTTAAATTCCCTCTGTCACATTGATAGATTTTACCTGGAAATTTCACTATCATGTTATAGTCATGGGTGGCCATAATTATACTAATGCCCTCTGAATGAAGTTTTCTGAAAAGCTGCATTATTTCTTGACTTGTTTCAGGGTCAAGGTTTCCAGTTGGTTCATCTGCTATTATTAATTCAGGTTTATTTAATAATGCTCTTGCTATTGCAACGCGTTGTTGTTCACCTCCTGATAATTCAAAAGGATATTTTTGTGTTTCTGGAGGAATATTTACAAGATTTAATACTTCTATTACCCTGACTTTTATTTTACTTTTCTCTTTCCATCCTGTTGCTTTTAAGACAAATGATAGATTTTCAAAAATAGTTCGATCAGGCAATAATTTAAAATCTTGAAAAACAACTCCGATTTTTCTTCTTAACAATGGGATTTGTTTGTCTTTAAGTTCTGTTAAATCAAACCCTACTATTGATCCTTTACCAGTTTCTATATTTAAATCACCATATAAAACTTTTAATAAACTGCTTTTTCCAGTACCAGTTTTTCCAATTAAAAAAATAAATTCTCCTGCATTAACCTTAAAGTTAATTGATGAAAAAATTACATTATTTTCATTAATTATTGTGGCGTTGTCTAAAGTGACAATTGCATTTTGCATAGTGAAAGTAGATTTCTTATAAAGGTATGTTTTTTGATTTATTCATTAATACATTGTTAATAAAATACACCTTTTCAAATGCTTTATGCACCAGTCAAATAGAATGATTCTTATATCTTTAATACAATGATTTATTTTATTAAAATATTTCGTGTTACGAGGATCGTTCTTCTTTTTCTTCCTGCTTTGTTGGCAGGTCAATTATATGATTCACAAAGACTTCCAGAAAATGGGAATCATTTTTTTGGATTAGGATATTTCCCTGCTTCTTGGCAGTCTAATATTTTTTTTGAAGATGCTTTTGCCTCCAAAAAGATTCAACAAAAGGTTGATTTTAATATTCTATCTAATGCCCTTAGGTTAAATTATGTGGGAGCAGAAAAAATGTTAGTTCAATTCAAGAAAGAATTTCCAAATTCAATAGAAGCTACTTCCATAAATTTTGATGTAGCAAATTATTACTTTAATAATGAAAAGTATCGCTATGCTTTAAAATGGTTTTCTCGCGTGTCTGAAAATCAAGTACCCAAGGCAAGTATTAATGAATATAATTTCAATAAGGGCTATACATTGTTTTCTGCTAAAAAATATAAACAGGCCAAGCAATACCTAGAAAGGGCAAAGGAAAATAAAGTATATGAATCAGATGCTCATTATTATTTGGGTCACATTGCTTATCAATTAGAAGATTTTGATGAAGCTACATCTCAATTTAGTTATATTTCAAATAAAGCTCAAAAAGAGAATTTATATTATTTTCAAGCAGACATGAACTTTAGGCTAGGGCGTTTTGAACAAGCAATAACTTTGGGTAGGCCGATATTTGAAAACAATACTTCAGGAGAGGTTTCGGAAATTTCAAAAATTATCGGTGAAAGCTATTTCAATCTTGACTCTTTTGTGGAAGCTATCCCTTATTTGGAAGCTTATAAAGGAAAAAAAGGTACTTGGGAAAATTCTGATTTTTATCAATTAGGATTTGCTTACTATAAAAATGAGAACTACAATAAAGCCATTGGTCAATTTAATAAGATAATTGGCAAAAAGAATTCCTTAGCTCAAAATGCCTATTACTATTTAGCGGATTGTTATTTAAAAACCAATCAAAAAGCTGCAGCACAAAATGCTTTTAAAAGTGCATCTCAAATGGATTTTGATTTAATCATTAAAGAAGATGCTTTTTTAAATTATGCAAAGCTAACTTATGAGATTGGAAATCCCTACAGAGAGCCTCCTATGGTCTTAGTTGATTTTTTAGAAGAGTTTCCTAAAAACGAACAAGCGGACTTAATTGAGGAGCTATTGATTAATTCATACACTAAAAACGGAAATTATGAAGCTGCTTTAGAAATTTTAGAGGAAACAAATAGATATAAAAACAATGTTACCCTTCAAAGTGTTCTTGTTCTTAAGGCAATAGAAGACTTTAAAAGAGGGAGGTATTCAATTAGTAGCGGTTATTTTAAAAAAGCCCTAAAAATAAATGAGAATCAGTTATTAGAATCTTATAGTCTTTATTGGTTAGGACGATCAGATTATCAGCGTAATCAATTTGATGATGCACTGGAAGCCTTTAAAAAGTTTAAAAAACATCCTGAGCAAGAACAGATTTCAACCTCCAAAAGATTAAGTTATGACATTGCATACATTTATTTTAAATTAGGAGAATATGATTATGCCTTAAGGTCTTTTGAAGCGTTTAATGAAACAAATAATTCTTTTGACATATCTTATCAACTTGATACTTTTTTAAGAATGGGGGATTGTCAATTTGCGTTAAAACAATATTGGCCAGCTATGGAGCATTATAATACTGCCATAGCGTTGAGCCCCTCAAGAGCAGCATATGCTCTATTTCAAAAAGCAATTAGTTATGGTTTTGTGGATCGTAACCCAAAAAAGATAGAAACACTTTTAGTTTTGGTGACAGAGTATGAAAAAGACCCGCTAGTAGATGATGCATTATTTGAATTAGCTTCAAGTTACAGTCGCGAAAGAAATTCAATAAAGGCTATAGCAACCTATGAAGATTTACTAGGGAGGTATCAAAATAGTCCCTATGTACCAAGAGCTTTACTCAATAAAGGCTTGATATTATATAACAATGAAAACTATAATGAGGCTAAGTTTGTTTTAGAAAATGTAGCCATAAAATATAGACTTGATCCAGTTGCTCAACAGGCGGTAAGAACTTTAAGAGAAATTTCAGTTGATCAAGCTGAAGTTGGTGCCTTCACAAAGTGGATTAAATCGGAAGGTTTAAATACATTTTCTGATATTGAATTGGAAAAAACTGCGTTTACTGCTGCAGAGAAACAATTTCTCGAGGGAAATAAAAATAGTGCTAAAAAACTTTTAAAGGAATATTTAGAAACCTATTCTCAAGGGGTTTATGGAAATCCGGCAGCATATTATCTTGCTGAAATTTATTTTGAGAAAGAAGAATTTGAAGAAGCATTACCATTTTATGAGTCTTTAGTAGAACAAGAGTTGTCAAGTTATACTGAAAAAGCGTTGGTTCGGATTGTGACTTTATTGAAAAAAGAAGCCTTATCGAAAGAAGCACTTCCATACCTTGAAAATCTTTATGAGATTGCTTCTTTTGAAGGAAATAAACGTTTTGCCACACTAAATTTAATGCAAGGATATTTTGTCGCAAATAAATTTGAAAAATCTCTATTACTTTCAGAAGAAGTGTTAAGATTTAATAGACTGGAGGAAGGATTGAAATGGGATGCTTTAAAATTTAGAGCTCGCTCAGCTTTAAAATTAAACGACACTTTAACAGCGTCAAGTGCATATGAAAGTTTAGAAAATAGTTCTCAAAAAAATATAGCTGCTGAAGCGCTTTATTTTAAAGCTGAGCGTTTACATAGCTTTAAAAAGTATAAAGATTCTAATTTGATTATCGAAAGAATTTCAGTTTCTAGTGGACAGCTAGGTGATTGGAATGCAAAAGCTTTGTTGCTCCTTGCAAAAAATTATTATGAGTTGGATGACCCTTTTCAGGCTAGTTTTGTTTTAGAGTCTATTATTGAAAATTTTATAGTATTCCCCTTTATTATTGAGGAAGCTGAAAGTTTACTTGTCACTTATAGAGCTGCTACCGCAAAAGAGAATCGTTCCATAAATCAAAATCAAAATGATTAGTAAAGTTTTATATTTTGGATTATTTTTTACGATGCTTTTTGGGATTAAAATCTACGCGCAAGAAAAGAATGAAATAGGAACTCAAAAGGTGTTAGTTATGAAATCTTACACGCCAAGTCTTTTGGATGCTTTTATGATTAATCCTAAACTAATAGTGCCTGATACATTAGTGAGTGATAAAAAGATTTTAGATTTTTTCATTAAAACAATACCAGTAATTTCAACTTTTGTTCCAAATAAAGCAACTCCTTTGAAGCTTCAGCGACGTTCATCAACTACTCCATATAATACTTTTTTCAGTGGAGGTATCGGACTAAAGAATCAACTGTATTTGGATGTTTCCAGTGTGATAGCAATAGATCGAAAACAAAGCTTTGGTTTAAAGCTATATAGAGACGGATTTGACTCTGATATAAGTAATACACTATTGCAAAGCAACCAAAACTATAATCGTTTTGGTCTTCATCACAATCTAAGAAGTAATAATTATAGTGTAAATAGTTCTATGCAATTAATAGGAGCAAAAAATAATTATTATGGATTATATAATAAAGAGTGGGATTCTCAAATAATTAATTTTCTTGATCCTTCTGTAAAGCGTAATTTTTTTAAATTAAGAACCCATTGGGATTGGTATGATTATGTGGTTAAGGATATGGAGTTTCAGGCAAATATTACCACTGATAACTTTAAGACTTCTGAACAGCAAGTAGCATTAAATACTGATTTTGAGATACCACTTGGTGAAGGAGAAATTACGGCATCGACATCTATTATTGGAATAAGCACTATTTTTAATAAATCATATTATGATGGAATTGTTCAAGAAAACGTCATGGGATTAGGCTCTTTTCGATTGTTTTGGCAAAACAGGAGTAGTGATTTAAAACTAAAAATAGGAGCAGGAGTAAGCTATGTTCAGGGAACAACTGATCTGTCAAATTCATTATTGTACTATCCGGAAGTAGAAATCTTTTTTCATAAAAACGACGCAGTAATCATTCCGTATTTTACTGCTAATGGAGGAATCACTTTAAATAGTTACCAATCATTATCTCAATTGAATCCATATTTAGCTCCCTCTACAACTTTAAAGCCTACTTTTAATAAATACAATTCTGAATTAGGAGTTCGCTCTAGTCTAGCATCTGTTTTGAATTTTGATTTTGGATTGTTATATGATCAAATTGAAAATTTCGTCCTTTTTGAGCGTCTTCCGTTTGACTTTGATAATAGTAAAAATTCATATAGCCTCTCAAATGCTTTTGAAAATAAGTATTCAAATCTTAATATTTATGGCTTTAGGGCTTCCCTAAGAGTAGACTTAGCTAAAAATAACTTTATTCGTTTTGAAACACTTTATCGCCATTTTGAGAGTAATGATTTACAGCCTTTATGGAATATTCCTTCTATAGAAATGAATTGGGAGGGTCAGTTTAAGTGGAAAGACCTAGTTACTTTTTCTTTTCAGGGCTCTATGATAGGTGATCGAGCTGTTGCATACCGACCAATTTTTCTAGGTCAGCAAGCAGAAAGTGTAACGTTTCGAGAACAAGTAGTACCTATTTTTATCAGTACTACATCTCATCTATCGGTTAAACTAACTGAGCAGTTTGATGTCTTCGCAAAAATAAAGATAAATTCAAAAGGGCCTCATGGACGCTGGGCGTACTTTCAGGAGCCTCCATTTCTTATTTTGGGAGGAGTGACTTATAAATTCGATTTCCAATATTGATTTTTTTCTTTTTTTAGTGTAAAAATATTTTAGTTTCAATAATTGATTTTCATTATATTCGCATTGAATTTTTGATAATTTTATAAGTTATTATGAATATATTTTTTTCTTTAAAAGTTTTAAAAACTAATATTTTAGTTTTTGTTTCTATTTTGTTAATCATATTTATGACCTCATGTCAAAATAAAGTTGATTTATTGGTACATAATGCATCCGTATATACTATGTCTGATCAATTAGGTAGAGTATCGGCTTTTGTAGTAGATGATGGAAAGTTTATAGCAGTCGGTGGTGAAGACTTGTTGGAAAAGTATAGTGCTAGAAAAGTACTTAATCTAAATCAACTCCCAATATATCCTGGCTTTATTGATTCTCACTGCCATTTCTTGGGATTGGGACTTAGCTTACAGCAAATAGATTTAAAAGGAACTAAAAGCTTTGAAGAGGTTATTGAGCGAATTAAAGCTGCAACTAAAGATACAGAACCTAATTCAGTTATTGGAAGGGGATGGGATCAAAATGATTGGGAAGTCAAAAGACTTCCCTCAAAAAAACAAATAGATGTATTATTTCCAAATATACCAGTTGCTTTAAGGAGGATTGATGGACATGCGATGCTCGTAAATCAAAAGGCGTTAGACTTGGCTGGCATAACTGTTGAAACTAAAGTAGAAGGCGGTTCAATTATTATTGAAAATGGAAATTTGACTGGTGTACTTGTAGATGCTCCTATGAAACTTGTTCAAGCTATTTTGCCTGAGCCCAACCAAATAGATAAAATTAAAGCTCTTAATGATGCGGCACAAATTGGCTTTGAAAATGGTTTAACCACAGTTTCAGTCGCAGGAATGCAGAAAGACGATATAATGTTAATAGACAGCTTGCAGACAGCAGGTCTTTTAAATATGCGAGTCTATGCCATGATTTCTAATACAGAAGAAAATTTGGACTATTTTCTTAAAACAGGTCCATTAAAAACCAATATGTTAAATGTGCGTTCTTTCAAAGTATATGCGGATGGTGCTCTTGGCTCTCGAGGTGCTGCATTAAAAAATCCTTACAGTGATTTAAAATCTCATAAAGGTATCTTTATAACCTCTAAAGATTCAATACAAAAATTAGCTTACAGGTTAGCAGCAAGTCCTTTTCAAATGAACACTCATGCTATTGGGGATGATGCTAATAAAGCAGTTTTAGATGCCTATAAAAAAGCTTTAGTATTTTCTGATGATCCAAGATGGCGAATCGAACATGCTCAAATAATTGATACAGTCGATATAAAATTGTTTAACCGTAAGATTATTCCATCAATACAACCAACACACGCAACAAGCGATATGTATTGGGCAGAAGAACGCTTAGGAGCAAATCGATTGTTAGGCGCTTATGCTTACAATGATTTACTTAATCGCTCAGGAAGAATTGCCTTAGGGACTGATTTTCCAGTTGAAGAGGTAAGTCCTTTAAATACTTTTTATGCTGCAATAGCAAGAAAAGATAGTAATCAATTTCCAGAAGGAGGATTTCTTTCTCAAAATAAACTATCTAGAATGGATGCCCTCAAAGGAATGACAATATGGGGAGCCTACGCCAACTTTGAAGAGTCCGAAAAGGGTTCTATTGAAGTAGGTAAATTTGCAGACTTCATAATTCTGGATAGAGATATTTTAGATGTTAATGAAAAGCGTATTCTTAAAACACGTGTGGTTGCTACCATACTTAATGGTAATGTGGTTTACAGTAATAGAATCCATTAATATATTTCACAAAACAAACTTATAATATTAAAAAAGCTAATTAATTCACACTAATTAGCTTTTTTTTATTACATATGTTTATCAAAAATACTTTTATTGTAAATATTTTAACCTAAAAGTATATATTTGGTAAAAATTTATAACTATGTGTGGTATTGTATGTGCTTTTGATTTAAAGCAGCCGTCAAACGAGGTAAGGCCTCAAATATTAGAAATGTCTAAACGTCTTAGGCACCGTGGTCCGGATTGGAGTGGAATTTATGATTGTGAAACTGCAATTTTAGGTCATGAGCGCCTTGCTATAGTAGATCCTACTTCAGGAAAACAACCTTTAATAAGTCCCTCAAATAATTTGATTTTAGCTGCTAACGGTGAAATATATAACCATAGTGAGTTGAGGAAACCTTATGAGGCTAGTTATGGGTTCAAAACAAAATCTGATTGTGAGGTAATACTTGCTTTATATGAAAAAGAAGGAAAAAGTTTTGTAAATAAATTAAATGGAATTTTCGCTTTTGCTATCTATGACCAAGAAAAAGACGAATACTTTATAGCACGTGACCATATGGGCATAATTCCACTTTATATGGGATGGGATGGGAATGGAACCTTTTTTGTTGCTTCTGAATTAAAAGCATTAGAGGGTATTTGTTCGAGAATAGAGTTATTTCCTCCAGGTCATTATCTTCATAGCAAGGATGAGGCTCCAACAAAATGGTACCATCCTGAATGGGATACCTATGAAGCCGTTAAGGACAACTCTACTTCTATAGAAGAGCTTCATGATGCTTTGACGGATGCTGTTCACCGTCAGTTAATGAGTGATGTACCTTATGGTGTTTTACTTTCTGGGGGCTTAGATTCTTCAATCACTTCAGCATTAGCTAAAAAATTTGCAGCCAAACGTGTTGAGTCAGGTGATACACAATCGGCTTGGTGGCCCCAATTACATTCTTTTTCAGTAGGATTAGAGGGCTCCCCCGATCTTGCTGCTGCTCAAAAAGTAGCAGAGCACATAGGCACGGTTCATCATGAAATTAAATTTACTATTCAAGAAGGTTTAGACGCTATAAGAGAAGTGATTTATCATCTTGAAACATATGATATTACCACAATAAGAGCTTCTACTCCCATGTTTTTAATGGCACGTGCAATTAAGGCTTTGGGAATTAAAATGGTTCTATCTGGCGAAGGAGCTGATGAACTTTTTGGAGGATATTTATATTTTCATAAAGCCCCAAATGCGAAAGAATTCCATGAAGAAACTGTTAGAAAATTAGAAAAACTACATCAATATGATTGTTTGCGTGCTAATAAATCATTGGCAGCATGGGGTATTGAAGGACGTGTTCCATTTTTAGATAAGGAATTTATTGAAGTAGCTATGCGAATCAATCCAAAGGATAAGATGATCTCAGGTGATCGTATGGAGAAATGGGTGCTTAGAAAAGCATTTGAGGATTATCTTCCAAAGAGTGTTGTTTGGCGTCAAAAGGAACAATTTTCTGATGGAGTTGGTTATAGTTGGATAGATAATCTAAAGAAAGTTGTGGGAGAAAAAGTTACGGATGAACAGATGGATAATGCTCATTTTCGTTTTCCAGTTCAAACTCCTCAAAACAAAGAAGAGTTTTTTTATCGTTCTATTTTTGAATCTCATTTTCCAAGTGATGCCGCAGCATTAAGCGTTCCATCTGTTCCATCAGTAGCTTGTAGTACTCCTGTTGCTTTAGCCTGGGATGAAGCTTTCCAAAATCAAAATGATCCCAGTGGACGAGCAGTTGCTAAAGTCCACGAAAAAGGTTACAAATAAATCTATTATTATCATTTAAAAAGTATGTTTTTTACACTATGATATGTTGATAACTTCATTACTATTGATAGGGTCTTAGCTGTGATTTGAGCATTCAAATAAGTATATTTGTTATACGCCTAAATATGGCTTAAAATGATCCAAATATGAGTGAGGAAAATCAAAATAAACAGTATTCAGCAGATAGTATTCAAGCACTGGAAGGAATGGAGCATGTTCGTATGCGTCCCTCTATGTATATTGGAGATATAGGAGTTCGTGGACTTCATCATCTAGTATATGAAGTTGTTGATAATTCAATTGATGAAGCCCTTGCGGGTCATTGTGATGAAATTACGGTAACAATTAATGAAGATAACTCTGTTACCACTAAAGATAATGGTCGTGGTATTCCGGTTGGAATACATAAAAAAGAAGGTGTATCTGCCCTAGAAGTTGTAATGACTAAAATTGGTGCTGGAGGAAAATTTGATAAAGATTCTTATAAAGTTTCAGGAGGGCTTCACGGTGTTGGTGTATCTTGTGTAAATGCACTTTCAGAAAGCCTTACCGCTACAGTTTATGTTGACGGTAAAATATGGGAACAGAACTATGAAAGAGGAAAACCACTAGAACCTGTAAAAAGTATTGGTACTACTAACGAAAAAGGAACTGTCGTTACCTTTCGACCTGATGCAGAAATTTTCAAACTAACTAGAGAATATAACTACGATACTTTATCCCTTAGAATGCGCGAATTAGCATACTTAAACAAGGGAATTACGATAACGATTAATGATCGTCGCGAAACTGATGAAAATGGAGAAATAAAATCTGACACCTTCTTGTCAGAAAAAGGTTTAGTGGAATTTATTCATTTTCTAGATGAAACACGTGAAGCTATAATTGGAGATGTCATTTCAATGGAAGGAGAAAAAAATGGTGTTCCTGTCGAAGTTGCTATGATTTACAACACCTCTTTTTCTGAAAATCTACACTCCTATGTTAATAACATTAACACTCATGAGGGTGGAACACACCTTTCTGGTTTTAGAAGAGGGTTAACCACTACACTTAAAAAATATGCCGATAGTTCAGGCTTATTAGATAAACTTAAATTTGAAATAGCTGGAGATGATTTTAGAGAAGGACTAACTGCTATCATTTCTGTAAAAGTTGGTGAACCTCAATTTGAAGGTCAGACAAAAACTAAATTAGGAAACCGAGAAGTTACCTCTGCAGTTTCTCAGGCTGTTTCTGAAATGCTTGAAAACTATTTGGAAGAAAATCCAAATGATGCTAAAATTATAGTTCAGAAAGTGATGTTAGCTGCTCAAGCTCGTCATGCTGCTAAAAAAGCACGTGAAATGGTGCAGCGTAAAACTGTAATGAGTGGTGGTGGACTTCCTGGAAAACTTTCTGATTGTTCAGAGCAAGATCCAGCACTTTGTGAAGTTTTTCTTGTAGAGGGAGATTCTGCAGGAGGAACTGCAAAACAAGGGCGTGATCGTAATTTTCAAGCTATTTTACCGCTAAGAGGTAAGATTTTGAATGTTGAAAAAGCAATGCAGCACAAAGTTTTTGAAAATGAGGAAATCAGAAATATATATACTGCCCTAGGCGTAACAATCGGAACTGAGGAGGATAGTAAAGCATTAAATCTAGAAAAACTTCGTTACCACAAAGTGGTGATTATGTGTGATGCCGATGTTGATGGAAGTCATATTTCTACATTAATTTTAACTTTCTTTTTCCGCTATATGCGAGAATTAATTGAAGCTGGGTATATATATATTGCAACTCCACCTTTATATCTAGTTAAAAAAGGGCAGAAAAAAGATTATGCATGGAATGACGATCAGCGTGATCGTTTAATGCAAGAGTTTGGTCAAGGTTCATCTGTACAACGATACAAAGGTTTGGGAGAAATGAATGCTGGACAGCTTTGGGATACCACAATGAATCCTGAAGAGCGAACCATGCGTAGAATTACAATAGATAACGGTGGAGAAGCTGATCGTGTTTTCTCAATGTTAATGGGAGATGAAGTGCCACCTCGAAGAGAGTTTATTGAAAAGAATGCAATTTATGCAAATATTGATGTTTAATACTAAATAAGAAAATAGCCTTTTTTATGTTTCATAAAGAAGACTATTTTTTTAAATAAAAAAATAAAAAATGAAAGTTACGATTATAGGTGCTGGAAATGTTGGCGCTTCTTGTGCTGAATATATTGCTCAAAAAAGAATAGCGAGTAAAGTTGTGTTGTTAGATATTAAAGAAGGTTTTGCAGAAGGTAAAGCGTTAGATTTATCGCAAACGGCAACTACACTTGGATTTAATACTTCAATTATAGGCGTCACAAACGATTATAGTGCTACAGCAGGAAGTAATGTGGTAGTGATAACCTCTGGAATTCCACGTAAACCAGGAATGACTCGTGAAGAGTTAATAGGTATTAATGCAGGAATTGTAAAAAGTGTTTCTGAAAATGTATTAACCCATTCACCAAATACCATTATTGTAGTAGTCTCTAATCCAATGGATACTATGACCTATTTGACTCTTAAATCGACAGGACTTCCCAAAAACAGAATTATAGGAATGGGTGGGGCTTTAGATAGTTCTCGTTTCAAGACCTATTTATCAATGGCATTAGACAAGCCTGCAAATGATATTCAAGGAATGGTTATTGGAGGTCATGGTGACACAACTATGATTCCTTTAACAAGAATTGCAAGTTATAATGGAGCACCTGTTTCACACTATTTAGATTCAAAAACTTTAGATAAAGTTGCTGCTGATACCATGGTTGGGGGTGCTACATTAACAAAATTGTTAGGCACTTCGGCATGGTATGCTCCCGGTGCTTCTGTGGCCTATTTAGTTGACAGTATATTAAGTGATCAAAAACGAATGATTCCATGTTCTGTTTTTTTAGAAGGAGAATATGATTTGAATAACATTTGTATTGGTGTTCCTTGTATTATTGGTGCAAATGGTGTCGAGTCAATTGTAGACGTTCATTTAAATGCTGACGAAAAACAAAAAATGCAGGATAGTGCAGAAAAAATCATGGCTATGAATGCTGCATTAAGCGATAATCTATAATTTCCAAATCCAATCCCACTCATTAATCGGCCTTTGAGTTGTCAATTCTTAGGTTTAATCCTATATTTGCTCGCCTTAATTAAGCTTAAACTATAATTGAAATGCAAAATAATTCTCTCATCAGAGTTTTCGGTATCTTATTTGCGCTAGTAAGTATTTACCAACTCTCGTTTACATTTATTACAAGTAATGTAGAAAAACAAGCTGAAACCTATGCAATGCAAACGGTTTCTGATGATGTTCTTAACTATTTAGAGGTTCGTGACCAAAAAGCAAATTCTTACTTAGATTCCATTGGGAATAATTCATTGTACGGGTTTACTTCATATAATGACGCCAAAGATAAAGAGCTTAATAAAGGACTTGACCTTAAAGGAGGAATTAATGTTATTCTTCAAATTTCTATTCGTGATATCTTAAGTGGTCTAGCAGAAAATACGCGAAATCCAATTTTTAATAAAGCTTTAGATGAAGCTGATATTCTTCAGAAATCTTCTGACGAGCCATATATTGATTCATTTTTCAAATCTTTTGATGTTGTTAAAAGTGGGGAAAAATTAGCATCACCAGATATATTCGCTAATCGTACACTAAGCGATGAAATTAATTTTGAAATGACCGATCAAGAAACCCAGGTTGTGGTTCGTAGAAAAATTGATGAATCAATTGTTTCTGCTTTTGAGGTATTGAGAAAGCGTATTGATAAGTTTGGTGTTACACAACCTAATATTCAGCGTTTAGGGACATCAGGAAGAATTCTTGTTGAATTACCTGGTGCAAAAGATGTAGATCGTGTTCAAAATTTATTACAAAGTACAGCTCAATTAGAATTTTGGGAAACCTATAAAAACGATCAATTACTAAACTTCTTGATTGAGGCAAATAACCTTTTGAAATCTCAGGTTAAAGCATCAAATAAGACTTCCGATGAGAAAGATGATATTTCAAAAATTGAAGATTTATTAGCGGATGTTTCACCTCAAGATTCAATCCTTTCATCATCAAATCCGATTTTAGACCGAATCGTTGGACAGGGTTTTCAGGGAGGTCCAGTCTTAGCACAATTTTCTTTGCGCGACAGTGATTTAATACTAGAGTATTTAAATCAATCCGATGTTCGTAAATTATTACCCTCTGAATACAGGTATATTCGTTTTGCATGGGGAAAACCTATAGCAGATAGTGATGTTGTTGAATTATATGCATTAAAATCAAATCGTGACAATAAGGCCCCTTTAAGTGGTGGTGTTGTTGTTGATGCTTTACAAACATTTGATCAAGTTGGAAATGCTGCTGTTTCAATGCAAATGGATTCCAGAGGAGCAAGAATTTGGGAAAATATGACTGGAAAAGCATTTAAGGAAGCTAGTAACATTGCAATTGTTCTAGATAATATTGTTTATTCTGCTCCTGGAGTATCAAGTGGTGCAATTTCAGGAGGACGTTCTGAAATTACAGGTAGTTTTACTCTTAATGAGGCAATTGACTTAGCAAATGTATTGCGGGCTGGTAAGCTTCCTGCTTCAGCAGAAATAATACAATCTGAGATAGTTGGACCTTCCCTTGGAAAAGAGGCAATTGAAGCGGGAATCAACTCATTTGTTATAGCCCTTATATTCGTTTTATTATGGATGGTGTTCTATTATGGAAGCTCTGGAATTTATGCGGATATAGCGCTGGTATTAAATATTCTTCTAATTTTTGGAATCTTAGCAGGCCTTGGTGCTGTCCTTACACTTCCTGGGATTGCAGGTGTTGTACTGACTATTGGTATTTCGGTGGATGCTAATGTTCTTATTTTTGAACGTATTCGTGAAGAATTAGGTAAAGGAAAAGGAATTCGTAAGGCTATTGCTGATGGTTTTAATAACGCTCTTTCTTCAATTTTAGACGCCAATATTACAACGGGTCTTACTGCTTTAATCTTATTTATTTTTGGGACAGGGCCAATTAAAGGATTTGCAACCACTTTATTAATAGGTATTGGAACTTCATTGTTTACTGCAATTTTTATTACTCGTATTCTACTTGATTCAAGAAATGAAAAAGGTAAGGAGGTTTCTTTCTCAACAAAAGCTACGAAAGGATTATTATCAAACATTAAAATTTCATTCTTACAACGTAGAAAAGTAGCTTATATAGTTTCTTCTATTTTAATACTTATAAGTTTAGCTTCCTTGAGCTTTCAAGGATTAAATCAAGGGGTTGATTTTGTGGGAGGCAGATCATATACCGTTCGTTTTGACAAGTCCGTAAGTCCAACTGAAATTGGAGGTATTTTATCAAACGAGTTTGGTAGTGCTGAGGCTAAAACATTTGGAGAAGACAATCAATTGAAAATTACAACTAAATATAAAGTTGATGTAGAAGGTATTGCTGTTGATGAGGAAATTCAAAACAAACTTTTTGATGCATTACAATCATATTTTCCCGAAGGAACTACTTATCAAAATTTTGTTAATGGAAGTTCAGAAAAACAAATTGGAATTATGTCTTCTATAAAAGTTGGTCCAACCATTGCTGATGATATCAAGAAAAACTCATTTTTAGCTGTTATTGGATCATTGATCGTAGTGTTTTTATATATTCTTTTAAGATTTCAGAAATGGCAATTTTCACTTGGAGCAGTTGCAGCTGTATTCCATGATGTATTAATAGTGTTAGGTATTTTCTCAGTAACATACACTTTTATGCCTTTTAGTATGGAGATTAATCAAGCTTTTATTGCGGCCATTCTGACAGTGATTGGATATTCATTAAATGACACCGTAGTTGTGTTTGACCGTATTAGAGAATACATAGGGGAGCATACTAAATGGGAATTTGACATCACTGTTAATGCAGCATTAAATAGCACTTTAAGTAGAACTTTAAACACTTCTTTAACAACCTTAATCGTACTTCTCTCTATATTTATCTTTGGTGGTGAATCGATTAGAGGGTTTATGTTTGCATTAATTATTGGAGTGATTGTAGGTACTTATTCTTCTGTATTCATTGCAACACCTGTAATGTATGATACTCAAAATAAAAAGGTTTTAAAGGAAAATTAAGTAGCATCTTAATTAACTAAAAAAGCCAAATCATTTTGATTTGGCTTTTTTAGTTAATATCCTTTCCTTTTAGCATTTTCAATGTGAGCTATATGATGAATTCCATGCCAGGCATATAATAATATAGTAGTGTGTAAAGGATAATGTTTGTCTCGTTCAGGATGAAAATATGTTCTTGAGAACTGTGCTTCTGAACATGAATTTAAAAAGGCTATCCATCGTTTATGAAGTGCAGTAAGTAAATCGATACTACATGAGATATCTGTATGAGAAGCATCTTCTAGCATTGCCCAATCTGCTTCCTTATAGTCTTTAATTGAAGGAATATCTTCCAGTATAGCATGTTTAAAACGCAAATAGGAATGCATATGGCTATCTGCAAGATGATGAACGACTTGAGCAATAGTCCATCCCTCAGGGCGGTAGCGATTTTTTAATGTTTCCTTGGTAACACCAGCTAAAGATTTTCTAAGTTTTTCAGGAAATCGTTCAAGCTCTTTAATCGCATTTTTAATTTCTTCTGAATTTGGGTTTCCATTCCATTGAAAAGTTCCAACAGGGTGTTTTAAAAGGTTTAATGTTTGGTCTTCCATAAAGCTTTATTTAAAGGGTTATATTAAAGTAATTGAAAATAACTTATTGCTCTCTTAACTTCTTTACAGCTATTGAAACAATAAAAAAATTAACCAATTGTTTAAAAAGAATTAAACTTCATCTTGAGTCGTTTTTGAACTCTTAAACATAAGAATTCCTCCAAGTTGCTACAAATGGAATGCTAAGCCATTGTCCGGTTGAGAATAGGGGTATAAGATCTTCAAAGCCTCCCTGACTTTCTTTAATATATTCAACAAGAAAACGTATTACAAACATACCTACGAAAAACAATCCTAACATAAATCCAGGTTTGTTTTTGTATTCAGATTTATAGGTTTGTTTTAATATAAAAAATAGGATAATATATCCTATTGCTTCATATAATTGAGCTGGGTGCCTTGGTAAAGATTCTCCTCTGTTTAAAAAGACAACACCAAAGTTTGTATTGGTGTACTTTACCTACGATTTCAGAGTTAAAGTAAATTCCCGAACCTAACAAAACTGGCACCAATTGCTATGGGAACAGTAACTCTGTCGAGTAGCCATAGAAGCGGTTTGTGAGTGAATTTTCGTTTATATAAATAGAGTCCAATAAGAGTTCCAACTACAGCTCCATGACTAGCCAGACCTCTAAAACCAGTAAAAGTATAGCCTGTTGGAGTATCTCGAATGGGTAATAAAATTTCTATCAAATGGTTTTGATAATAATCCCAGCTGTAAAAAAGGACATCTCCTAAGCGTGCACCTAAAAGAATAGAAATAATCATGTAGACAAATAATGATTCTAAATATTCTAATGGAATTTTTTCTTCATCATAAATTTTCTTCATCATATAATAACCAAGACCAAAAGCAATGATAAACATTAAGCTATAATAATGAATTCCAAAACTTCCAATTTTAAAGAGTGTTTCACTTGGAGCCCAATCTATTTTTGTGAAGTACATATACGTGCTGTTTTATCTATGTAAATATAATTAAAATCAATGCCATTAGAAATAAATACTCAAGGAATTGGATCGTATCCTGAGCCTCCCCATGGTGTGCATTTAACAATACGTTTAACTCCCAACCAGCCTCCTTTAAAAAGACCGTATTTCTTTAAAGCTTCAAGTGTGTACTGGGAACATGTGGGTTGAAATCTACAACTAGAAGGTAACAAAGGAGATATAAGGTGTTGATAGCCTTTAATTAGTATCACAAGGGGAATAATAAATATTCTCTTCACGAGCTTATTTTAGTTGATTTTAAATAAGGTTCCTTCTGAGGTATCGTTAATTTGAATATTTAGTTTAGATAATGAATCTCTGATTAAATCAGAAGTCTCAAAATCTTTATTCAATCGAGCTTTATTTCTGAGCTCTATAATTAGTTGAAGTGTTCCATCAAGCTTTTCATCTGTTTCATTTGATGTATTATTTTTAGAAGCCATTAAGCCTAGTACATCAAAGAAAAAAGCATTCATTAAAGTAGAAAGTTCAATTAAATCCTCTGAACTAATTTTTTGTAATCCATTTGCAATTGCGTTGATATATTTTACTGCATCAAAAAGATTCGCAATTAATAAAGGGCTATTAAAGTCATCATTCATCGCTGCATAACACTTCGATTTCCATTGCTGTAAGTCAAATCCCGTACTGTTTTCGCTCAATGTTAATGAGGGCATTTTAGTAATCCCTTCAAGTAAACGGTTAAACCCTTTTTTGGAGGCTTCTAAGGCAGTTTCACTTATATCTACAATACTTCTATAGTGAGCTTGGAACATAAAGAACCTGACAACCATAGGGGAGAAGGCTTTCTTGAAAATAGAATTTTTACCAGTAAACATTTCTTCTGGCAAAATATTATTTCCAGTCGATTTTGCCATCTTCTTACCGTTTAAGGTAAGCATATTAGCATGAAGCCAGTAATTTACTGGACTAGTTTCATGTATAGACTCAGATTGTGCAATTTCGCATTCATGATGTGGAAATTTCAAATCCATTCCACCCCCGTGGATATCAAACGTTTTCCCTAAATATTTAGTGCTCATCGCAGTACACTCAAGGTGCCATCCAGGAAAACCATCACTCCAAGGTGAAGGCCATCGCATGATATGAACAGGTTCAGCTTTTTTCCAAAGTGCAAAATCTTGCGGATTTTTTTTATCACTTTGACCATCTAATGTCCTTGTGTTATGGATTAGATCCTCAATATTTCTTCCACTTAGTTTCCCGTATGGCGTTTTTTTATTAAACTCAATAACATCAAAGTATACTGAACCATTTATTTCATAAGCAAACCCTTTTTCCATGATCTGTTTAATGAGTTCAATTTGTTCCACAATATGCCCCGTAGCTGTTGGTTCAATACTTGGAGGCAATGCATTAAATTGCGCCATTGTATTTCTGAAATCTACCGTATAGCGCTGAACAACTTCCATTGGTTCTATGGACTCGAGACGTGCCTTTTTTGCAATTCTATCTTCCCCTTGATCAGCATCATTTTCTAAATGCCCAGCATCAGTTATGTTTCTTACATAGCGAACTTTATACCCCAAATGCTGGAGATATCTATAGATTAAATCAAAGGACATAAAAGTTCTACAATTCCCTAAATGAACATTACTATATACAGTAGGTCCACAAACATACATTCCAACATGTTGCGGGTCAATAGATTTAAAAGGCTCTTTTTTTCCGCTTAATGAATTATAAACCACTAATGAAGTGTCCATCTAAAATGTAGTATCTAATTTTATATAATCTAAAAAATCTCTCTTTTTTTCTTCCGTATTAAATACACCTCCGAACTCGCTTGTAACAGTACTGCTAGCTGTATCACTAATTCCTCTTGAATTTACACAAAGATGTTTCGCATCAATAACACACGCCACATCTTTTGTTCCTAAAATAGCCTGCAATTCTTGAACAATTTGGAGAGTAAGACGCTCTTGAACCTGAGGCCTTTTAGCATAATAATCTACAATACGATTCATTTTTGAAAGCCCAACAACTGTTCCGTTTGAAACATAAGCCACATGTGCTTTGCCTACAATAGGAAGTAAATGATGTTCGCAAGTAGAGTAGAGGGTAATGTTTTTTTCCACCAACATTTCCCCATATTTATAAGAATTATTAAAAGTAGAAGCTTTAGGTTTATTCTCTGGATTTAGTCCTCCAAAAATTTCATTGACAAACATTTTTGCAACACGTAGGGGTGTTCCCTTAAGACTGTCATCTTTTAGATCCATCCCAAGTGTTTCGAGTATGGTTTTAACATGGTCTTGGATGATATCTATTTTTTGAGCATCACTTTTGTCAAAAGCATTTTCGAGTAGGGGAGTTATGGCACTTAATGAAAAGTGGTCTTCTCCTAATTCAAAGTTAGTTTCGTTTATTGTTTTTTCGATTTTCATAGTTTAATAAAGATGCCAACAAATATACTTAATTTATAGAGGAATAAAATACTATTAAATTGATCAAAGTTTGATGTTATAACTCACACTTACTTGGGTTAATTTTTGAGTTAAATTATAAACATCCGTGAGACCTTCAGAGAAGAGTTCGAACCGCTTGTTCTGTTCAAAATTTATTAATGAGAGACTTAAGTTACTTGCCCCAAAATCTAGACCCAGGCCAAGGGTTAACGCTATATCATTAGTAGTGCTATTTTTATATACTCCATTTCTAGAGAGTATTCCAGATCGGAAGCTAATATCTTTTATGCGATATTCTCCACCTACCTTTAAAGTATTTATTGAACCAAATTCTGAATTTACTCTCGATGAAACGGTATTTAAATAATTGCTCCCATACTGATCACTCAAAACAGTATTTCCAGCATTTTGAGAACTATAATCAGCAGAAATAATCCCTTTTGAACCAAATATATAGGCAAAACTTAGTGTGGTTTTAGATGGGATTTTCAAATCATAAGGTTCATAAACATTTGTAATATTTGGATCAATTATTTCATTTACTACAGAATTTTCTTCAAAATGAAAAGTATCAATGCTTTGAGTTGTTTCATCAATCATAGTGAGCCATTGTGGACTATCGTATGTTACACCAAACCTAATATTCTTTAGTCTTAGGATTCCACCAATCTGAACTGAGGTGCCATCTCCAAGTGTTAGTAGCGTATTTTTAAAATCTATATCGTAGGTATCAGATTTGAGCGACTGCCCGGTTTCTAATAAATTTTGAATTGAAGTAAATTTTAAATTATGGCTATTAATATTTACACCAACATGAAAAATATTTCGGTATAATCCGCTAACATTAAAACTTGTTTTTCTATGCCATCCATCGTTGTTAAGTGACAGCTGGTGATTTACTTGATTATAATCAACATTTGAATAATATTCTGTATTTCCATTTTCAAAATTAAATGGATTCACGATATAACTTTGGTAGCCTAAAAAAGCTTGTTGTGCCCCAAAGCCATTTTCATCTCCTAAAATTTTATAAACTTCAGAGACTGTTTCACCATCGTAAATCGGAAGATTCTCAAAGTCAAGCCCATCTGCATAATATTCAAAATATTGATCTATACCATTTGTATTAGTACCATTTACAAAAGCTTTTTGATCGTAAGTAGCTATTTTGTGAAGATTTATACCCACACTAACTCTAGACCATGGGCTTTCGGTATTCTTGTTATTAAAGACAAAGACTGCTCCAAAATGATCTAAACTAAGGTCATCATTTTCTCTATTTGTTGAAGTTCCAAAGTAAGTTCCTTTTGTGAGTTTATTTTTATAATTCACAGAGGCACCGAATTCAGAATTTAAAAAAACAGAAGAACTGGCTGGATTAAAACTCAATGCAGTTAAATCACCCCCTAGTGCTCCAAATGCACCCGCCATTGAAGTGTAACGTGCTGAGCCATTTAGCTCAGTTGTTAAAAACCGGTTTACATCATTAACATTCTGTGCTACAGACATTTCCATCATTAGCAGACTACCAATAAGTATGGTAAGGTATCGCATTTTAAAAAGTTATTAGGATTAATTTCGACGTCCCCCAGAAGAACTTCTTCCAGATCCGCCACTACTTGCACCGCTACTACTACCTCTACTGCTGCTAGAGCTGTATGATCTCGCAGGGGTAGAATTGTAGGATCTAGCAGGAGTAGAATTATAAGATCTAGCAGGGGTAGTATTATTTTTTTTCGGACGATTGTAAGTCGTGTTAGAGCGATTTATTTGTTTTGGTTTAGCTCTTTTTATAACAGGGAGTCTATTTACAGCAACAGGTCTTCTTGTCTTAATTGGTCTAACGGTTCTAGGTGAAGATGTCTTAGTATTATTTCTAGCCCCTAGAGAATTTCTAGATAATGAAACACGTCCAGAACTACTTCCTTGTAAAGCTTTGGTAAGGTTTCTATTTGAGCTATAGAATCCTGTGATCCCTGATGTAGAACCAATATTTCTGGAATTTGTTACTCTGGAATTACTGGTAATATTTCCTCTCAATTGATTAGTTCCAATTGAGCCAATACTAACGCCTCTTCCAATGGAATTTACACCCCTTCCAACATTAATTCTATTAATTGTTCTTTGCACATCACGATCATCAGATTTTGATTCTTTAGAATCATCATTTCTATTATTTCTATCAGAAGAATTCCCATAATTTTTTTCTCCTCTTCCTGATCTAACTCTCGCTACTGTAGAGGCGAAATCTCTATCATTTAGATTCTGGTTATTATAGCCATTCATGAAGCGGTTTCTACCCCATCTTTGATTAACATTCCAATAATTCGCATACCCATAAGGACTATAAAAGTTTGAATATGCACTGTATGGATTCATGAAAGGATTAAAGAATTGATTTCCCCAAAATCCAAAATTTGACTGATAGGGGTTGAAAAATGGATTGAAAAAATTACCATATCCAAAACGGAATGAATCTCCATAATAATTATTCCAAAAAGAAGAAGTTCTAAAAGCAAAACCAGAGAGACCACCCCAGAAATAGTTTGGACCATTATTTCCTACAATGATTTCAGTTTGTGACGTTTGCCCTCCCCAAGGAATTTGACTTGTTCCAGAATCAATATCATTGGACTGGTTTTGACCTGAAGATGTGTATGCATCAGTATCTGTAAAATAGGTTTCCTGAGTAGTTTCTGGAATATATCCATCAGCAACATCTTGAAAATATTGACTGTAATATGTATCCTGTGTTACTTCCTGTGAGGACTCTTGAGAATTTGACTTCTTTGAAACGTATATACCATCAGTTTCAAAATATGATGCACTTTGAAAACTACCACAGCTAATTAGAAGGGTAGCAGAGAATAACCCTAAAAATAATTTTTTAATTTTTGATAAACTGAAGGTTGCATTCATGTCAAAACGTTTTAGAAATATGGTTATAAAAGTTTAGTTTTGTAATATAAAACTAACATACACAAATATAGGCAAAATCCATGCCAAACTAATATGGCTAATAAATTAACTCCTAGAAGTACAGATTATTCTAAAT
This sequence comes from Flavobacteria bacterium MS024-2A, assembly GCA_905182305.1. Lineage (GTDB taxonomy): Bacteria > Bacteroidota > Bacteroidia > Flavobacteriales > Flavobacteriaceae > MS024-2A. The sequence goes on from CAJJBB010000009.1 coordinate 116,948, forward strand.
GGTATAATGAAATTGTTGTTCAAGCTGATTTAGCTGAAAATTCTGCAGTGCGCGGTTGCATGATAATTAAACCCTATGGCTATGCTATTTGGGAGAAAATGCAAGCTGAACTTGATAAAATGTTTAAGGCTACCGGACATGAAAATGCATATTTTCCACTTTTTGTCCCTAAAAGTTTATTTGAGGCTGAAGAAAAAAATGCAGAAGGTTTTGCAAAAGAATGCGCAGTGGTGACCCACTACAGATTAAAAAATGATCCTGATAACAAAGGAAAACTTATTGTAGATCCTGAGGCTAAGCTCGAAGAAGAATTGGTGGTCAGACCCACCAGTGAAGCGGTAATATGGAACACCTATAAATCGTGGATTCAGTCCTACAGAGACCTCCCTATTTTGATCAATCAATGGGCAAATGTTGTTCGCTGGGAAATGCGAACACGCCTTTTTTTAAGAACGGCTGAGTTTTTATGGCAAGAGGGGCATACTGCGCATGCAACAAAAGCAGAAGCGATTATAGAGGCAAAACAAATGAATCAAGTCTATTCAGATTTTGTTCAAAATTATATGGCGATTCCAGTAATTCAGGGAACAAAATCAGAAAGTGAACGTTTTGCAGGCGCTGAGGAAACCTACTGTATTGAAGCGTTAATGCAAGATGGTAAAGCACTTCAAGCAGGAACTTCTCACTTTTTAGGACAAAATTTTGCAAAAGCATTTGATGTTAAATATGCAACTTCCCAAGGCGGATTGGAATACGTATGGGCTACCTCATGGGGTGTTTCTACTCGTCTTATTGGGGCACTTATTATGACGCATAGTGATGATCATGGACTCGTATTACCTCCTAATTTAGCACCCATTCAAGTGGTGATTATCCCTATTTATAAAGGAGATGAACAACAGGCTCAAATTGCAGAAGTAGCTCAGAAAATCAAAGCTTCACTTGAAGAAAAAAACATTCGTGTTAAGTTTGATAATCGAGATAAATTTAAACCTGGATATAAATTTAATGAGTACGAACTTAAAGGAGTACCGCTGCGAATTGCAATTGGTCCTAAAGATTTAGAAAAAGGAACTTTAGAGATTGCACGCCGTGATACTTTATCTAAGCAGTACATATCTCAAAACGATATTGTAGATCATGTTACAGGACAATTGGAGGTGATCCAAATCGATTTATTTGAAAAGGCAAAAAACTTTAGAGAAGAAAATATAAGAGAGGTTAATGACTTTGAAAGCTTTCAAAAAACAATCAAAGAAAAAGGCGGTTTTGTTTCTGCGCACTGGGATGGAACTAATGAAACCGAAGAAGCTATTAAGAAAAAAACCAAAGCTACGATTCGTTGTATTCCTCTAGAGAATACATTAGAAGAGGGGGTATGTGTATTTTCTGGAAATCCCTCTAAGCAAAGAGTTCTGTTTGCAAAGTCTTATTAATCTTAAGGCTGATTGAATTGTTTTTTTTTACAAAAAATAATTAGTAGTAAGTTCTAATAAGATTAGAATCAACTTTATACAAGTTCATAACTCAGCACCTTTATCTTATTAAATTTAAGTTTTAAGAACTCCATATTGTAAAAATTTAACTAAATCAGTGGCAATAAGTCTTGCCTTCGAAATAAAAAACAAGTATTGTTCATTTTAGGGTTGGAAAATAATATTTTTACATGTACATTTGCGCTCGAAAATATGGCCCGTTCGTCTATCGGTTAGGACGTTAGGTTTTCATCCTAGAAAGAGGGGTTCGACTCCCCTACGGGCTACAATTTTAAAAAAAACAAGTTATGGCAAATCATAAATCCGCTTTAAAAAGAATACGTTCAAATAACAAGAAAAGACTTTTGAACCGATTCCAGCACAAGACTACTCGTAACGCTATTAAAAGGCTTCGAGATGTTACTGTAAAGAAAGATGCACAAAAGATGTTTCCTTCTATAGTTTCTTTAATAGATAAGTTATCTAAAAAGAATATTATTCATGCTAATAAAGCAGCGAATTTAAAGTCTAAGCTGACTAAGCACGTTGCTTCTTTATAAAAGATCTTTGTTTAATTATTACAAGAGGTTTCTATTATAGAGGCCTTTTTTTGTTTATATAACACCTCCCTCTAAGCCACCTTTTTTTCTTTTTATACTTTATTTTAAAGTGTAGCTAACTTGTTACCTCTCGATCATTTCAAGGCCACTTCATTTAATTAACTTCTCTGATCTATTTCAGGGCTTCTAAAGGACTGAGTCAAAGCTTTTGTATCAGTTATATGGGCAAAAAAAAAGACCCCTAAAAAGGAGTCTTTAATTGTTTGTTAAATTGAAGTAATTATGCGTTCATTGAGATTAAAAACTCTTCATTACTTTGTGTGCGCTTAAAGCGATCATTTATAAATTCCATTGCCTCAACTGGATTCATGTCAGCAAGATACTTACGCATAATCCACATACGTTTAATCGTCTTCTCATCTAGTAATAGATCATCACGACGCGTACTAGAGGATATTAAGTCGATAGCTGGGAAAATTCTACGGTTAGCAATACGGCGATCCAATTGGAGTTCCATATTTCCAGTTCCTTTAAATTCTTCAAAAATCACTTCATCCATTTTAGAACCTGTCTCTGTTAAAGCTGTAGCAATTATAGAGAGTGATCCTCCATTTTCAATATTACGTGCCGCTCCAAAGAAACGTTTTGGTTTGTGAAGCGCATTTGCGTCCACACCACCACTTAAAATTTTACCAGAGGCTGGCTGAACAGTATTGTATGCTCTAGCAAGACGCGTAATAGAATCCAGTAGGATAACTACATCATGTCCGCATTCTACAAGTCGTTTTGCCTTTTCAAGAACAATGTTTGCCACTTTTACATGACGGTCAGCAGGCTCATCAAAGGTAGAGGCGACAACCTCTCCGTCTACATTACGCTGCATGTCTGTAACCTCCTCAGGGCGTTCATCTATTAAAAGAATTAATTGGTACACCTCCGGATGGTTAGCCGCAATAGCATTGGCAATGTCTTTAAGCAACATTGTTTTACCTGTTTTTGGCTGAGAAACAATCATTCCTCTTTGACCTTTACCAATAGGAGCAAATAAATCCATAATACGCGTAGAAATCGTGTTTTGCTTGTCGGCAAGATTAAATTTCTCTTGAGGGAATAGAGGTGTTAGGTGTTCAAATGAAACACGATCACGAACCACCTTAGGATCTAAACCGTTCATTTTAGTTACCTTAATTAAAGGGAAATATTTTTCACCTTCTTTTGGAGGACGTACTGAACCTAGAACAGTATCACCTGTTTTGAGACCGAAGAGTCGTATTTGAGATTGAGACACATACACATCATCAGGTGAGGACAGGTAATTGTAGTCTGAAGATCTTAAAAAACCATAGCCTTCTGCCATAATATCCAGCACACCTTCTGTTTCTACAATACCATCAAATTCAAAATCAGGCTGGCGGTATCTACTACGATTGTCTTTATTATGATTCGGCTCGTTTCGGTTATTATTTTTATTATGTTGATTGGGGTTATTATTTCTATTCCCTTGGTTTGGATTATTCGCGTTGGCTTTTGGATTCGCGTTGGGATTATTTTTATTTGGATTCTTTGGAGGATGCTTATGTTGTGGCACCTTGTTTGGGGTATTCTCTGTCTGTGGTTTTGGACTTACCTTTTGAACAGGTAATACTTTGGCAGCAGGCTTATTTTGCCCCTCACTTTTGATATTTTCTTTTTTAGCTTCAGCACTAGGAGCTGCAGGAGCCGTTGTTTCATCTGGCTTAGAGGCTATAAAGTCAACTATTTGATAAACCAGGTCTAATTTTTTTAGACCAGCAGTTCGCTTTAGGCCAATTTTTTTTGCGATTTCTTGTAACTCGGCGAGTTTCTTTAGTTTAAGAGTTTCTATTTCGTACATGAAGTTTTATATGAAGTTCTTTCTGAGTATTAAGATTTGATACTCAAAGTATTTTGTGTTCTAGAGCCACAATATTACAATTTTTATTTTAAAAAGTTCGCTTTTAAAAAAAACTTAATTTTGTCAAAAACCTTATCATGATTCAACGGATTCAATCTTTGTATCTTCTTTTAGTTATTTTACTATCATCTGTAATGTTATACCTTTCTATTGTACCTTCTTTTGGGATGGAATTAAATTCTTGGTTTTATGCCTATTACGGATTTTATAGTATTCCGCTATTGGCAACGATCTGTTTGTTTTTATACTCAAAACGAAAGATTCAGTCAATCCTTTGTTTTGTGTTAATTCTATTTAACCTTGTCGTTGTTCAGATTTGCGGCTTAAAAGCCTTTGAAGGAAATACACATACCATTATTTTACTTGTTCCAGTAGCCTCTATAGTTGAGTGCATTCTATTATTTTTAGCACGAAGGGCCATTGATAAAGATGAAAAGTTAGTCCGCTCTATCGACCGCATTCGCTAAAGCGCCTCTTGCTCCAAGTTCAATAGCCTCCAGGTTTTGAATTTTACCCTTGTCTATTTCAAAACGAAGCATTGTTCTTACTTTATGGAAGCCAGATATTCCAGCAGCTCCTGGATTCATATGAAGATGATTATTTTTTTTATCCTGCATTACTTTGAGGATGTGTGAATGACCGCAAATAAATATTTTGGGTTTATACTTTGCAATTAATGCTCTTGCTTGGGGGTTATACCTCCCAGGGTAGCCTGCAATGTGAAGCATTAACACAGAAACGCCTTCACAATTGAAATAAAGTACCTCAGGGGCCTGAAGTCGTATTTCATGCCCGTCAATATTTCCATAAACCGCCCTAAGGGGCTTTAGTGTAGTTAGATCATCTAATACCTTGGGATTTCCTATATCACCTGCATGCCATACTTGATCGGCCTGGGAAATATAGCCAATTATTTTTTTGTCTAAGTGACCATGGGTGTCAGAAAGCAATAAGATTTTCTTCAATGAATTAAAATTAAAAAATTTAAAAACGCAGTAATTTTGCAGTACTCTTTGATTATGACATGTGCTAGCTATATTTTATTTTTGTTTAAAATACATTAGTATGTCAAGGCAGTATAGTCATAATTTCATATTTGAAATTGATTTTCCAGAGAATGTGAAAACAATTTTTTTTAACGGTAAAACTTATTCAAAGGAAAAGTTTAATTCCGAGAAGGCAAAGTATCTTAAAAGAAAATCAGCCAAACAACTCAAAGTTGTCTAAAAAAGATTTTTTTGAAATACTGATCATTATTGGTTTAATATTGATTATTTTTCTATTCCTAAAAAAATAACATTGTTTTTAACATTACTTTTTTTTGTCACGAGTTTATCCCCAGTCAACGCTACTGTAAAAGTAGATTTTCAGTCATTCAATGATTCTATCAGAAAATACAAGCTAACGAATCCACAGAAAGCATTAGACTTTGCCTTTGAGGCATTAGATGCTTCATATTATGCCAGTTCCTCCCCTGGGTTGGCAGGAGTCTATGCTCATATAGGAGAAATACTTAACGAAAGAGGGCTTCATGCAGCTGCTTTGTCATATTTTCAAATTTCACTTGAAACATTTGAGACGATTCCTGTTTCTGAAAGAAATTTAAAAAAAGTAAATAAACCGCCTTGGGTGCTTATCAATATTGCCAATATATATTTTAGCAGCCCTATCAAAAATTATAAAAAATCCAAAGAATATAATCTCGAAGCTCAAGAGAATTTTCTGCTCTATGAAAATGAAGGAGATAAACAAAATGGGTTAAATACGGTTCGAGGAAATCTTGCCCTTATCGCGATTGTAAATAAAAATTATGATTTAGCTCTAAAATATTATTTAAAGACTTTTGAGAGTAGAAAAATTTTAGACAAAAAAGAAGATCTGCTCTATTCTTATTCGCAATTAATTAATATACACCTAAGAACAGGGAATTTTTTCAAGGCGAATGAATTTTTAAAAACTGCAGATAATTTATATAAAACTCTGGTTTCAGAAAAAAGCTTTGACAATGGATCCTATATTCAAAGGAATTATGGTTATATATATGCGCTTTATGGGGCCTATTATCAATCTGTAAAAGAATATAAAAGGGCAATTGAAAATTTAAATAAGGCTAAGCTAATATTGGTTAAATTTCCTAATGAAACTCCTTCCATTACAACTAGATTAGCGGAATGTTATATAGGACTTAATGATCTTTCCAAGGCTAAAGAAATTGCGATTGAAAATTTAAAAGTGAATAATTTAAGTCCAATTGAGAAAAAGTATAATTATAAAGTTTTAGAAAAAATATATAAATCTCAAAACTTAAATCGTGAATTAATAAATATTAAAGACTCAATAATTAAACTTGCAGGATTTGCTAATACCAATAAAATTATTGCGAATTTTAATAAACTAGAGACGCAAATTTTACTCTCAGAGAAGCAAAGTGAGCTTAACCAAAATAAGATTCGATACAATACTTATCTGTTCATTTTTATCATTGGAACCACCATTTTATTCTTTTCACTTGTTAGCATTCGAATAAACTATAATTATCAAAAAGAAAGAAATATTAGGCTTGAGGCTGAGCAGCAGGATAATTGAAGCTGAGTTAGAGAATAAGCAGATAGAACTAGTTAATAAGACTAATTTTATTGCACAGCGAAACGAATACTTAGAGAAACTAAGGGGGAGTATAGATAAGGAGGAAAAGGATACTTCTGAATCTAAAATCTCTAGGAAAATAAAAAATGACATCAATAGAATTATTGGTTCTGAAAAAGTCTTTGAAGATTTCGAAAATCAGTTCAATAAAGTTTACCCAGACTTTTTCAAAGACATGTTGGCCCAATTTGGAAAACTTTCCAATACGGATTTACGACTTTCGGCATACATCAAAATGAATCAATCCAACAGTCAAATTGCACAAATCACGGGTGCTTCAATTCGCACAGTTGAGAGTCAGCGATATCGATTGAGTAAAAAGCTTGACTTGACTAAAGAAGATGATTTAAATTCATTAATCATCTCATTATAACCTACGGGTGGCTTCCCTTTTTTTGGTTTTTGAGTGTAGTCATTCTACATGTAGTTTTTAGTACTGCATAAATACTGCAATTCCTTAATAGTTCTAATAATCTCATTCCCATGTATTGGTGAATAGGGATATTCCTCAAAAAATCACTGCATTTCTACTGCATTTTATATAATAATCAATGTCTTAAGCTATAGGTCTACTTACTGCATAGTAATTTTACGTTATAAATAAAGTAATACAAAAAAGTATACTTGAATAGTATAAATGTTTTTTTAATGTCTAGACTACTATGTTTTAAGTCGCTGAAATTTTTAGATCTTTTAAAGAGCTCAAAATATTTTTCGGTGGTTATTCTTTTATCGGGTTTAACACTATTGACTCCGAAGATTGGTTTTTCTCAAGTT
>CAJJBB010000010.1 GCA_905182305.1 Flavobacteria bacterium MS024-2A
CCCCAAACATTAAACATACTAACTAAAACCATGAGTAATAGAGCAATTAAACGAAATATTTTTAATGCTATATTTTGATTTATTTCTGCATTTTTCAGAAAGTATATAGAAGTAAACGCTAATGAAAGATTTACTAATGTATGTGATGTTGGATTAATAGAAATATTAAAAAACATTTTGTTGTATTCAAGAAGTTTGTCTGCTTGATTTATATCAATGAACTTATTGAATACATATATCCAGGTAAAGAAACTATAGACAGGTACTGCTGAAAATGAAAGGCCAAGAATAATTTTTCTCATATTTTCTTATTGGAATCCATACCCTAAGTTAAATACTTCAAATTTTATAAATATATATTTTGCCAATATAATATTAATTAAAGTTAATTTTTATAAATCAAATTGATATTGAAATTTGAAGTAAAGCTGACTTTTTTCAATTCCATATTTATTATTAGTATTTAAAATGGAATAGCCATTTGTACCACCAATATAGAAAATTGTAAATGGATTTGGATTCCATTTTAACAAGGGCTGATAAAAAAAGTTATCATCAAAGTCATTAAATTCTCCAATAAGCCTAAAAGAAAGAGTGTTGTTAAATTGATAATTGATTTCAGTACGCGCAATATAACCTCTAAAATAAAAGCTATTATCACTTTTGTTTTTTAGCTGAGAGTATCGAAAACTTGGACTTATAGTTAATTGTGGAGTAACTTGGAAACTATTAAATGTTCCAATAAACATGTTATTACCTGTTGCAGGATTTTCTTCATCATAAACAATAGACTCACCAATATTTGTAAATAAACGAAGGCTTACTTTTTCGGAGGGATTATAGGAAACAAAAAATTCAAAGTCAGGCATATTTGTCCCATTAAATCCTTCAAACTCTTCACTTATGATAAAATTATATTCAATACCTGTTTGAATATTTCCACTTAATTGTAAATCGATAGACATACTTATATTCTGATATTTAAGGAGGTTTTCATAGTTATATCTAATTTCACTTCCAAAGTATACACCTAACTGTTTCACATAATTTTTTTTGTTAAAAAAGTGTTGATAGCCGTGATTACCACTTAAAAAACGCATACTATTTTGGGTTACAAATCCTATAGGTGTTTGGTAATGTGGAGAATACTGTTCGTACTCAATTTCAGAATTCCAATTTTTTGTATTTCGCTGAACGGAAAAGTAGAATGCATCTCCTTGGCTTTCTTCTCCATCCAATTGGGTATTTTTATCTTTAATTTGTTCGTTTTCATCAATCCAATTTGCTATAGGCTCTTGTGTAATACTTTTGTTAAATTCAAAGGAAGCAGTATATGATTTTATAAATCGATAGATACCATCAATTCCAATAGTATTTCCTGAACCGCCTTCTTTGAAAAAGCGGTTAGTCGTTAAAAAGCCTATATTACTTCCGCGATCAAAGGTGCGTTGGTATCTAAAAACATTTGAAAATGAAGCACCTCCTTTGCCAAAATAAGATCGATTTTCACCCGCAATTAAATAAGGAGAGGCTTCGTCATAAGCAGCTAGCCAATAAATGCGTTGCTTTTCTCCTTGAGTAATTAGTTTTGAGGAAAAAATAGGCTTGTTTATGGACCTTGTATAAACAGTGTTTAGTCTGGTGTCAATTATGTCATTTCCTTCATTAAAATAAGCCCTACGCTCTTCAAAGAAAACGGCAAAGGTGTTATTGGCTGTTATCTGTGAAACGTCAGCTTCTACTTGAGAAAAATCAGGATTTATTGCATATTCTAAGGAGGTAATATTGTTTAGATCGAAAAGACCACTTAGACCAACATCCCCAAATGGTTTTTCATAGCTTAAGTTTTTATTTTTTTGTGCTCCAGAGAGACCCCCAAAAACATAAGGCAATAGACTTACTCTATTTTTTGATTCAATATTCTTTAATGTAATATTTGATTTTGTTTGACAGGGTAAACAAGGGTTATTTAAATCAATGGGAAAATTAATATTTTGACTATTGTTTGCATCTGTATAGGTTGAGCGGTACAGTAAAACATTCCACTTCATCTCATCAGCTTTACTAAACTGTAGTACTGCAAAAGGAATTTTTAATTCTACATGGTAACTGTTTTTATGCTTACTTGCTTTTGATTCAAAACTGACGTTGTAAGAAATATCAGTCTCTCCAGAGGATGAAAATTTCAAGTCCAATTGATTTCCTTCAGGGTTTGACCCTAGTGAGATCATATAGCGTCCATCTCCATAAGTATCAATTCCAATCATAACATTATCATCTGGGTAACCTTCGTCTCTATTGCGTATTGAAGAGCGCAATTTTTTCATGTCAGCATAAGCGATAAAACCTACATATAAATCGGTTTTGGAATAAGTGATAAAAACCTCGGTTTCATGAGTTGAAGGTTCATTGTTTCCAGGTTCTATTTCATAATTGATCTTGAATTTTTCTGCATTTACCCATTCTTTTTCTGAAACTATTCCATCAAAGGTGGGAAGTGTTTTCTGAGCAGTTAAATACAGAGAACCTAAGAGAAGGAATAAATGACGCATTAAGGCAAATTTCCAGTAAATATAAACTAGCCTATTTAATTAACAAGTTTATATTTTTTCAATAAAGTCATTTAACTGAAACTTTCATACTGCCATTAAATCACCAGCCATATTCTTTTGTGGAAGTGTTGATTTTCCCATCAAAAAAGTATCTACTTGATGAGCTGCTTCTCGGCCTTCAGAAATAGCCCAAACAATTAATGATTGCCCTCTTCTACAATCACCTGCTGTAAAAATGGATGGCTTTTGTGTTTGATAATCATTCTCACCTTTAATGTTTCCACGCTCGTCTAACTCTAGACCAAATTGTTGTGGCACTGTTTTTTCGGGACCCGTAAAACCGAGCGCTAAAAGAGCTAAATCACAAGGCCACTCTTTTTCAGAACCTACTTTTTCAATAAGCTGCGGACGCTCTCCTGGAATTTTTTTCCATTTAACTTCAACTGTTTTTAATCCTACAAGCTTACCAGATTTGTCTCCAACAAATTCTTTAGTCAAGATGCTCCATTCTCTATGGATACCCTCTTTGTGAGAAGAACTTGTTTTCAATTTGAAGGGCCAATATGGCCATGGGTGTTCTTCTGTTCTCCCTTCAGCAGGCTTAGGCATAAGTTCGAAATTAGTGACACTTTTTGCACCCTGTCTGTTTGAAGTTCCAATACAGTCTGAACCCGTATCACCACCTCCAATGACAATAACATCTCGATCTTTAGCAATATATTTTGCTTTACGCTCAATTTGTCCATCTACAGCTTTGTTGTTATGAGGAAGAAATTCCATCGCTTGTTCCACACCATTTAAATCTGAGCCTGGAATAGGGAGACCTCTCTTAATAGTTGCACCAGTGGAAAGTACCACTGCATCAAATTCATTTTCTAGAGTTTCGGCTGTTAGGGTTTTCCCAATTTCTACATTGCATTTAAAAATAATACCTTCTGCTTCTAAAACATGTAATCGACGATCAATAATATTTTTTTCCATTTTAAAGTCTGGAATTCCATAGCGAAGTAAGCCACCGGCTTTATTATCACGTTCAAAAACGGTTATCAAATGTCCTGCCCTATTTAATTGTTGAGCTGCTGCAAGTCCGGCGGGTCCTGAGCCAATAACAGCGACTGTTTTTCCTGATCTTGATTCAGGAGGTTGTGGTTTAATCCAGCCCTCTGAAAACCCTCTCTCTACAATATATTTTTCGATTAATTCAATTGATACAGGTGGACTTACGATTCCTAATACACAAGCTTCTTCACAAGGAGCAGGGCAAAGTCTCCCTGTAAATTCAGGGAAATTGTTGGTGCTATGTAAAATGGTTAAAGCACGTTGCCATTCGTTTTGGTAAACAGCATCATTAAAATCAGGAATTAAATTTCCTAAAGGACAACCACTATGACAAAATGGAACACCACAATCCATACAACGAGCTCCCTGTTCTTGTAATTCTTTTTCTTTGGGAGCTACTGTAAATTCATTATAATTTTTGACACGTTCCTTTGGATTAACTACCGACTCATTGAGACGGTCAAATTCCATAAAACCTTTAATTTTTCCCATGATTTATAATATTTTTTCACTTTCTTGATCTGCCATCATTTCCAAAGCACGTTTGTAGTCAGTTGGCATAACTTTAATGAATTTTTTTCTTGATTTTGGCCAGTTTGATAAAATAGAGGCTGCTTTTGGACTTTTAGTGAAGTCAAGATGGTTTTGAAGAAGCCCTTGTAGTGTTTTACGATCACTTTCTTGAAGGTTTTCTAACTCTACCATTTCTAAGTTAAATTTTTTCTCGTCAAAAGAACTGTTTTCATTGTATAGATAGGCAATTCCTCCACTCATACCAGCAGCAAAGTTTCTTCCAAAATCACCAAGAACAACAGCAATTCCACCCGTCATATATTCACAACCATGATCTCCAATTCCCTCTACTACCGCTGACGCTCCTGAATTTCTAACACAGAATCGTTCTCCCGCAATACCGTTTATGTATGCTTCACCTGCAGTTGCTCCATAGAGGCAAACATTTCCTACAATCACATTTTCATGAGGAACAAATGTTGCTTTGTCTGGTACTTGCGCAACAATAGTTGCACCTGAAAGACCCTTTCCAAAATAATCATTGGCAGTACCTTCAACCTTCATGTAAAGTCCGTGGGTGGCAAAACCACCAAAACTTTGTCCTGCAGTTCCTTTAAATTTTAAACTCAAAGTGTCTTTTGGTAAGCCGTCTGCCCCATGAATTTTTGAAATTTCATTGCTCAAAATAGCTCCAACCGTTCGATTAGTATTTTTAATATTGAACTCTAAATGTTGAATTTCTTTTCTGTAAAGTGCAGGATGAGCTTGTCTTAAAATATCGAAATCCAGAACATTCTCTAAACCATGAATTTGTTCTTTAGTGTTTCGTTCTTTAACCGAGCTAGGAACTTTAGGCTTGTATAGAATATTTGAAAGATCAATGCCTTGAGCTTTGTAATGATCCAATGCTTTTTTCATGTTTATTTTTTGTGATTGTCCTACCATTTCATCAATGGTCCTAAATCCAAGTTCTGCCATAATCCCACGCAACTCTTCTGCAATAAAGTACATGTAATTAATAACATGCTCAGGTTTTCCTTTAAAGTTTTTCCGTAGTTCCGGATCTTGTGTTGCAATTCCAACTGGACAAGTATTTAAATGACAAGCACGCATCATAATACACCCAGAGGCAATAAGAGGAGCTGTAGAAAATCCAAATTCTTCAGCACCTAAAAGACAAGCAATTGCAACATCACGACCCGTTTTCATTTGACCATCGCATTCTAATACAATGCGACTTCTAAGGTCGTTCATTACCAACGTTTGTTGTGCTTCTGCGATACCAAGTTCCCACGGAAGTCCTGCGTGTTTTAGTGAGGTTAAAGGCGATGCTCCTGTTCCACCATCATAACCAGAGATTAATATAACATCTGCTTTTGCTTTTGCAACCCCTGCAGCAATAGTTCCCACTCCAACTTCTGAAACTAATTTAACATTTATTCTTGCCGCTCGGTTGGCATTTTTAAGGTCGTAAATCAACTGTGCTAAATCTTCAATAGAATAAATGTCGTGGTGTGGTGGTGGAGAAATAAGTCCTACGTAAGGAGTTGAATTTCTCACTGAGGCAATATACGGATTAACTTTAGGCCCAGGAAGTTGACCTCCTTCGCCTGGTTTTGCTCCTTGAGCCATTTTAATTTGAATTTCTTTAGCTGAACTTAAGTAGTGACTGGACACTCCAAAACGGCCAGAGGCAACTTGTTTTATGGCTGAATTTCTCCAGTTCCCATCTTTATCTGGCTGGAAACGACGTTTGTCTTCTCCTCCCTCTCCAGAATTACTTTTTCCCCCAATACGGTTCATTGCAATGGCCAGATTTTCATGTGCTTCTTGGCTAATTGACCCCAAAGACATGGCACCTGTTTTAAAACGTTTTACAATATCTGTCCAAGGTTCCACTTGATCAATTGGAATTGGGTCAAAACTTGAAAATTCAAAGAGCCCTCTAAGGGTCATTAGTTTTTCGTTTTGATCGTTGATCATTTTAGCAAAAGTCGCATAACTTTCCGGTTTGTTTTGACGAACTGCTTGCTGCAAGCTTGCAATAGATGAAGGATTGACAACGTGTTCTTCTCCATCTCTTCTCCAACGGTAATCGCCTCCTATTTCTAAAGGAAGGCCAAGATTGGATTCATGAGTGTATGCTTTTGTGTGACGAGCGTTAATTTCTTTTTCAATTTCGTAGAGACCAATTCCTTCAATTCGAGTAGCAGTATTGACGAAGAAACGATCAATTAATTTTTGCGAAAGACCAAGAGCTTCAAAAATTTGAGCACCTCTGTAAGAGTGAAGTGTAGAAATTCCAATTTTATTCATGACTTTAACAATACCTTTTGCAATAGCTTGATTAAAATTTTGGATTCCAACTTCTGCAGTCACCTCAATGGTTCCTTCTTCTGACTGATGAATAATAATTTCATTAATCATATAGGGGTTAATGGCACTTGCACCATAGCCAAATAAGAGCGAAAAATGATGCGGCTCACGTGGTTCCGCAGATTCAATAATAATCCCAAACTTGGAACGTTTCTTTAAGCGTTTTAATGCATGGTGTGCATGTGCTGTAGCCAGTAGCATTGGGATGGGTGCCATGGAAGCAGAAACCCCACGATCTGAAAGAATAATAATGTTTGCTCCTGATGCTAGAGCTTTATTAATCTCCTTAATCATGTCTTCTAAAGCTTCTTCCAAACTATTCAAACGTCCACTAAGTTCATAGAGTATCGAAATGGTAGATGCTTTAAAATCATTGTGCTCAATAAATCTGATTTTATCTAAATCTTCATTAGAAATTACAGGATTTTGAATACTTAATTTTTTTGCATGTTGAGGAGAAACTTCAAATAAATTAAATTCGCTTCCAATGGTTAAGCTAGTATCGGTTACAATTTCTTCACGAATTCCATCTAATGGCGGATTGGTTACCTGAGCAAAAAGCTGCTTAAAATAATTGTACAATAACTGAGGACGTTTTGACAATACTGCTAGAGGTGTATCAATTCCCATAGAGCCCATGGCTTCTTTTCCAAGGGTACTCATGGGAGTTATAATAGTTTTTAAATCCTCTTGCGTATATCCGAAAATCCGCATGCGTGTTTCAAAATCTTCTTTTTCAGTAGGAGTTACGTTTCCAGTGTAAGGAACTTCTTTTAAGGATAAAAGATTTTCATCTAGCCATTTTTTATAAGGACGCTTGGTAGTGATTTCTTTTTTAATTTCATCATCTTCAATAATACGACCGTCGTCCATATTTACCAAAAACATTTTCCCAGGCTCTAGTCGACCATGACGTTCAATGTTTTCTGGCGCAATATCAAGAACACCAGTTTCTGAAGACATCACTACATAGCCATCTTTTGTTACTGAGTAACGAGAAGGACGAAGTCCGTTTCTATCTAAGAGCGCACCAATGTATTTACCATCTGTAAAGGGAATAGAAGCAGGGCCGTCCCAAGGTTCCATGATACAAGCGTTATATTTATAGAAAGCTTTTTTATCATCATCCATATAGGTGTGCTTTTCCCAAGCTTCAGGAACAAGCATCATCATTACTTCAGGAAGAGATCTGCCGGTTGCAAGTAATAGCTCAACAACCATGTCCATTGAAGAAGAGTCTGATTTACCCTTAAGTATAATGGGTAATATGTTTTTGATATCAGATCCAAATAAATCACTTTCAAGCAATTCTTCTCTTGCTTGCATACGGCTAAAATTCCCTCTAAATGTATTTATTTCACCATTGTGGCACATATATCTAAAAGGTTGCGCTAAGTCCCAAGTAGGGAAGGTGTTTGTTGAAAAACGTTGATGCACTAATGCTAATCTTGTAACTACTAATGGATCTGATAAGTCTTGGTAGTATCCTTTAATGTCTTCGGGAATCAGTAACCCTTTGTATATCAAAGTATGTGTTGACAAACTAGGAAGATAAAAATAAGAAGCTTGTGATAGCTTAGAATTTAAAATAGTATGTTCACTTATTTTACGTGCAATAAATAGTTTGATATTAAATTCGCTATCACTTAATTTTGGATCTCCTCTTCCCACGAAAATTTGCATGATATGTGGTTCTGTTTGTGCAGCGATACTTCCCATAACTTCGGGATTTACTGGAACTTTTCTCCAGCCAAACACTTCAAGTCCCTGATTCTTGATTTCGGTTTCAAAAACACCAATAGCATAGCTCCGTTGATTTTCTTTTTTTGGAAGAAATACCATTCCAACTGCATATTCATTCACATTTGGAAGTTTAAAATCACACTGTTTTGTGAGGAAGTCATGTGGGATTTCTATTAATATTCCAGCCCCGTCACCTGTTTTTCCATCGGCACTTACAGCACCTCTATGCTCTAGCTTATCTAGAATATCAAGTGCTTTGTGGATGATATCGTTGGTTTTGATTCCCTTTAAACTACAAATAAAACCGGCACCACAATTATCGTGTTCGAAATCTGGGTTGTAAAGGCCTTGTTTAGCTGGCAACATAAAATTTAAATTTTGGAGGATTACAAAAATAAGAATCTATTTAACCTGCTAATAAGAATAGCAAAGATAAATCCAGACGTTTTGTAATATCATAATTTTTAGAGTCCAAATTCCATATATTTTTAATTTTTAAGCCAAAAACTATAAATACTTTAAATTTTTCTTTCTTTGTTTCATATTGAAAAAAACTAAAAGTGGAAAAATCAGTCTATAATGTAATAGGAGTAATGTCTGGAACATCTCTTGATGGTATAGATCTTGCATATATTAGTTTTGAAAAAAAAGAGCACTGGACTTTTCATATAATTGAAGCGGAAACTTATTCATATACAGAAGATTGGAAGCTAATATTACAGAATTTACATCGATCTTCTCCAACAATTTTGGCAGAGAAAGATCTGCAATACACGAAGCTCTTAGGCGACACCATTCTTAAGTTTATTAATTCTAAGAATCTTAAAGAAATTGATTTGATTTGTTCTCACGGACACACTATTTTGCATGAACCAGATCGTGGTATAACTTACCAGATTGGTAATAATGAAGCCCTAGCAAAACAGCTTGTACAGACCGTAATTTGTAACTTTAGAGCTCAAGATGTTTTGTTAGGTGGACAAGGAGCTCCTTTAGTTCCTATTGGTGATTTATTACTTTTTCCAGATTATAATGCGTGTTTGAATTTGGGAGGATTTGCCAATTGCTCGATGTCTAAAAGCGGAGATGTTATCGCATATGATATATGTGCAGTAAATACAGTTATGAATTCATTAGCTGAAAAAAAAGGAATGCCTTTTGATACAGCGGGAAAACTGGCAAAAAACGGAACATTAATTCCAGAACTTTTCAGTGATCTTAGTTCTTTAGAATTTTATAAAATTACTTCTCCAAAATCATTAGGAATTGAATGGGTTAATTCGATTATTTCTCCACTTTTAACAAAATTTAATGATCATAAAGTGGAAAATATTCTGCATACCTATGCAAGACATGTTAGCCTTGAGATTAGCAAAAATTTTTCTAAAAATCAGCATATTTTAGTTACAGGTGGAGGAGCTAAGAATCTATTTTTAATGTCTTTGTTAAAAACGGATTGTTTAGCAACTTTATTTTTACCAGAAGAAAAATTAATTGATTTTAAAGAGGCATTAATCTTTGGTTTTTTAGGGGTATTACGGGTTAGAAATGAAGTGAATTGTTTGGCTACTGTAACAGGCGCTTCTGAGAACCATAGTTCTGGAAACATTTTTTATTCATAAAACTGTATTAAGGGCAAAGAAATTTATATTTTTAGACTTTATATTTCACATTAATTTATGGAAACTATTATAATTGTTCTTTTCGTTTTGGGGTATTTAGCAATTACTTTAGAGCATAGTTTAAAAGTAGACAAATTAATTCCTGCTTTAGCAATGATGGCCTTAATGTGGGCGATTATTTCATTAGCACACTTGCCTGTTTTTGAGGTAAATGCTGAACTTAAAGAGTTACAGCCTTCTCATTTAGATGAAATTTTACTACATCACCTTGGAAAAACAGCTGAGATTATTGTCTTTTTACTTGGAGCAATGACCATAGTTGAAATTATTGATTATTTCAATGGTTTTTATACTATCAAAAATTTCATAAAAACTAAAAGTAAAAAAGGTTTATTATGGATTTTTGGAATTCTAGCCTTTATACTTTCAGCTATTATTGATAACCTTACTGCAACCATCGTATTAATTACTATTTTACAAAAAGTGATTCATGTGCGAGATACAAGATTATGGTTTGCAGGTTTAATTATTGTAGCTGCAAATGCCGGTGGTGCTTGGTCACCTATTGGTGATGTGACTACCACGATGTTATGGATTGGAGATAAAGTAACAACTTTGAAATTAATAAGTTATGTCCTAGTACCTTCGATAGTTTGCTTGATAATTCCAATAGTAATAGCCACTTTTTTACCAGCTTTTCAAGGAGATATTGATTCGATTGAAGAAGATCCAGACGCAGTAATTCACAAACGAGGTGGTACGATGCTTTATTTAGGACTTTCAGCCATTGTATTTGTACCCGTTTTTAAAACATTAACCCATTTACCCCCTTATGTTGGAATGATGTTATCACTAGCAATTGTTGCTACTTTTGCTGAAATTTTTAGTAAAGCAAAAATCAATATTACTTCAATAGACGAGGAAAGTGATGCTCACCAAACCTCGAGTCCTGTTCATAGTTCATTATCTAAAATTGAATTACCAAGTATTTTATTTTTTCTAGGAATACTTCTTGCCGTAGCAGCTCTAGAATCTTTAGGAATACTTTTTGCTTTTGCAGAAGGCTTAAATACGTTTATACCAAATACAGATATTGTAATTGGACTTCTAGGAATTGGATCTGCAGTAATTGATAATGTACCATTAGTAGCAGCAAGCATGGGTATGTTCTCTATGGGAATTGATGACCCTGTATGGCATTTAATTGCTTACTCTGCTGGAACCGGAGGAAGTATGTTAATTATTGGGTCTGCTGCAGGAGTGGTAGCAATGGGAATGGAAAAAATAGACTTCTTTTGGTATTTCAAAAAGATTACTTTGTTAGCATTAGCTGGATTTTTAGGAGGCTTTGTTGTTTTCGTTCTTATTAGGGATTACATCCTTTAAACCTTTTAATAGAATTTTTTGAAATAAAAATCGTTTTAAAGTAAATATCAATAATCAAATATGATTTTAACAACCCTACAAGAAGTCTCACCTTTGCAAACAGAAAAAACACTTTCTATAATCGAGTTGATTAAAAACGGTGGTTTAGGAGGACAGTTAATAATCGGACTATTATTCTTTTTACTTTTAATGGTAGTTTATATATATTTCGAACGTTTGTTTGCAATTCGTTCTGCTGTGAAAGTTGGGCCCAACTTTATGCCTCAAATAAGAACCTTTGTAATGAACGGAAAAGTTGAAGGTGCAAAAGAACTGTGTTCGACCGAAAACGTACCTGTTTCAAGATTAGTTTATAAAGGACTTTCACGTATTGGTCGCCCTTTAGATGACATTAATACAGCTATCGAGAACGCAGGAAGATTGGAAGTTTATCAGTTAGAAAAGAACATAAGTATTCTAGCTACAATAGCTGGTGCTGCTCCAATGTTAGGTTTTTTAGGAACTGTGATTGGAATGATTCTTTCCATTTTTGAAATTTCTAACGCAGGAGGTAATATTGACATGCAATTACTCGCAGATGGTCTTTATACTGCAATGACTACTACAGTTGCAGGTTTGATTGTTGGAATTCTTGGATACATAACCTATAATCACCTGGTAGTGAAAACCAATAAAGCGGTGTATCAAATGGAAGCAACAAGCTTGGAATTTCTAGACTTACTTAACGAACCGGCTTAACATGAAATTAAGAGGAAGAAATGAGATTAAACCAGAATTTAATATGTCGTCGATGACTGATGTAGTTTTTTTGTTACTTATCTTTTTTATGATCGCTTCAACCCTTGCAAAACAATTAAATACAATTGATGTTAAACTTCCCCAAGCAGATGGAAAAACCGAAAACCGTAACACAGTAGCCATCACCATTACTAATTCAAATCAATTTTATTTAGATTCAGATAAAATATCAAAACAAAGGTTAGAGACTCTTTTGATTAATGCATTATCGACGTTTAAAACTCCTTCAATTGTTTTGCGGACTGAAAAAAAAGTAGCAATTGATCAGATAGTATATGTCATGAATATAGCTAATAAAAACGGGATTAAAGTAGTCTTAGCTGTAGACTCACCTTAAATAATTTAATGGAATTTCTAAATACTCCTCACAAAAAAAAATCTGCTGGACTTACTGCAATTTTTGCAATATTGTTTTTATCACTATTTTTTGTTTTGGGACTTACCTATTACGATCCTCCAGTGAGTTACGGAATGGAGGTTAATTTCGGAACTTCAACTAAAGGGAGTGGTAATGAACAGCCTCAAGAATTAGTGGAATCAAGACCTGCTGTTGTTGCGAAAAATACAGTTGAAAAAACTCAAGTAAATACCACACAACCACCCCCAAAACCTATTAAAGTTGGTGATGTTGTTACAGAAAAAGAGTCAATAGTTACTCTTCCTGAAAAAGAAACTGTTATTAAAGAAGTTCAGCCAGAAACTAAAATACCTGAAAAAGTTACAGAAGCTACACCCCAAAAAAAAGTTTCTAAAGTGTCAGAAGCAACAAAAAACGTGGTGTCAAATTTACTTAAAAATAAAACTCAACAAGGAGAAGTTATAGAGGGAGAAGGTGGTGATGTCATCGCAGGTGATAAAGGAAAACAAACAGGTGATCTTTATTCTTCGAGTTATTATAATACGGCTGGTTTAGGAGGTAAAGGAAAAGGATATGGTTTGAATGGACGAAATTTACAATCTAATGGAAAAGTAGTTCAAGAGTGTAACCAAGAAGGAATAGTTGTTGTTCGGATTACGGTAAATAATCAAGGCAATGTTGTCTTTGCGGAGCCTGGAGTTAAGGGGAGTACTAATACACACCCATGTCTTTTAGAACCTGCTAAAAAAACAGCCTTACTACATAAATGGTATGCAGATACCAAAGCACCATTTGAGCAGGTTGGTTTTGTGGTCATTCAATTTAAATTAGGAGAATAAACGTTGATGTCATATCAAGAAATTTTACAATGGATGTTTTCAAAGCTTCCGATGTATCAGCGAAAAGGAGCTGCAGCATATCGCCCTGGACTTGATGCCATGCTTGCTTTAGATAACTATCTAGGACTGCCTCACAAAAGCTTTAAATGTATTCATGTAGCTGGGACCAATGGAAAAGGTTCAACCTCTCACATGCTTGCTTCTGTTTTACAACAAGCAGGGTATAAAGTGGGACTTTATACTTCTCCCCATTTACTTGACTTCAGAGAGCGAATTAAAGTTAATGGTTCCATGATCCCTGAGCAAAAGGTGGTTGACTTTGTTTCAATTCACAAACCTTATTTTGAGGCTCAACGGCTTTCTTTTTTTGAGATGACCGTAGGGATGGCTTTTTCTTATTTCAAACAAGAGAGGGTGGATTATGCCATAATTGAGGTTGGCTTAGGGGGACGACTTGACGCTACTAATATTATTACCCCTATTCTTTCTGTAATTACTAATATAGGTCTTGATCATACTCAGTTTTTGGGAACAACACGGCCTAAAATTGCTAGAGAAAAAGCCGGAATTATAAAAAACGGAGTTCCAGTGGTCATTGGAGAGAAAGATGCTGAAACGGAAGATATATTTAGTGAAATTGCAATAAAAAAAAAATCATCTCTTCTTTTTGTTAAAACCCAACTGTCAAAATATTTAACAGATTTAAAAGGCTCCTATCAGCAATTAAATGTTCAAACGGTCGTTGCTGCTTTAGGCTTTCTTTCTATAAAAAATATAACACCAGATATAATTCAAAAAGGACTTTTAAATGTTGTTTTAAACACTCAGTTATCAGGACGGTGGCAGATACTAAATACATCACCTAAGATCATAGCAGATGTAGGGCATAACAAAGAAGGTTTATTTTTTCTTTCAAAACAATTGCAAGAGGAATCTTTTAAAAAATTACATATTATAATGGGCTTTGTTAAAGGAAGGAAAATCCCTTCCTTACTATCATTATTTCCAGAGGATGCTTCTTATTATTTAAGTTGTCCTAACCTTGAACGAGGTCTTCCCGTTAAAGAATTAGAAAATAGCTTAATTTCTGAAAAGCGATCCATTCAGTATTATGATAGTTTGTCATTGGCATATGAAGCTACACTTAAACAAGCTGGGGAAAATGATTTGATTTTTATATGTGGTAGTACTTTTGTAGTTGCTGAAATATTGTCTTACTTAAATAAAAGTAAATTTTAAATCGTAATAGTTTGGAATTTGGGTTTTAATTTTATCTTTGCGATCCCTAAGGGAGATAAAGTAAAATCTATTTAGGGCGCTTAGCTCAGTTGGTTCAGAGCACTTGGTTTACACCCAAGGGGTCAGGGGTTCGAATCCCTTAGCGCCCACCAAGTATAACTGACCTTCACGTAAAGTGAGGGTTTTTTTATACCCCTCCAACTCACAAAACTCTCACAAAAAAAACCTATATTTTCTTCTCACAGAAAAGCACTATTTAACCCAAAAAGAGGTCCAAAACGTCAATAAATAGAAAACGTTATTTTTGTATTATGAAAGAATTTTTCTCAAGACCTATAATTTTATTTGCTGTTCTTTTCATTTTCATTTTTTATTGCTTCATAGTTTTTAAATGATTGAAGTAAAAGAAAACGCCCCTAAAATTAATTAGTGAAGGTAATCACACAAACAAACGCAAGTCTTCACTTACTTCATTAGTAGCTTGT
The DNA here is from genome assembly GCA_905182305.1 of Flavobacteria bacterium MS024-2A. Classification (GTDB taxonomy): domain Bacteria; phylum Bacteroidota; class Bacteroidia; order Flavobacteriales; family Flavobacteriaceae; genus MS024-2A. Next base: position 14,971 of record CAJJBB010000010.1, read on the forward strand.
TTCATCTTGGTAGAGTGTGTTTTAGAACTTACTGAAGATGATATGCCTTTAGTTCAAAAGAAAACGTCACTATAATTAATTAGTAACGTTATTACTTTTTTAAATAATCAGATTAACAAGTGGCTAAACAAGACTTATTTTTAAATCATAAGCCTATTATGTTTTTTAATTTTAAAAATTCTTTTTCAGACGATTCTTTTATTTTTTTAATACTTTAGGGAAAAATATTTTTGTGGAAAAATCTGGATTGACTTATCGTTTTGCTTTTGTAATGGTCCTAATTTTTTATCTAGTCACAATAGGGATTGGCTATGTTCATTTTAATAATTTAGTAACAAATGAACAAACGGAAATATTAATTGGAAAACGCCTAGTTCACTTAGTCTTAATCAAATTTAAAAAAGATATTTTACCTGATGACTTTCAGAAAATAACAGATGGAGCTTATAGTTTGCAACAAATCGAAGGAGTTTTTGACTTAAATTTTCGAGAGAATGTTTCACCAGAAGGATTAGAGCAAGGATTTTCGCATAGTTTAACAATGAAATTCCCTACAGCTAAAGATAGAGATAGTATATATCTCCCACATCCTGTACATCAAAAGTTTGTTAAATTATTTGTTCCCTTTACTACCGATGTGCTGGTTTATGACTATTGGGAATAAGTTATCCGCCAATAATTTTAGAAATTTTAATTTGCTCTTCTTTTGCGAGTTCAGCGTCAATTAAAATTCGTCCAGAATGCTCATCCATTATAATTTTGTTTCTTGAAAGAATTTCTAACTGAATTTGTGGGGGAATTGTAAAATATGATCCTCCAGAAGCACCACGTTCTACGGGCACTATTGCTAGGCCATTTCTTACACTGCCTCTAATTCGTTTATAAGCAGTAACTAAGCGTTCTTCAATTTTAGTTTCAAATTCTGCAGATTTCTTTTGAAGCAAATCTTCTTCTTTTTGAGTTTCCTTTAAAATGGTATCAAGCTCTTCTTTTTTTGCTTTAAGATGTGCATTACGTTCTTCAAGTTTTTCAGTTACTGAAGTAATTGCCTCTTGTTTGTGTTCAATAAACGCTTTAAATTCTTTGATTTTCTTTTCAGCCAGTTGGCTTTCAAGATCTTGATATTCTTGTTCTTTTACAATAGAATTGTACTCTCTATTATTTCTAACATTTTTTAATTTCTCTTCGTACTTTTTAAGTAGTTCTTTTGCCGTTTCAATTGTTTGTTTTTGATCTGTAATACCTTGTTCATTTTCCTGAACTTCAGCTTTAACCTTTTCAAACTTTGTATTTAATCCTGCAATTTCATTTTCTAAGTCTTCAACCTCTAGAGGTAGTTCACCTCGGAGGTTTTTGATTTCATCAATTCGTGAATCAATAAGTTGGAGGTCGTAAAGTGCCCTTAGTTTTTTTTCAATTGAGATTTCTTTTTTTTTGGCCATGACTAGAAATAATTAACTGGATTGGTTTTTATACTTGATAAAACGAATGCAAAATTAGGCATTTTTTTGGTAAGATAGTCATATATCATTTTTTTGGTAAAATGCTCACTTTCATAGTGTCCCACATCCACTAAAAACAAGCTATTTTCTCCTAAATAAAATTGATGATATTTTAAATCAGAAGTAATAAAAGCGTTGGCCCCTTGTTTTTTTGCCTCTTCGATCGCAAAACTTCCTGAACCTCCCAATACTGCAACTTTCTTAATTTTTTTAGAAATTAATGGACTGTGCCTTATGAGCTCTGTAGAAAGCTTTTTTTTCACAAATGAAAGAAAGTCTTTTTCTTCCATTGGTTCTTTGAGTGTTCCTATTCTTCCCATACCAACTTCTAGATTTGTATTATCTAAGCTAAAAATTTCAAATGCTGCTGTCTCATATGGATGAACTTTTTGAAGTGTATTTTGAATTATTTTTTCTAAATATGATTCAAAAACAACTTCAATTTTAACTTCTTCTACACTTGTTTCGTTATTAATATCTCCCAAATAAGGGTTACTTTGATCATTCCCTTTAAATTGACCCCTACCTTCTGAAGTAAAACTACAGTTACTATAGTTTCCCACAGCACCTGCTCCTTCTTGATGAAGGGCTGCAAGAACCTTAGGCACATTTATTTTTGGAACATAAGTACTTAGTTTTTTAAGGCTTCCTTTTTTAGGAATTAAGATTTGACTATTTGTCAATTCTAATTGACTACACAATGCGTGATTTACACCTTTAGGATGGTTATCTAAGCGTGTGTGGAGAGCTAGAATAGCAATGTCATTTTGTATGGCTTTTATTACAACTCGCTCTACATAGTTTTTACCTGTTATTTTTTTTAATCCAGAAAACACGATGGGGTGAAAACTAATGATAAGATTACATTTTTTGTGGATGGCTTCTTCCATAACATCCTCTGTACAGTCTAATGTAATAAGTGCTCCAAGACATTCTTTTTTGACATCACCAACTAAAAGGCCCACATTATCAAAGTCTTCAGCATAAGCAGGAGGAGCCCACTCATCTAAAATAGTAATCAAGTTTTGAATAGTCATATTTGGAAGTGAATATTCACAAATATAATATTTATCTTCATCGGCATGAAACTCTTGCGTTGTATATTGTATCCTTTGGCTTTACTTTATGGATTTTTAGTAGCTATCAGGAATTTTTTCTTTGATAAGGGGTTCTTTAAAACACATACTATTTCAATGCCAAGTATTGGTGTTGGTAATCTTAGTTCAGGGGGAACTGGAAAATCTATTGTGATAGATTATCTGATCGTTTTGTTAAAAAAAACACACTCTATCTCAGTATTAAGTAGAGGTTATAAAAGAGAAACCTCTGGTGTAGTTGTTGGTACTGTGAATAGTTCGGCAGCAATGATAGGAGATGAACCCTTACAATTTTTAAAAAAACATCCATCAATTACTGTAGTTGTTGCTGAAAAAAGAATTTTAGGTCTTAATAAAATAAAAGAAATTACGCCCTCAAATACCATTGTTTTATTAGATGATATAATGCAGCACAGGTATGTGAAACCCTCATTACTGATTATTACCACTACCTTTAACAAGCCTTATTTTTCAGATCACTTATTGCCAACAGGAAATCTTAGAGAGTCGCCTTTGGGTGCCAAAAGAGCAAATGTTATTTTAGTAACTAAGTGTCCAGACACCATTTCCAATCAAGACATAGATAGCTTTAAAATAAAATGTGTTCTTTCTGAAGATCAACACTTGTTTTTTACAAAAATAAACTACAGTTCTTACATATTCAATGGTGTTTCAAGCTTGTTATTGTCAGAATTGACCTCTTCTGTATTATTAATAACTGGAATTTCTGACCCTAGTCCGATGGTTAAATTTTTAAATAAAAAAGGTATTAATCACATACATTTGGCATATCCAGATCATCATACTTTTACAACGAGCGATATTCAAGAAATTTACAAACAAAAGGGTGAAAGTATCCTTCTTACTACAGAAAAGGACATGACAAGGATTAAGCCCATGATAAAGGGAACTTATTTGTATTATTTACCTATTGAAATGGTATTTTTACATTCAAGTGAAAAAGCAGTTTTTGAGGCGTTAATTTTAAATGAAGCGAGTAATATAGTTTAAGCAATGTGCTTATGGGCTTTGTAAGAAGATCTTACTAAAGGGCCACTTTCTACATGTTTGAATCCAAGATCAAGCGCAAAAGTTTCATACTTTTTAAAAACATCAGGTGTTATAAAAGAATGAACTGGAAGATGCTTTTTACTAGGCTGTAAGTACTGGCCAATTGTCACAACATCCACAAATGACGATCTCAAATCCTGAAGCGATTCTAAAACTTCTTCCTCTTTTTCTCCTAACCCTAGCATGATACCAGATTTAGTTCTATTAATTCCTTCTTCTTTTAGGTAACGTAAAACCTCTAGGCTTGTTTGGTATTTTGCTTGAACACGCACTTTTCTAGTTAATCTTTTTACGGTTTCTATATTATGAGAAACAACTTCTGGGGCTACTTTAATAATTCTATTAATGTTTCGTTCGTTTCCCTGAAAATCAGGTATTAAGGTTTCCATTGTAGTGCCTGGGCTTATTCTTCGAACCGCATTTACTGTTTCAGCCCAAATTATAGAACCCATATCTTTCAAATCATCACGATCAACAGAAGTAATTACTGCATGTTTAATTTTCATGAGTTTAATGGAATTTGCAACTTTTTCTGGCTCCGTCCAGTCAACGGCACCTGGTCTTCCAGTTTGAACGCCACAAAAGCTACAGGATCGTGTGCAGATATTTCCTAAAATCATAAAAGTAGCTGTTCCTTCGGCCCAACACTCTCCCATATTAGGACAGCTACCTGAGGTGCAAATGGTGTTAAGTTTATATTTATCGACTAGGCTTCTGAGTTCAGTATATTTTTTACCCGTGGGGAGCTTAACCCTTATCCATTCGGGCTTTTTCGTATGTTTAACCTCCTTAGACTTTACCTCCATGTTCTAACTTTTCGTTAAAGATACTCTAAAGCTTAGAGACTTAAAAGATAAAATAATGTAAAACCTGTTAAAAATAAGATCCCTAAAACACTTAAAATTCTCATTCCTTTTTTAGGCTGTTGTGCTTTTGGCATTTCACTACTAATAACCAACCTGTAATTTAAAAACGCATAGAGTGGGGCGGTAATAAAAGATAAAACTGTAGCGATTTGAACAAGTCTCCCCATTTCAGAAAGCAGAAATAAAAAGATGCAACCAGTACCTATGGAAAGGACTGCCATCCAGTGGAGGTAATAATCCGTATTTTTTTTATTAAACAATAACTGTACTGTTCGAGACATGGCTCTTGGGGAAGCGTCTAAGGTTGTGAGGGTGGTACTTAACATGGTAGTAAATGCTGCAATACCAATAATACCATATGCAGCTTCTCCAAGAGTAGATGTGTAAAGTTGAATGAGTTGTGCTGCAAAGACACCACCTTGATTAGAAAATTTTAAAGGTGTTCCATACATAACTAGGGCTCCCAATCCTAAAAAACAAAGTGCCAGAACTACTGTGGTAATGTATCCTACATTAAAATCAAACATACTTTCTTTTAGCGATACTTTTTTTACTTGTGTTTTATTTTTTTCTAAGGTCCATATAGAATGCCAAATTGAAATGTCTAAAGGTGCAGGCATCCATCCTAAAAATGCAATTAAAAATAATAGACCCGTTTGGTCAGGAAAAATCTGTTGGAAGGAATTAGGCTTTTCATTATTTAAAAAAGCAAACGTAACTGCAGCAACACTAGTAATGGCAAGAATTATCATTATGACTTTTATCAATTTATCAAGCCAGTTATATCTTCCTGACACTAATAAAAAAGAACATATAAGGGTAATTATTAGACTCCAAATTACAATGCTGTCTGTGATTCCAAATAGTGTTGAAGCTATGCCTGCAGTAACAACTGTAACAGCACTTTGTATAGTGAACATAGTACCCATATTTAATATGAAATAAGCCCACAAATATCCTTTTCCAAGCTTGTAGTAGCCGTCTAAAAGAGTTTCGCCGGTAACTTGAGCATACCGAGGACCATATTGAAAAAAAGGGTACTTAAATAGGTTGATAAGTAATATTGCCCATATTAAACCCCAACCAAAATCTGCACCTGCCCTTGTAGACTGAACAAGATGAGACACTCCGATTGCTGCTCCAGCAAAAAGAAGCCCAGGTCCTAATTTAGAAAGTTTAGCCAGCATCTTTCTTCAATAAACTGGCTAACATTTTTTTTGCTCTGAATATTTTCACACGAACAGTTGAAGCCGATTCGTTTAATTTTTCTTCAATTTCTTTATAAGACAAATCTTCAAAATACCGGAGTTTTAAAATAACGCGGTATTCTTTTTTTAAAGATCTGATGTGGGTTAAGACGAGTTCTAAATTTTGATTTCCTATCATAAGGTCTTCAGGCGAAGGTTCTAAGTTAGAGGATTCAAAACAGGAAATTTCATCAGTCTCTTTTTGATTTTCTTGAAGGTGTTTAGATTTTCTGTAACGATCAATATGATGATTTTTTGCAATCGTCAAAAGCCAAGCAATAAAAGGCTGGTTTTCATCAAAGCTATATAAACGATCAAATGCTTTTGCGAAAGTTTCAATAGCAAGTTCTTCAGCTAAATTTGTATTTGAAACGCGAGAATTTAAAAAGGAATAAACGGCATCCCAATAGGAGTTGAAGAGAATGTTAAAAGCATTTTGATCATTTTTTTTTGCTTTTTTAATTACTTCATTTTCTACTATTGTTTTCATTTGTTTAATTGACCTATAACTAATTTAAGGTGCTTTGAGTAGAGCTAGGATTTTTACAATCTGTTTCTTCAGGCATCTTACCACACATTCCACAAGGTTGATTGTCTTTATTTAAAAAGGGACTTTGGCTCGCACATGTTCCTGAGAATTCACCATCTTTTTTTGCCCATATTTTAATTGAAATTCCTGCAAATGCTAGTGAAAGGAGAAAAAACGTGATTAAAAATAATTCCATAACAGTTATTAAAGATACAAAAATAGTAATCTTTCTTGGAAGATGGTAGATTAAGTCTTATTTGAATAATTTACCAATAATCAAATTTCTGACAGCTAAAGCACAGAACATATTAAAAAAAAATTATTTTCAAAAAAGACCATTCTTAAATTCCCACAAAATTTTCAGAAAGTAAAAGCAAAAGGCAAGACTAATCATAAACTTAAGAGAAACCCCTGTTATAAATCCTAATAAAGCACCGATAGCAGCTTTTAAAGCTCCTCTTTTATCATCTTTGTTCATGTAAAGCTCTCCCAGAAAAGCTCCTGTAAACGGACCAAAAAGCAAACCAAATGGGCCAAGAAAAATTATTCCTAAAATGAGACCAATGCTGCTGCCTATGATACTTCCTTTTCCACCGCCAAATTTTTTAGCCCCCAGGATTGGAATAATATTATCAATAATAAAAATAAATAAGGCAATGATAAAACTTAAAACCAGAAAGAAAGAGCTAATTGTTATTGAAGGAGAAAAGCTCAATATCAAAAGGCCACTCCATGATGTAAGTGGACCAGGAATAATTGGAATAAAACTTCCTATAATTCCAAGGAGAATAAATAAACTGGCTAAGACTATAATCAATAGATCCACGGATCAAAAATATCATTTTATAAGCTTCTGAATCTTGTTTTTTGTGTTAAATGAATAAAAAAAGTGTAAATTTATTTCAGAAAAAAATTACTTATGTATTCAAATTCAAAATTATATTTAACTGTGCTGTTTGGGTTATTCTTATTATCCCTTTCAAGCTGTCATTTGTTTGAGTCTACAAAAGTGCCTGCAAAAGAAATAAAAACAGCTTCAAGCTGGTCTGAAAAAGATCAATCACCTAGTTTTGAAAGTTGTGAAGATCTTAATCCAGAAGACCAGGTGTCTTGTTTTGAAGAAATGATTGCATTTACTGTTCTAGATTATATAAATGAAAATCTATGGGTGGCATCAGAAAATATTGATGAACAAGTTGTCTTGAATCTTTTGATAGATAAAGAAGGACTAATTACATTAGAATCTGTTGATGCGTCAAATTATATTTTAGATGCTATTCCAGACATGGAAAACAGTTTGATTACGGCTATTAATTTACTACCTCAGGCGCAACCAGCTGTGAAGACTAATGTTGGTACTTTGGTAACTACTTCTATTAAACTTCCTTTGAAAATTTTTGCTCAGGAAGAAAACTAATGCAAGGGGAACAAATTATTCTAGGAATTGATCCAGGAACAACCATTATGGGCTTTGGTTTAATAAAAACAAACAAAACATCAATGGAGTTGATTCAAATGCATGAGTTACACCTCCAAAAGTATGATAATCATTATTTGAAGCTGGGCTTAATTTTTAAACGTACCCTTGAATTAATAGATGAGTATCATCCAGATGAACTGTCTATTGAAGCACCTTTTTTCGGAAAAAATGTTCAGTCAATGCTAAAGTTGGGTAGGGCCCAAGGGGTGGCAATGGCAGCGGGAATTTCGCGTGAAGTACCTATAACAGAATATTCTCCTAAAAAAATTAAAATGGCGATTACGGGTAATGGAAATGCTTCAAAAGAGCAAGTAGCTAAAATGCTTCAAAAGCTTTTAAACATTAAAACTTTACCAAAAAATTTAGATGCCACAGATGGATTGGGAGCAGCTGTGTGCCATTACTATAACCAAGGTTCTATCACTCAAGCAAAGTCCTATTCTGGGTGGGGTGCTTTTGTGAATCAAAACCCTAAAAAAGTTAAGTCCTAACCAGCTTACATTTTACTAGAAAAATGTCGAATATTTATTTTCATTACCCTTTTTGCAAGCAAGCTTGTCATTACTGTAATTTTCATTTTTCAACCTCAAAAAATGAACAAAACAGTCTGTGGAATGCAATGAATGAGGAATTACTCCTTAGAAAAGATGAAATGAAAGTACCCATTGAAAGTGTTTATTTTGGAGGTGGTTCACCGTCTTTAATTTCACCTAAAAAAATAGAAAAATTACTTAATTATATTCACGATAGTTTTATCATTAATTCACCACTTGAAGTAACTTTAGAAGTTAATCCAGATGATGTTTCACTTCAATATTTAGATGCGTTAAAACAAGCTGGAGTCAATAGAATAAGCTTAGGAATTCAGTCTTTTCATCAAAAAGATTTAACCATAATGAACCGTGCCCACAATAATACCCAAGCTATAAGTGCAATAAAAGGTGTTGCTCAAAAATTTTCAAATTTCACTTTGGATTTAATTTATGGAATACCAAATTCAACCTTAAAAGAATGGAAAGAAAATTTAAATCGTGCACTTGAATTTGATCCTCCCCATCTTTCAGTGTACGCACTTACTGTTGAAGAAAAAACAGCTTTAGATTTTCAAGTCAAAAAAGGAGAGGTAACTCTAATTTCAGAGGAAGCTATTAAAGAACAATATGATTTTCTAACAACAAAAATGAGAAGTTTAAAGTACATAAATTATGAATTTTCGAATTTTGGAAAGGAAGGCTTTTTTTCAGTAAATAATCAAAACTATTGGAATGGAAAATCTTACATTGGAATCGGTCCTTCTGCTCATAGTTATGATGGATTTTCCACCCGGAGCTGGAATGTTTCAAATAATCATAAGTATGTTGCTGCTATTAAAAAAGAGGCACCTCTTGTGGAGGCAGAACATTTAACAATAAAAGACCGTTATAATGAATATGTTATGACGGGACTCAGAAAAGTTGAAGGACTTTCTTTAGACTATGTAAAAAAGACATTTGGTTCTTCCTATGTAACTTATTTAGAGAGTCAATCAGGAAGGCATTTAGAGGCAAGAAATTTCTATTGGGATGGGGATTATTTAAAAATTACTCCAAAAGCAAAATTTTTATCAGACGGTTTAGCAGCAGACCTATTTAGAATTTAGGCCTATTTATTTTTTAATAGCTCGCAATAGTGATGATAAAACCTTGGAATAGTTTCAATTCCCTTAAAGAAATTAAAGATTCCATAATGTTCATTTGGTGAGTGAATAGCATCGCTATCTAATCCAAAGCCCATTAAAATAGATTTTACTCCTAATTCTTTTTCAAACATTGGAACAATAGGAATACTTCCTCCACCTCTAATAGGGATAGGTGCTATTCCAAAGGTATCCTCATATGCTTTGTGCGCAGCTTCGTACCCAACTGTATCAGTAGGAGTAACATAAGCATATCCACCGTGATGAGTTATTACACCAACCTGAACTCCCTCTGGAGCGAGAGACTTGAAATATTCAGTAAATAGCTCACTGATTTTATTCCAATCTTGATTGGGTACTAAACGCATTGATATTTTTGCATGTGCTTTACTTGGTATAACTGTTTTTGCTCCTTCACCGGTATATCCACCCCATATTCCATTTACATCAAGCGAGGGACGTATTGTGCGTCTTTCTTCATTGCTATAACCTTCTTCTCCTTGAACAGCACTAATTCCAATTGAGGCTTTAAATTCGTTTTCATCAAAAGGAGCCTTTGCCATTTCATTTCGTACTTCCTGAGAAAGTTTTTCCACTTCATCATAAAATCCGGGGATGGTTATTCGCTGATTATCGTCTTTTAGTTGTGCAATCATTTCACATAATACATTAATAGGATTTGCAACCGAACCACCATAAAGTCCAGAATGTAAATCTCTATCAGGGCCTGTAATAGTGACTTCCATGTAACTTAGGCCACGAAGACCAGTTGTTATAGATGGCTGTATTTTTGAAATCATACCAGTATCTGAAATCAGGATAACATCACACGTTAATTTTTTCTTGTTATTCTTCACAAAATCTTCTAAATGATCACTACCAACTTCTTCTTCCCCTTCAACCATAAACTTAATATTACAAGCCAAAGGTCCTTTGCTAAGCATAACTTCTAGAGCTTTAATATGCATAAACACTTGACCCTTGTCATCACATGCTCCACGAGCAAAAACAGCTCCTTCAGGATGTAATTCTGTTATTTTTATTACGGGTTCAAATGGAGGGCTATCCCATAAATCAATTGGATCTGGGGGTTGAACATCATAATGACCATAAACTAAAACAGTAGGTAAGGAAGGGTTAATAAGATATTCGCCATACACAATAGGGTGTCCAGGAGTTTTAATGATTTCTGTATGAGGACAACCCGCTTGACTTAACGCGATTTTCACCCAATCGGCAGCAGAATCAACATCCTTTTTGTAGGCAGGATCTGCGCTTACTGATGGGATCTTTAAAAAATTCATCCATTCTTTTAAAAAACGATTTTGATCATTTGTGAAGGTCATAGTTTTTTTACTAATAATTATTTACGAAGTTAACCAATGTATTTTTTTTAGAAGAGGAATTTTTATTGGAAAACTTATTTATATTTGTCCTCCTTATTGCGGGTGTGGTGAAATTGGTAGACACGCTAGACTTAGGATCTAGTGCTTCACGGCTTGGGGGTTCGAGTCCCTTCACCCGCACTTATAGACCTCATCGATAACTAATACAAAAATAGTTATGAGATGGGGTTTTTTATTTCCCGATTTAGTCTTAATTTTTTCAATCTATACTTTATGTGCACCATCGCAAAATGGCAGTTTTTGAGATTTCCCACATCCACAAAGAGTAAAGCGCTCACCATGTGGAATTTCATTTCCTTGATCGTCGGTAAGTTTAACTGCGCCTTCAATAACAATTTGTCCTTTTTCTTTTCGAAATATATGTATTTTTCCCAATTTTAATTAGATTGTTTAGATTTAATATAGCCTAAGATTCTTGATTCTAATATGGGAAGAGTTACTGTTCCCTTTTCTAAAATAACTTCATGAAAATCACGAATGTCAAATTGATTTCCCAATTCTTTTTCAGCTTTTTCACGAAGTTCTCTTATTTTTAATTCTCCAATTTTGTAGGATATTGCTTGTCCTGGCCATGAGATATAGCGATCTATTTCAGTATTGACTTCATGAATTGAGAGAGCAGTATTTTTTGACATAAAATTAACGGCCTCTTCTCGTGTCCAGCCAAAAGCATGAATACCTGTGTCTACTACTAATCTACATGCACGCCACATCTCGTATGTGAGTTTACCAAAATGTTCATAAGGTGTTGAGTATATTCCCATTTCATCAGCTAAATATTCAGAATACAATCCCCAGCCTTCTCCGTAGGCAGAAAGGTATAAATCTCTTCGAAATCGTGGAATACTTTCAGCAAGCTCACTATTTAAGGATCCTTGAAGGTGATGACCAGGTACAGCTTCATGAGCAGTAAGTGATGGGAATACATACAAAGGTCTACTTGATAAATTATAAGTATTCACCCAATAATATCCAGGATCTGTGCTTGTAGGGGAGGTGCCTACATAACGACCACTAGTATATTTTGGGGCAATTGCATCAGGGACTGGAGCCACTCCATAGGGTTTTCTGGGCAGAGTTTTAAAATAACGTGGTAGTTGTTCATCTAATTTTTTAGAAATATTTCTAGCATGTGCTAAAAGTTGTTCAGAGGTCTTGGCATAAAACTGAGAATCAGTTCTTAAAAAGGCAATAAACTCACTTAGTGAACCTTTATATTTAACTTCTTTAACAATGTCAAGCATTTTAGCATTAATTCGGGCTACTTCCTCCAAGCCTTTTTCATGGATACTCTGTGGAGTCATTTTTAGAGTTGTGTAAAAATCAATTCGGCTTTGATAATATTCTTTTCCATTTGGTATTTCAGAAACAGCAATAGCGATTCTTGTCTTAGGGAAATAAGTTTCTTCAAAAAAAGTCTTTACCTTTTTAAAGGAAGGAATAACAGATTGATTAATAACTTTTTTTGCTGCCTGACGTAAAGAGTCTTTTTCTTGTTTTGAAATTTGATCTGGGAGTTTTATAAAAGGAGAGTAATAAAAGTTTTCTTCAGGCGTTTTTGTGATGTGTTGCTCGTAAGTAGAGCTATAACCATTGAAAATAATCAAAGGTTGCCCCATACCAGCATTTAATCCTTTTTCTATTAAGGTAGTTTGTTGATCAATATAGAGGGGAATTGCTTTCAAAAGATTTAAATATTTTAAAGCAGTTTTTTTGGTGGAAATAGGTCGCACTCTGTAAGTTAAATTAGAATGAAATCCTGCGTCAGAAAGTATAGGATTCCAGTGAGTTTTATAATCATATTTAACACCTGTTTCTTTAAGCACAAAATGAAGTAATTTATATGAAATTAGATCATTCGCTTCAAGCCCATATGAATCAATTGTTTCAAGCTTTAGTTTTAGAGAATCACAAAAAAGAGCATAATTTTCAAAACGCTCTTCACTAAAATCTCCTAAAGGAAATTCACTTTTTTTATGGGTATTATATTCATGATAGGAATCAATAATTGATTTTAGCTCACTTTGGGGATTATTTCTGTTGCATCCAAGAATGAGAAGTATTATAGAAAAAAAGACACTATTTTTCATTATCGAAATTTTAAAATTACCTAAAGTTTATTTTAGCTTATTGTAATGTCGAAACACAATATTGAAGGAGTAGTATCCCTAAAATTATTTTCGATCGACTTTAAATAATCTAAATTTGATATCATCTAAACCTTCATCATCAAAAGGGTATTCCATTTGATCTTGAATATTGTAAAGAGAAATTAATATAAACTCACTTAAAATAACAATAAAGAAAGTTAGCCAACTAGGATTATCTAAACCAATTTTATTAATGATGGTTGGGGTATAAATAACCGGAAAAATATAAATAAAAATAAGACAGTAAGCCTTAAGACTAACAGGAGTTCTATGTGAATGAATGGCAATTAAATTATTAGCACTTTCAACAGTATCTTTGAAAAAACGTAAAGCTTTCTCACGAGTACCGTTTCCAATAGCAATACTATTCTCAGCTAAAAAAGAATAAAAATCCTCCACATTTTGATCAAAAGGCTGGAAATTTTCATCGATTGTTCTTAAATGATCAAATAATTTTTTGTCAACAGTGTTTAAAATTGCAACGGCTTTATCCTTATCTTCTGAGGCAATCTTAGGGCTACTTACAAAACAATTAATAACTGTTTTTATACTTGCTCTAAATTTACTTAGATGTTCTAAAGCCTTTTCTCTTCGCCTAAAAGCACCACGAATAGTAAAGACAAGTGGGAATATGATTGCAATACTTAAAAGTGTAAGATCAATGTTATAAACTACCTTAAATTTATAAGCAACAATTGGCGTTAGAATCGAAAGAAAAAGGGTTATTAAAGTTCTAAAGTTAATTATGATGAGGTATCTGGACATTGATTTAATTTGTTATATTTAATCAAATTTAAACTTTATATATGAAACATCTAATATTTTCGATCTCCATTTTTTTCTTGTCACTCTCAGTTAGCGCTCAGAAAGTCTTAAAGTCTGATGCTCTTTTTTCAGACCAAACACCTTTAGAAATTAAGTTAGGGTATTCTAATAAAGAGATGAATAAAAAAACTAATGATTCTACTTTTATTGACACAACAATGGAATTTTCACATGAAGGAAAATGGTCTTCAATAGATGTGAATCTTCGAGCTAGAGGTAATTTTAGACGTAATGAATGTTATTTCCCCCCTATTAAAATGAAAATTAAAAAAGATCAATATAAAGAGACAATATTTGATGGAAATAAAACCATGAAATTAGTTTTGCCATGTAAAATCGAATCCGAAAATAATGACAATATTATTCAAGAATTTATTGCCTATAAAATATATGAACAAATTTCTCCATATCACTTTAAAACTCGTAGGGTAAATATTGATTTTACTGAACCTAAGGGAAAGAAGAAAGTCAAAACGTTCAAGTTAAAAGGATTCTTAATTGAAGATGATAAGAGAGTTTCGCAGCGTCATGAATCAAGGGTTTTTGAGCGATTTGTTCATCCTATGGCAATGGATCACTTGACTTCTGTTCATAATGCCTTTTTTCAATACCTTCTGGGAAATACTGATTTTTCTGTAGCTTATCAGCATAATGGGAAATTAATGTATTCAGAAGCAGAAAAGAAAATCATTCCTTTACCATATGATTTTGACATGACCGGATGGGTTAATCCAAGTTATGCAACAGTTAATACTACCTTAGGTATTAATTCAGTGCAGGACAGAAAATATAGAGGATTTAAACGTGAGCAACAGTATTTTGATCAAGTACGTAAAGAATTTTTGGATAAGAAAAGTTCACTTATGGAAATGGTCGCTTCCTTTGAATCTGAGTTTTCAGATCCAAAGGAATACAAAAACATGTTTGATTTTATGGGTGACTTTTATGAAACAATGGAAGACGACAGTAAATTTCAAAAATCTATTGTGGACGAATCTAGAACGAAGTAATATATTACTTCGTTACTGCTTTTAGCATCTTGTCAAAAATTGCTGTGTTTTCGTAAATTCCTTTAAAAAGCTCAGCTTTTGGACCATAACTAAATACTGGTACCATTGCAGCGGAATGCCCTTTGGTACTAAAAGTTCCTTTTGCGGTTCCACGCTTAATATTACCACCACTCAACGTTAAGCCTCCTGTTTCATGGTCTGCGGTTACAATTACCAGGGTGTTACCATCAGATTTAGCATAGTTTAAAACACGTTGAATAGTTGTGTTAAATTCTTTAAATTCGGATAGAACATAATCCATATCATTGGAATGACCTCCCCAATCTATTTGAGATCCTTCTATCATCATAAAAAAGGGCTCTCCTAAAGATTTCATTTTTTTAATACTCGATGAAGCCATGTCTTCAAGTGCTGGACTCCTTCCTTCTAATTTTGTTGGAGGTTCATCTTTATAGGTTAGATACCCTATTTTCTTAGACTCACTTGAAGAGAGTTCCTCTAAACTTTTAACAAAATGGTAATTGTTCATTTCTTCTATCAAATTTCTTTTGTCATCTCTTTTGTTAAAATGTTTTTTACCACCTCCAATAAACAAGTCGACACTATGTTCTCTTAATTGTAAAGCAATATCTTGGTATTGTCTTCTAGAAGGAATGTTGGCATAAAAAGAAGCAGGTGTAGCATGAACAATACTTGAGGTAGCAAGAAGTGCAGTTTTATAACCTTTATCTTGACAAATTTCTAAAATACTTTTAATAGATTTATTTTTAGTGTCAATACCAATCACCCCATTGTATGTTTTTACTCCTGAGGCCATGGCAGTTCCGCTGGCTGCAGAATCTGTTATTAGTTGATCAAAAGCATGTGTTTTTGATAGCCCTATGAATTCAAAGCCTTCTAAAGCCGTACTATTTTTATTAGCATACATTCCAGAGCTAATTTGAGTTAAGCCCATACCATCACCAATCATTAGAATAATATTTGGAGATTTATCTTGTGCGATACCTGATGTAATGATTATTAAAAGTAATAAAGAGATTAACTTACTCATGTTTTTATTGATTTAAAAAAATCAAATATACAATACCTTAATTAAATTAAATTTTTTATTTTTTGAAGCAAAATTTTTTTTCTGACCAAAAACCAATTCCTTACCTTTGAAATGGTTAGTAAATGCAATAAATATGAAGGAAAATCAGCATATTGATATAGTAATAGCTTGGGTGAACGGAGCTGACCCTATTCATAAAAATAAACGTTTGAAATTCCTAAACAAGTCACAAGAAATAATTCTTCCAGGCGCTAATAAAACTCGTTTTCATTCTTTAAATGAAGTGGAATACTGCGTACTTTCCATATTAAAATTTGCCTCTTTTGTAAGAAACATTTTTATTGTTACAGATAACCAAGATCCTAAAATATCAGCCGCAGTTCAAAAACATTTTCCCGAGCGCTTGAAAAATATTCGTATTGTAGATCATACCGAAATTTTTAAGGGATATGAACAGTTTTTACCTACATTTAATAGTATATGTATTAGTAATATGTTGTGGAAAATAAAAGGCCTTTCAAATCAATTTGTTTACTTTAATGATGATATATTTTTACTTCGTAAAATAACACCATCGGATTGGTTCAGAAGAGGTCGACCTGTTTTAAGAGGCTCTTGGTCCACTCCACCTTATGAAAGAATTTTATGGGATAAGCTTAAACATTTTTTTTTAAACTTTTCTATGTCACAAAATGAAATCAAATTAGCAGCTTCTTTTCAATTAAATCAATGGAACGCAGCTAACAAACTAGGGTTTAGCTTTCGTTATTTTAAATCTGGACACACACCATTAGCAATGGATAGAGATCGTTTGGAGACTTATTTTTATTCCAATCCAGAGGTTTTAGAAAAAAATATCTCTCATCGTTTTAGGAATTATAGTCAGTTTAATACGGTTTCACTTGCAAACCATCTTGAAATAAATAGTGGAAATACTAATTTTGAAAAATCTCAAGCAGTTTATTTACAACCCCATAATAGAAGGGATAAATATGTAGAAAAGAAATTTAATCTTTGTAAATCAGATAAATCAAAGCTTTTTATTTGTGCTCAAAGCTTGGATCTTGCTAATGAAAAAGATCAAACAAATGTGCTTAAAACTATGCGAGCAATTTTAAAGCTAGACTAAATGGAAAATAAAGGTGAAATTGCAGTTATTTCTATGGTAAGAAATGACACCTTCTTTGCGGATAAGTGGATTGAATACTATGGAACTCAATTTGGATTTAAGAACCTTTATCTATTTATAGACGGACTTGATCAAGATATTCCCGCAAAAGCGAATAAAATAAATCATTTTCAGAAACCACATAAACCACAAAAGCGAGCAGCTGGAGATCGAAATCGTGCTCGTATGATTTCAAATTTCGCAAAAAAATTATTTTCAGACTACCAAGTAGTTTTAGCGATGGACATCGATGAGTTTCTTGTGTTAGATCCAATTAAAAAAATTTCTTTAAAAGAGTATTTACTTCAAGATTTTTCAACCTCCTCAAGATCAGCTTTAGGCTTAGATGTCGGACAACATCCAGTATTAGAGCATCCCATTGATCATAATAAAACTTTCTTATCTCAACGAGAATTCGCTCAACTTTCTAGTCGCTATACAAAACCGATAGTTGCATTTAAGCCTTTGAAATGGGGCTCTGGATTTCATAGGGTAAAAGGTAAAAATTATACTATAGATAATCATTTATATCTTTTTCACTTTGGTTTGGTAGACTATTCATCTGCAACCAGTAAGGCTTCAAATAAAGAAATAAAAGATGCTGGATGGAAAGACCATTTGGACAGACGTTTTAATTTATATCGACTATTAAAAGCAGGAATTATTCACCAAGAAAGCTTTATTGAAAAAGGACGGAAAACCTTACAGAAAAAACGAAGTTGGTTTGCTTGGAATAAACCAGCTCCATTAAAAGGACACGCTCTTATAAAGATACCAGAGCGTTTTAATTCTATAGTTTAGTTCCCTTCAAACCAACTTATAAATTTTAAAAAATTCAGATGAAAAAAATACAAATGGTTGATTTAAAAGGCCAGTATGAATTTATTAAAGAAGAAGTTCAAGCTTCTTTCAATAAAGTTTTAAGCACGACATCCTTTATTAATGGACCTGCTGTTAAGGCGTTTCAAGAGGATTTAGAGCGTTATTTAGGAGTAAAGCACGTAATTCCATGTGCCAATGGAACAGACGCATTGCAAATTGCATTAATGGGGTTAAAACTTGAGCCAGGCGATGAAGTTATTACAGCCGACTTTACTTTTGCAGCAACGGTAGAGGTTATTTTATTGTTACAACTAAAACCAGTTTTAGTAGATGTTGATCCTAAGACATTTAATATTAATCCTCAGGCAATTGAGGCGGCTATTTCACCGAAGACAAAAGCTATAATTCCTGTTCATCTTTTTGGACAAGCAGCTGATATGCAGGCTATAAATGAACTTGCAGAAAAATACAATCTTTTTGTAATTGAAGATAATGCACAAGGCATCGGAGCTACCTATACTTACGATGATGGGAAAAAAATAAAAACAGGTGCCTTAGGTCATGTGGGAGCTACCTCTTTTTTTCCTTCAAAAAATCTTGGTGCTTATGGAGATGGTGGTGCTATTTTCACGAATGACGATGATCTTGCACATTTTATTAGAGGTATTGTCAATCATGGTATGTATAAACGTTATTATCATGATGTTGTGGGTGTAAATTCACGATTAGATTCTTTACAAGCAGCAGTTTTAAAAGTAAAATTGAACTATTTAGATTTTTATAACGAAAGAAGGAAAGAGGCAGCATTAAGTTATTCTAACTTGCTTTCTGGTCATCCTAATATTATAACTCCTTTTACTTCTGGTGCCTGCACTTCACATGTATTTCATCAATATACTCTTAGAATTATAGGGGCAGACAGAGATGGATTGGTTCAGTATTTAAATGATCATGAAATACCGTGTGGTATTTATTATCCAGTACCCCTTCATAATCAAAAAGCCTACGCTGATCCCAAGGTTAATCAAGACAATTTTCCAGTTACAAATCAATTGGTAAAAGAGGTAATTTCACTTCCAATGCATTCAGAATTGACAAAAGAGCAGATAGAATTTATTACAGGAAAGATAATCTCTTTTTTAGCCTAAATTCCCAATTAAATCATTTATCAACTACCAGATTGTGTTTCCATAGACCGATCAATTTTTTTGACTAATCCTTGAAGTACTTTTCCAGGGCCAACTTCTATAAAATTTGTAGCACCGTCAGAAATCATTTGTTGTACACTTTGTGTCCATCTTACAGGTGCAGTTAGTTGAGCTACTAAATTAGATTTTAATAGTTCGGGATCTGATGTTCCTTTACCAGTTACATTTTGATAGATGGGACAACTAGGTTCATTAACTCTTGTGTTTTCTATTGCTTTTTCTAATCTGGATTTTGCTGGTTGCATTAAAGGGGAGTGAAATGCTCCACCTACCGGAAGTAAAAGCGCTCTTTTGGCTCCAGCATCTGTAAGTTCCTTACATGCATTTTGGACCGCTTCAACTGCTCCAGAAATCACCAATTGTCCAGGGCAATTATAATTAGCCGCAATTACTATGCCTGGTGTCTTTTCGCAAATAGATTTAACGCGATTATCTTCAAGACCTATAATGGCAGCCATAGTTCCTTGTGTTTCATCACATGCAGCTTGCATAGCTAGTGCTCTTTCGTGAACTAAACTAAGGCCATCTTCAAAAGATAGTGCACCAGCAGTAACCATTGCTGAAAACTCTCCTAATGAATGCCCCGCTAGCATTTCTGGGTTAAAACGATTTCCCATCACTTCACTTAATATTGTAGAGTATAAAAAAATAGCAGGTTGAGTTACTTGTGTTTGTTTCAATGCTTCTGCATCTTCTCCAAACATAACTTCAGTAATAGAAAAGCCTAATATTTCATTAGCCTGTTTAAACCGAATTTTAGCAATAGATTCTGATGCATAAAGGTCTTTTCCCATCCCTGGAAATTGAGCCCCTTGTCCTGGAAATACAAAAGCGTTCATTAAGATATTTTTTTATACGTTAAATAAGAATAAGTATGAGGCTGGTCTGAAGTTGGCATATTTTTTTCTTCCGCAATTAATAACCATTTAGTAGTATCTATAGCTGGAAAAAAAGCATCTGCCTCAAAAGTATCGTGCACGCGAGTTAATTCAATAGTATGTGATACATCGAGGAAAAGAGTATAAATTTCACCACCTCCTATGATAAAGGGTTGTTTATCGTCTCCAGTAAAGGCTAATGCTTCTTGGGGTGTATGAGCTATTAAGGCATCGGTTGCAGTGTATTCTCTATTCCTAGTTAAGATAATATTCGTACGATTGGGTAGCGCCTTTGGCATGGACTCAAATGTTTTTCTTCCCATTATTACTGCATGACCTTGAGTTAATCTTTTAAAGCGTTTTAAGTCTTCTGAGATGTGCCAGATTAGTTGGTTGTCTTTCCCTAAGGCATTGTTGTCTGATGTAGCAGCAATTAAGGTTATATCTTTTGAAATCTTTTTTTCATTCATCTTTTGAAAAGATTAAATTTGTCAACAAAAATACACTTTCTTCTTTTCTTATGTATTCAGATTCGCTTCCGTTATTAACAAACTATACCTATTTAAACACAGCATATGTTGGCCCTATGTCTAATGAATTAGCTGCTTTTAGAAGAAAAGAAGAAGAAGTATACGTTCAAGACGGTGGAGAATATAAGGTAAAAGCATATGATTCTCTTCGGGATACTCATAGAGTTATTTCTAATTTTTTTGGAAACCCAGCCGAACATACTTTTGTAGTTCCTAACTTTTCAATAGGAATTAGAAAAGCAATTTCTTTTCTACCTATTACTACTAAAATATTAGTCTTAGAGGAGGATTATCCTTCATTAGTTGATGCTTTTACAGAGCAGAAATTTGAGATAAAAACTATTCCTCTAAGTTCAACTATAGAAGAATCTATAGAATCGTTTCTTTCTGCAAATAAAATTGATGTATTGGCATTAAGTATAATTCAATATACATCAGGGATACTTATTGACTTTTCATTTTTGAATCGAATAAAAGAAAAATATCCAAAATTATTAATAATAGGAGATGGAACTCAGTTTTTAGGAGCACACCCATTTAATTTTTCTAAAGCTCCCTTTGATATAGTTGTTGGAAGTGGCTATAAATGGCTAATGGCTGGATTTGGAAATGGTGTTTTAATGGTTTCTGAAAAATATTTAGAGCAAATCAAAATAACACCATCTTTTTTATACAATCATATTTTTAAAGGTCACTTCAATATACTCGCTACTGCTAGTTTACGATTTGCTATAGAAGCATTTAACCGTCAAAATTTTAAGGCTTTAATGGAGCAAAAAGCACAAATTACTTCAGCTGTTAAAGCTCGTTTAAGTTCATTAGAGTTAATAGCGCCGTGGGTAATTGAACGCCCCTCCCATAGTAGTATTTTTAATATACCTGGAAATCAGTCTCTATATAATAAGTTACAAGAGAATAAAATCCATTGTGCCTTAAGAGGAAATGGAATTCGTATTTCTTTTCATTATTATAACCAAATGAGCGAATTAGATTCTTTAATAGAAGTGCTAGAAAGTAACGAACATTAAATAGCGACTTTTCCCTTAATTAAAGGATGCGGATTATAGTTCAGTAGTTCAAAATCATCATATGTGAAATCAAAAATGTTTTTAATTTCAGGGTTTAGTTGCATTACAGGTAATTTTTTTGGTAATCTTGTGAGCTGTTTATTTATCTGTTCAAAGTGATTTGAGTAAATATGTGCATCACCAAAAGAATGTATGAAATCTCCTGCTTCATAGCCACACACTTGGGCAATCATTAATGTTAGTAGAGCGTAAGAGGCAATGTTAAAAGGCACTCCTAAAAACACATCTGCACTGCGCTGGTATAGCTGACAGGATAACTTTCCACCAGCAACATAAAATTGAAAAAAAGCATGACAAGGCGGAAGAGCAGCTTTATTATTCGCAACATTTTCCGCAAAAGATTTACTAGAGTCAGGCATAACACTTGGGTTCCAAGCAGAAATGAGCATTCTTCTACTGTCGGGATTAGTTTTTAGGGTATTGATAACTTCTTCTATTTGATCAATACCTTCACTATTCCAGTTGCGCCATTGGTGTCCGTAAACAGGCCCTAGATTTCCCTTTTCATCTGCCCATTCATTCCAAATGCGCACTCCATTTTCTTTTAAATAATTAATATTTGTAGTTCCTTTAAGAAACCACAAAAGTTCATGAACCAGAGATTTTACATGAATTTTTTTTGTTGTAACTAACGGAAAACCTTTTGATAAATCGAACCGCATTTGATGCCCAAAAATACTTTTAGTGCCCGTACCCGTTCTATCTGTTTTTTCTATTCCTGAGGTGTAAACTAGCTTCACTAAGTCTAAATATTGTTTCACAAATTTTTATTTTTTCAAAAATAGTAGCATTTGAAGGATATATTAGCCTGAGTAGATAAAAGGTTATAAAAAAAAATTAACAATGGATGGCTTATCTTTTACGATTAGAGAGTTCATCTCTTAGGCGCGCTGCTTTTTCATAGTCTTCATTAGCAACAGAGGTGATAAGCATATTTTTCAGTTTAGAGATTGATAATTTTTTCAAGTCTTTAATCTCTTTCTTTTTTTCGTTTTGTTCTGTATCAAAACCTGCAATCCATTTATCTTTAGAAACTTTTTTCTCTCGAGAAGAAACTGCTGTTGTAAATCCAGCTTTCTTTAAAATGGAGTCGTAAATAAATATAGGTGCTTTATAGCGCAATGCTAAAGCAATAGCATCTGATGTTCTTGAATCAATAATTTCCTCAATTTTATCGCGTTCGCAAATTAAACTTGCATAAAAAACACCGTCAACTAATTTTTGAATAATTACTTGTTTTACAACAATTGAAAATCGTTCGGCAAAACTTTTAAATAAATCGTGGGTCAAAGGGCGGGTCGGTTTAATTTCATGCTCTAAAGCAATTGCAATTGATTGCGCTTCAAAAACACCAATAATAATAGGTAGTTTTCTATCACCTTCAGCTTCTTTTAAAATAAGTGCATAAGCACCAGTTTGAGTTTCGCTGTATGAGATTCCTTTAACGTTTATTTTTACTAACTTCATAGGTAAATTCGATGTATATTTTAATTAAAAAAGAACTTCTAATTGAGTTGTATCTTTACAAACGGATATTTTCCTTCTTTATTGAGTTGAGTTAATAGATAATTATTGATTAAATTTGCACCTCAATGAACAAAATACATGAAGACCTTACAATTTAGACAAGCCATTGCAGAAGCAATGAGTGAAGAAATGCGACGTGACGAAACCATATACTTAATGGGAGAAGAGGTAGCAGAATATAATGGAGCTTATAAAGCATCAAAGGGAATGTTGGATGAGTTTGGCGCTAAACGAGTTATTGATACCCCTATCTCAGAGGCAGGTTTTACTGGAGTTGGAGTCGGTTCTACAATGACTGGAAATAGACCTATAATTGAGTTTATGACCTTTAATTTTGCATTAGTTGGAATTGATCAAATTATCAACAATGCTGCAAAAATTAGACAGATGTCAGGAGGACAGTTCCCATGTCCTATTGTCTTTAGAGGTCCAACGGGCTCTGCGGGTCAGTTGGGGGCTACTCACTCACAAGCTTTTGAGAGTTGGTATGCAAATTGCCCTGGACTTAAGGTTATTGTTCCCTCAAATCCTTATGACGCAAAAGGATTATTAAAATCTGCAATTCGTGATGATGACCCTGTTATTTTTATGGAGTCGGAGCAAATGTATGGTGATAAAGGAGAGGTGCCTGAAGGAGAATATACTCTTCCCATTGGTGTGGCAGAAGTCAAACGTACTGGAAAAGATGTCACACTCGTCTCTTTTGGAAAAATATTAAAAGAAGCAATTAACGCTGCAGAAGAACTTACCAAAGAAGGAATTGATGTTGAGGTTATTGATCTAAGAACAATAAGACCACTAGATTATGCTACAATTTTTGAGTCTGTTAAGAAAACTAATCGCTTAGTCATTTTAGAGGAATCATGGCCTTTTGGAAATATTTCTACTGAGATTACTTACCAAGTTCAAAATCAAATTTTTGATTATTTAGATGCACCTATTGAAAAAATCAACACGGCAGATACTCCTGCCCCTTATTCACCGGTTCTTTTAAAAGAATGGTTGCCTAATCATCAAGATGTAATTAAAGCAATAAAACGCGTAATGTATCATTAAAAAACTCAGACTTTACCTCAAAACCTATTTTAGGGACTACGCCTTATTTTTTTGATCATCATTAGATTTTGAAACCGAGTTTGTTTTACTATTTTTACCACACTTTTCAAACAAAAAATTAAACATGGAATTAATTATAAAACTTTTACCTGCCTTTGGAATTTTGGCATTACTATTTGTCTTTTTTAAGAACAATTGGGTTGCCAAACAAGAAGTTGGAAATGAAAAAATGGCAAGAATTGCCAAGAATATTGCAGATGGTGCTATGTCCTTTCTTAAGGCTGAATACAAAATTCTTTCAATTTTTGTGGTAGCTGTTGCTATCCTTTTATACTTCAAGGGAAGCAATGAAGTAGGATCTAATGGAATGGTTGCAGTCTCTTTTATAGTAGGTGCTGTTTGTTCTGCGCTAGCTGGATTCATTGGAATGCGCGTTGCCACAAAAGCAAACGTAAGAACGACACAAGCAGCTAGAGCCTCTCTAGGAAGAGCCCTAGAAGTTGCTTTTGCTGGTGGAGCTGTAATGGGACTTGGCGTTGTTGGTTTAGGCGTGTTAGGGCTGAGTAGTCTTTTTGCTATTTATCAAAATATTTGGCCTGGAGCTGATAATCTTTCAATGGTATTAAATGTATTGACAGGTTTTTCAATGGGAGCTTCTTCTATTGCATTATTTGCAAGAGTAGGAGGTGGAATTTACACCAAAGCAGCTGATGTAGGTGCTGACTTAGTGGGTAAAGTTGAAGCTGGAATCCCAGAAGATCACCCTTTAAACCCTGCTACAATTGCTGATAACGTTGGGGACAATGTTGGAGATGTTGCAGGAATGGGAGCTGATTTATTTGAATCATATGTAGGTTCAATTATCGGTACAATGGTTTTAGGAGCCTTTATTATTACACCAGATTTAAACGGTCTTGGCGCGGTATATCTTCCATTAGTATTAGCCGCAGTGGGCATCATTATGTCAATTATAGGGACTTTCTTTGTTCGTGTCAAAGAAG
This sequence comes from Flavobacteria bacterium MS024-2A, assembly GCA_905182305.1. Classification (GTDB taxonomy): domain Bacteria; phylum Bacteroidota; class Bacteroidia; order Flavobacteriales; family Flavobacteriaceae; genus MS024-2A. Next base: position 40,158 of record CAJJBB010000010.1, read on the forward strand.
GAGGAAATCCACAAACTGCATTAAATGTTGGGGAATTTGGATCTGCCGGACTAATGGTAGTAGCCTCTTATTTTATTATTCATGCAATGATTCCTGAATCAATTGAAGGATTGCCCTCTGGAGCCATGGGAATTTTCTTAGCTACTATTGCAGGACTTACTGCCGGTTTAGGAGTTGGAAAAATTACAGAATATTATACAGGTACTGGCTCTAAGCCAGTAAATTCAATTGTAAAACAATCTGAAACTGGTGCAGCAACGAATATTATTGCAGGATTAGGTGTTGGAATGATGTCTACAATGATTCCTATTTTATTAATCGCTGCAGCAATTCTAGTTTCACATCATTTTGCAGGTCTTTACGGAATTGCAATTGCAGCAGTAGGTATGCTCGCAAATACTGGAATTCAGTTAGCAGTTGATGCTTACGGTCCTATATCAGATAACGCGGGTGGTATTGCTGAAATGGCAGAGCTTCCTAGTGAGGTAAGAGAACGTACCGACACCTTAGATGCTGTTGGAAATACTACAGCTGCAATTGGAAAAGGTTTTGCGATTGCTTCTGCTGCCTTGACTGCATTAGCATTATTTTCTGCATTTATGAAAGTTGCCAATGTAACAAGTATTGATGTCTCTCAACCACGTATTATGGCTGGATTATTAGTAGGAGGAATGTTGCCTTTTGTATTTTCTGCCCTATCTATGAATGCTGTAGGAAGAGCAGCAATGGCTATGATTGAAGAAGTAAGAAGTCAATTCAAAAACATTCCTGAATTAAAAGCTGCGCTTGTCGTAATGAAAAAATATGATTCTGACATGACCAAAGCAACGGATAAAGACCGTGCTATTTTTGATGCTGCAGATGGAAAAGCAGATTATCAAAAATGTGTTGAAATTTCAACTAATGCCTCAATAAAAGAAATGGTATTGCCAGGGTTATTAGCAATTGCAGTACCTGTAGCTGTTGGATTTATTGGTGGTGCAGAAATGTTAGGAGGTTTATTAGCTGGCGTAACCACATGTGGTGTACTTATGGCAATTTTCCAGTCAAATGCTGGAGGTGCCTGGGACAATGCTAAGAAAATGATTGAGTCTGATGGTAGAAAAGGGTCTGATGCACACAAGGCTGCTGTTGTTGGAGATACCGTTGGAGATCCTTTTAAAGATACTTCGGGACCTTCTCTAAACATCTTATTGAAATTGATGTCTGTAGTAGCACTGGTAATTGCACCTAGTATCGCTATGAGTAGTGATGCCGTTTCAAGCTATGTAAAGGATACAATCGAAAATGAAGAGACTACAGAATTAGTAGTTCCTGCATCCAAAGATTTTAAGGTTAAAATCAATGCTGAAAATGAAGATAAAACTATGACTGTTGAGGTTTCTTTGGTAGGAAGCCAAGAAGAAGTTAAAGAAGCTATAGACAGATTAACTCCTGAAATTGATAAGTTGATTTTGAAATAGTATTTTTCAATTGAACATAAAAAAAGTGGCTCATTTGAGCCGCTTTTTTTATGTCTTTTATTTTAGTTTATTATCAATAATATTAATCACTTTAGATAAATCTTCTTTATTGTCCACAAAATCCAAGGAATCAACATCAATAATAATCAATTTTGAAGAGTCGTATGAACTGATCCAAGCTTCATAACGTTCATTTAGTCTACTTAAATAATCTATACTAATAGAACTTTCGTATTCACGACCTCGTTTGTGAATCTTGTTAACTAAATTTGGGATAGAACTTCTTAAGTATATCAAAAGATCAGGTCCTTGAATTAATGATTCCATTAATTCAAAAATTCCTTTATAGTTGTTAAAGTCCCTTTGGTTCATTAGCCCCATAGCGTTCAGATTTGGGGCAAAGATATGGGCATCTTCGTAGATTGTCCGGTCTTGAATGACAGTTTTATTATTTTCTCTAAATGAAAGTAATTGTTCAAATCTACTTTTTAAAAAATAGACTTGAAGGTTAAAAGACCAACGCTCCATGTGATTATAAAAATCATCTAAATAGGGATTGTCAATTACATCTTCATAGTGAGGTTCCCAATTGTAGTGTTTGGCTAAAAGTTCTGTCAGTGAGGTTTTTCCTGCCCCAATATTTCCGGCAATTGCAATATGCATTATTTGTTTATTTGTTTATGGAACTGCAAAGTAGTAGCTTTTTTGAAAAGAAAAAAGAGAAGCAAAGATTAAAAATAGGATTTTTAAAAGTAAAACATTTGGGTTTGTTTAGAAAAAGTTTACATTTGTCTTGTTAAACGAGGAAGGATTTGACTGATTGCAGCCTCGATAAAAATTTGCTAAAACAGTGTTGCTTATTAAACAACCGTTTAAATCCTTCCGTAAAAGCAACATTTAAATGTCATATTTTTTTACCTCAGAATCTGTAAGCGAGGGACACCCGGACAAAATTGCTGATCAAATTAGTGATGCTCTATTAGATAATTTTTTAGCCTTTGACCCCGAAAGTAAAGTTGCTTGTGAAACACTTGTGACTACTGGACAAGTAATATTAGCAGGTGAAGTTAAAAGTGCTACCTATCTTGATGTGCAATCTATTGCACGTGAAACTATTAATGCTATTGGATATACCAAAGGAGAATATCAGTTCAGTGGTGATTCTTGCGGGGTGATCTCCTTAATACATGAACAGTCTCAAGACATCAATCGTGGCGTTGATCGTGAAGAGAAAGAAGCCCAAGGCGCAGGTGATCAAGGAATCATGTTTGGTTATGCAACTGCAGAAACCGAATCCTTTTCTCCTTTGGCCTTAGATCTTTCGCACAAGATTTTAATTGAACATGCAGCATTGAGAAGAGAGAATAAGGAAATTACCTATTTGCGTCCCGATGCAAAATCTCAGGTTACCATTGAATATGACAACAACAACAAACCCTTGAGAATAGACACCATAGTTATTTCAACACAACACGATGATTTCAATTCGGATGAAGTTGCCATGTTAGAAAAAATTAAAGCAGATGTTATTTCGATTTTAATTCCAAGACTTAAGAACACTTTACCTCAAGAAATCCAAGCTCTATTTGGAGACGATATTACTTATCACGTAAATCCCACGGGGAAATTTGTGATTGGTGGCCCTCATGGGGATACTGGTTTAACAGGTCGTAAAATTATAGTAGACACTTACGGTGGAAAAGGGGGCCATGGAGGTGGAGCCTTCAGTGGAAAAGACCCCAGTAAAGTAGATCGAAGTGCAGCCTATGCAGCACGTCATATGGCTAAAAATTTAGTTGCTGCAGGTGTAGCAGATGAGATTTTGGTTCAATTGAGCTATGCCATTGGTGTTGTTGAACCCACCTCAATTAATATCAATACGTATGGAACAGCAAAAGTGTCACTTTCTGATCCTGAGATTGCTGAAAAAGCGACAGCTTTATTTGATATGCGTCCCTATGCTATTGAACAACGATTAAAACTTAGAAATCCCATGTACTTAGAAACCGCTTCCTACGGTCATATGGGGCGCCAGCCTCTTACTATAACCAAAACGTTTGAATCCCCCTATAACGGAAAAGTATCGAAGGAAGTAGAACTTTTTACCTGGGAAAAATTAGATTATTTAGAAACAATTAAAAATACATTTCAATTATGAGTACTCAATTAGCAACAAAAGCTTTACATGCAGGACATGATTCAGCCAACACTCAAGGTACCCAAGCGGTCCCAATATATCAAACCACATCCTATGTGTTTAAAGATTCAGAACATGCAGCAAATTTATTTTCATTAGCTGAACCTGGATTCATTTATACCCGTTTAAATAATCCTACCAATGACGTATTAGAACAACGTTTAGCAGCACTAGAGGGTGGTGTAGCTGCAGTTGCAACAGCTTCTGGTACTGCCGCCATTGCTACCACACTAATGGTGATTTTGAAAAATGGAGATCATATAGTAGCTTCTAGTAGTCTATATGGCGGAACCTATAACTTGTTAGCAAATACTCTCCCTCGTTTTGGAATCACCACCACCTTTGTTGATCCTGATTCTCCAGAAGAATTTTCAAAAGCAGTTCAACCCAATACCCGTGCATTTTTTGCAGAGTCTTTGGGGAATCCGAAATTAGACGTGTTAGATTTAAAAGTCATTTCTGAAAAAGCACAAGCGGCAAAAGTTCCCTTTATTGTAGATAATACAGTTGCTTCACCGGCTTTATTAAACCCAATTGAATATGGGGCAAATATTGTTATTCATTCCCTCACAAAATATTTAACTGGGAACGGAACTTCTTTAGGAGGTATAATTATTGATGCAGGAACTTTTAATTGGGCCAATGGGCTATTCCCTGAGTTTACTGAACCCAATCCAAGTTACCACGGTTTAAACTACCATGAAGCTTTAGGTGCCATTGCTTTTATTGCTAAAGTTAGAATTGAAGGGTTACGAGACTTGGGAAGTGCCCCTAGCCCCTTTAATAGTTTTCAAACTATTCAAGGAATTGAAACTTTAGATATTCGAATGAAGAAACATTCTGAAAATGCCCTAAAACTTTCTGCTTGGCTTTCTACAAGAGAAGAAGTTGCTTGGGTAAATTATCCAGGATTAAAAACTTCAAAATACAATGATTTGGCTCAAAAGTATTTACCCAAAGGACAAAGTGGAATTATAACTTTTGGATTAAAATCTGGCTTTGAGGGAGGTAAAAAAGTAGCTGATCACACAAAACTTTTCTCACTTTTAGCTAATATTGGAGACACCAAGTCATTGATTATTCATCCTGCGAGTACCACTCATCAGCAGTTAGATGAGGCAGCACAAAAAGCAACTGGCGTAACTCAAGATTTAATTCGACTCTCAGTTGGATTAGAGGATATTAAAGATTTAATGGAGGATTTAGAGACTGCTTTTACTCATTTATAGTCTAATTTGATGGAAATCAAAACCCTTACGATTCCTCAATTTACCACAACGACGGGAGCTTTTTATAACTCGATTAATTTGCATTATCAGTATTTTGGACAAGCCATAGGAACAGCACCCGTTGTATTGGTTAATCATTCTCTAACAGGGGACTCACAAGTTACAGGAAAGAATGGATGGTGGAATGAAATTATTGGATCTGGAAAAACAATTGACACAAATCTGTATTGCATTTTAGCATTCAATATTCCAGGGAATGGAACCTTGGGGCAAACCTTTTCCACTCCTGAAGATTTTCATACGGGAGATATTGCCTCTATATTCATTAAAGGACTTGAAATTTTAAAAATTGATGAGTTGTATGCCTTGATCGGCGGATCTATTGGAGGAGGGATTGCATGGGAAATGGCAGCATTAGCACCAGAATTAACACAATATTTAATTCCCATAGCATCCGACTGGAAAGCCAATGATTGGATTATTGCTAATACATTTTTACAAAAAAGAATTTTACAAAATTCTAAGAACCCCCTAGAAGATGCACGAATTCATGCAATGCTAACCTACCGTACCCCACAATCTTTTGATAATAGATTTGGAAGGACTAAAAATGAAGAATTAGGGATTTTTAATATAGAAAGTTGGCTATTACATCATGGAAAGAAATTAGCAAATCGATTTTCTTTACCATCTTACGTCATGATGAATCATTTGTTATCTACAATTAATATTGAGCGTGACGGAAAATCTGCACAAAAAATTATAGGTTCAATTAATGCGGAAATTCATTTGATAGCAATTGACAGCGATTTGTTTTTTACCCCCTCAGAAGATCAAAGAACTTTTCAAATGATAAAGCAAAAAAAAGAAAATATCTATTATCACGAATTAAAATCAATTCATGGTCACGATGGCTTTTTAATTCAAAGTGATAACGTTTCTCAAATTTTAAAAACCATTTTTTAATCTTAAAATCAAAATAATGAAAGTATCTCTAGAGAGAATTAACGAAGATTATCTTTTTGAAGTAAGCAACGAAAACGGACAAAGTGTTCTTTTAGATAATAAATCAAAAGAAAAAGGTGAGGTGCAAGGTATTAGTCCTATGGAATTACTTCTGATGGGAGTTGCTGGATGCAGTAGTATTGACATTGTAGCTATTTTAAATAAGCAAAAAATAAATCCAACCACATTGAAAATGGATGTAAAAGGGCATCGAAAAGAAAGCGAAGTTCCTTCCTTGTTTTATCAGATTGATGTGACTATTTATTTGGAAGGTGATTTTTCTGCAGATAAAGCCAAACGCGCTGCTCAACTTTCGTTTGAAAAATATTGTTCAGTTTCTAAAACACTAGAACCGACAGCAAAAATTAATCACCACATCATTTTTAATGGAGTTGCGTTGTGAGTTATAAGTTTGAAACCCGTGCCATTAGAAATCAAATGAAACGCTCACAATATCTTGAACATTCCACGCCACTTTATTTAACTTCTAGTTTTGTTTTTGAAGATGCCGAAGACATGCGCGCTTCTTTTGCAGAGGAAAAAAAGCGAAATATTTATAGCCGATTTTCGAATCCCAATACTTCAGAGTTCGTTCAAAAGGTAGTACAAATGGAGGAAGCAGATGATGGAGTTTCTTTTGCTACTGGAATGGGAGCAGTTTTTGCAACTTTTGCTGCGTTTTTAAACGCTGGAGATCATATTGTTTCAGCACGTGCTTTATTCGGCTCCACACATACGTTATTTACCAAGTATTTACCCAAATGGGAAATTTCGACAAGCTATTTTCCTGTTGATGATATTTCTTTGGTAGAAGAATTGATTCAGCCCAATACCAAATGTATTTATGTTGAGTCACCTACTAATCCAGGTGTTGATATTTTGGACTTAGAGGCGATCGGAATAATTGCTAAAAAACACAAATTGCTCTTTATTGTTGACAATTGTTTTGCCACTCCTTATTTGCAACAGCCCATAAAATACGGAGCCGATTTAGTCATTCATTCTGCCACCAAATTGATGGATGGTCAAGGACGTGTTTTAGGTGGGGTAACAGTTGGTAGTAAAGACCTAATCCGAGAATTATTTCTTTTTGCTAGAAACTCAGGAGCTTCGCTTTCTCCTTTTAATGCATGGATATTATCAAAAAGTTTGGAAACCTTAGCAGTAAGAATTGATCGTCATTGTGAAAATGCTTTTACAATTGCGGAAAAGCTTGAAGCAAGCCAAGAAATTAATTGGGTTAAATATCCTTTTTTAAAATCCCACCCTCAATATGCGTTAGCCAAAAAACAAATGTTAAAGGGAGGAAATATTATTGCCTTTGAAGTGAAAGGTGAACTCGAAGCAGGACGGAATTTTATTAATGCAATTGAGTTGTGTTCGTTATCATCAAACTTGGGAGATTCCAGAACTATTATTACACATCCAGCTTCTACTACACATAGTAAATTATCTAACGAAGATCGATTGGCTGTGGGAATTACCAATGGAATGATTCGTATATCTATAGGATTAGAACACCCTGAAGATATTTGGAATGACCTTAAAAATGCATTAAGTAAAATAGAATGAGTATAGTAAAAGAGTTGGAACAACGTATTTTAGTTTTAGATGGTGCCATGGGAACCATGATTCAAAACCATAGCCTAAACGAGGAAGATTTTAGAGGAGAACGTTTTGTAGATCACCCGGCTATTTTGAAAGGAAACAACGATCTTCTCTCTATTACACAACCCGAAATCATTAAAGAAATTCATAGAAATTATTTTGATGCTGGGGCAGATATCGTTGAAACCAACACCTTTTCCTCCACTTCCATTGGAATGGCGGATTATCAAATGGAAAGTCTTGCCTATGAACTGAATTATGAAAGTGCTAAAATAGCCAAAGAAGTAAGTGAAGAGTATTTAGAAAAAACACCGGATCAACCGCGTTATGTAGCGGGTTCTATTGGTCCCACAAATAAAACTTTGAGTATGTCACCCGATGTAAATGATCCGGGTTACCGAGCCATTACTTTTGACGAACTTGTTATAGCTTACAAAGAACAAGTCAATGGACTTGTTGACGGAGGTTCCGATTTACTTTTAGTGGAAACTATTTTTGACACCCTAAATGCAAAGGCAGCATTGTATGCAATCAATGAAATAAAAGAAGAGCGTAGAATTGATATTCCCATTATGGTGAGTGGTACCGTCACGGATGCTAGTGGAAGAACACTTTCCGGACAAACTGTGGAGGCTTTCAGAATTTCTATGAATCATATTCCTATTTTAAGTATTGGGTTTAATTGTGCCTTGGGTGCAGATCAATTATTACCTTATGTCAAACGACTAGCCAATCAAAGTGATTTGTTTGTTTCTGCACATCCCAACGCGGGGTTACCCAATGCCTTTGGTGCATATGATCAATCTCCGGAAGAAATGCAAGCTTTAATTGAGGATTATCTCAAGCAAAATGCAGTAAATATTATTGGAGGGTGCTGCGGTACCACACCAGATCATATTCGGCTTATAGCGGATGTGGCTAAAAAATACCTGCCTAGAAACCCTAAACAATTGTTGGATGTCTAAACATGAACGTAAACCTTTAATGTTATCGGGCTTAGAGCCCTTGGTCATTTCTGAGACAACTAATTTTGTCAATATTGGAGAACGGACCAATGTTACCGGTTCAAGAAAGTTTTTACGTTTAATAGAAAAAAATCAATATAATGAGGCGATCGAGGTTGCTCGTGAACAAGTATTAGGAGGTGCTCAGATTATTGATGTAAACATGGATGAAGGAATGATTGATGGGACGAAAGCCATGACAAAGTTCCTGAATTTGATGGCTGCCGAACCTGATATTGCACGTATTCCAGTGATGATTGATAGTTCTAAATGGGAAATCATTGAGGCAGGACTCAAGGTAGTACAAGGGAAAAGTGTGGTTAATTCCATTAGCTTAAAAGAAGGAGAAGCCAATTTTATTGCCCAAGCTACAACCATAAAAAAATATGGCGCTGCGGTGATTGTGATGGCTTTCGATGAAGACGGTCAAGCGGATTCTTTGGAACGTCGTATTGAAATATGTAAACGTTCTTATGATGTATTGGTTGATAAAGTAAACTTTGCCCCCGAGGATATTATTTTTGATCCTAATATTTTTCCTGTAGCTACTGGAATGGAAGAGCATCGCAAAAATGCACTTGACTTTTTTAATGCCACAAAATGGATACGTGAAAATTTACCTCATGCCAGTGTGAGTGGGGGAGTGAGTAATGTTTCTTTTTCTTTTAGGGGGAACAATACCGTTCGTGAAGCCATGCATGCTTCTTTTTTATACCACGCGATTCAGCATGGAATGAATATGGGGATTGTAAATCCTTCAATGTTGGAAGTGTATGATGAGGTGCCTAAAAAATTAATGGAGCATGTGGAAGATGTTTTACTCGACCGAAGGGAAGATGCTACCGAACGCCTTTTAGATTATGCTGAAAATATAGTTTCCGTAAAAAAGGAAGGAAAAAAGCAAGATGATTCGTGGCGTAAAGAAGACTTAAAAAGCAGAATTACTCATGCCTTGATTAAAGGAATTGACGCCTTTATTGTTGAAGATACTGAAGAGGCTAGAAAAGAAGCTAGCCGCCCAATTGAAGTAATTGAAGGTCCATTAATGGATGGAATGAATGTGGTAGGGGATCTTTTTGGTGCGGGGAAAATGTTTTTACCTCAAGTAGTAAAATCTGCTCGAGTAATGAAAAAGGCGGTAGCACATTTGCAACCCTTTATAGAAGCAGAAAAGAGTGAAGGCTCGCAGTTTGCCGGAAAAGTATTGATGGCTACCGTTAAAGGCGATGTTCACGATATTGGAAAAAACATAGTAAGTGTGGTCTTGGCGTGTAACAATTATGATATCGTAGATTTAGGCGTTATGGTGCCGCCAGAGGTTATTATTCAACGTGCTGTAGAAGAGCAAGTAGATATTATTGGCCTTTCAGGTTTAATTACGCCTTCCCTGGATGAGATGGTTTATTTGGCAAAAGAATTGGACCGTCAGAATATAAAAATCCCTGTATTGATTGGAGGTGCTACCACCTCAAAAGCCCATACAGCAGTAAAAATTGCTCCCGTTTCTAAAGGACCAATTATACATGTAAACGACGCTTCTAGGGCGGTTTCCGTAGTTAGTAATTTATTACAAAAAGATAAAAAAGAGCCTTATATATTAAAAATTAGAGAGGAATATGAAGTCTTTAAAGAGAAATTTTTAGAACGCACTTCCTCTAAAACGTATTTGACCTATCAGCAGGCACAACAGAATTTTCTAACGCTAGATTGGGATCAATTTAAACCAACGCCCCCTAAAACGTTGGGAGGCATTACACTAACAGATTTTCCATTAGAGGAGTTAGTTCCATTTATTGATTGGTCTCCATTTTTCCGTTCGTGGGATTTACATGGGAAGTACCCTGATATTTTAACCGACAGTTTAGTCGGGGAACAAGCACAAAGTTTATTTGCCGATGCCAAAGAAATGCTGGCGCAACTCGTCAAAGAAAAATGGTTAACGGCCAAAGCTCGTTTTGGAATTTTCCCAGCCAATGCGAATGGTGATGATATTGAAATCTATACTGATGAAGACAGAGAAAAGGTGTTTGCTACTTGGCTCACCTTAAGGCAACAACTGAAAAAATCAAAAGATCAACCCAATATTGCTTTGTCAGATTTTATTGCTCCAAAGACAACAGGAGTGAAAGATTATATGGGTGCTTTTTGTGTGTGTACAGGCTTTGGAACTTTCGAAAAAGCAAAAGCTTTTGAAGAAGAAAATGATGATTATAACTCCATCATGATTAAAGCATTGGCAGATCGACTGGCAGAAGCTTTTGCTGAATACCTGCACTTAAAAGTACGAAAAGAGTATTGGGGATATGCCTCTGATGAAAAACTGAGCAATAAAGAATTAATTAATGAAACTTATAAAGGCATTCGTCCCGCCCCAGGTTATCCCGCCTGCCCTGATCACTTGGAGAAAAACACCCTTTGGGATCTTTTAAAGGTGGAAGAACAAATAGGAGTAACCCTTACGGAAAGTTTAGCCATGTGGCCCGCAGCAGCAGTTTCTGGATATTACTTTGCACATCCTGAAGCTAGATATTTTGGCTTGGGAAAAATCAAAGAAGATCAATTGGTGTCCTACAGCCAGAGAAGAAAAATTTCATTGGAAGAAGCTCGAAAATGGTTGAATCCTAATTTAATAGAAGACTAGATGAAAGTAACGGAACATATCGCAAAAGCAAAAGGAAAGACACAATTCACATTTGAAATACTTCCTCCTTTAAAAGGACAGCACATTAATGCTTTATTTAAATCTATAGATGCTTTAAATGAGTTCAAACCGCCCTTTATTGATGTGACCTATCATCGTGAAGAGCATATTTATAAAGATCGAGGGAACGGATTGCTCGAGTTAAAAGTAATTAAGAAGCGTCCCGGAACTGTAGGAATTTGTGCTGCAATACAGAGTAAATATAAGATAGATGCTGTTCCGCATATCTTATGTGGTGGATTTTCTAAAGAGGACACTGAAAACCTTTTGGTGGATTTAGATTATTTAGAGATTGATAATGTGGTTGCGCTGCGTGGGGATTCGATTAAATCTGAAACTTATTTTACTCCCAACAAAGATGGACATAATTATGCCAATGAATTGGTGCAACAAATTGTAGATCTTAACCAAGGGAATTATTTGGACAAGGAACTATTAAATTCTTATGCGACGCATTTTTGTATTGGTGTTTCTGGCTACCCAGAAAAGCATATGGAAGCCCCCAGCTTGGAAAGCGACCTGTATTTTTTAAAGAAAAAAGTGAAAGCAGGAGCTGACTATATAATAACCCAAATGTTTTTTGATAACCAAAAGTTTTTTGATTTTGTGACCAAAGCTCGCGAAGAAGGTATTACCGTTCCGATTATTCCGGGATTAAAACCGCTTTCTACAACCAAACAACTCAATATGATTCCCCACCGTTTTCATGTAGATTTACCTGAAGCTTTGATCAAAGAAGTAATTAAGTGTAAGGATAATAATGCAGTTCGTCAAGTAGGGGTGGAATGGTGTATCCAACAGAGTAAAGAATTAATGACCGCTGATGTCCCTTTCTTACACTATTACTCTATGGGTAAATCCGATAACATCAAGCAAATTGCTGAGGGAGTGTTCTAAGCCGTCAATTTTTTAAACAATTGCTCTAAACTTTCGTTCTTGAATTGAAGATTAAGAATTTTTAAGCCATTATCATGCGCAAAATCAAAGATGGAAGGGCGCATGTCTTTGGTTCCCTTGATATGTAATTCGTAATCAAAATCATGAGTATTAATTGCCTTTTGGACATTTATAAGTTTCTCTAAAGCAACTACTTCGATACGGTAATCAAAACTCACTTCAATAATTTGTTCTTGTTTATTTCGCAATTCTTCTAAAGCTTGATCTAAAACAATTTCACCTTTATTGATAATAATCACTCGATCACAAAGGGCATCCACTTCTTGTAATATATGGGTGGAGAGTAAGACGGTTTTATCTTTTCCCAACTCGCGAATTAACTTCCGTATGGAGACGAGTTGATTGGGGTCTAAGCCCGTGGTAGGTTCATCTAAAATGAGTAGTTGTGGATCGTGTATTAAAGCAGCGGCCAAGCCTACACGTTGACGATAGCCTTTGGAAAGTGTTTGAATTTTATGGCGTTGGTGGTCCAGAAGCCCTGTTTTTTCAAGAGTTTCTTTATAAGGTGGATTTTTAAGTTTGTAGAGACTACCCACATATCTTAAATATTCTATCACAAACATTTCATCGTACAAGGGATTGTTTTCAGGTAAATAGCCTACTTGTTTTTGAATATTTTGCAAATCGATTTTTAAGTCCAGGCCATCATAAGAAATTTCACCTTCCCACTCTTTATAATATCCTGTTAGGATTTTCATGAGAGAAGATTTACCAGCTCCATTGGGTCCTAATAAGCCAACCACTTCTCCTTTTTTTAATTCAACCGAGAGTCCTTTTAATGCTTTTACGGCACCGTAGCTTTTGGAAACGTTTTGTAGAAGAAGCGACATTTATTTTTTTATTTAAAGATAAGTGGTTTGTTTTTTTAAACCTTACGGGATCGTAAACTTTCTATAACAACAGTTATTAAAATAATTCCACCTCCAATAAGACTACTCGCCGGGGGAATTTCATTTAAAAAGAAAAAAGCAAGGAGAATTCCAAAAATGGGTTGAATGCTGTTCATGATACTTGCCGTTGCCACCGTAAAATAGGTTAAGCTATTTAGAAACAAGGTGTGTCCAATAGCAGTAGTGACAAATCCTAAAAATAATAAATAGGGAATTTGTGACGATAAGGAGTCAAGTGGATAAATTAATATCACAGGAAAAAGGAGGAGAATGGTGATTCCCATTTGATAAAACATTAGTAAAGAGCCATTGATTTTTTTAGTTCTTTTTTTAATAATCAAGTTTCTAAGGGCATAGGTCAAAGCCGAGAATAAACCCATAAAAAGCCCTTTGGTTTGTTCGGTTTCAAAATCAAAGGCAGGGACGAGAAGATAAATACCAAATAAAATGAGGAATCCAAAAAGCAAATGAATGGGGTGGAGTTTTGTTTTAAAGAACAGTGGTTCAAGAAAAACGGTGATGATAGGGAAAGTAAACATTGATAACATTCCAACGGCGACCCCACTCCACTGTAAAGCAAAAAAATAAGTGACCCAATGAAGGGTGAGTAAGGTCCCGCTATAAATTATAGTATATCTGTTTTCTGCAAATCCTGTTCTAATCTTCTCTTTTTTCCAATAACAATACGCTCCTAAAACAAGAAAGGCAACAAAGGCTCTAGACCAAATAATCAATGGAGGCGGTAGAGGAATAAAACGACCCAAGGGTCCAGATGTACTAATGCATAACATCCCTAAATTGAGAATAAGAATGTTATAAAGATGACGATTTTTCATTCTTAAAAGTTGGTTTCAAAGTGCTAAAATCCATAAATAACCCGATATAAAAAAATAGGATTCTTGTTAATCGAAATGAGAGAGAAAAGGTGTTTTTCATTATTAAATATTTCAATCTATTGAATTTCAATGGTCACACCTTATTTTTTTGTTTGGCTTTATCGGGGATTAATAAAAATATTTTTTGTGACACTAACCTTGAAAGACGTTAAATTTAATCTAGTTTAGATAAAAAAAAATCCTAAAAATTTGTTTTTTACAAAAGCAATGTTACTTTTGTTATGATTTTTAAATAACAATGAATAAAACTTTCTTTTACTACAATAACTTTTACTACTTCTACTCAGAAGCAGACAGGACTTTGTAGTATTTAGAATACGATATATAAAAACAAAAAAGTCCTGATTAATCGGGACTTTTTTTTTGGAACAAATGAAAGAAAACACAAACATAGCAATTCAAGGAGTCGAAGGATCTTTCCACCATGCGGTAGCAAAGAGTTACTATGGGAAGCACTTGTCTTTGATGGAATGCGAAACTTTCGATGCAACCGTTAATGCACTGAGGGATAATTCTGCTGATCAGGCGGTGATGGCGATAGAAAACTCTATTGCGGGATCTATTATTCCTAATTACGCATTGATTGATCAAAACGATCTTCAGATCGTGGGCGAGTATTCACTTAGTATCCATCACAATTTGATGGCCCTCCCGGGGCAGAGCTTGGCTGATCTTAAGGAAGTGCACTCACATCCTATGGCTTTGTTGCAGTGTAAAGATTTTTTCAAAGACTATCCGCACATTCGTTTGATAGAAGCAGAAGATACGGCCAATGAAGCCCGACGTATATCAGAGCATAAGATTTCTGGAATAGCCGCAATTGCGAGCAAAGAAGCAGCAAGCTTATATGCCCTGGAAGTATTGGTCCCTTCCATTCAGACCATTAAAAATAATGTCACTCGTTTTGTGATTATCCAGAATAAAGGAACTTTAATTCCTCAAAAAAAAATCAATAAAGCGACTATAAAATTCATCTTAGATCATCAGCGTGGAAGTTTGGCTGCGGTCTTAAATGTTATGAGCGATTGTCAACTCAATCTCACCAAAATTCAATCTTTACCTGTGATTGAAACCCCTGGTAAATATGCTTTTTTCGTAGATGTAACTTTTGATGAATTTAAATTTTACGATAAGGCACGAAAGTTAATTACCATTATGGCATCACAATTTAAAATTTTAGGCGAATATGCCCAACACTCAAGATGATAGCAACGGCAAAGCGTTTAGCGAGTGTTCAGGAATACTATTTTTCCCGCAAGTTGCGAGAAGTATCCCAGATGGTTCAACAAGGACATCCTGTAATCAATATGGGTATTGGCAGTCCCGATTTGGCACCCCATCCGGATGTGATCAATGCCTTGTCAAAAGCCATGGAACATCCCAGAGCGAACATGTATCAAAGCTATCAAGGGCTTCCAGAATTACGCTCAGCGATTGCTGATTTTTACCAAAACCATTACCAGGTTACTTTAGATCCTAATGCAGAGGTTCTTCCTTTGATGGGCTCCAAAGAGGGGATCATGCATATTTCGATGGCTTTTTTAAATAAAGGTGATCAGGTATTGTTTCCTAATCCTGGATATCCCACCTATGCTGTGGTTACTAAACTTTTGGAAGCAGAGCCTGTATTGTATAATTTAACAGCTGCTAACCATTGGCAACCTGATTTTGAGGCCCTGGAAGCGCTGGACACTTCTCGCGTAAAAATCATGTGGATTAATTATCCCCATATGCCAACTGGCTCAGAAGCGCAAGCCGAAACCTTTGACCGATTAATCGCTTGGGCGAAAGCGCGTAATATTTTATTAGTAAATGACAATCCTTACAGTTTTGTTTTGACTCAAAAACCACAAAGTATTTTATCTCGCCCCGGAGCGATAGAAGTTGCTATGGAATTAAATTCATTAAGTAAATCATTTAACATGGCAGGCTGGCGCGTGGGTATGTTATGTGGGAAAGCAGAAACAATACAAGCCGTTTTAAAAGTAAAAAGTAATATGGATTCTGGAATGTTTTTTGGAATTCAACAAGGGGCAATCGCTGCTTTGAATGTAGACGTTTCATGGTTTGAAAGTCTGAATACTATTTACAGGAAACGCCGAAAGTTGGTTGAGAAATTAGCTACAAAATTAGGAGCTAAATTTGATCCGAAAAGTGTCGGTCTTTTCGTTTGGGCAAAGTTGCCAAAAGGGGAGGTAGACTCTGAAACGTTTATCGATAAAATTTTACAGAAGCAATATGTTTTTATCACACCAGGAACTATTTTTGGAAGTCAAGGGGAGGGATATATTCGATTTTCATTGTGCGTTCCAGAAGCCACAATTGAAGAAGCAATAAAACGTTTTGGATCATGAAAATAGGTGTAATCGGTTTGGGTTTAATTGGCGGTTCTTTTGCTTTAGCAGCAAAAAAATTCAATATTGGGGCAAGTCTTTATGGACAAGATAATAATCCAAAACACATGGAGGAAGCATTGAATTTAAGAATTATAGACCATCCTCTTGAGGTTGATAATTATGCCTCTATGGACGTTATTTTAATGGCGATTCCCGTAGATGCATGTCTTACTTTGGTACTTTCCCTTTTGGATCAGATTAATGATAATGCTTTATTACTAGATGTCGGGTCAACGAAATCCGCTATATGTAAGCATATAGAATTACACCCCAAACGCAATCAATTTTTAGCAACACATCCTATTGCAGGAACAGAATTTTCTGGTCCTTCTGCTGCTTTTGCAGAATTATTTGTGGAACAAGCGCAGATTTTGTGTGAAACCTCTAAAACACGTCCCGATCTTCTGGAGTGGGCGGTTCAGTGGTTTAGGAATATGAATATGGAAATACATGAGATGGACGCCGAAGCACATGACAAGCATATTGCTTATGTCTCTCATCTATCCCATATTTCCTCATTTATGTTAGGAAAGACGGTAATTGAAAAAGAAAAAGATGAACGGGCTATTTTTAAAATGGCGGGGAGTGGATTTGCCTCTACTGTTAGACTGGCAAAAAGTTCACCCGATATGTGGATCCCTATCTTTAAACAGAATAAAGAAAATATACTAGAGGTTTTAAAAGAATACATCTCCAATTTGGAACATTTTGAACGTCTTTTAGAGTCTGATGACTTTGATCAACTTTTTAAACAACTGAAAAACACCAATACGATTAAAACCATTTTGGCAGGAATCAACGAAAAAAACATAACTAAATAATAATTTAAATCATGGAAAATAAAAAAGAAATGCGCCAATGGTTAACTGATTTTGGCCTAGACCATCCCTTAGTGATCGGCGGACCTTGTAGTGCAGAAACCGAAGAGCAAGTATTGAAAATTGCTCACGAATTGAAAGAAACTGATGTAACGGTTTATCGCGCTGGAATCTGGAAGCCTAGAACACGCCCCGGAATGTTTGAAGGGGTGGGTGCTATTGGTTTAGGATGGTTGAAAAAAGTAAAAGAAGAAACCGGCTTATTGACGGCTACTGAGGTGGCAAATAAAGACCATGTAAAATTAGCTCTAGATAATGATGTCGATATTTTGTGGATAGGTGCTCGTTCCACGGTTAGTCCATTCATAATGCAAGAAATTGCAGACGCATTGGAAGGAACAGATAAAATTGTTTTGGTAAAAAATCCAGTAAACCCTGATTTGGCTTTATGGCTAGGAGGTGTTGAGCGTTTATATACAGCAAACATCAAAAAGTTAGGTTTAATTCATCGTGGATTTTCAACCTATGAAAAAACAAAATACCGTAATATCCCTGAATGGCAAATTGCGATTGAGGTGAAAAATAAATTTCCTGATTTACCGATGATTTGTGACCCTTCTCATATTGGAGGGAAACGAGATTTGATTTTAGATATTTCTCAAACTGCATTAGACTTGAATTTTGATGGCTTGATGATTGAAACTCACTGTGATCCAGACAATGCTTGGAGTGACGCGGCGCAACAAGTAACTCCCAAGCGCTTGGTCGAAATAATGAAGGATTTAAAAGTTCGGAAGAAAACAAACGAAGAAGAAGCATATCTTCATTCTTTAAATAATTTAAGAGCTCAGATTGATGTTGTAGATCAAACGCTTTTAGATACCTTGGGAAAACGAATGAAAACTGCTGTAGAAATAGGTACCCTTAAAAGAGATAACAATGTTGCAGTTCTTCAAAATAAACGCTGGAATGAGATTCTGGGTAAAATGATTTTAGAGGGACAGGAACGTAATCTTTCTGAAGAATTTATTTTAAGAGTGTTTAAAGCGATTCACCAAGAATCAATTAATCAACAAGAAAAGATTATCAATTCATAAAGAATTAAAAAGAATACATTCTTAAAATCAAATTTAATTATGGATTTACTTCAATTAATGCGAAAGGCAAGAGTCTTGTTGGAGCCCCATTGGGTTTTGGCCATTGGAGTTTGTTTGGTCTATGGTTTGGCAGTAGCCCTTCCTGCCGAACTCAATAGCTACGGTGAGATGGTAAGTTTTCTACTGGCAGGTCCCCTTCAATTAGGCTTGTGTTTTTTCTTTTTGAATTTGGTTAAAGGGGAAGAAATACGTTTTGAACTTTTATTTGAAGGATTTAAACCTTTAGGCACCGTATTATTGTCCTATACTATGATCACCTTACTTACGCTTGTTGGAATGGTTTTACTAATTATTCCTGGAATCATAGTAGCTTTAGGTTTTTCTATGACCTATTATATCATTGTTGATGATCCCGACATTTCTTTTCAAAACGCTTTAGAAAAAAGCTGGAAGCTAACCGATGGCAATAAAATTGAATTATTGGAACTAAACTTGCGTTTTATCCCATGGTATCTTTTAGGTTTATTGTGTCTTATTGTGGGCGTTTTTGCTGTTATTCCTTGGCACAATACTACCCTTGCGCTATACTATCAGGATTTAAAGGAGCGACAAATACATATTTGATTTTTTAAAACATGAGTAAAGATTTAAATTACCTCTATTCTGAAAAAGAAGAACGGTTGAATGTTTTAACCCACGCTTTTGGATTATTATCTAGTTGTATTGCCTTACCCTTACTTATTTATAAATCGCTTGATTATGAAGGATTTTGGAAGCCAGCTAGTTTGGTTATTTATGGAGTTAGCTTGATAGTTTTATATGCTGCCTCTACTTTTTATCATGCAGCTAAAGAGCCCAAGCAGAGAAGAAAATTGAACATTCTTGACCATGCTGCCATATATGTTTTAATTGCAGGAACTTATACCCCATTTACCCTTATCATTCTGTCAGGATCTTTAGGATGGTATATTTTTATTTTTACTTGGACCTTTGCTCTGATTGGAATAGTCTTAAAATTATTTTATACTGGAAGGTTTGAGAAAATTTCTACTATTATGTATGTCCTTATGGGTTGGCAAATTATTTTTGCTATTAACCCTTTGATGGAAAAATTTCCTATTCAAGGAGTAAAACTTCTATTCTTGGGGGGTATTTTTTATACTCTGGGAGCACTAATGTATTTACTTAAAAAAATCAATTATAATCATGCAATTTTTCATGTGTTTGTGCTTTTGGGGAGCTTGTGTCACTTTTTAAGTGTTTATAGTTTTTTCTAAGGTTTATCTCCAATTTCGATTTTTGTTACGGGTGTTATTTGATTTATTGCGGTTTTTATTTCGGGCTTGTGGTTTTTTTGATAGTGAACCCTCAACCACATCAGCACCTTCCATAAAAGGATGTTCTCCCATTCGAGGCACTTGTTGTTTGATAAGGTTTTCAATATCCTTTAAATAAGGCCGTTCGTCTCCCATGCAAAAAGAAAGTGCAATTCCACTCGCACTTGCACGACCAGTTCTGCCAATTCTATGAACATAGGTTTCAGAAACATTAGGTAAGTCATAGTTAATTACTAAGGCCAAATCATCTACATCAATTCCTCTGGCCGCAATATCTGTTGCAATAAGTACTTTTAAAGATCCATCTTTAAAAGCTCCTAATGCTTTTTGACGTTGAAGCTGTGATTTGTTCCCGTGAATTGCTGCCGACTTAATGTTAGCTTTATCTAAAACTTTCACAATTTTATTGGCTCCATGTTTTGTGCGTGAGAATACTAGTACAGAATCTGAACTTCGTCCCTCTAAAAGATGTATTAATAATTTCGGTTTATTGTTTTTACTAACAAAGTAGACACCTTGTTCAACCTTTTCTGCTGTCGCTTGTTGTGGTTTTATAGTTACCCTTTTAAAATCACCCAACATTTTTTGTGACAAGTCAACAATACTTTTGGGCATGGTAGCTGAAAAAAATAAGGATTGTCTTTTTGGGGGTAGTTTAGCAATAATTTTCTTAACATCATGAATAAAGCCCATGTCAAGCATTTGATCGGCTTCATCTAGGACTACATATTTTAAGTTACTAAAGGAAATGTAACCTTGGTTCATCAAATCTAATAATCGTCCAGGTGTAGCAACTAAAATATCAACTCCTTGCTGGAGACTGGCGACTTGCTTAGATTGTTTTACACCGCCAAAAATCACTGTATTTCGCAGGTTGGTAAATTGACCGTAGGCCCTAAAACTTTCAGCAATTTGTATAGCAAGCTCCCTAGTGGGTGTTACTACAAGAGCTTTAATTTTTCGTTTTCCGCTGGTGTTATTTTCTTTAAGTAAGTGGTTTAGAATCGGTATACCAAAGGCAGCTGTTTTTCCAGTACCTGTTTGAGCAACACCTAATAAATCATGTCCATTTAATAGTATAGGAATAGCTTGTTCTTGAATGGGTGTAGGATTTGTGTACCCCTGTTTATCTATGGCTTTCAGAATTGGATCTTCAAGTTTTAAATCTTCAAATATCATATATATGATTAGAATGTTAAAGTACGCTTATATTTTTGAGCTCTTAATTTTGTATTGGGGTCCAATAAGAAAAACCATTATTTATAGTTTTTTCAGAAGAGTTTTTTATTTTAATACATTGGCAATACGTCTTACAGCTTCTTGAATATTTTCAACCGAGGCAGCATAAGAAATTCGAATACAAGCGTCATTTCCAAACGCCTCACCTGTGACTGTAGCAACGTGTGCTTCTTCTAAAAGAAGCATAGAGAAATCAGAAGCAGTCGAAATTGTTTTTCCTTGAATCGTTTTTCCAAAATAATAGGAAACATCAGGGAATATATAAAAGGCTCCTTGTGGCTGATTCATCTTAAAGCCATCTATACTGCTAAGTAGTTTTATGATCATTACACGACGCTTTGCAAACTCATCAATCATATATTGAATATTGCTGACTGGAGCTTCCAGAGCAGCAATCGTTGCTCGTTGTGCTATACAATTTGCTCCAGAGGTGATTTGTCCTTGCATTTTGTTGCAGGCTTTGGCGATCCACTCGGAAGCACCAATATACCCAATACGCCAACCGGTCATCGCAAAGGCTTTTGCGACACCATTTACTGTTATGGTGCGATCGTATAATTCTGGAATTGCAGCTATACTAAAATGTGCAGTTCCGTAATTAATGTGCTCATATATTTCATCTGAAAGAATGAAAATATCAGGATATTTTTCTAGTACTTTTCCTAAAGCACGATATTCTGCCTCAGTATAAATAGTTCCACTGGGATTGTTTGGAGAGTTAAACATTACCAATTTAGTTTTAGGCGTTATGAATGCTTCTAACTGTTCTGGGGTAATTTTAAAGTCTGTTTCTATAGACGAAGGGATGATAATAGATGTTGCTTCTGCTAAGGTTGCAATTGCTGAATAACTTACCCAATAAGGTGCAGGAAGTAGAACTTCATCTCCGGGATCTAAAAGCACCATACATATATTTGCGATTGATTGTTTTGCTCCTGTTGATACAACAATTTGTGAAGGTGAATAGTTTAGGTTGTTATCGCGTTTAAATTTAGCGCAAATAGCCTCTTTTAAATCAGCATATCCATCTACAGGACTGTAAGAGTTGTAGTTATCTTTTACCGCCTGTATAGCTGCATCTTTTATGAATTCAGGGGTATTAAAATCGGGTTCACCGAGGCTTAAGCCAATAATATCAATCCCTTTATTCTTTAATTCTCTGGCTTTTGCTGCCATGGCAAGCGTTTCAGAAACAGGCAAACTGTTTATCCGAGCTGATAGTTGGTCCATGATTATTTTTTAACTGGGTTGCATGCCCATTTGTTTTAAAAATCTAAAGTGCGAAAGTATGGCACTTCTGGTCGTTTTGTATTCGTTATAGGGTAAATTAAATTCTTGAGCTGTTTTTTTTACAATTTCTGCAATTTTAGTGTAATGGACATGACTAATATGAGGAAAAATATGATGTTCAATTTGATGATTTAATCCCCCAGTAAACCAATTAACAAATCGATTTTTGGTAGAAAAATTTACAGTTGTTAAAAGCTGGTGTATAGCCCAAGTATTTTTCATTGTTCCTGAAGCTTCTGGCATAGGCATTTCAGCGTCTTCCATTATGTGTGCTAGTTGAAATACTAGGCTCAAGATAAGTCCAGCAGTATAGTGCATAGCTACAAATCCAATTAAAACGGACCACCAAGGAGCATTTATTAAAATTATAGGTATAATAATCCACACACTCCAATACATTACTTTAGTGATGAATAAGCCTATCCATTGAAGACTAGGACGTTTACTGTTGGTATAGGATAATTTCTTCTTAAGATAGCGCTTCATTTGCTGTAAATCTGTAAATATTGCCCAATTAATAGTTAATAATCCGTATAAGAAAAAGAAATATAAATGTTGAAATCTGTGATGTGGCATCCATTCAGCATGTTTTGAAAAACGCAAAACACGACCAGCCTCTAAATCTTCATCATGCCCGTGAATATTGGTGTAGGTATGATGTAAAAGATTATGCTGAATTTTCCAATTAAAGACGTTCCCAGCTAAGAAGTAGATACTACTTCCCATGATTTTATTTATCCAAGGATATTTTGAGAATGATCCATGATTACCATCATGCATAACATTCATTCCAATACCTGCCATACCTACTCCCATTACAATTGCAAGCAATAGTTTGTACCAGAGACTAATATTTAGTACAATTATTAATACATAAGGTGTGATTAAAAGAGCAAACATAACTACTGTTTTGGCATAGAGCTTCCAGTTACCAGTTTTATGAACTTTTTTTTCTTTGAAATATTTATTAACGCGCTGGTTTAGTGTTTTGAAAAATTGTTTTGGGTCTTTTCGAGAAAATCGTAGGCTTTGTGTAGCTTGCATAAAAAAAATTATTTAACAAAAATAGTCGAAAAAATATTCTAATCAAAACATCACCTTGGATAAGCTAATAAAATATTTCCCTCACTTTCAGCTTCTCAAATAGAAAAGTTTAAAAACTTGCCTATTCTTTATGAAGATTGGAATTCTAAAATTAACGTAATCTCAAGAAAAGACATCGATTTTTTTTATGAACGGCATCTATTGCATTCTCTAGGAATTGCTAAAGTGCTACAATTTTTACCAAACGCTAAAATTTTGGATGTTGGAACTGGTGGTGGTTTTCCAGGAGTTCCATTGGCTATTTTGTTTCCACAAACTCATTTTTTTCTTATCGACAGTATTGGGAAAAAGATAAAAGTAGTGGAGGAGGTTGCAGCAGCTTTAGACATAAAAAACATTTCAGTTTCAAAAATAAGAGCAGAAAATTTTAACGAAAAAGTTGATTTTGTGGTAAGTCGAGCAGTAACAAAAATGGATGTTTTTGTTCCTTGGGTCAAAAAAAATATCCGCTCCACTCACAAGCACTCTATTAAAAATGGAATATTATATTTAAAGGGTGGAGATCTTACTCAAGAGCTTTTGAAATTTCCAAAAGCACGGCAGTTTGATTTAGCTCAACATTTTAACGATGCTTTTTTTGAAATGAAAAAGGTGGTCTATGTTCCTTTGTAAATTCCATTTAAGATTACCTTTTCTGTCGAAGCGAATATTTTTTTTATCCTAAAAACGGATAGCGATAATCAGAAGCTGGCACAAAGGTTTCTTTAATTAATCTCGGGGATACCCATCTCATTAAATTTGCAGCAGACCCTGCTTTGTCATTAGTTCCAGATCCCCTAGAACCACCAAAAGGTTGTTGGCCAACAACAGCTCCTGAAGGCTTGTCGTTAATGTAGAAATTTCCAGCTGCGTTTTCTAATGCAGTTAAGGCTTCTTCTAATGCATAACGATCTTGAGAAAATACGGCACCCGTTAAAGCATATTCTGAAGTTTCATCAACTAAAGAAAGAGTTTCTGACCATGCTGAATCTGGATAGACATAAATTGTCACCAATGGACCGAACAGTTCTTTTTTCATAGTGGGGTATTGTGGATCTGATGTTAGTACTACAGTAGGTTCAATAAAATATCCTTTACTATCGTCATAACCACCCCCTGCAATAATTTCTGCATCAGAATCAATTTTCACCTGTTCAATAGCGTTTGCTAATCTATCAAATGCACCCTTATGAATTACCGCAGTCACAAAATTTTCAAAATTTTCTGGAGACCCCATTTTTATTGTTTCCAGGTCAGATTTTACGTAGTCAATAATATCACTAGCAATTGATTCTGGTAAATAAACTCGAGAAGCTGCAGAGCATTTTTGACCTTGAAATTCAAAGGCACCTCTAATAATTCCCGTAGCAACTTCTTTTGGATTTGAGGATGGGTGTGCGATAATAAAATCCTTTCCACCTGTTTCTCCGACAATTTTGGGGTAAGAGCGATAATGACCGATATTGGTGCCAATCTTACTCCAAATATTTTTAAACACCTCTGTAGATCCTGTATAGTGAATTCCTGCAAAATCTTTACTTGCCAAGACTGTATTAGTAATCATTTCTGGATCTCCAAACACCATATTGATTACGCCATCTGGTAGTCCAGCTTCTTGGAATACTTTCATGAGAATATTGGCCGAAAAGACTTGGTGATCACTAGGCTTCCAAACCACAGTATTTCCCATCATTGCAGCACTTGCACTCAAGTTTCCCGCAATCGCAGTGAAATTAAAAGGACTCACTGCATACACAAATCCTTCTAAAGGTCGGTAACTTACACGGTTCCAAACACCAGGTCCGCTTTCGGGTTGATTTTGATAAATTTCTTGCATAAAGGCTACGTTAAACCTTAAAAAGTCAATGTATTCACAAGCAGCGTCAATTTCAGCTTGGTGAATAGTTTTTGATTGCGCAAGCATGGTTGAAGCATTAATTTTTGCGCGATATGGGCCGGCAATAAGTTCTGCAGCTTTGAGAAAAATAGCAGCTCTAGATTCCCAGGGCATTTGACTCCAAGAAATATGAGCTTGAAGAGCAGCGTCAATTGCCTTATTGATATGTGCTTTATTCGCTTTATGATAGACTCCAAGTTTATGTTTGTGGTCATGTGGTGGCTGCATAGAAGCCGTCTCTTCTGTTGTAATATTTTGATTACCGATGCGCATAGGAACTTCTATGGTTTCATTGTACATTTTAGAGTAGTTGGCTAAAACGGCTTCTTTCTCAGCACTTCCCGGTGAGTAAGATAAAATGGATTCATTTGTTGGATAAGGTACCTTATAAACACTATTTGCCATGGTTTTTTTATAAAAGTATAGATTTAAGATTAAACGTTACCTACTAAAAAGTGGCTTAATTTAAAATGTAAGGAACACTTAACTTGAAGTTAGGAACCTCAACGCTGAATTTTTGAGCATTAGTAAAATTAATCATTGTGTATTTTCCAGACATTGATCCAACTGTTGAATTGATAAGACATCCCGATTTATAAGAATAAATTTCCCCAGATTTTAAAATTGGTTTGACGCCCACAACACCATTGCCTTTCAAATAATGAGGTCGATTGGTAGATTCTAGTATTTTCCAATGACGTGAAACTAATTGAATGGTGTCTTTACCTTGATTTTCAATAGATATATAATAGGTAAATGCATGTTGTTGAAAGGACTTTCTGGTAAAAGTTCCTTCAAATTTGACTTCAACAGAGATTTTAATCCCTTTTGTGACCTGATGTATCAATGGTTATTATACTTATTGATTTAATAAAGCTATTAAAAGTGAAATACCACTTTTTAAAAACTATTAATTTTGTAATTCAAAGGAATTTGCTTTTCCAACCCCTATTAATGCGTCATATTGCATTCCTACATTTCTATAGTAAACCAAGACTTGGTAGTCATTTTCTGTAAGTGCATGTGAATCGCTTATCACATTTTTTTTAAGTTGATTTCCTAATCTCATAACATATTTGTAATTGTAGAAACCCTGTTTTAAAATAAGCAAGCCTTCATAGATCTCTAATGCAGGATTATAATACATTTTATTTTCATCCTTTAATCCATATGCATTAAAATTACCATAAATAAAGATTTCTTCTTCATTAAGTTTATAGTCTGAAGCTAAGCTGAAATATACATATCCGTAATCTGCCTCTGTATCAGAATTCCCAGGAACCATAATATTTCTTATTTCGTATTTTCCATTAATGTCAGGTGCATATTCATAGTCAGAATACAATCTAGGGATGTCAATGTTTAAATATGATTCGTAAAGAGAAGCTCTATTAATGAAGCTAATATTGGGGGTAGTAATGCGAAGATCTTTTGTGTCAAAATAAAAATATTCATTTCCACCTTCAAATTGTGATGGAAATTCATAACGATATTCAATTGCTCTTCCATTAAAATATTGAGGTTTTAAATCAGTTATCATTCCGTCCCATTGTTGATTTTGAAGTAAGACCACTTTAATATTTTCTTTAGGATTTCTAAAGCTAATATTGTTAGGAATTATTGTGAAATGAACCGACTGATGGGTTGTGAAACGGTCCATATTTTGTGTTTGAAAAACTCCAGCTTGAACTGAAGCTTGTGGGTCATAAATACAAAAACGTCTAGAAAATACTAGCTGATCATCATTAGAGTAGACCTCTAAAACATAATTTCCTGACACTTTAAATTGTACGTTATTATTGGGGAGTTCAAGCTGGTAGTGGGTATAGGTTTGGAGGGTGTTAAAGGATGTGGTGTATTTATCAATTCTGAGATTGTCAAAGCCTTCTAGAAATTCGTTTTTAAATAATGTAGATTGACTCCAATCATGATTGTAAAAACTAAATCTGTAGTAATAATCAGCTTCATCACCATTTAAATCATCAAATTTTAGTTGAAATTTTTCGTCTAATGCAACAATAGGAAACCCATCATTTTGTTGTAGGCCAGAAAATTGTACTGTTTTAATATAGTCCTTAGCAGTATAATCTATACCCTCTTGTGCATTACTAAAAAGCAGATTCCCGATGTTAAATAACACAATGAAGAGAATTTTTGTATTCATCATAAGTAAAGGTATACCTTCATTCTTGCTTAACCAAATTGAGCCCTTTTAATGGAAAAGATTGAATAACTATTTAGAATGAATATAAATAATACTTTTTCCTTTAGTTTTGCTTCAGAAAAAAGAGTGTTTATTAGTAAATTTGCGTGATTTTAAGAATTAAATAATTTAATGAATATAAAAAAAGGTATTCGAACTCGAAGGGGAGCTAAACTGAATTTAAAAGGATCAGCTGATAAAATAATTTCCAACAAAATTTCTTCCTCCACATACGCGCTAAACCCGGATGACTTTTTTGGGTTAGTCCCAAAACTTTCAGTTAATGAAGGTGATATGGTTAAAGCAGGTGACCCTGTTTTTTTTAATAAGAAAGAACCAAGGATTAAGGTAGTGTCTCCGGTTTCAGGAACTATCAAATCAATTAATCGAGGAGCTAAAAGGAAGATTGAACAAATTATTATTGAATCTGATGGTAATAATGAGATGCGTTCACACAAATTTGATCAATGGGAAACTCTTGAACGAAAAGAATTAATATCACTTTTATTAGAAAGTGGAAGTTGGCCTTTTATAAAGCAACGTCCTTATGGAATCATTGCTAATCCTGATGATTTGCCGAATGCTATTTTTGTTTCTACCTTTAATACAGCTCCTTTGGGTGCAGATTTCCAATATATCCTAGAAAAAAAGCATGATAATTTTAAAACCGGCTTAACAGTACTTAATTCATTAGTTGATCAAGCAGTATTTTTAGGAATTGATGCTTCTTTTTCAAAACCATTTGAAGATATTAAAAATGTTCAAAAATATAATGTTTCTGGGCCTCATCCGGCAGGAAATTTAAGTTTACATATTCAAGAATTAAGTCCAATTAATATGGGTGATAAAGTCTGGACTGTTAATGCAGAAGATGTTGCTAATATTGGAAGCTTTGTGAAAACAGGTGTTCAAGACCTTAAACGAACTATTGCGCTAGTAGGGAGTGCCATAAAGTATCCGAAATATTTCTCTGTAAATATAGGGATAGAACTCTCTCAAATGCTTTCTGAGGCTACTATTACTGAAGATCAAGTTCGTTGTATTAATGGCAATGTTCTTTCCGGAAGTACTTCTCATGAAAACGGATATTTAGGATATTATAATAACACGGTTTCCGTTATTCCAGAAGGAAACGGTTATAGAATGTTTGGATGGCTACCTTTTAAAGACAATCATATTTTGAGCCTTTCAAATACTTCTTTTTCGAAACTTTTTAATAAAAAAGGTTTTTCGGTAAATACAAATTTAAATGGTGAAGAGCGTGCACTTGTCGTTACTGGTGAGATGGAAAAAGTTTTCCCATTAGATTTATTCCCTATGCAGTTAATAAAAGCCTGTATGATTGAAGATATTGAAAAGATGGAGGCTTTAGGGATTTATGAAGTAGTCCCAGAAGATTTTGGTTTAATTGATTACGCAAACACCTCTAAGTTGGAGGCGCAAGAAATCATTAAACAAGGAATAGAGTTAATGATAAATGAAGTAGGATAAATAGATACATATGAATGCTTTAAGAAAACGGTTAGATGCCCTTAAAAAACCTTTTGGAAAAGGACAGAAATTAGAAAAGTTTGCGCCTGCAATTAATGCTTTCGATACTTTTTTGTTTGTACCTAATCACACAACAAAAAAAGGAGCTCATATTCGTGATGCTGTTGATTTAAAACGCACAATGGTTACGGTAATTATAGCCTTGATGCCTGCCTTAATTTACGGAATTTATAATACTGGATATCAGTATTATTCTCAAATGGAAACCCCCTTTACTTTTATAGAAGCCTTTATTCATGGTTCTTGGAAAATTGTTCCTATGATTATTGTATCCTATGTAGTAGGACTCTCTATAGAATTTGGTTTTGCAGTCTACAGAGGTCATGAAGTAAATGAAGGATATCTTGTAACAGGACTATTAATTCCTATGATTATGCCCGTTGACATTCCACTTTGGATGGTTGCAATTTCTACTGCTTTTGCTGTTTTAATTGCAAAAGAAGCGTTTGGAGGAACCGGAATGAATATTTTAAACCCAGCACTAACCGCAAGAGCTTTCGCCTTTTTCGCTTATCCAACTTACATGTCTGGAAATAAAGTGTGGGTTTCTGAAGCAAGTAATGTGGATGCTATTTCAGGTGAAACAATTCTAGGAACACTAGCTGCAGGAGGGGATATAAACTACTCAATGTTTGAAATGTTCCAAGGTGCTATTCCTGGTTCCATAGCAGAAACATCTACTCTTTGGGTAGCAGTAGGTGCTTTAATTCTAATAGTTACAGGCATAGGTAGCTGGCGAATTATTACTGGAGGAATTCTTGGGGCTGCTATAATGGGCTTGTTGTTTAATCTATGGGGTGCAAATGCTCTAATGAGTTTTTCTTGGATGAATCATTTGATTGTAGGAGGGTTTGCTTTTGGAATTGTGTTTATGGCAACAGACCCGGTATCTGGAGCACAAACGAATAAAGGAAAATGGATATATGGCATTCTAGTTGGAATTTTATGTATTATGATTCGCGTATTCAATCCTGCATATCCTGAAGGAGTAATGCTAGCGATCCTTTTAATGAATGTGTTTGCTCCAACCATTGATCACTATGTAGTGAATGGAAATATTAAAAAACGTAAAAAACGTTGGGCATTAGCTCAAGAACTTAAATCAGCATAACGATGAATAGAGATAGTAACGCTTATACCTTTTTATTTGCCACAGTGATGGTGCTTATAGTTGCATCTGCTCTTGCTTTTACAGCTACCTCATTAAAAGATTTACAAGCATCAAATGCCCGTAAAGAAAAAATGCAAAATATCTTGGCCACTATTGGTATAAAAACCGATCGTGAAATGGCAGAAACCTTATACAACAAATTTATAGTTGAAGAACTTTCTTTAGTAACAGGAGGAAGTGTAGATTCAGATACAGATGCGTTTGAATTAGAATTGAATAAGGAACTAAAAAAACCAGTTTCTGAACAGCGTTTTCCTTTATATGTAGCCAATGTCGAAGGTGTTAAGTCTTATGTCGTTCCTTTGAGAGGAGCAGGATTATGGAATGCCATTTGGGGATATATTGCCTTAGAAGAAGACAAAAACACCATTAAAGGTGCTGTTTTTGATCATGTTGGAGAAACGGCTGGGTTAGGAGCAGAAATTACACAACAATGGTTTCAAAATCGCTTTGTAGGAGAAAAAATTTTTGATACCAAAGGAAAATTAGTCGGTATCAATGTTTCGAAAACAAATAATGATCCAAAAGACCTTGATAAAGACGACCATGAGGTAGATGCTATTTCTGGTGCTACCATTACAGGTGATGGGGTAACAGAAATGATTACAGAGCGTTTACAACATTATATACCTTATTTAAATACAACAGCCATAACATTGGCTTTGAATTACAATTAAATGGAACAAAAAACAGCTAATCCACTAAAAGAGGCAACCATCCTCTTCGTGAACAAAGAGAAGGAACCTCTTTTTTCAAAAAAGAGCCGAAAATTATTATCAGATCCTATGGACGATAATAACCCAATCACTGTTCAGGTTTTGGGAATTTGTTCTGCATTAGCTATCACAGTTCAATTAAAACCAGCTTTGGTAATGAGTGTTTCTGTAATGGTTGTGATGGCCGCCAGCAATGTTATCATTTCTTTACTTAGAAATCTTATTCCAAACCGCATACGTATTATTGTTCAACTTGTGGTTGTAGCCTCTATGGTAATTTTAGTTGATCAGGTGTTGCGAGCATATGCCTATGATGTGAGTAAAGAACTCTCCATTTTTATTGGATTAATAATTACAAACTGTATTGTAATGGGACGTCTAGAAGCTTTTGCCTTAGGTCACGGTGTATGGAAATCCTTTTTAGATGGCATTGGAAATGCTGTAGGTTACGGTTTTATTCTAGTGGTTGTAGCTTTTTTTAGAGAGTTGCTAGGTTCAGGAAAATTATTAGGCTTTCAAGTAGTACCAGACGCACTTTATGAAATGGGATATGAAAATAACGGATTGATGTTGCTATCTCCTATGGCACTTATTACAGTTGGGATTCTAATTTGGATTCAACGAGCACGTAACCGAAGTTTAATTGAAAAAAATTAAGAGAGTCTCATGGAAGCATATTTAAATTTATTTATTAAGAGTATCTTTATAGAGAACATGATTTTTGCTTATTTTTTAGGAATGTGTTCTTATTTAGCAGTTTCAAAAACAGTAAAAACTGCAGTTGGACTTGGATTTGCTGTAATCTTTGTTCTTGCAATTACTGTTCCAATTAACTTTTTATTAGATACTTATTTATTGCGCCCAGGTGCATTATCTTGGTTAGGAGCTCAATACGCAGACTTAGACTTAAGCTTTTTAAGCTTTATAATGTTTATTGCTGTAATTGCCTCTATGGTCCAATTAGTAGAAATGATTGTTGAAAAATTTGCACCTGCTTTATATGGTGCACTAGGAATATTTTTGCCACTAATTGCTGTAAACTGTGCAATTTTGGGAGGTTCTTTGTTTATGCAACAAAAGGATTTTTCTGGCGTAGCAGAGTCTGCAGTATATGGATTAGGTTCAGGAATTGGTTGGTTGTTGGCAATACTTGCTATTGCGGCTATTCGTGAAAAAATAACCTATTCTAATGTACCCGCCCCGCTACGTGGATTGGGAATTACCTTCATAATTACAGGTTTGATGGCATTAGGTTTTATGAGTTTTATGGGAATTAAATTATAATTTAAGAATGGATTATTCAGTTGTTTTAGCGAGTGTTGTTGTTTTTTTAATTGTTACTTTTTTGTTGGTAGGAATGCTTTTAGGTGCCAAAGCAAAGTTATTGCCTTCAGGTCCAGTATCCTTACTAATAAATGGTGGTAATACTGTAGAAGTTTCCTCAGGAAGTACCTTATTAAGCACCCTAGGAAATAATAAGATATTTTTACCTTCCGCATGTGGAGGTGGAGGAACATGTATACAATGTAAATGTCAAGTGATTGAAGGAGGAGGAGAAATTCTTCCAACGGAAGCCCCTCACTTTTCCAGAAAAGAAGTGGCAGAAGGATGGCGTTTAGGATGTCAAGTTAAAGTAAAGCAAGACATGGTTATTCAAGTTCCAGAAGAGGTTTTTGGAATCAAAAAATATGAGGCCAATGTTCTTAGAAACTGGAATGTTGCTTCTTTTATTAAAGAATTTGTAATCGAAATTCCTGAGGAAATGGATTATAAAGCGGGGGGGTATATTCAAATTGAAATACCTCAATGTGAAATTAAATATCAAGATATTGATATATCTGCTCATCCTGAAGAACATCCTGGAGAGCCCGATAAATTTAAATTAGAATGGGATAAATTTAATTTGTGGCCACTGACTATGAAAAATCCTGAAACAGTTGAGCGAGCTTATTCAATGGCTTCTTTTCCTGCTGAAGGAAAAGAAATTATGTTAAATGTTCGTATTGCTACTCCACCTTTTGATCGTGCAAAAAATGATTGGAGCGATATTAATCCTGGTGTAGCTTCTTCTTATATTTTTTCCAAAAAAGCAGGTGATAAGGTTACTATTTCAGGACCTTATGGCGAATTTTTTATTAATGAATCAGAATCTGAAATGTTATACGTTGGTGGGGGAGCAGGAATGGCTCCAATGCGTTCTCACTTGTATGAATTATTCAGAACATTACAAACAGGTCGTAAAGTTACTTTTTGGTATGGAGGTCGTTCAAAAAGAGAATTATTTTACATAGAACATTTTAGAGCTTTAGAAAAAGATTATCCAAATTTTAAATTTTACATCGCTTTATCTGAGCCAATGAAAGAAGACAATTGGAACGTAAAAGATGGTTTAGGAGGAGAAGGAGATGGTTTCACAGGTTTTGTGCACCAAGTAGTAATTGATAATTATTTAAATCATCATGATTCGCCTGAAGATATTGAAGTTTACTTTTGTGGGCCACCATTAATGAACCAGGCTATTGAACGTATGGCAGATGATTTTGGAGTTCCACCAGAAAATGTTCGTTTTGATGACTTTGGGGGATAAATTTAAAGAGGCCTTTTAAGCCTATTTTTTATTTCGGTATTGCTATGAAAATATTAAACTTACAAGACATTCATCAACTTGCTATGTTAGAAGTTGGTAAATATTTGGAGATTGAAGGATATGAATTTCTAGCGGTTAATTCACAAATCAAACGCTCTCCCCAGTTTGTTTGTGTAAAAGATAAAATTCTTTATTTTGTAATGGTTCAGGGTTGTTTATACCCTAATTCATCCAAAGACTATGATTTAATCAGGATGAATAAAGTTAAAAATCATGCAGAAAAAAATAAAGCTAGACTATTTTATGCAGGAGTTGGTTTTGCTCATGCCAATGATTACGAAAAACCTTTAACTAAAAATGATCCGTATGTGGTTAATTTTGATGGACTCCAAACAATTATTTAGCATTATATTTTTAGGTTTATTTTTCAGCTGTCAACAGGATGATCATTTCGTTACAAAACGCATAGAGGGTTATGCGCTTGGAACAACCTATTCTATTTCATTTAATGCAGAAAATTTAGAAGAAACTTTTGTAGAACACAAAGTAGATTCTCTTTTTACAGTTTTAAATCAATCTTTGTCAACTTATATTCCAACTTCGGATATCTCAAAAATTAATAGGGGAGATAGTTTGCTAGTTGTTGATGATCATTTTGTAACAGTATATAAACAAGCAACAGAAATTTGGAATACTACTGAAGGTTTTTTTGATCCTACTGTTGGGGCATTAGTTAATGCCTATGGTTTTGGTCCCGGAAAAAAGCTTAATACGCTATCTACTCAACAATTGGATAGTATTCTACAATTTACAGGATGGGATAAAACAAAGTTAAATACTAATAATACTATACTTAAGACACACCCAAAATTATATTTTGATTTTAACGCCTTAGCAAAAGGCTATGCAGTTGACGTCTTAGCTAATTATCTTAGGCATCTAAAAGTCACTTCTTTTTTAGTAGAGATTGGAGGTGAAATTGTTGCTCAAGGTAAAAGTTTAAAATCTAATTCATTTTGGAAAGTAGCCATTGATGATCCTCAACAAGGAGAAGACCGAACTTTTATTCAAATAATTACATTGGAAAATGAGGCTTTAGCCACCTCAGGGAATTACAGAAAATTTTCTATAAACGAAACTACTGGAGAACAATGGGTGCATTCCATAAACCCAAAAACAGGAAAAGCGATTCCGTCTAATGTATTAAGTGTTTCCGTCTTAGCAGAAAATTGTATGAAAGCAGATGCTTATGCTACAGCACTGATGGTAATGCCTTTGCAACAGGCTAAAGTACTTATTGAAAAACAGCCAAGTCTGGAGGCCTATTGGATTTTGTCAGACTCATTGGGCAGAGTAAAAGAGGTTTTTTCATCCGGCTTTTTAAAAGAGAATTAGTAGGCTTATAATTATTTTTTAATTGCCACAGGAATCAGTTCCTGTTTTGGAAGGGCAAAGGATTCTTTTTCAAGATTACTTAAACTAGCCAAAAAATCAATTCCTTCAGCTTTAAAACCAACAGATTGAAGTCGAAAATAGTAATCTTTTCCATACACCCTTAAATGATCATATTGTCCAAAAATACGGGTTCGTTCTTTTTTATCTATGATAGTGTCATCTTCAAAAGTAGTTTCACGGTTTTCTTCCAAGGGTACTTGCGCAATTAAGGTACCTTCTTTTTTTAGAACTCTGTAAAGTTCGCGCATGGCCTTAATGTCATCGGGTATATGTTCCAACACATGATTACACAAAATCAAGTCATATTGATTGTCTTCAAAAGGTAAATCGCATAGGTCTGCTTTAATGTCTGCAAGGGGAGAGTGAAGATCGGTTGTGGTATAATCCCATTTTTTAAGGCTCTTGAATTTTGTGTAAAATACTTGTTCGGGGGCTACATGTAAAACCTTTAAGTTTTCCTTTAAAAAGGATGTTTCTCTTGAAAGGTAAAGCCATAACAGCCTGTGCCTTTCTAAAGAAAGTGTTCCTGGGCATAATGCATTCTCACGATATTTTCGATAACCATAGGGTAAAAATTTACGGTAGGAACTTCCATCTATAGGATCTGTAAATCGAGTTCCTTTAAAGTAAAGTTTAATAAAAGGTCTAAACCAAATACTCAGTGATATTAAAAGCGGCCTAGGAATAAAATTTAATAACCATTTCATATTATTAAGGGTTCTTTCCTAAAGGGTATTTCTTCATCACTTTTAATACCTAAAGCCTCATAAATGTATTGAAAAGTTGAGAGCAGTTCTGGTTTTCCATCAATTAAAGCTACATCATGTTCAAAATGAGCACTTGCTTTACCATCTGCGGTAAGAATGGTCCAACCATCTTTAAGTTGTTTTATTCTATGTGTACCTCCATTAATCATTGGTTCAATTGCCAAGACCATTCCTTCTTGAAATTTTTTACCTTGCCCTCTTTTTCCATAATTAGGAACTTCCGGGCCTTCATGCATTATTTTTCCTAGCCCATGTCCAACTAATTCTCGGACTACACCATAACCTTCTTTTTCACAGTAATGTTGAATGGCATATGCCATGTCTCCAATACGGTTTCCTTCACGGAATTTGTCAATCCCTTTATAGAGTGAAGTTTTAGTAACTTTCAATAATTTTTCTACTGTTGAATCAATCTCTCCAACTGCAAAGGTATAGGCATGGTCACCATAAAAACCATTTTTTAAAGCTCCACAGTCAATAGATATAATATCTCCCTCTTTAAGGGGTTCTTTACTTGGAATTCCGTGGACTACTTGTGAGTTTGGACTCATACAAAGAGTATTTGGAAAATCATATAGGCCTAAAAACCCTGGTTCTGCTTTATGGTCTCGAAGAAATGTTTCTGCAAGTCCATCTAACTTAAGAGTACTGACACCGGGTTTAATTTCCGAGGCTAACATTCCTAATGTTTTAGATACTATCAAAGCGCTTTCGCGCATTAATTCAATTTCCTCTAGAGTTTTTAGTACAATTTCCGACATATTAAAAATCTACGTATGAGTCCTCGTAAGGTAATTTTTTCAAAATTTTCGAAAAATCTTCCACAAGGCTTTCAACAGGAAATTCGACAATTCTGTTAAGTTCATTTCCATCTTCAATAAAAATAAGGGTAGGGATATTTAGAATATCAAATTCTTTTTCATAACCCAGTGGACTATCTTTATATTCAGAAATAGAATACATTTCAATCCGATCTTCTGATATTCCTAGAAGATCAAGCAGTTTAAACATACCTCCTAATTCACGTTGAGTATCACCACACCAAGTGCCTAAAAATAATTTAAATTCAAGGTTTTCGGCAAGAGGTAAGTAGTTTGCTGACCATCCTTCAGGTATTTTAATATTTTCATATTCAGGTTTAAACCAAGCCTGAAATTCGGGGAGTTTTAGATTGGCACGATTTACATAACCAATTAGAATAGTTTCTCCTTCTTCTCCAATAATACTTTCTACATTAAGTGGTTGTTGGTGTGTTTTTTTTGGTACAGGATTTTCACAACTTATCAGAACCAACAATAAAAAGGTAAGGAAAGTTATAGTTTTCATTGTCTATTAATTAAGGACTTTTGAGTCATAGTCTTGGGTTGAGAAACATCTAATAAATCTAAAATAGTAGGCGCAATATCTCCTAAAATACCAGCATTTATTTTTTTCTTTTCAGCATCTACTAATATAATTGGAACAGGATTTGTTGTATGGGCAGTATTAGGACTTCCATCAGTATTAATCATCGTTTCACAATTGCCATGATCTGCAATTACAATGCTTACATAGCCAGCTTCAAGCGCAGTTTCAATAACAGCTTTCGCACATTTATCTACAAATTCACAGGCCTTAATAGCCGCTTGAATATTACCGGTATGTCCAACCATGTCTGGATTTGCAAAATTTAAACAAATAAAATCAGGTGTAGTTGTATTGATTTTTTTAATAATGGCATCCCTAATTTGAAAAGCACTCATTTCAGGTTTTAAATCATAAGTAGCTACTTTTGGTGAAGGACATAAAACACGTTCTTCTCCTTCAAATGGAATTTCTCTCCCACCGTTAAAGAAAAAAGTTACGTGAGGATATTTTTCAGTCTCAGCAATTCGAAGCTGTGTTTTTGATGCTTTAGCTAGGGTATATCCAAGGGTATCTTTTAGATTTTCTTTATCAAAAATTACATTAACTTTTTTAAAGGAATTATCATAATTAGTGAGTGTAACATAATACAAATCTAGAGGTTTCATTTCTTGTTCTGGAAAAGCTTTTTGTGAGAGCACTTGAGTTAATTCCCTACCTCTATCAGTTCTAAAATTAAAGAATAAGATTACATCATTTTTGGTGATAAGGGCTAAAGGCTTTCCTATGCCATTATCTTTAAAAAGAGGTTCAATAAATTCATCGGTTACTCCCGCAGCATAATTTTTTAAAAGTTCTTCTGAAAAGTTAGTTGTTCCAGTCCCTTTTCCACTTATTAGCAAGTCATATGCTTTTTTAATACGTTCCCAGCGTTGGTCTCGATCCATTGCATAGTATCTACCAATGATTGAGGCGAGTTGCCCACCTGTTTCAGATAATTTTTTTTCAATTCTTTCAACAAAACCTTTACCAGATTTCGGATCTACATCTCGTCCGTCAGTGAAAGCATGGAGGTAGACCTCTTTTAAATCGTATTCTCCAATAAGGTCTAATAACCCCTCTAAATGATTTATATGCGAATGCACACCACCATTTGAAAGAAGTCCTAATAGATGAACCTTTTTATTATTGGCTTTAGCATATTCTAAACTTTTAGTTAAAACCTTTTCATTTTTTAAAGTATCATTTTCAATGGCTAAATTGATTTTTGCTAAATCTTGATAGACTATTCTACCAGCTCCCAAGTTCATATGACCTACTTCACTGTTCCCCATTTGACCCTCTGGAAGTCCAACATGCTTCCCATCGGTTCTAAGGGTATTGTAACTATAGTTTTTGTATAAAGAATCTATGTAAGGTGTTTTAGCTTGATCAACTGCAGAAATTTTTGGATCAGGAGAATTACCCCAACCATCTAAAATCATTAAAAGTGTTTTTTGGGCCATGAATAAACTTTTTATAAAGATACAAATTACTCTAAACCTCATTCATTCTTAAAGGCTGAAAAAAAAGCTGTTACTTTGTAAATAAAGCATTTGAAAAAAGGTATTGTTTATCGGTCTACGGGAAGTTGGTATGCGGTTCATTCTGAAGGTATTTTTTATGATTGTAGAATAAAAGGAAAACTTCGATTAAAAGGAATTAAAAGTACCAATCCTGTTGCGGTTGGAGATCACGTACTTTTTGAAGTTGATCGTCACGCGACTGCACCAGAGGGAAACATTACTCAAATTGAAGAAAGAAAAAATTATATTGTAAGAAAATCAGTAAACCTTTCTAAACAAACCCATATCATTGCCTCTAATATTGATCAAGTTTTTTTAATCATAACCTTAAATAACCCCCCCACGTTTCCTGCTTTTGTAGATCGTTTTTTAGTCACCGCAGAGGCCTATCAAATTTCAGCTATTTTACTGTTCAATAAAATAGATTCTTACAAAGATTTTGAATTAAAAGAAGTAAAAGAATTTCAAAAAATCTATCAAGATATTGGATATTCTACTTTTAACATTTCAGCGACTCAAGGCATTGAAATAGAAACTGTAAAATCTATAATGCAAGATAAAGTGAGTATGTTTTCCGGACATAGTGGAGTTGGAAAATCTACTTTAGTAAATGCGATATCTCCAGGTTTAAATATAAAAACAGCGGCTATTTCAAAGCAACATCAGCAGGGAATGCATACCACCACCTTTGCAGAAATGTTTGCTTTAACCAAAGGAATTAAGATTATAGACACTCCAGGAATTAAGGGCTTTGGAGTGGTTGACATGAAGCCTGAGGAAATTGGAAATTACTTTCCTGAATTTTACAAGAGAAAAAATAAATGTAAATTTCATAATTGTTTACACCATAACGAACCAAAATGTGCCATTATAGAGGCTGTTAAAGCAGGTAAAATTTCTTTATCCCGCTATACTTCATACTTACAAATGTTAGAGGATGATACTCCTTATCGAAATTAATTATGCGAGTTATTATTCAAAGGGTTAAAAATGCCCAAGTTATTATTGATAAGTCTGAAAAAAGAACTGTTAAAAGTGGTTTACTTGTCTTTTTAGGAATTGAAGCAGCAGACGATGCATCAGATGTTGAATGGTTAGTAAATAAAATTTTAAATCTTCGTATTTTTAATGATGAAAATGAAATAATGAATTATTCGCTTCTAGATTCAGAAGGAGGGTTAATGGTAATTAGTCAGTTTACTATTATGGCTTTTACAAAAAAGGGGAATCGTCCATCTTATATTAGAGCAGCAAAACATGAACATGCTTTTCCCTTGTATGAATTGTTTTTAGCAACTGCTAAAATGAAACTTGGCAAAAAAGTGATTTCTGGAACTTTTGGTGCAAATATGGAAGTATCACTTATTAATGATGGTCCAGTCACCATTCAAATAGACTCAAAAAATAAAGAATAGTATTTAAAGAATATTTACTTCCGTTTCTAAGGAAATACCAAACTTATCAAGAGCAGCTTTTTGTATTTTATTAGACAGTGCTAAAATTTCATTTCCAGAGGCAGTGCCATAATTAACCAATACAAGAGCTTGTTTTTCATGAACACCTGCATCTCCCTCCCTCATTCCTTTGAAACCCAATGATTCAATGATCCATCCGGCTGGTATTTTAACAAAACCTTCTTTACTTGGGTATTGGGGTATTTTAGGAAATAATTGTTGAAGTTTTTTGAAATTATTTAGGGTAATTATTGGATTCTTAAAAAAACTGCCACTATTGCCAATTTGTTTTGGATTGGGTAGTTTAGAGAGTCTTATGGAAATAACCGCCTCTGCTATATTTTGTATAGTGGCAATTTTATTTGCCAGCTGCGAATGAATAGCTCCATAGGAAATGTTAATACTATGCGGAAATTGCTGGAGTGTAAAACAAACACTAAGAATAATGAATTTTCCTTTCAGCTTTTTTTTAAAGACAGAATCTCTGTATCCAAATTGACACTCATCATTCGAAAAATTATGTATTTTTCTAGTAGTAATTTCAAATGCCTTACAAGAATGAAATACTGACTTTAGCTCTACTCCATACGCTCCAATATTTTGAATTGGAGCCGCGCCCACACTTCCAGGTATGAGCGCTAAATTTTCGATACCTCCAAGATTATTAGACAAGCTCCACAGCACAAATTCATGCCAATTTTCTCCAGCCTGAACTTCCACTAGTGCTTTTTCTGAAGTTTTTTTTATTATTTCAATGCCTTTTGTTGCAATTTGAAGTGTAAGTCCTTGAAAATTTTTGGTAAAAAGTAAATTACTCCCTCCGCCTAAAATCCTTAAAGGAATCCCTTTATTTTCTATTAAGACTTCTTTAAGTGATTCAGAAGAAGAAAGGGCATAAAATTTTTTTGTTTGGATGTCAATTCCAAAAGTATTGTATTTTTTTAAAGAAACGTTTTCTTCAATTTTCAACATGCATCAAGATAGTAATTTAGGATAGGTCATTAAAGCCTTTTCCAAAATACTTGCTGCCCGAATTAACTTTTGACTATCTAAAATGAAAGCAATTCTAACTTCGTTAAGTCCAACGCCAAGTGTTGAATAAAATCCATTGGCTGGAGCCAGCATTATAGTTTGATTATTATCGTTAAAATCCGTCAGTAAATATCTTGAAAAATCTTCTGCATCCTCAACTGGTAGTTTTACAATACAGTAAAATGCACCCATAGGATCTGAAACCTCTACATTTGGAATCTTTTCTAGGTGTTCTATCAATACCTTTCTTCGAACTCCATATTCTGCAACGACTTCTTTTAAATAACTGTCAGGTGCATCATGTGCAGCTTCACTTGCTATTAAGGCAATTGTTGGTGGAGAAAGTCTTAAGTGTGCAAATTTTAAAATATTTTGATTAAATATCTCATTTTTAGAGACGATACACCCTACTCTTGCGCCACATAGACTGTATCTTTTTGAAACAGAATCAATCATTACTGTGTGTTCACTACCACCTGGGTATTGTAAGACAGAATAATGTTTATTTCCACCGTAAATAAATTCACGGTAAACTTCGTCGACTATTAAAAAAATATCATGTTCAATGGCAAGCTCACAAAGAGTACTTATTTCATTTTCATTATACACATAACCGGTGGGATTACTTGGATTGCAAAGTAGAATGGCTTTTGTTTTTGAAGTAATTTTACTGCTTATATTTTCTAAGGACGGAAGTTCAAATTGTGAAGTAAATTCTGAAATAACAGGAACAACATTTACACTAGCAGAACTGGCAAAACCATTATAATTAGCGTAAAAAGGCTCGGGGATAATAACTTCATCACCAGCATCACAAATAACGTTTAAAGTAAATATAAGGGCTTCACTAGCTCCTGTGGTAACTATAATATCTTCAGGTGACACTTCAATTTCATTTTTTTTGTAATAAGCACATAATTTTTGACGGTAGATATGGGTTCCTTGAGATGGCCCATATGGAAGTAATTTTAATTGTGTATTTCGGATTGCATTAATGGCTTCTTTCGGAGCAGAAATATCAGGTTGGCCAATATTAAGATGAAGAACATCGATACCTCTTGCTTTTGCATCATCTGAGTGACAGACAAGTTTCCTAATGGGAGACGTTGGAAGTTCAATTCCTTTTTTAGATAACTTCGGCATACTAAAAATAAAAAACAAAAATGATAAAAATATTATTATTTTCAATCACTAGAAATGACTTTTGTGGGCATATTTATTGATCCTTCATTTTTTTAGAATCCTATGATGAAAATGAAATTATTTTATCAAAAATAAAATTAATATCGTTTTTTTAAACTCACGACTTTGGTAATACGATTCCTTTAATTTTTAACGCTAAAACAGGATTAACCTTGACATTAGTTGTGATGGTAATAGTTTTTCTAAAAGGACCTCGTCTATTTGTATCATATAGAACAATAATTTCGCTTGATTCACCGGGAGCAATAGGACCTTTGGGCTTTTTTGGAACTGTACATCCACAACTTGATTTGACATTTTTAATGATTAAGGGAGCATTTCCTGTATTAGAAAAAATAAAAATTCGCTCGCCATTACTATTATTTTCTATGGTTCCATAATCAATAGTCGTTGTTTTAAAATTGATTTGAGGTCCAATTTCCTGAGAAATAGCTTGAGCAATCACAAACAGAAAAAGTAAATTAA
This sequence comes from Flavobacteria bacterium MS024-2A, assembly GCA_905182305.1. Classification (GTDB taxonomy): domain Bacteria; phylum Bacteroidota; class Bacteroidia; order Flavobacteriales; family Flavobacteriaceae; genus MS024-2A. The sequence continues at coordinate 82,778 of CAJJBB010000010.1, forward strand.
CGTAATGATATATTTTCATAATATTTAACTTTAAGAGTAAATCTATATATTTTCTTTCAATTAGGGATACTAATTTTTATTATACCATAAGTGTCCCTACTTTTGTAATTCAAAAATTAGAGCAAAATTTTTATGGAAATTCCTTCCAAGTTCAATTCCAAATTAGTAGAAAGCAAATGGTACAACTACTGGCAGAAAAATGGTTATTTTAAATCTGTTCCAGATGAGAGGGAGCCTTATACCATAGTTATTCCTCCGCCAAATGTTACTGGAATATTACACATGGGGCACATGCTTAATAATTCTTTACAAGATATTATTATTCGTAGAGCTCGAATGCGAGGTTATAATGCTTGTTGGGTACCAGGAACAGATCATGCATCTATTGCTACAGAAGCAAAAGTTGTCGCTAAACTGAAGGAAAAAGGAATCGAGAAAAACAGCTTAAGTCGTGATTCATTCCTAGAACATGCTTGGGAATGGACCCATGAATATGGAGGTGTAATTTTAGATCAACTTAAGAAGCTAGGTTGTAGTTGTGATTGGGACAGAACAAAATTTACCCTCGATCCTGATATGTCTGAATCGGTACTTAAAGTATTTATTGATTTACATAATAAAGGACTAATTTATAGAGGTTACCGTATGGTGAATTGGGATCCTGAAGCCCAGACAACTTTATCTGATGAAGAGGTCATTTATGAAGAAAAATCAGGAAATTTATATTATATTTCTTATGAAGTTGAAGGTTCGGATGAAAAAGTAATTGTAGCCACTACTCGGCCTGAAACACTTTTCGGAGACACTGCTGTTTGTATTAATCCCGAAGATGAACGCTATAAACACTTAAAAGGAAAAGAGGTATGGGTGCCATTGACTCAAAGAAAAGTTCCAGTTATTCTAGACGAATATGTTGCAATGGATTTTGGAACAGGTTGCTTAAAAGTTACCCCAGCACATGATATAAATGACAAAATTTTAGGAGAAAAACATGGTTTAGAAATTATTGATATTTTTAATCCAGACGCTACCTTAAATGAACAAGGCCTTGATTTTGAAGGTTTAAATCGTTTTGTAGCCCGAAAAAAAGTAGTTAAAGCATTAGATGCTCTTGGAGTTTTAGTTAAAATAGAATCACATGTTCATAAAGTAGGAACTTCAGAGAGAACCAAAGCAGTAATTGAACCTCGTCTATCTGACCAATGGTTTCTTAAGATGGAGCAGTTGGCAAAACCTGCAATCGATGCTGTTTTAAAGTCAGATGAAATTGAATTACTTCCTGAAAAATTTAAAAACACTTACCGTTACTGGATGGAGAATATTCGCGATTGGAATATTTCCAGACAGTTATGGTGGGGACAAAGAATACCAGCTTTTTATTATGGGTCATCAAAAAATGATTTTGTTGTTGCTTTAACATCTAAGGAAGCTTTAGAATTAGCAAAAATAAAATCAGGGAACATTCACTTGACCCTTGAAAATTTACATCAAGATGAAGATGTTTTGGATACTTGGTTTTCTTCATGGTTATGGCCTATTTCTGTTTTTGATGGAATTAGAAACCCTAAAAACGATGAAATAAACTATTACTATCCTACGCAGGACCTAGTAACTGGTCCAGATATTTTGTTTTTTTGGGTAGCTAGAATGATTATTTCTGGTTATGAATTTAGAGATAAAAAACCTTTTTCTAAAGTTTATTTAACAGGCTTGGTTCGAGATAAAAAGGGGCGTAAAATGTCAAAACAACTTGGAAATTCTCCTGATGCATTAAAACTAATAGAAACTTATGGTGCAGATGCTGTCCGTGTTGGTTTAATGCTAAGTTCTGCTGCAGGAAATGATTTGCTTTTTGATGAGAATTTATGTCAGCAAGGAAAAAACTTTTCTAATAAAATATGGAATGCCTATCGTTTGATTGATAGTTGGGAAATAGACACTACTATAGCTCCTCCTACTGAAGCTACTGAAGCTTTGGAATGGTATGCTAATCATTTTGAAAAAAGGGTATTATGGATTGATAAAAACTTTGATAGGTACAGAATTTCAGATGCATTAATGAGTCTTTATAAATTAATTTGGGATGATTTTTGTTCTTGGTTATTAGAACTTATAAAGCCTGAATATGGTATGCCAATTGATAAAATAACACATGATAAAGTAATAGTTCTATTTGAAAATAATCTTAGATTATTACATCCTTTTATGCCTTTTTTAACTGAAGAGCTATGGCATTTTATTTCACCACGAAAAGAAAATGAAGCCCTTATTGTTTCTTCATGGCCAACTTCAAATATTTTTGATCAAGAAACCATTGATTCTTTTGAGTATGCCAAAGAAGTTATTGTAGCGATTCGGAATTTCAGAAAAGACAAAAATATTTCTTTAAAAGAAAAAGTTACTGTCTATATTATAAATTCAATAGTTAAGCTTCCCTGTGAAGCAAGTATTATTAAGTTAGGATTATTAGAAGGCTTGTATTACGAAAATGCTCCTGATAAAATTTTGGGTGGTAGTTTTAGGGTTGATAAGTTAGAGTTCTTTATTCCCACAAAAGTTACTGAAGATCCTGAAGCTGAAAAAGAGAAACTAATTACTGAATTAAACTATACTAAAGGATTTTTAGCCTCAGTTGAAAAGAAATTATCAAACAAACGTTTTGTGGAAAACGCACCAGAACAAGTGATTTCTTTAGAACGAAAGAAAGCAGCAGATGCTATTGATAAAATAAACATGCTAGAAAAAAGTTTAGGGATACATTAGTCTTTATGAGCAATTTGCTGAACCCCACCTTTAACAGTATCATTTAAAGCAATATCTAAGTGAGTTCCTAAAGGGAGGAATAAGTCAACTCGAGAGCCAAATTTAATAAATCCCGCATCGGTTCCTTTCATTACTTCCATACCGACTTCTGCATAGTTTACAATACGTCGCGCTACAGCCCCTGCAATTTGTCGATAGAGTACTTCTCCAAAGATTTCATTTTTCAAAACAATAGTGGTACGTTCATTTAACTCTGAAGATTTTGGATGCCACGCCACAAGATATTTTCCTGGGTGGTATTTACTAAACTGAACTTTACCACTCATTGTATACCTAGTTACATGTACATTTAGTGGAGACATAAATATTGATACCTGAAGACGTTTGTCTTTAAAATACTCTTTTTCAAATACTTCTTTAATGATAACTATTTTTCCATCTACTGGGGCAACAAGTTGTTTATCATTTATGGGAGTTTCACGTTTTGGGTTTCTGAAAAATTGAAGAATTAAAACAAGAATTACTAATGCGACAATTTGAATTCCAATTTTAATCAAGGTCTGATCTTCAATAGTGTATTCTGATAAAACAGCTATCCCAGCTGTTATGACGAAACTTATCATAATAATTTGATATCCTTCTTTATGAAACATAGCGAACAAAAATTAAAAATAAATTAACAAAAGGAGCTGTAAAAAGAACACTATCCATTCGATCATAAAACCCACCATGTCCCGGAATTAAGGAACCACTATCTTTCACTTTGGCTTGTCTTTTAAACTTTGATTGTATAAGATCACCTAATGTTGCTCCTGTAATAACAATCACAGATAATACAGGTAAAACCCAGAGTGAATAATCTTTTTGAAAAATTGTAATAACTAGACTTACAAGGAAGCAAACTGTGGCTCCACCCCAAAATCCTTCCCATGTCTTTTTGGGCGATACACTTGAAAAGAGTGGAGTTATACCCCATTTTTTACCTGTTAGGTACGCAAAGCTATTATTGATCCATATCAGCAGGTACATATAAAGAGTAATGCCATGAATGATGGAGTTCTCAATGCTTGAGGTGGCTACAATAAAATATCCTGAAGCTACAAGATAAAATAAAGCAAAGCTACTCTTGAGAAATGGCGCTAGTATAAACGCTTTTTTTGTAAGTAATAAATAAGCTAGTAGTAGATTTGCAGAAACACATAAAAACAATAAACCTACATGAAGGTTACTATCTATTTCTCGGATGTAAAATTGATAGATGAGAAGAACAAAAAAAAGAAAAGGAATGGGACTTTTGTATTGAAGTAATTTTTGAAATTCAAATAATGCTAATGCAGAAAAAAGTGAAAGAACAATAATCAAGGCTAACTTTGAGAATAAAGCTGAGGAAACAATTAAGGTCACATATAGGACTCCCGACAGGCTCCTTACCATTATTTCTCTCATAGTTATAAATCGTCTTCTAAAAGCAAATATATGTTTTTTGCACTAGTCTCTAGAGTAGAAGGGAATTTTTCCTTGATGATTTTAAATTTAATATTTAGAGTGCTAATATTAGTGGGAATTTCTTTTTTGTATTTATTTTTCAACAAAGTCATCCCTTGACTCACATCTTTTACCAATTGATTTGATTTCGCAAAGACTACCATAGTTTCTGGTAAATCTGGAATTTTGAAATGACGAATCTGATGTTCACTAAGTAGTATTTTTCCAGTATCACTTATAATATATTCACAAAAAATAACAGCTGCCTTAAAAGATTTTAGATTTTCTGAACTTTGATCAAAGAGTTTAACATCCAATCTTAATGATAGTCTTTTTTCTAAACATAAAATCGTTGAGGGATCCCACTTGTTTTCAACACAAATTTCTTTAAAGTTATTATGGGCAGAATCTGAAGATTCACAAAAGAGAAAACGACCTCCTTTTGAGGTAAAATTTTTAGCAAAACTAATATCAATAGGGTCTTCTTCAATAGGCATATAGAGACTTTTTTTAGATTTTTTCCCAGTAGCATTACCAAAAAATTTATCCCATATTCCCATCTTGAATTTGTCTTTATTTTAGCTTTATAGCCTTGGCTTCTTCTATTTTTTCAAAATTAGTTTTAAAAGGTCTAACCCCTAAAATATTTTCTAAATCATCCTTAAAAATAACTTCTTTTTCTAAAAGACGCTCTGCTAGGAGCGTTAATTTATCTTTAGATGTTTTTAGAATATCAATTGCTCTGTTGTACTGTTTTTCAATAATTTCTGAAATTTCATGATCAATTTTTTGTGCAGTATTTTCTGAATATGGCTTTGAAAAGTTATATTCTGACTGACCTGTGGAATCGTAATAGGTAATGTTTCCAATGACATCATTCAAGCCATAGATAGAAACCATAGCTCGGGCTTGTTGTGTTACCTTTTCAAGGTCACTTAAGGCGCCTGTAGAGATTTTATTAAACATTACTTTTTCAGCGGCACGTCCACCTAAAGCGGCACACATTTCATCAAGCATTTGATCTGTTTGAACAATTTGACGTTCTTCAGGAAGATACCAAGCTGCTCCCAGTGATTTTCCTCTAGGAACAATTGTAACTTTAACAAGCGGGGCAGCATGTTCTAATAGCCAGCTAACAAGAGCATGTCCCGCTTCATGATAGGCAATGGTTTTCTTTTCATCTGGAGTAATAATTTTATTTTTCTTTTCCAAACCACCTACAATTCTGTCAACAGCATTTAAAAAGTCTTGTTTACCAACAGATTTTTTGTTTTTTCTTGCGGCAATTAATGCAGCTTCATTACAAACATTTGCGATATCTGCTCCAGAAAAACCAGGAGTTTGCTTTGCTAAAAATTCAATGTCTAATGTTTTAATAACTTTTAAAGGCTTTAAATGGACTTTGAAAATTTCGCGTCGTTCGTTTAAATCCGGAAGGTCCACATAAATTTGTCGATCAAATCGTCCAGCTCTCATAAGGGCTTTATCAAGAATATCTGCCCGGTTAGTGGCAGCAAGAACAATTACATTGGTGTTTGTACCAAAACCATCCATTTCTGTCAACAATTGATTAAGCGTATTTTCTCGTTCATCATTTGATCCATTCATATTACTTTTACCTCTAGCACGTCCAATAGCATCGATTTCATCAATAAAAATAATGGCAGGAGATTTATCCTTTGCTTGTTTAAACAAATCACGTACTCTAGAAGCTCCCACTCCTACAAACATTTCAACAAAATCAGATCCTGACAATGAAAAAAATGGCACTTTAGCTTCACCTGCAACGGCCTTTGCTAGTAAGGTTTTTCCTGTCCCTGGCAATCCTACTAACAGGGCTCCCTTGGGTATCTTACCACCTAAAACAGTATACTTTGTTGGGTTTTTAAGGAAGTCTACAATTTCTTGAATTTCTTCTTTTGCCCCTTCTAAACCTGCAACATCTTTAAAAGTTGTCTTAACATCTATGTTTTTATCAAACAATTTGGCTTTCGATTTACCAATATTAAAAATTTGACTTCCAGCTCCTCCGCCTGCCCCTCCAGACATTCTTCTCATAAGGAAAATCCATACCCCAATAATAATAATGAACGGCAAAAATCCTATTAAGGTGTCTGCCCAACGATTTTCAACGGTAATAAATTCTAGACGGAAAAGAACTCCCTTACTTCGTGCTTTTTCTAATTTCTCTTCAAAAAGTTCTAAACTTCCAACTTCAAATTGATAATGCGGACCCTTGGTATTTTCTTGGCCTAAAATATTTTTTGAAATAATATTTTGATGATCACTTTTCTTAAGTGCATCTGGTGTAAGGGTTACACGTACACTGTTTTTATTTCGAATTACAATAACTTCACTTACATCACCTGCATTAAGGTACTTTTCAAAGTTTGAAATGTTTGTTTTACTTAGTGTTTGCCAGGATTCACTTCCTCCAAAAATACTCATACTAAGAAGTGCAAATATTATAGCACCATAGAGCCAATAGATATTAAACTTAGGGGTAGTTGGTTTTTTTTCTTCTTTCATAGTTTTTAATAATTCTGGGCTACTTGGGTGCTTTTAGCATCTCCCCAAAGTTCTTCAATATTGTAGTATTCTCGTATTTGTTTTTGAAAGACATGAACAACTATGTCCACATAATCTATCAAAACCCATTCAGCTACTTCAGAACCTTCAGTATGGAAAGGTTTTTCATGAAGAGCTTTACTAACATTTTTTTGTACTGAACTTACAATTGCAGATACTTGTGTATTTGAATTAGCACTACAAACCACAAAATATTCACAAGGAGTATTGTCAATTTCCCTTAAATCAAGAATTAAAATTTCCTCTCCTTTAACGTTTTCAATACCTAAGATGATTTCATCTAGCAAGGATTGTGCAGTATATGTTTTTTGTATCATTTAGTAGTGCTCTTTTTTGGTAAATTTATTACATTTTCAGTCGGTTACATCGACTTATATGAGCTATTTTAAAATAATCAAACTTAATGCCATTCCTTCAACTAATGATTTTTTGAAAGAAAGATATCAAAAAGGTGATTGTATTGATGGTGATTTGGTATGGGCCAATGAACAAACAAAGGGTAGGGGACAACGCCAACGGCAGTGGATTTCCACAGCTGAGAATAGCTTAACCTTTAGTGTCTATAGATCTTACGCTAATTTTCACTCAAGAAATGCTTTTATGGTTAGTGCTGCTGTAGCTACAGGATTAATTAACGCTTTAAAGGTAATTGGTATTCCTGATTTAAAGATCAAATGGCCAAACGACATTTTGTCATGTAATAAAAAAGTGGCCGGAATATTAATTGAAAATATATTTAAAAAATCACAACTAAAAGCTTCAATTATTGGCGTGGGTCTGAACGTAAACCAGTTAAGCTTTGTGGACTTGCCTTATGCAGGATCTTTAGCTTCAGTCACGGGAAAAGAATGGATCTTAGAAGAGATTTTTAATTCACTTAAGGAAGCTTTAGAATCAACCCTTTTTTCAATAAATACTATTTCTAAAGAATATTGGATAGAAGAATATTCTAATCTTTTGTGGAAAAAAGATGAAGTTGCATTATTTGAAAGAAATGGCACATCTTTTAAAGCAATTTCTAGGGGTTTGAGTCCTGAAGGTTTCTTGCTTTTAGAAAACATGGAAGGAGAATCATTAATTTTAAACTCTCACCAATCAAGAATGTTATATGAATTTATCCTTGGCTAGGTTTCCACTGAGATGGATCTTCACGCCATTTTTTTAAATTTTCAGATTGTTTTAAAGATATTTTATTTTGTGCAATTGCAACAGGGAGTAGATTTTCATAATCACAAAGTGTTTGTATACTAATATTTTCAGTTTTAAAAGCTTGATCTGCAACTGTGAAACCATAAGTGAAAAGGGCAAGCATCCCGATAACATCTGCATCCGCTTTTTTAAGAGCAACAACTGCATCTAAACTACTTTTTCCTGTACTTATGAGGTCTTCTATAACAACTACTTTTTTTCCATGATCAAGTGATCCTTCTATTTGGTTTTGTCTCCCATGTTTTTTTGGCTCCGGACGAACATAAATAAAGGGCAAATTTAATTCTTGTGCTACTAGCATTCCGATTCCAATAGCTCCAGTTGCAACAGCTGCAATAACAATATCAGCTTCAAATTGAACTTTAATTTCATGTGCAATGCTTTTGCTTAAAAAGGAACGAACTTCTGGATATGAAAGTGCAATTCTATTATCACAATAAATCGGAGATTTCCATCCACTTGCCCATGTAAAAGGATTTTCTGGATTCAATTTAATTGCATTAATTTGTAGAAGGTATTCAGCTGTTTGCTGAGCTATAGTTTTATTTAAGATCATAGACAAATGTATAAAGTTTTTTACAATCAGAAACCACTTTTTTTTACAACAGATTTAACTAACAATTCAGATGAAACTCCACTACTTTTTATTAAGTATACGAGTGCTTTGGTTATTGTTAATGCTTTGCGTAATAAAAACACCAAGGCTGTTTATTTATATCATCCAAAAGAAGAAAAGCTAGAAAAACATTTCCTAAAACATTTTCCAGTTGTAGAAGCTGCAGGGGGATTGGTTGAGCATACTGATGGGCGTTATCTTTTTATTTATAGAAATGATAAGTGGGATCTTCCTAAAGGAAAAATTGAAAAAAACGAAGTGATTATTGATGCAGCTATAAGAGAAGTGATGGAGGAAACTGGCGTTGGAGATTTAATGGCAACAAAACCATTGAATACAACCTACCATGTGTTTAATGCAAAAGGAAAATTTAAACTAAAAAAGACATATTGGTTTTTAATGAAATCTAACTATGACGCCCCATTAGTTCCTCAAGAAGAAGAGAATATTCAGGCAGCAGTTTGGAGGTCCAAAACGGATTTTCCTTTGTTAATGAAAAATGCATATGAAAACATTAAAATTCTTTTAGAAGAAATAAAGTAATTATTTCTTAACTGCTGAAGGAACAAGAGAACTAAAATCACCTTTATGGTTTATTATTTCCCTAACTATACTACTGCTGATGTATGAAAGATCTGCTGCCGTTAGCAAGAACAAAGTTTCAATTCCAGAAAGTCTTTGATTAATTTGGGCTATACTTTTTTCAAACTCAAAATCTGCAGGATTTCTAAGTCCTCTTAAAATTCCAGAGGCCTTAATTTTTTCACAAAAATTGATGGTTAGCCCTTGGTAGGTTGCAGTAATGATTTTAGATTCTCCCTGAAAAGTTTTTTTAATAAATTCTATTCTTTCATCAAGGGAAAACATATACTTTTTATTGATATTATCTCCCACGGCAATAACCAATTTGTCACAAAAAGGAAGTGCTCGTTCAATAATGTCTTGATGTCCAAGTGTTATGGGATCGAATGAGCCTGGGAAAACAAATCGTTTCATACTAAAGAGTTAATTCTTAGCTAATGTTTGGAGTAAAAGATAACTAAAAAATTGAGAAAGTTTAATTCCCATAGCTTCTACTTGCTTTGGGATGATGCTTTTTCTGGTAATTCCTGGAACAGTATTTACTTCTAATAAATGAGGTATGCCATTAACAAAAATAAATTCACTGCGAACTACACCTTTAAGATCTAATGAAATATAAATTGATTTTGCCCAATGCTCTACTAATTCTTTCCATTTATTGGGAATTTCTGCAGGAGTTATTTCTTGAGACTTACCTTCATATTTTGCTGCATAATCAAAAAAATCATTATTAGTAATAATCTCTGTTATGGGAAGCACGTGAATACCTCCCCGAAAGGCAGCTACTCCAACTGAAACTTCCCTTCCCTCTAGAGCACTCTCTATTATTACTTGGGAATCTTCTTCAAATGCCTTTTCAACAGAGGGTATAAGCTCTTTTTTTGTGGTTACCTTGTATATTCCAAGACTACTGCCAGCCCTATTAGCTTTCACGAAACAAGGAAGCTCAACAGTTGCCAAAATTAAGTCTTCATTGATTGTTGTTCCTTCATTAATAGAAAAATATTTAGCAGTGGGGACTTTTAATTCCCTAAGTACAGAAAGGCAGTCTCTTTTGTTATAAGTAAGTCCTGCAGTATAGCTATCACAGCTTGAAAACGGAATTTTTAAAAGTTCCCACAATGCTGCAAGTTGTCCATTTTCACCAGGGGCTCCATGAACTGCATTAAAAATAACATCTAATTTGACAAGGGTTTCATTATTTTGAAGAGTAAAATCTCCTTTATTTACCTCATATATATTGTTTTGATCATCTTCAGCTTTCCATTCTGATTTATTTATGGTAATTAAAAACACTTCCCAAAGTTCACGGTCAAGCTCTTCAAAAACAGTTTTACCACTTAGAATAGAAATATTATATTCAGAGGTAAATCCCCCAGAAACAATACCCACTTTTTTTCTCTGCATTATTTTCGGTTCTTTTACAAAGGTATATCATTTCAAAGCAATCCAAAAGCTTGTATTTTATTATCTTAGCCATTAAATTGAACCCATGAATTTTTTACGTTTTTTCTTAAGTAAATCATTTCTTTGGCAATTACTTTATTTAGGGCTTGCATCAATCAGTATATTTTTGATGCTATCGTTTGGTTTACGATTAATCACAAATCATAATGACTATCAAAAAGTGCCTGACTTGAGGGGAGTACCTATTTCTTTGCTTCCCAGCATGATGGAAGAGCAAAACCTTCGTTTTGAAGTTATAGATTCATCAAAATTCGTCCCTGAATTAGCTCCTCTATCAATTATTAGTCATTTACCATCAGCTGAGAGTGAGGTCAAGAAAAATAGAAAAATATATATAACAGTAAATCCTTATGGTTATCGAAAAAGAACTGTTCCTAATTTAATCCAAATCACACGAAGAAATGCAGAATCTATAATAAAATCAGTTGGTTTTGAAGTTGGCGAAATCACATATGAAAATAATATTGGTAAAGACATGGTTTTGGAAATTCGATATCAAGGAAAAAAAATTAATCCAGGAATTTTACTCCCTAAAACCACAAAAATTGATTTAGTTTTAGGAAATGGAAGAAAATAAAAACCCTTTAGGAGAAGAAATTAAAAGTATTGATTCACTTTATGAGCATTATGCTTTTATCGCAGACCCAGGTCAGTCTCCTTTGCGGGTTGATAAGTTTTTGATGTCACGGATTGAAAATGTGACTCGAAGTAAGATTCAACAGGCTGCCAAAGAAGGGAGTATTTATGTGAATGATTTGATTGTGAAGTCAAACTATAAAGTAAAAGGGCGTGATAAGATAAAAGTTCTTTTTGCACATCCACCTTATGAGAATTTACTTGTTGCAGAAGATATTACTTTAGATATCGTTTATGAAGACGATGTTTTAGTTGTCGTTAATAAAGCTGCGGGTTTAGTAGTTCATCCCGGCCACGGAAACTATTCTGGAACCCTCTTAAATGGCCTGCTTCATCATTTTAAACAATTACCCAAAAATTCAAATAATCGTCCAGGATTAGTTCATCGAATTGATAAAGACACTAGTGGCCTATTGGTAGTTGCAAAAACGGAGCAAGCTATGACTCATTTGTCAAAACAATTTTTTGATAAAACTTCAGAGCGAAAATACCTTGCATTAGTTTGGGGAGATGTTAAAGAAGATAAAGGATCAATAGAAGGGGCAATTGGTAGACACCCTAAAAATCGCCTTCAAATGACCGTTTTTGAAGATAATTCTGAAGGAAAAGAAGCAATAACACATTTTAAGGTATTAGAACGTTTTGGATATGTAACCTTAATTGAATGCCAGCTTGAAACAGGAAGAACACATCAAATACGTGCACATTTAAAATTTATAGGACACACTCTTTTTAATGATAAGCGTTACGGAGGTGAAAAAATTCTCAAAGGAACTAGTTTCACAAAATATCGTCAGTTTGTAGATAATTGTTTTAAGCTTTTGCCTCGTCAGGCATTACATGCTAAAACATTAGGGTTTATTCATCCTGAAACTGGTGAGAAAATGCAATATGATTCACCTATTCCAGATGATTTTAACTCTGCTATTGATAAGTGGAGACAATATGCACAGCATAAGAATTTATAATACAAGTATTTTAAGCATTAATTCTACTTTCTTGTAATCCGAAATAAATCCTTGTATTTTTGAAAAAAATAGAGTCGTATGAAAATGGTTATTTCTCCTGCAAAGTCATTAAAGTTTGATTTTCAGATTCCTACAACAAAGTTCACAACACCTAATTTCAGTAATGAGGCAAACTTAATTAATGGATTGTTAAAAAAGAAAACCTCCAAAGCATTATCAGAGCTAATGCATCTTTCTGAGAAATTAGCTCTATTAAACTGGGAGCGAAATCAATCATTTAATTCACATGAGTCTAGTACTAAAAGACAGGCTATCTTTACCTTTAATGGTGATGTTTATCAAGGTTTGGACCCTTATACCTTATCTTCAGAAAAGATTGAGCAAATGCAAAATAAATTAAGAATACTATCTGGTCTTTATGGTCTATTAAGGCCTCTAGATTTAATTCAGCCCTACAGGCTTGAAATGGGAACTAATTTTTCTATAGGAACACATAAAAACCTCTATGACTTTTGGAAAGATAAAACCACCCAACAACTTAATTTAGAGATGGAGGAGGGAGAGCTTTTTGTGAACCTTGCTAGTAATGAATATTTCAGTGTGATAGATATTAAAAAATTAGTTGCTAAAATTGTTACTCCTCAATTTAAAGACTTCAAAAATGGAAAGTTGAAAATAATTTCTTTTTTTGCTAAAAAAGCACGGGGGATGATGGTACGTCATCTAGTTGATATAAATGCTAAAACTATTGAAGATATTAAAACTTTTAACTCAGATGGATATTCTTACAGTGCAAATGAAACGGTAGATCCTTCAAAACCTGTTTTTACTCGATAAGGCTATTTAACAAACTAATTTTGAACTATTTTCAATTTTATAACATTGTATCTTCTTTTAAATACTTTTAACTATCCTTGCTTCTATTGCGAGTTAAACCCTTCTAGGATTTAAGACACTTATCTCTAAAAAGCTTTTAGTTCTTTTGCAATGCCAAGGATATTTTCAGTATAATATTTCTTTAAAAATTTTTCTGATAATGAAACACTCCCTTCTAGATTGGTTGTAGCCAAAGTCTTTTTCAAGTTCAATTTTGAATATGCCTTTAGCATTGGAATGGCAATGGGTGCATAACTATAATGCCATGGCTCGTAATAGAATCCTTTACGTTCACTATTATTAGTGTATGGACGAATAAATTCGTAATTGGCAGCATGTTGATCCATCCATTTTCTTAAAACAACATATGGTCCATTTTGATGAAATTTTTCAGAAATGAGTACATCGCCTTCTTGTGGTTTAGAACCATCAATTAAATCAACATCGGTTCCCCAATGATGTCTTGAGGTACCAGGAAGTGTTGAATATTCAATAATTTTTTTAATATTATCTTCTGATTCTAACCCTGCCTTCTTATTGGTTAAAAACTTACGATTCCAAATACTTTTTTGTTGGTCGTAAGATCTATATGCTGAGATGATTTTAAGTTCAATACCCTCTTTTAGTGCAGCTTTCTGCATTTTTTCAAAAGCAATACCAGCGATAGTGAGAAGAGGTATTTTGTGGCTATAAAGTTTAAGTGATTCTTTACCTATTAATTGACCGGATGTATACTTTTCTTTAACTATAGTTTTTGACCAGGTAGTCGCGCCCAACAATCCCAAGCTTGTTGTTAGGAAAGTTTTACGATTCATTTCGCATTTTTTATAAAACGTTGATGTAATCCGATAGAATCTATTTCAAAGACATTACCAATAGGCTTAAAATTATTTTTTAAATAAAGATCCTTGGCGACAATTCTTGCATTTAGCCAAACATGATGAATTGTTAATGTTTTTCTGATACTTAAAAACGCTTTTTGAATTAGTTGAGTAGCAATTCCTTTTCCTTGAAATGGAGTGTGTACTGCCATGGCTCTCAATTGAATTCCATTTTTTGATTCGTAGCCAGGGCAAGATTTGTTGAAAGCACTTAAAACCCCTACTAGTTGCGTTTCAAAATAAGCACCAAGATGGATGCTTTTACTGTCGTTGTCTAACGGTAAATGACACGTGTTTATAGGTTGCCCTTTTCTGAGTAAAGGATGTCTTAATTCATAGGTTTGTTTCGCCGTTATTTTTTTAATTTTCACAATCATTGTTAAAAAATTAACATCCACTAAGGGTTTCTTTCCCCAAGGTAAGGCTATCTTTATAAGATGAAAAATACAATTTTTTTATGTTTTTCGTTCCTAATCACTGTTTTAGTTTTTGGTCAACAGCGAAAACCTATAAAAGGAAGACTTCTTTATAAAAATACTAGTGTAGTTGCGGCTAATGTAATTAACAATACAGATCAATCAAGTACCATTACTGATGAAAATGGGGAATTTGAGATTGATGTTGCCCAAGGTGACGAGGTTATTTTTTCATCCGTTCAGTATAAAATTAGAAGTGTGATCATTTCAGAAGAAATTCTTGCCAAAAATCGTTTGGTAGTTTCGGTAAATGAAAATATTAACGAACTTAAGGAAGTAGTTGTCACTTCTGAAGATGTTGAAAAGTATCTTGATTTAATAGAGGAGCAGTTTAAGGGCTTTGATTATGAGCGAGATAAATCTTCGCAAATAGTTAACAGACTTAGTGATGATCGCTTAATGACTAATGGCATTGATTTTGTTAATATTGCTAAATTAATTGGAAAAGCTTTTGCAAATAAGTCTAAGGAAGAGCAAATGAAATTAAAGCCTAGTGAAGTTTTACCCTATGTTTTTGATACAGATTTCTTTGAGAAAGATTTGGAACTTCCCAAAGATCAGGTGATCGGTTTTTTAGAATATTTAGATACTCAGATGAAGTCAAGTAGCTTATTAAAACAAAGCAAACAATTTCAATTAATTGATTTCTTAATCAATAAAAGCAAAGACTACAAAGACATCATTTTAGAATAAACATATCTATGCTTTTTTTTTATGTTTTGTTAAATATATTTCAATTGTATTTTACTGATTTGGAGGCTCATAAATTTTATTTGAGTACTACCGAAATTGAATATAAAAAAGAGATTAAAACATTTCAAATAATGACTCAGTTATTTATTGATGATCTTGAATTACTTCTCCAACAACAAGAAAAATCTCTTCGTTTATTTCCAGATTCAAATGCTAAACATAGTGATAGTTTACTTATAATTAATTTAAAAAAAGAATTTCAATTAATTATAAATGGGGAACCGCAAGAAATTTATTATTTAGGGAAAGAATATAAAAATGATATTGTAGTGTGTTACTTAGAATTATATTTAGATGAAATCCCAAGCACCATTGAAATAAAAAATAGCATGTTTTTTGATCTTTTTGATTCACAACAAAATATTATCCATTATAGGAACAAAACAAGTAGAAAAAGTTTTTTACTTCATTCAAAATCACCAACTTTAGTAATAAAATTAACAAAGTAATGACATTTTTTGTTTCTATATTAAACAACCAATAAAATAGTATATTTATAATTCAAAATTATTCAATAAGGTTAATATGAAATATTTTAAAACAAATTGTTACATACTTATAGTTTTTCTTTATACTGCAAATACAAACGCACAAGTTCAACAGGGTCATACCAACAGAAATAAATTTAAACAACTATACGATCAATTTGCAACTCCAAATAGATATCATAATGCTTCTGGTGCTCCTGGTGTTGATTATTACCAGCAAAAAGTGGATTACAAAATGGACCTAGAATTGGATGATGTTTCTAGTAAACTTTATGGTGAAGAGGTAATTACATATACAAATAATTCACCTGATGAACTGCCTTATTTATGGCTTCAATTAGACCAAAATATTCGAAAAAAAGATGCTCCTTCCTTGGAGAAAAATGGTGCTAGTAATTCTGTAACTGTTCGCCCTGGTAGTTTTGTGTCCAATTATGCTAAAGACTCTTTTGATGGAGGTTTTAACATTGAATGGGTTAAAGACGCAAATGGCAACTCATTACCTTACAAGATAAATCAAACCATGATGCGGGTGGATTTACCAAGGGGAATTGATCCTGGTGAAATATTTATTTTTAAAATAAAATGGTGGTATAATATCAATAATCATGTTGATGATGGTGGCCGATCGGGCTATGAATTTTTCCCTGAAGACGGAAATAAAGCTTATGTAATCGCTCAATTTTTTCCTAGACTATGTGTTTACAACGATGTGGAAGGATGGCAGAATTATCAATTTTGGGGAAATGGTGAATTTGCACTTGAGTTCGGAGACTACCAAGTAAATATTACTGTTCCATCTGACCATATTATGGAAGCAACAGGAAGACTTCAAAATCCTAAAGAAGTTTTAACTCGCCAAGAGTACAGGCGCTTTCAGGCTTCAGAAAATAGTTTTGATAAACCTGTGATTATTGTGACTGAAGAAGAGGCAAAAGCGAAAGAATCTTCTTTTTCGAAAAAGAAAAGTACATGGCAGTTCAATGCAAAAAATGTTAGAGATTTTGGATTTGCTACCTCAAGAAAATTTATCTGGGATCAACAGGCAGTTCAGGTAGGCCCGCAAAAAGTTATGGCTGTATCTCTCTACCCTAAAGAAGGAAATCCACTATGGGAAGAATATTCTACTAAGGCTGTGGTTCAAACTTTGAAGAGCTATTCTAAATTTACATTTGATTATCCTTATCCAAAGGCAGTTTCTGTTCATGCCAAAAGTCAAGGAATGGAATATCCAATGATTTGTTGGAATTATGGGCGACCCGATGAAGATGGCACTTATTCAGACCGAACTAAATTTGGTATGATAAGTGTAATTATTCATGAAGTAGGGCACAATTATTTTCCAATGATTGTGAATTCAGATGAACGCCAATGGGGGTGGATGGATGAAGGATTGGATACATTTATGCAATACCTTACAGAGCAAGAGTTTGGAGAGACTTATCCTAATTCTATTGGCTCCTTAGATGTATATCCCTCAAGAAGAGGTGATCCAAAAAAAATTGTACCCTATATGTCGGGAAATCAGGATTTTATTTCTCCTATTATGTCTAATCCTGAAAATGTATATCAATTAGGCGCTAATGCTTATGCAAAGCCTGCTACAGCTTTAAATATTCTTAGAGAAACTATCATGGGCCGTGAAACATTTGACCATGCTTTTAAGACTTATTCTCAGCGATGGATGTTTAAGCACCCTACCCCTGAAGATTTTTTCAGAACAATGGAAGATGCTTCTGCCATTGATTTAGATTGGTTTTGGAGGGGTTGGTTTTATACAACAGACGTAGTGGATATTGGAGTTAAAAATGTTACAAAGTATTATTTTTCTGATACGCCAGACTTGGAAACTAAAGAAAGATTGAAAGCCTACGGCTATGATTTAGACAATCTGCCTGAAATGGTTTTTAAAATAGATGAAGAAAATGAATCTTATGATCCAAAAATTGCCACAGCGAATGCTATTCAAGATTCTGAAATTTTAAAGAATTATTTAACTAAAGAAGGTTTGGAAGTAAATAATGTTCCACCAAAATTCTTTTATGAAGTAGAGTTTGTTAAACCAGGTGGATTGGTTATGCCTTTGATAGTTGAATACAGTTATGCAGATGGATCTACTGAGCGCGTTACATATCCTGTTCAATTATGGCGTAAAAACGAGAAGAGTGTCCGAAAAGTAATTTCTTCTAATAAAGTTTTAGTAGGAGTTACAGTTGATCCAGATAAGGTAACCGCAGATATTAATACGAACAATAACAGCTGGCCTAAAAAAGAAAGTCCATCTGAATTTGATAAATTCAAGGCAAAAATTAAGGGTTAAATACTTTAAAAAAATAAGTATTGAATCTTCTTTATATTCGGTAGTTAATTTATTTTCCTCTTATATTTGCTTAAAATCTTTTACATGCTTTTATTTATTAGTGGGGCTGAAATCGTTTTTGTTTTTTTTATTATTCTATTAGTGTTTGGAGCAGATAAAATACCATCTATTGCCAGAACACTTGCTAAAGGAATGACAGAGGTCCGGCGCGCTACTAATGATATTAAAAGTGAAATTCAGAAAACTGTAGATGTTGACATTGAAAACCCTTCAAAAAGTATCACAAAAAATATAAAAGAAGAAGTAGACAAAGTCAAAAGTGATTTTAATGATCTTGAAGATTCAATTCGTCGAGATCTTTAGCGCACCCAGCTAAGTGTTATTCCATCTCTTAAGGGAAGCAGGACGGTTTTCACTCTTGGATCATTTTTCAATTTTTCATTATACTTTTGGAGTGCTATAGTACTTAAGTCTTTTGAATTCACCTTTTCAAGTACTTTTCCACTCCACAAAACATTATCTGAAATAATTAATCCTCCAACTTTCATTTTTGGCAATACTTCCTCAAAGTAGGAATCATAATTTATTTTGTCTGCATCAATGAAAACCAAATCATAAGGTCCATCTAGTTTGGGTAAAATGGTTAAAGCTTCTCCTAGATATTGCTTAATTTTTTTCTTGTAAACGCTCTTGGTGAAAAATTTTTCTTGAACAGGGATCAATTCTTCATTACAATCAATAGTATGAATAACCCCACCTTCAGAAAGACCTTCAGCTAAACAAAGTGTTGAGTAGCCTGTATAGGTTCCTATTTCAATAATAATTTTTGGATTGATAAGGCTTGAAAGTAAACTCAATAGCCTTCCTTGAAGGGGTCCACTAATCATCCTGGGTTTTAACACTTTTTGATGGGTTTCTCGCTCTAACTCTAAAAGAATATTAGGAATGCATTCACTCATTGATTGGGAATAGCTCACCCATTGTTCACTAAGTGATTCTGTAAATAATTTTTTTTTATTGCTTTGGCCGGGCATATGGAAAACGCTCTTTTAATTTGGGAACAGCATAGCCATCTAGCCCATTAATTGTGACCACTCCTCCTTTATCTAGTTGAACCCATCCATCTTCAAGAAGCATAGGATCAGCAATATAAAAATCTTGTATACTTCCGACTAGTAATCTAGTGTCATTTTCTTTGATATGATATTCTGAGAGATACTTACATGCTAACTGAATAGGTGCATTTTTTACAAAAGGAGCATTAAAATTTTTTCTTTTTTCCACCTCTAATGTAGTTTTATCAAATTCAGAAATAGTTTCAGGATATTTGGCAGAGGTATGATGGGCTTGTTT
Organism: Flavobacteria bacterium MS024-2A; assembly: GCA_905182305.1. Taxonomy (GTDB): domain Bacteria; phylum Bacteroidota; class Bacteroidia; order Flavobacteriales; family Flavobacteriaceae; genus MS024-2A. Next base: position 102,240 of record CAJJBB010000010.1, read on the forward strand.
TATTTGATTTTTGTGAATAGCATTTAACGTGAAAATACCAGTTGATTTCATATTAGAATGAGTATGCCTGGGAACTGTAGTTGGACGGAGTATAATTCCAATAAGCGCAGGATTACTTCCTAAATGAACAACAGAGCTGAATACAGCTAAATTTTCATAACCCTCAGGAGAAACGGTCCCTATTAAATGAGCAGATTTATAACCTGTCACGCTATTTATCAAATTTAGGCGGTATAAATTTGACATATTTTCAATGTCTTCAAGATTAAAGTGCTGCATTTTTCTTTCAAAGATACACAAGAACGAAGAGAACAATTTATTTATTTATATTCTTATCATATCTAAATATAATTACCAGAAGTATAATAACAACACTAACTAAAACCGTAAGAAAGATATAATGATCTAAAATTTTATTGGTTGACAAAAATCCATTTATTATGGTCTTGTCCATAATCGTTATTATGAGTGCTAAAGGAATTAATATTAACAGGAATCTTAAATCTCTCACTTTTTTTTTCATATTACATGGATTCTTTAACTTTTAATAAATCTAGATTTTATAAATTTAGTAATTAAAAATAAAATAATCATGACTCAACTAATACACCTGTTAATCTATTTTTCTTTAAGCCAACTTCAACCTACGTCTGTTGAAGGTTTGTGGATCACTCAAGATGATGAGTCGGGCAAGCAAAAATCGGAAGTGCTTATCTATAAAGATAACGGAAAATTATATGGTAAAATTGTACGCTTGTTACTTCCAGAGGATCAAGGGAAGATATGTGTGAATTGTAAAGGAAAAGATAAAGGAAAGCCAATTGCAGGCTTAGTAATTGTAAATAATCTAATTTGGGAAGGAGAAAGTTGGGAAGATGGAACTATTCTTGATCCAAAATCTGGAAAGCTTTATGATTGTTTTATTACACTTGAAGACAATAATAATTTAAAGGTTAGAGGGTTTTTAGGTTTTTCTATTTTTGGACGAACCCAAAATTGGATTAGAAAGAAATAGGATTACTTTTTTATACTCCCTTATACTAAAAAATACTTTATTTCAATTAATTCAAGCTTGAAGAATCGTTTTTATTTCTGTATTTTTAATCAGAATAATATTTTAAAAATAAATAAAACATTTAATCATGAATCAGTTATGCGTATTACTTTTAATTAGTTTATTATCCGTCCAAGCTTTTTCACAAAATTCTGCCCTTCTTTTAAATTATAATTCTGAGTTACCTTTTAGCACATCAAATGATTCAAAATATTACCATTTAGAATCTAGTGTTTTAATACGTTCTATTTCGAACGATATGATTTCGATAATTACAAAAGATCAAGATGAGATTAAAGATTTTCTTTTTTTAATTACTTTCAAAAGTAACAATGGTGCAGAACTTTTGATAAATTATTCAGTTCCTGTTAAAAAAATCAAGAGTATTTTAAATGTTGCTTCTTATAAAGAAGTTTTTAAGAAAGAATCTTATGACTGGATTAACAGAAGCTTTCGTTCAAACATACCATATAAAGATTAAGTAGAAGAAAGTTTTTTTTAATTAATTCGGATTTCTTGATATAAAGTTCTGATTAAATGTAGACTACATTACTACTACAAATGAAATTAAAAGCGTAAAATTTTAAAATATTAAATTATATTTATTAAAATAATGATAAAAACAAAATCTACTTATTGGAATACCAATCTTAAATATTTAGCATTACTTCTTATAGTTTGGTTTGTTGTATCCTTTCTTTTTGGAATCGTTTTTGCAGAATACTTAAATCAATTTAAACTCGGTGGCTTTCCACTTGGTTTTTGGTTTGCGCATCAAGGCGCCATCTATATATTTGTTATATTAATTTTTATTTATGTCTATTTAATGAATAGGCTAGATAAAAAATATGATGTTGATGAAGTCTAATCTTTTTACATAAAATTTTATGAGTGCTCAAATATGGACTTACCTTTTGGTAGGCGTTACCTTTTTTATTTATATGATTATTGCAATTGTTGCTCGAGCTGGATCAACAAAAGAATTTTATGTAGCTGGGGGCGGAGTTCATCCTATAGTAAATGGAATGGCAACTGCGGCAGATTGGATGTCTGCAGCTTCTTTTTTGTCAATGGCAGGACTAATAGCTTTCATGGGTTTTTCTGGAGGCCAATACCTTATGGGTTGGACAGGTGGATATGTTCTTCTAGCCTTATTACTTGCTCCGTATCTTAGAAAATTTGGAAAATTTACAGTACCTGATTTTATTGGCGAACGTTATTATTCTAAAAATGCACGCTTAGTTGCACTTATCTGTGCTCTTTTTATCTCTTTCACTTATGTGGTGGGACAAATGAAAGGAGTAGGAGTTGCTTTTGCTCGTTTCTTGAATGTTCCTTTTGATACAGGGGTATTAATTGGTATTGGAATTGTTTTTTTTTATGCTGTATTAGGTGGCATGAAAGGTATTACTTATACTCAAGTAGCTCAGTTTTGTGTTTTGATTTTTGCTTTTACAGTACCGGCTATTTACATATCACTTCAAATGACTGGCAATCCAATTCCACAAGTTGGTTTTGGATCCAAAGGAACAGATGGGGTGTACCTTCTTGAAAAATTAAATTTACTCTCACAGGATTTAGGATTTGATGCCTATACGAGTATTGACAAAGAAAATCTTGTTAATATGTTTTTTATAACAGGAGCATTAATGTTTGGAACGGCTGGTTTACCACATGTTATTGTTCGCTTTTTTACAGTTCCTAGAGTTAAAGATGCACGTATTTCAGCAGGTTGGGCCCTATTGTTTATTGCTATTTTATATACAACAGCACCTGCAGTAGCTGTTTTTGCTAGAACAAATATTATAAATACTCTTTCTGAAAAACCTTACGCAGAGGTTCCACAGTGGTTTACGAATTGGGAAAAAACCGGCTTATTAACTTTTGACGATAAAAATAAGGATGGTATTATTCAATATGTTGCTGATGCTCAAATTAACGAACTTACAGTTGATCAAGATATCATTGTTTTAGCAAATCCGGAAATTGCAAACCTTCCTCCTTGGGTTATTGGACTCGTCGTTGCTGGTGGTTTGGCAGCGGCACTTTCTACTGCGGCAGGATTATTATTAGTTATTTCGACTTCTATTTCCCATGACTTATTGAAAAATTATCTACTTCCGGATATTAGTGAAAAAAATGAACTTTATGCTGCTCGAGTTGCAATAGCGGTAGCTGTAGTTGCTGCTGGTTTAGCAGGTTTAAATCCTCCTGGTTTTGTTGCACAAGTAGTTGCCCTTGCCTTTGGGCTTGCAGCGTCCTCTTTTTTCCCAGCTATTATATTAGGTATTTTTGATAAACGGATGAATAAGGAAGGTGCCATTACAGGTATGATAGTTGGGATCGTTTTTACAGCATCATATATTATTTATTTTAAACCTCAATTAGGTGGTCCGGGTCTACCTGAAAATTTTTGGTGGGGTATTTCTCCAGAAGGTATAGGTACTCTTGGCATGATTTTGAATTTTATAATTGCACTAATAGTTTCTCGATTTACCGTTGCTCCTCCAAAGGAAGTGCAAGAATTAACAGAACGTATTAGAACACCAAGAGGCTCAGTAAGTCCTAAAAATAATTCACATTAGAATAGTAAAAATTTCAGTTTAGTTATGAGTCAAAAAATACAAACCTTATCAGGATATATCAATGAATATCAACGTAGTGTGCATCAGCCTGAAAAGTTTTGGGGGCGAATTGCTCAATCATTTCATTGGCAAAAACCTTGGGATAATGTTTTATCATGGGATTTTAAAGGACCAGATATTAAATGGTTTGAAAATGCAAAACTAAATTTAACAGAAAATATATTTGAGCGGCATCTTTTTACTCATGGCGAAAAAGCGGCGATTATATGGGAACCTAATGATCCAAAAGAAGCTCATAGAATAATTAGCTATCGCGAACTTTTTGAAATGACCTGTCAGTTTTCAAATGCTCTTGAAGCTCAAGGTGTTGAAAAGGGAGATCGTGTCATAATATATATGCCAATGATTCCAGAGGCTGCTGTTGCTATGTTAGCATGTGCTCGAATTGGCGCGGTACATTCTGTTGTTTTTGCTGGATTTTCATCCTCGGCACTTGCTGACAGAATTAATGACTGTGAAGCAAAAATAGTTCTTACTTCTGATGGTAATTTTAGAGGATCTAAAAATATTCCGGTTAAAGAGGTAGTTGATGAGGCACTAGAAAAAACCTCAACAGTTGAAAAGGTGATTGTTTGTAAAAGAACTAATAGTGAGGTCACTATGAAATCAACACGTGATGTTTGGTGGCATGATGTTATAAAAGGACAATCTATTGATCACAAGGCAGTGACATTAGATGCTGAAGATTTACTTTTTATACTCTATACTTCAGGATCTACAGGAAAACCTAAAGGTGTGGTTCATACCACTGGAGGTTATATGGTGTATACACAATATTCCTTTTTAAATGTTTTTCAATATGAACAAGATGACGTGTATTGGTGTACAGCAGATATTGGATGGATTACAGGTCATTCTTATATAGTTTACGGACCTTTACTAGCGGGTGCTACTACTTTAATGTTTGAAGGTGTCCCAACATATCCTCATGCAGGTAGGTTTTGGGAGATAATTGATAAATATAAAGTTAATCAATTTTATACTGCTCCAACAGCTATTAGAGCTCTTCAAGCTAAAGGATTAGAACCAATAGCTCCTTATTCTTTAGATTCTTTAAAAGTAATTGGTTCAGTTGGCGAACCTATTAACGAAGAAGCATGGCATTGGTACCATGATCATATTGGAAAAGGTAACTGCCCTTTAGTTGACACTTGGTGGCAAACAGAAACCGGGGGTATTATGATTTCACCACTAGCCGGAATTACTCCAAATAAGCCCGCACATGCTTCGTTGCCATTGCCAGGAATTCAACCTGTTATTGTTGATGCAGAAGGTAATGAATTGAAAGGTAATAATGTAGAAGGTAATTTGTGTATTAAATTTCCTTGGCCTTCAATCTTAAGGACTACCTATGGAGATCATAAGCGTTTTAAAGAAACCTATTTCTCCACCTATCCTGGAATGTATTTCACAGGAGATGGTGCTAAACGAGATCATGATGGTTACTTAAGAATTCTTGGCCGTGTAGATGATGTTATTAATGTTTCTGGACATAGAATGGGTACTGCAGAAGTGGAAAATGCAATTAATGAGCATCCTAGGGTTATAGAGTCAGCTGTAGTAGGTTATCCGCACGACATCAAAGGTCAAGGAATATACGCTTATGCAATTTGTGATAGAGAAGGTGTTTCAGATCAAGTTTTAATAGAAGAAATCAAAGGTACTGTTAGAAAAATTATTGGACCTATTGCAAAACCAGATGAAGTTCAAATTGTAAACGGATTACCCAAAACTAGATCAGGTAAAATAATGCGAAGAATTTTAAGGAAAGTTGCTAGTAAAGATATCTCTAACCTTGGAGATACTTCTACATTATTAAATCCTGAAGTTATTGCAGAAATTATTGATGGTTCACCGTCAGATTAACATTCATATTTCAGAACAATATTCATCTCCTATTTTAAATGAATTATAAATTTCTTCTGAAACTGATCCCTGACGAATTCCATCATCTGGTATTCTCGGTGAGTTTTCATCATAATAATTATTAGAATCATTATCAGTTTGAATTATAAAATAATATATAGAGTTGTTAATAGCTTTTTGAATAATTTGGCCGCATTTTTCATTGTTATTTTGGCAGCTAGATAAAATTAGGATAATTCCAAATAAAATTAATTTTCGCATATATGCTCGTTTATAATCTAGATTTTAGAAAAGGCAAGATGCCTTCCAGCTTAATTGACCTTGATCCTTTAATTAAAATTTTATCAAAGTTTAATGAACTTGATTTCATAAATTTTAAAAAAGTTCTGACGTCTTTGTGTTTTGTGATTGTTGAATCTAAATTATTTGTGTCTAAAAAATGTGGACCAACTAAATGTATGTTTTGTATTTTATTCTGAAGACATTTAAGGATAATCTCTTCGTGTTCCTTTTTAGATGTGTCTCCCAATTCTAACATATCCCCTAAAACTACGCAACTATTTAAGGTGGCAATCGTTTGGAATGCTTTTAATGCAACTTCCATACTCGAAGGATTTGCATTGTATGCATCCATAATCACAAGCGAATCATTTATTCTAATTTGTTGAGATCTATTGTTAGTTGATTGGTAGGTATTAATTGCTTTTTTAATTTCTTTAAGCGATACTTTAAATAAATAACCAAAAGAGATTGCAGCCGCAATATTGTTTGAGTTGTAAGTTCCGTGTAATGGACTTATAAAAGTAGTTTCTTTGAATTTTAGCTGTAAAGTTTTATACTCATTTTTTTGAGAAATAAATTGAAGATTGTTTTCATCTCCTATTCCAAAGCTTGTGATAGGATAGTTTTTTGTTAGGATAATCTGCTTGTGATCATCTCCATTAATAAGAATCTTTTGTTTTCGATCAATTAAATGGTCATAGAGCTCTGATTTTCCTTTTACAACCCCTTGAATACTTCCGAAACCTTCAAGGTGTGCTTTCCCAAAGTTTGTAATATATCCCCAGTTAGGCTGTGCAATATTACAAAGTAATTCAATCTCTTTTATATGATTTGCCCCCATTTCTATAATGGCAAGTTGGTGGTGTTCTTTTAATTTTAATAAAGTCAATGGAACTCCAATGTGGTTATTTAAATTACCATCTGTGGCCAGAACAGAATATCTTTGAGATAATACTTCTCTAATAAGCTCCTTTGTTGTCGTTTTTCCATTACTTCCTGTTATTGCAATAATGGTTGTTTGAAGTTTAGTTCTGTGGAAAGTAGCTAGTTCCTGAAGTGTTTTTAGGGTATCTTTAACAACAATTACTTTTGGACTTAGTGAAGCGATCTTCTGATCATCTACAATTACTGAATTAGCTCCGAGTAAAATTGCTTTTTCTGCAAATTGATTTCCATTAGATTTTTCACCATGAAGAGCAATAAAGATTTCCCCTTTTTTTAGCGATCGAGTATCAGTACATATTCCAGTAGAGCTTAAGAAGTTTTGGTAGATACTTTTTAGCTGCATAGAATAAAAAAGCATCTAATGAGATAAGATGCTGTTTTTTAATTGTTATCCTTTTCTTTTGTGTTTGGCACTCTTTTTTTGAGCGCTTTTAGATCCCACGCGTGACATTGCACATCTAAACCCAATGTGATCAGTTGCTATGTATTGAGGCAGATATCTTCTTTGAGCAGGATCAAGCCAGTATGCTCTATCTTTCCATGATCCTCCCTTAAAAACTCTTACTTCATCCGTAATAAGGGTAGTTCTATTTGACTTGCTATCAATAGTTCGTGAGATATTCCCATCTTGATCAGTAGAAACTTTTGCGTTAACAGGAGCGTTATACATAAAATTAGTTTCAGGTTTGGAGCCATCGTTTTCTGATTTTCCGTTTGAAAAACTTCTAGATGATTCTACGTCACCATCTCTATAATTTCTATTATCGCTTTCTGAAAAATTTTGACGTAAAAATGTTTCTTCTTCATCAATTGGCATTTGATTTAATTGACCTGGAAGTCTTTTTAAAAGTACTTTTCCATTTGGAAGAGTGTCAAACACTAATTCATCTGGGGAAATCGTAGATGCTTTTCCATCATCACCAATTACATTTTTTAAATAGACATTTCCACGATAGTAGTTGAAATCACTAGCCTCATCATCTACTATTGGACGATAAACATCAGCTACCCATTCAGAAACATTCCCTGCCATGTCATAAATACCAAAGTCATTTGGAGGGTATTGTTTTACTTGAATTGTGATATCGGCACCATCATCAGACCATCCTGAAATCCCACCATAATCTCCTTTTCCAAGCTTAAAGTTCGCCAGCTGATCTCCTTCTGTTCTTCTGTCTTCGGAACGAGTATATTCACCAGACCAGGGGTATTTTTTCTTACCCCTGTAGGTATTGTATTCTCTGTCACCTACGAGAGCTAATGCAGCATATTCCCATTCTGTTTCAGTAGGAAGTCTATAAGAAGGTAACATTATTCCTTTCTCAACACCTGCATAAACTTTGATGGTATCATTTTGTTTTGAATTCGCACTTTTGCCAGCTAAACTGTCCATTTTACCACCGTAAACAGTTTCTGGACGCTTGAGGTAAGCTGCGGTTGTAAAGGTACTGTTAGCATTAATGTCATTATAGCGTACATCTTTTTGGACATAGGCTTCACGCTCTAAAATACGTTCATTTACTCGGTCTGTTCGCCATTCTGCATATTGAACAGCTTGTAACCAGTTCACACCTACTACTGGATATTCAGCATATGCAGGGTGGCGTAAATAATTGGTTGTTAATTCTTCAACATAACCTAATCTTTCTCTCCATACGAGTGTATCGGGTAAAGCTCCTTCATAGATTTGTCTATATTGTTCTTCTTGAGTTGGAAACACAATCTCTAACCAGTCTAAGTATTCCAAATACATTACATTAGTTACTTCCGTTTCGTCAATATAGAAGGACATAACATGTTGTTTATTAGGACTGTTATTCCAATCATGCATTACATCATCTTGAACTTGTCCTTTAGTAAAAGTTCCTCCTTCAACAAAAACAAGACCTGGTCCAGTTTCTTGTTCGTCAAAGTCGGTATTATATTGAAATCCTCCTTTTTTTGAATTTATGTCCCATCCCGTTCCACGAGAAGCATTGTTCCCACCACAGCTAATAATTAAGAGCACTGTGAAAAATGCGGCTAAAAATTGTTTTAAATTACTCACTTTCATATAGTTCGTTATTGTTTCTAAAACCTACTGCAATATACAATTAATCAATTGCAGATTTTTGAATGTTTTAATCAAAATTTCAACACTTCCGAAATCTTTTTATTTAACGCATTAAAGTGCTGTTTATTGTATGAATATTAAATAATTTATTTTTTTATAATATTTAGGATAACATTTTCAGGGTTCCAGCGTTTAAATTATGTAATGAATTCAAAAAAAAATATTGCTCAAATTGTGATGATCTTTTTCGTAGGTCACTTTATTTGCTTAGGGCAAGATTTGAATCGTGTCATTACAACAGGTGTACCTTTTTTGTTAATTGCTCCAGACGCAAGAGCTGCTGGAATGGGTGATCTAGGAGTGGCAACTCCAGCAGATGTCTACTCGCAACAATGGAATCCGGCTAAATACGCCTTTATTTCTTCTGAAAAAGTACTTGGCTTTAGTTATACCCCTTATCTAAGCAAACTAGTAGATGATATTTTTCTAGGAAATATTACTTACTTCACCCGTATAAACGAAAGAAGTTCTTGGGCTACTAGTCTTAAGTATTTTAGTTTAGGTGATATTCAGTTTAATGAATTTATTGGTGGCTCAATTATAGATCAGGGTTTAGAACGTCCCACAGAATTAACATTAGATTTATCATACGCACTTAAGCTCAGTAAAACTTTTTCAATGGCAGTGGCAGGTCGTTATATTCGTTCAGATTTAAAAATTGTAACCGATGCAGACACCTCTTCGGCAAACTCTTTAGGAGTGGATATTACGGGGTTTTATAAAAGCAATGTATTTGAATTGGGTACCAATAATGCCATTTTTAGGTCAGGTTTTAATATTTCTAATATTGGTCCAAGGCTTATATATGATATAGGCGATCAAAAAAACTTTATTCCTACTAATTTTAAAACAGGACTCGGTTTAGACTTGCTTTTTGATTCTAATAATATTTTAGGAATTTATACTGAATTCAATAAACTTTTGGTGCCTACACCTATTGCTGTTTATGATCAAAACAACATTTTTATAAAATATAGTCAGCCTGATGTGGATTTTTTAAAGGGTATTTTCACCTCATTTAACGATGCTCCAGGGGGAGTTTCTGAAGAACTAAAAGAAATCACCTTTGCACTAGGTTTGGAATACCGTTTTCAAGATTCATTTTCAATTCGCTCTGGTTTCTTTGGAGAAAATCAAGATAAAGGCTCACGACGCTACTTAACAATGGGTGCTGGTTTTGATTTAAAAAGTATAGATATCGATATTTCATATCTTTTTTCAATTTCAAATGTTCGTAACCCTTTAGAAAATACTATTCGTTTTTCGATAGCAATAGATATAGGAAATTCAGTTTCAATTTCTAAAACTGATATTCCTGAAGAGTAATCTTTAAGATTTCAAAAAATTATTAGGCACTATAATTTTAATCATAGAATAGAAATGAGTAATTTTGATCTTTATTATTGGAAAAGTTTATCAGGATTTTATGAAGAAAATTACAAAACAAACTTATTTAGATTGGTATGAAAATATGTTCTTCTGGAGAAAGTTTGAAGATAAATTAGCCGCCCTTTATATTCAACAAAAAGTAAGGGGTTTTCTACATCTTTATAATGGTCAAGAGGCAGTTCTTGCAGGCTCTCTTCATGCAATGGAAATAGGAAAAGACAGGATGATTACTGCCTATAGAAATCATGTACAGCCAATTGGATTAGGCGTAGATCCTAAAAAAGTAATGGCAGAACTATACGGAAAGGCAACAGGAACTTCTCAAGGTTTAGGAGGTTCCATGCATATTTTCTCTAAAGAATTTAAATTTCACGGAGGTCATGGAATCGTAGGTGGACAAATTCCCCTAGGAGCTGGTATGGCCTTTGGTGATAAATACTTTGAGCGTGATAATGTGACGCTTTGTTATTTGGGAGATGGTGCATCAAGACAAGGATCACTCCATGAAACATTAAATCTAGCTATGTTATGGCAACTTCCTGTAGTTTTTGTTGTTGAAAATAACGGATATGCAATGGGGACCTCAGTAGCCAGAACTTCTAACCATGAGGAAATATGGAAGCTTGGTTTGGGTTATGACATGCCATGTGAACCATGTGATGGAATGGATCCAGTGGAAGTTTCAAAAACAATGAGCAAGGCAATAAGTTTAGCTCGTTCTGGTGGTGGACCATCTTTTATAGAAATGAAAACTTATAGATATAGAGGACACTCTATGTCAGATGCACAACATTATAGAACAAAAGCAGAAGTGGAAGAATATCGTAAAATTGATCCTATCACTCAAGTTAAAGAGATGATTTTATCAAAAAAGTATGCTACTCTAGAAGAATTAGATAAAGTAGACAAAGATATTAAAGCTCGTGTTTTGGAATGTGAAAAATTTGCAGAATCCTCTCCTTATCCTGATTCAAGTTTAATGTATGATGCTGTATACGAGCAAGAAGATTATCCTTTTATAAAACATAAATTATAGAGCATGGCAGAAATAATTAATATGCCAAGGTTAAGTGATACCATGGAAGAGGGGACTGTTGCGAAATGGTTTAAAAAAGTGGGTGAAAAAATTAATGAGGGTGATATTATTGCTGAAATTGAAACTGATAAAGCTACTATGGAATTTGAATCTTTTAATGAAGGAGAACTTCTTCATATTGGAATTCAAGAGGGTGGTACCGCACCAGTTGATACTCTTCTGGCTATCATTGGAAAGAAAGGAGAAGATATTTCAGCCTTGTTAAAAGAAGGAGGAGAGCTTAGTCAAGAAGCTCCTGTTGATGAATCAACTTCCGGAGTTTCAATATCAACAGAAGTGGCTCTTATACCAGAAGGCACTGAATTAATCACAATGCCAAGGTTGAGTGATACCATGGAAGAAGGAACCGTTGCTTCATGGCTTAAAAAAGTCGGTGACAAGGTAAACGAAGGTGATATTCTTGCTGAAATTGAAACAGATAAAGCTACCATGGAATTTGAATCCTTTTATCAAGGAACCCTATTATATGTTGGTTTGAATGAAGGCGAAACAGCAGCTGTAGATAGTGTATTAGCTATTATTGGAAAAAAAGGTACTGATGTTGATCTTGTTTTAGCGGCACATGGAAGTAAAGAAGTTGCTCCAGCAGCCCCAATAAAAGAATCAATTATAGCAACAGAAATAGTATCAGTAGAAGAGACTAAAAACATTAAAGAAGCGATTATCCATCCAGTACCCTCTGTTTCTGAACGTATTTTAGCCTCTCCTTTAGCTAAAAAAATGGCAAATGAAAAGGGCCTAAATTTGAATCAAATCAAAGGATCTGGTGAACATGGAAGAATTATAAAAAGAGATATTGATAACTATCAGCCTCAACAGTATGGAATGGTTCAGTCTTTTACTCCAAGCGGAACTGAGTCTGTAACGGTTATTGCAAATTCTCAAATGCGGAAAACAATTGCAAAGCGTTTATCTAATTCAAAATTTACTGCACCTCATTATTATCTCGGCGTTGAATTTGATATGGATAATGCCATATCGTTTAGATCACAATACAACAGTTTACCAGAGACTAAAATATCGTTTAATGATATTGTTATGAAGGCTGCTGCTTTAGCATTAAAAATTCATCCACAAGTAAATGCAAAATGGGAAGATTCACAAATAACTCAACACCATCATGTTCATGTTGGTGTGGCTGTTGCTGTAGAAGATGGTTTGGTAGTTCCCGTTGTCAAGTTTACAGATGAGCAAAGTCTATCTCAAATTGGCGTATCGGTTAAAGATTATGCCACAAGAGCTCGTGATAAAAAACTTACTCCTAGTGAAATGGATGGTAGTACTTTTACAATTTCTAATCTAGGAATGTTTGGTATTCAGGAATTTACTTCCATAATTAACCAACCAAATGGAGCAATTTTATCTGTAGGAGCTATTGATAAAAAGCCAGTAGTTAAAGAAGATAAAATTGTTATTGGAAATACTATGAAGTTAACTTTAGCATGTGATCATCGCGTTGTAGACGGTGCAACTGGAGCACAATTTTTGCAAACTTTAAGAGGGTATATAGAAAACCCATTAACTATGTTACTTTAAGTTCTATTCTTAAACTGGTTAATTTTATCTATATTTTTAATAAATGAAAAAGACAATCGTTGTAACAGGAGCTAGTAAAGGAATTGGTTTTGAAATTGTAAGTTTTCTGGTGGACCAAGGTCACATTGTATATGCGCTTTCAAGAGATATTAAAGCTTTAGTAGCTTCTGAAAAATTACATCCCATAAGTATTGACCTTACAGATGAAGAATCAATTATTAAATTCGCAGAGCAACTTAACTCAGACCAAATAAGTATAGATGCTTTAATTAATAATGCAGGTTCCCTTATTAATCAATCTTTTTCGACCACTACAAAAAATGATTTTGAAGCTATATATCGCGTTAATGTTTTTGGACTTGCTTCTATTACACGATTACTATTACCTCTGATTTCTTCCAAGGGACACGTAGTTAATATTAGTAGTATGGGTGGTATTGGCGGAAGCTCGAAGTTTTCAGGATTGTCGGCTTACAGTAGCAGTAAAGGTGCTGTAAATATTCTTACAGAGTTACTTGCAGAGGAATATAAAGAAACTGGACCTTTTTTTAACGGGCTTGCTTTAGGTGCAGTTCAAACAGAAATGCTAGCAAAAGCTTTCCCCGGATTCCGAGCTCCTTTAAGTGTAGGAGAAATAGCTCCTTATATTGCACAATTTGCATTAACAGGACATCAATTTTATAATGGTAAAATTTTACATGTTTCTTCCTCAACTCCCTAAAAGATGATAACTATGGAAAAGCTATTTCAATATGTTCCAGAAGCATCTAAAGTTCAGTTAAGGGAATATTTGCAAAAAATTCCTATAGAGATTAAAGTAACCGGACAGCGGTTAACTAAACATGGTGATTTCAGTTTAAAAAGAAATGGTATGTCTTTAATTACGGTTAATGACTCACTAAATCCTTATCGCTTTTTAATCACCTTGCTTCATGAGTTGGCGCATTATAAAGTAGTGAAACAATTTGGTCATAGAGTCAAGCCTCATGGTAAAGAGTGGAAAAAAGCTTTTCAAGAAACACTTCTTCCTTTTTTATGTCCCAATGTATTTCCTGATCCTATCTGTAGTATTCTTGCTCGCCACATGAAAAATCCAAAAGCGAGTACTGATAGAGACTTCGATTTGGTAATGGCCTTAAAAACCTTTGATAAAAATAAATTCCAAACGTTTATTTATCAAATTGAAAATGGAGTAATGTTTCAAATTTATAATGGTAAAAAATTTATAAAAATCAAAAAGAGAAGAACACGTTTTGAATGTAAAGAAGTTATCACTGGAAAAATTTATGTATTTAGTCCACACGCCGAGGTGATCCGGCTTTGAGTTTGTTTTTATAGATATAGTTTGCGTACTTTTTTAAATAAGTTCGAAGAATATACAAAATCAGTTACTGCTTTATTGTCCGTTTTGAAGATTTCTTGATTACTACCTTCCCATTCTTTTAGACCATTTTGAAGAAAAATAATGTTTTCACCAATTTCCATTACTGAATTCATATCGTGTGTATTAATTACAGTGGTGATATTATATTCATTTGTAATTTCTTGAATTAAATTATCAATTAAGATTGAGGTTTTAGGGTCTAGTCCAGAGTTTGGTTCATCACAAAAAAGGTATTTCGGATTCATAATAATAGCCCTTGCAATGGCAACTCTTTTTTTCATTCCTCCAGAAATTTCATCTGTTAGTTTGTGATTTGCATTAATGAGGTTTACTCTTTTGATGGCAATATTTGCTTTATCCCTAATTTCCGAATCTATTTCTGTGGTAAACATTTGCATCGGAAACATTATATTTTCTTCAACTGTCATAGAGTCAAACAAAGCACTACCTTGAAAAACCATTCCCATTTCTTGCCTTAGAATTGCACGTTCTTTATCGTTCATATCATTGAGAACTTTGTTTTCAAACCTAATACTTCCCATATCTGTATCAAAAAGTCCCAACAATGATTTTAAAAAGACTGTCTTTCCAGATCCACTTTGTCCAATAATCAGATTAGTTTTTCCTTTTTCAAATATGGCAGAGATACCTCTTAACACTTCTGTTTCATCAAATGATTTCGTAATGTTTTCTACATGAATCATTTAAGTGAGTAATAATTGTGTTATTAAATAATTTACCAAAATAATTACAACACTAGTCCAAACAAAAGAAACTGTACTTGCTTTTCCAACTTCTAGGGCCCCTCCAGTCATAAAGTACCCGTGATAAGATGGTATGGTGGCTAATATGAAAGAGAAAAATAATGTTTTAATAAATGCATATCCAACATGAAAAGGTATAAAGTCCATTTGAATACCTTCTACAAAGTCAGCACTAGAAGAAAACCCTCCGTAAACACACGCAATGTATCCTCCAAAAATTCCAAGAAACATAGAAACACATATAATAAGGGGGTATAGTGAAAGTGATATAATTTTCGGAAAAATTAAATAGTTATAGGTGTTGATACCCATTACTTCTAAAGCATCTATTTGTTCAGTAACTCTCATAGTCCCTATGCTTGAAGTGATATAAGACCCTACTTTTCCGGCCATTATAACAGAAATAAATGTTGGTGCAAATTCAAGAATTACCGATTGTCTTGTTGCAAAGCCAATCAGGTTTTTTGGAAGTAAAGGATTTTCAAGATTAAGGGCTGTTTGAATAGCAACAACACCTCCAACAAAAAATGAAATAAATGAAACGATCCCAATAGAACCTATTATCAAGATATCAATATCCTTTAAAATCAGCTGCTTTAGTATCCTCCACTTGGTAAATTTACCGAAAGTATTGCGCAGCATGATAAAGTATTTTCCGATATGTGTAAGGATCTTCATGCCTTATCAAAGGTAATGTTTTTAACTAAAAATAAACTTTGATATAAGCTTGAATTTCTAATCAGTTTAATAAAAGTTAAACTCTGTAAGTAATTGCATTAATATTCATTCCTGCACCAACAGAAGCAAAAATGATTAAATCACCTTTTTTTATGGAGTGACCAGCATAATTTTGTTTAGAAACCAAATCAAATAACGTCGGGATTGTAGCCACTGAACTATTACCAAATTCTTGAATATTCATAGGAAGAATACCCTCTGGGGTTGGTTTTTTGTATAGACGGTAAAAGCGTTTAATAATTGCTTCATCCATTTTTAAATTAGCTTGGTGAATGAATATTTTTGACACACTATCAATTGATTCTCCTGATGCTTCAAGGCAGGACTGAATTGCTAGTGGAACTTTATTTAAAGCAAATTCATATACTTTTCTACCATACATTTTAATGTATTTTTTACCCTTTCCTAAATTGTTTGAGGGGCCATAAAAAATGAATTCTGCTTCTCCCTCTGAGGTGTATGTTACAGTTTTGTGTGAAAGAATTCCTCCTTGGTCATTAGTTTCTTCAATTATAGTGACTCCAGCGCCATCTGCGTAAATCATAGAATCTCTGTCACTATGATCAAGAACGCGTGAAAGTGTGTCAGCACCAATAACCATGCATTTTTTTGCCATCCCAGCTTTGATAAATGCTTTAGCCTGGATTACCCCTTCTAACCAACCGGGACATCCAAATAAAATGTCATATGCAACGCATTCAGGATTTTTTATTTTTAAACCAGCCTTTAGTTTAGAAGCTAAACTAGGCAGTGTGTCTACTTGATTTGAGTTTAAAGCTATATCACCAACATTGTGAGCGAAAATAATATAGTCAATTGTTTCTGGATCAATATTTGAATCAGCGATTGCTATTTCTGCAGCTTCGATTGCAATATCAACAACAGTTTGATGGTCTTTGATATATCGTCTTTGATCAATACCAGTAATTGCTTTGAATTTTTCAATGATTTCTATATTAGGATTATCAATTGGCAATCCAGATGCATCAAAAAAGGAGTGTTTTGAAAATCCAACGTTAGGTTGAACCTTTTGTGGAATGACACTTCCCGTACCTGTAATTTTAATATTTAGCATTTATAAGTTAAAGGTATTCTTTTGATTTTTTTTTAAGTTAAAAATCATAAAAACCTTACGATGTTCATTAGTACTATTTCTGTTCATTTTTAAAAAATCAAAGAGTATAAGGTCTTTATTATTAATTATTTGAATAGGACTCAATAGGAATACAGCTACACACTAAATTACGATCCCCATAGGCTTCGTCAACTCTTCTTACTGTTGGCCAAAATTTATTTTCTTTTACAAATTCAAGAGGAAATGCTGCTTTTTGTCTGCTGTATGGATAATCCCATTCATTTGCAGAAATCATTGCCATTGTGTGCGGTGCGTTTTTTAATAAAGTACGTTCTTTTTCCCCAGCATCAATTTCCATTCTTATAGATATCATAGCATTACAAAAGCGATCCATTTCACTCATATTTTCACTTTCAGTTGGTTCTATCATCATAGTCCCAGGTACTGGAAAAGAAACAGTAGGGGAATGAAAACCATAATCCATTAATCTCTTAGCAATATCAACCACTTCTATACCTTGTTCTTTAAAGGGACGACAATCAATTATAAGCTCATGAGCAGCACGTCCGTTGATGCCAGTATATAAAACACCGTAAGCACCTTCGAGACGTTTTTGTATATAATTTGCATTTAAAATTGCAATCTCAGTAGACATTTTCAATCCTTTACTCCCTAGCATTTTTATATAACCATAAGAAATTAAACATGCTAAAGCTGAACCGAATGGTGCTCCAGAAATAGCAGTAATTGCCTGCTCTCCACCAGTGGGTATTACTGGATTTCCCGGCAAAAAAGATGTTAAATGTTTAGCCACACAGATTGGACCCACACCGGGTCCACCACCTCCATGAGGAATAGCAAAAGTTTTATGTAAATTTAAGTGACATACATCTGCACCAATCGCTGCCGGACTGGTAAGGCCTACTTGTGCATTCATATTTGCACCATCCATATATACTTGTCCGCCACAAGCGTGAATGTGCGCCGTAATATCTTTAATTTTCACTTCAAATACTCCGTGTGTACTCGGGTATGTAATCATTAATGCAGAAAGGTTGTCTTTATGAAAAAGTGCTTTCTGATGTAAATCCTCCCAGTCAATGTTTCCATTTTTATCTGTATCTGTAACAATAACTTTCATTCCAGCCATAACAGCTGAAGCTGGATTCGTACCGTGAGCAGAAGCAGGAATTAAACAAATATTTCTATGAAAATCTTTTCTAGATTGATGGTAAGCTCTAATAACCATAAGACCAGAGTATTCTCCTTGTGCTCCAGAATTAGGTTGTAATGAAGTGGCTTCGAATCCAGTTATAATATTAAGCTGTTCGGTAAGTTGTGAAAGCATTTTTTGATACCCTTCTGCTTGATTAATTGGGACAAAAGGATGAATTCTCCCCCAATTTGTATCACTTAACGGAAGCATTTCTGCAGCTGCATTTAACTTCATCGTACAAGAGCCCAGTGAAATCATGGAATGATTTAATGCAAGATCTTTTCGTTCTAATGATTTAATATATCGCATCAAAGCAGTTTCAGAATGATGTGAATTAAATACAGGATGTGTTAAGAACCTTGTCTTTCTGGTACCTAGATCAGATAAAAATTTAACATTTAATCCTTTAATCCTTAAAGGAGCTTTTTTTTCTGTAAATTGAGCAAATAGTTCAATTATTGCATTAATATTTTCTGTAGTTGTAGTCTCGTTTATTGATATGCAGACAGTCTCCTCATTTGGGTAGTAAAAATTAATTTCTTTTTCTTCTGCTATTTTTTTAATTCTATTAGCGTCTAATTTTATTTCAAGGGTATCAAAAAAATATTTATTTATTTGGTTAATTCCTAAAGCAATTAATGCGTTATTTAATTGTATTGTTTTCTGATGAATTCTGTTAGCAATGTATTTAAGTCCTTTTGGACCATGATAGACTGCATACATTCCAGCCATGACAGCTAAGAGAACTTGTGCGGTACAAATATTAGAGGTAGCACGATCTCTTTTAATATGTTGTTCTCTTGTTTGCAGTGCCATTCTTAGAGCAGGATTTTCATCTAAATCACGAGTTTGTCCAATAATACGACCTGGAATATTTCTTTTATAATGTTCTTTTGTCGCAAAAAACGCAGCATGTGGCCCTCCATAACCAAGAGGAATTCCAAAGCGTTGTGTAGTGCCTACTACGACGTCTGCACCAAATTCTCCTGGAGCTTCGAGTAAAACTAAACTCATTATGTCTGCTGATACCACTGTTGAAATTTCATGAGATTTGACGATTTCAATCCATTTTTTTAAATTTGGAATAGAGCCATGTTTTCCGGGATATTGAAAAATAGCTCCAAAAAAAGCTTCAGTAAAAAGTTGATTTTCAGTTAGTCCAACTATTAAGTGAATACCAAGAGGGGTAGCGCGAGTTTTAAGTAATGATAATGTTTGTGGTAATACATTTTCATCTACAAAAAATTGTAAAGAATTTTTTTTTTTTTGATCTCGAGTACGCGCACCAAATAACATTGTCATAGCTTCTGCAGCTGCTGTACTTTCATCTAATAGTGAGGCATTTGCAAGCTCCATTCCAGTTAGATCACAAATCATGGTTTGGAAATTAAAGAGGGCTTCTAGTCTTCCCTGAGCAATTTCAGCTTGATAAGGGGTATAAGCAGTATACCACCCCGGATTTTCTAAAATATTACGCTGAATAACAGCTGGAGTAATTGCAGGATGATATCCTAAGCCGATGTAGGTATCATAGGCCTTGTTTTCTTTTCCTAAACTATTTATAATTTCAGAAAATTTATGTTCACTAATTCCTTCTGGTAACGCTAAAGGTTTTTTTAGGCGGATGGTTTCTGGAATAGTTTCTTCAAGTAGTTTTTTTACTGAGGTTACGCCAATGGTAGCCAACATTTTTTTTATTTCTTCTTCGTTTGGTCCTATGTGTCTCTCAACAAAAGCGTCCGTTCTCATTGCGTTTTTTATTTCCTCAAAAATAGGATATTAAAGGGATATTTTTTAAGCTTTTATTTGAGAAATAAAAATATTTTTAAATAATCAATAACAACTATATTAAAGTTTCGATATTTACATGTGAAAATTTGGTTGATTAAAGGTTTTGAATTTTATGTTAAGTCTAGTATTCACCTAGCTTTTTCAGTCACTTGCCTAGGCGGATTATCACTTGTTGTTTCACAAGATAAAGTTTCTGAAAATGTGTTAATATTTATTTTTTTTAGCGCTCTTTTTAGTTATAATTTTATAAAATTTTCCACCTTATTTTATAACTCTCAAAAAGATAAAATTCCAAAAAGTATTTTGTTTATTTCCCTAGTAAGCTTTGTAGTTGCCTTAGGAATGCTTTTCACCTTTTCCTTTATAATGAATGGCTTCGCTTTAATTGGGAGTATTTTGGTGGTTTTATATAGTATTTCTTTTAATGGATTCTCTAATTGGAGGAATAAAAAAGGATTGAAAATATATTTAGTAGCTTTAAGTTGGATTTTATTAACAGTTGGGATACCACTAGCTTCAGACAGTTTTTTTTCAATAAGTTTATTTTTAAAATTGGGCTTTATACAATTTGTGTATGTTTGGGTTGCTATATTACCTTTTGAAATTAGAGATGTTACAATTGACAGCTCTAACCTAAAAACACTTCCTCAGCAGCTAGGGATTTATAATACTAAAATCTTAGGCATTATATTATTAGTATTGGGTGCCTTATGTTCACCATTATTTTTTGGAGCCAACAATGAAATGTTATTTTCAACCCTTTTGATTTTTGTGCTCCTAGGAATGCTTTTGTATTATTCAGACCCCTCAAATTCTTTTTATTATACCGCCTTTTGGGTTGAAGGAATTCCGGTAGTTTGGTTGGGTAGTTATTTTTTATTTCTTTATTTTTAATAAAAAAATAAAATGAAAAATTTTCTTTTCCTCTTATTTATTTGTTTCACCTCACAAACATCATCTGTCAAAGTACTAGAAAAAGAGAATTTTCAAGTCTTGATGGAGCAAGAATCTCAAGTCATAGATGTTAGAACCCCAGAAGAATATGCACTGGGTTATATTAAAGGCGCAATTTTAATTGATTATAAGGCCTCAGATTTTCAAGCTAGTATTTCTGCATTAAATAGAAATGTTACTTACTTAATTTACTGCAGGTCAGGGAATCGGAGCGATAAAGCTTCTAAAATCATGGATTCCTTAGGTTTTAAAAAAATATATGACCTTAAAGGGGGGTACATGAATTGGTAGTTTAACTATTTTTGTTGCCTTAAAAGTTTTTCCTATAACTATTTTAATTAAGACACTAAGCGAGTCCAGCTCTTCTAATCAAGGCTAGAGGGTCAGGTTTTTTTCCTCTAAAACGTTTGTATAAAGTCATAGGGTGTTCTGTACCTCCTTTTGATAAAACATTTTCTAAGAAAGATTTTGCTGTGTTTTTATCAAAAATTCCTTTTTCAAGAAATAATTCAAAAGCATCAGCATCTAAAACTTCGGCCCATTTATAACTGTAATAACCTGCAGCATATCCACCTTGAAAAATATGCGAAAAAGCTGTGCTCATACAGCTATCAGACGGATCTTCTGTGAATTTTAGGGACTCAATTTGTCTTTTTTCATGATTTTTTACAGATTTAATTAAGTGTGCATTTTTATCATGAAATGATAGGTCTAAGTAGGCAAAGCTAAGTTGTCTTAAGGTTTGGAGTCCTTGTTGAAAGTAAGCAGCTTTCTTAATTTTATCTATGAATTTTCTTGGAATTACTTCATTAGTTTCATAATGTTTTGCAAATAAGGCTAATGCCTCTGGTTGGTAACACCAATTTTCCATAATTTGACTTGGCAATTCTACAAAATCCCAATAAACACTTGTACCGCTTAAGCCACTATAATTAGTATTTGCAAGTATACCATGAAGTGCATGTCCGAATTCATGAAATAGTGTAGTTACTTCTTGGAAGGTAAGTAAAGAGGGTTGAGTTTTTGTAGGTATTGAAAAATTGCATACAATCGATACATGTGGTCTTTGTGAGATATTTTGGGATTTATAACTGGTCATCCAAGCACCATTTCTCTTTCCTGGACGCGGAAAAAAATCTGTGTACAGAAGCGCATGAAATTTTCCTTCTTTATGCACTTCATAGACCTTTACCTCATCATGATATGGATCTACTTCTTTATTTACAATAAAACTTAAGCCATAAAGTTTTTTCACAATTATAAATAAACCATCTAATACTTTTTCTAATTGGAAGTATGGTTTTAACAATTGTTCATCAAGGCCTAGTGTTGCTTTTTTTAATTTTTCTGCAACGAAAGTAGTATCCCATTTTTCCAGAACCTTTATATCCAGGTGTTCCTTTGCAAAAGTAGCCATAGTATTCCACTCATTTTTTGCAGCAGGATGCACTTTTTCACTTAAATCATCTAAAAAGGATTTCACATTTTTTTCAGATTGTGCCATGCGTTCTTCAAGAACAAATGCAGCATGTGATTTATAGCCAAGTAGTTTTGCACGTGTTTGACGTAGTTTGATGATTTTAAGAATAATAGCTGAATTATTATTTTCATTCTTTTGAAATCCTCTTTTACTAAAAGCACCATTTAGTTTTTTACGCAATGCCCTGTTTTCTGCATAGGACATAAAAGGAACATAACTTGGATAATCAAGAGTAAAGAGCCATCCTTTTTTCTTTTTCTCCTCTGCCATATTTCTTGCCATTTCAATAACATTATCAGGCAACCCTCTGAGGTCTAACTTGTTTTCGATATGTAAGTAATATGCTTGGGTATCAGCCAGTACATGTTCACCAAAACTTAGACTTAATTGAGCTAATTTACTGTCTATAACCCGCAATTTTTCTTTTTCATCATCATTTAAAAGTGCACCATTTCTAACAAAACTTTTATATTCTTTTTCAAGTAATGTTAATTGTTCTCGAGATAGAGACTCCTTGATATCATTTTCGTATAAAAAGTTAATACGCTTAAATAGTTTTTTGTTTAAACGGATATCATTTTGAAAACGAGTTAACAGAGGAGCTGCATCTTGTGCAATTTTTTGAAATTCTTCATTAGTTTCTGCACTGTTGATATTAAAAAGTAAACTACTATTTCTTCCAATTAGCGTACCACAATTTTCAAGTGCTTCAAGTGTATTTTTGAATGTAGGTGTTTCTTTTTGATGAGTGACAGCTTCTATTTCTTCAAGTGCTATAGCAATAGTTGATTTTATAGCTGGAATAAAGTGATGAGCTTTAATTTGATGAAATGGTGCTGATTCAAAAGGAGTTTTAAAGGAAGTTAATAATGGATTATTCAAGGAGTCATTTTTTTAATTGTTCACTGTTTTTTAACACTTTATTCTTCAGACTTTCTTTATATAAAACTATTTTATTAAGCACTTTTTCATCACTACTTCCAATAATTTGAGCAGCTAATATTCCAGCATTTTTAGCTCCATTTAGCGCTACTGTCGCAACTGGAACACCTCCAGGCATTTGAAGAATTGAAAGAATACTATCCCATCCGTCAATCGAATTACTGGATTTTATGGGAACTCCAATAACTGGAAGAGGGGTAAGTGAGGCAATCATACCTGGAAGGTGGGCAGCACCTCCAGCTCCAGCAATTATAACCTTGAGACCTCTTTTGTGGGCTTGCGTACCATAGCTCACCATTTTTTCAGGTGTCCTGTGTGCAGATACGATATCTACTTCAACTGTAATGTTTAATTCTTTTAAGAAAGCAATAGCTTCTTCCATTACCGGAAGATCTGATTGGCTGCCCATTATTATCCCTACTTTTATCATATTATTTTGTAATTACTTCAATAGTTTCTTTTACATATTCTGCAATCTCACGAGCAGTTTTAAGGTTTTTATTTACGATGGTTATATGTCCCATTTTACGAAAGGGACGAGTTTCTTTTTTACCATAAATATGAGGATTAACTCCCTCAATGGCTAAGATTTGATCTAAGTTTTTATAATGGACTGGGCCATTATGACCTTCTTTTCCTATAAGATTTACCATTACTCCAGCTAATTTGTTTTGAGTGTTTCCTAGTGGAAGGTTAAGAATAGCTCTTATGTGTTGTTCAAATTGTGATGTGTATGAAGTTTCAATGCTATAGTGACCACTATTATGTGGTCTAGGCGCTACTTCATTCACAATTAATTCGCCTTCTTTTGTTAAAAATAATTCAACAGCTAGTAAGCCAACATGTTCAAATGCTTTAGATACTTTTAGTGCTAATACTTTTGCTTTTTCAGCCAAAGAGTTAGAAATTCTTGCGGGACTTAAAACATACTCTACTTGATTGGTACTGGTGTTAAATTCCATTTCTACACAAGGGTAACAGACAGATTCTCCTTTTGGACTTCTGCAAATAATAATTCCAAGCTCTTTGTCAATAGCGATTAAGTCTTCTGACATACATGGGCCATCATTAACGTTTTCTATATCTTGGTTTGAGCGTATAATTTTAACCCCATATCCGTCATAACCCATTGATTCAGATTTCCAAACAAAAGGAAATGAAACTAGGCCTCGAACAACTGCATCTTTTAGGGAATTTCTGCTATCAAATAATTGGAAGGGAGCTGTTGGGATTAGATGTGTTTTATAAAATTTTTTTTGCCGACATTTATTCTGTATTATTTTTAAAATACTAGCTTGTGGATATACCTTAACGCCTTTTTTTTCTAAAGTTACTAGAGCATCTGAATTTATATTTTCAATTTCAATAGTTAAAACATCAAGGCCTTCTCCAAAAGCAACCACACTATCATAATCCATTAAATCACCAGTCACAAAAGTATTACAAGCAATTCTTGAGGGTGCGGCTGGACTCGGATCCATTACCTTAGTATTAAGATCCCACTGACGAGTTGTTGTTAGCAACATTTTACCAAGTTGCCCACCACCTAAGATTCCAATTGTTTGTGTACCGGAAAAATATCCCATTAATTTGTTTTTGCAAAAATACGCATAAGTTTTTTGGAATTGAAAAAAGCCATATAAAATGGATATCTTTATCAAAAATTTTTCAATTCAATGATCAATCTAGTTTTATTTGGAAAGCCAGGTGCAGGGAAAGGTACTCAAGCGGCATTTTTAAAAGCAACCTTTAATTTAGTCCATATCTCTACAGGTGATTTATTTCGATATAATATTAAAAACAAAACCGCTTTAGGACAAAAGGCTCAGTCTTTTATGGATAAGGGTGATTTAGTTCCTGACCGAGTGACCATTGAGATGTTAGAGGCTGAAGTTGATAGAAATCCAGAAGTAAAAGGTTTTATATTTGATGGCTTTCCGAGAACAAAGGCCCAAGCCCAAGCACTAGATGTTTTTATAGAAGCTAAGAATATGAAGATTAATGCTACCATTGCTTTAGAGGCGAATGATGATATTTTAGTAAAAAGGTTATTAGAAAGAGGCGAAACAAGTGGACGTTCAGATGACCAAGATGAATCAAAAATTAGAAATCGTTTTGATGAATACAAACTAAAAACAGCACCCCTAAAAGATTATTATGAAGGGCAGCATAAATTCCATAGTGTCAATGGAATTGGTTCTATAAATGAGATAACAGAACGTTTAACAAACTTAATAGTTAGTTTAAACTAGTTTATGACTGAAGGAAATTTTGTTGACTATGTTAAATTGTCTGTTAGTTCAGGAAAAGGAGGTAAGGGTTCTATTCACTTACACAGAGAAAAATTCATAACAAAAGGTGGCCCCGACGGAGGAGATGGAGGTCGTGGAGGCCATGTTATCATTCGAGGGAATAGCCAATTATGGACCCTCTATACCTTTAAGTTTAAAAAACATTTCTCTGCTGGACATGGCGGTGATGGAAGTAAGAATAGGAGTAGTGGTGCTCAAGGCGAAGATATCTATATTGATGTTCCAACAGGAACAATTATTAGGGATACTGATACTAATGAAATTTTATATGAAGTAACTGAAGATAAACAAGAGGTTATAGTGATGGAAGGGGGTCTTGGAGGTCGAGGAAATTGGCACTTCAAATCATCTACACGACAAACTCCAAGATATGCTCAGCCTGGAATTGAAGGGGAAACTCTCCAGATTACATTAGAGTTAAAAGTACTAGCTGATGTTGGATTAGTTGGTTTTCCAAATGCGGGAAAATCAACTTTATTATCTGTTTTGACATCAGCAAAACCTAAAATAGCAGATTATGAGTTTACTACTCTAAAGCCGAATTTAGGTATTGTCGAGTATAGGAATTACCAATCCTTTGTTATGGCAGATATTCCTGGGATCATTGAAGGTGCGGCTGAAGGAAAAGGGTTAGGGCATTATTTTTTGAGACATATAGAACGAAATTCAATTTTATTATTCTTGATTCCGGCTGATACTAAAAATTTAAAAAAAGAATTTGACATTCTTAAAAAAGAATTAATCAAGTATAACCCAGAGCTTCTGGATAAACAATATATGGTAGTTCTCTCTAAAGCAGATTTATTAGATGATGAGCTTAGAAGTGAATATTCAAAAGAGTTGAAGACACATTTTAATGGAGTACCTCATCTTATTATATCTAGTGCTATTCAATTTCAGTTAACAGAATTGAAAGACGAACTATGGAAACTTTTAAATACTTAAAATTTAAATAAGTTATGATGCGCCTGCATTTTATTGCAATTGGAGGAAGTGCCATGCATAGTTTAGCATTGGAAATGAAACGCATGGGTAATGAAATCACAGGGAGTGATGATGCTATCTTTAATCCTTCAAAAGCCAAGCTTAAAGCTGCTGACATCTTACCCGAAACCTTAGGTTGGTTTCCTGAAAAAATAACAAATAAAATAGATGTTGTGATTTTGGGAATGCATGCTAAAATCAACAATCCAGAACTTTTAAAAGCTCAATCTTTAGAACTTAAAATCCAATCATATCCAGAATTTTTAGCTAAAATTAGTCAAGAAAAAACGAAAGTTGTTATTGCAGGAAGTCATGGAAAAACCAGCATTACTGCAATGATTTTACATGTGTTGAATTTTCATGATATTTCTACTGACTTTATGTTGGGGGCTCCTGTTCCTGCTGTTACTGAAACTCTATTTGTTTCAAAAGAAAATGATTTTATCTTGTTAGAAGGTGATGAATACCTGTCATCAGCTATTGATTCACAACCTAAATTTTTGTGGTATCAGCCTGAAATTGCACTTATTAGTGGTATTGCATGGGATCACATAAATGTTTTCCCAACGTTTGAGACATATGTTTCTCAATTTGAAAAGTTTATTTTTTCAATACGTGAGGGAGGCGTTTTGCTTTATAATCAAGAAGATTTAGTGTTAAAGGATCTGGTAGAGAATAGTCCACATGCAGTAAAAAAAATACCTTATGGAGCTCCTGCCCATTATATTGAAAATGGTACTACCTTCTTAGATACCTCAGAAGGAAGTTTACCTCTTTCAGTATTTGGAGAGCATAATCTGATGAATCTATCTGGTGCTCAATGGATTTCACAATTAATGGGCTTGGATGCTGTTGAATTTTATGATGCAATCCCAAGTTTTACAGGTGCTGCAAAACGTTTAGAAAAAATTTCGCAAGGTTTAACCGCAGTTTTGTATAAAGACTTTGCCCATGCACCAAGTAAAGTAATGGCTACTGCTAAAGCAGTAAAAGATCAATTCAAAGGTTTTGAAATCCAGATTTGTCTGGAACTTCATACCTATAGCAGTTTAGACATCTCTTTCATTGATCAATACAAAAAAACTTTGTCTTTAGCAGATCAGGCAATCGTTTTTTATGATCCTGAGGCATTGAAAATAAAAAATAGATCCCCTATTTCAACTGAAATTATTCAGGCTGCATTTGATCATGATTTTTTAAAAGTGATAACTAAGACCTCTTCTTTAGAGGAATATCTATTTAGTCAAAAGTATGATAACAAGATTTTGGTAATGATGAGTTCAGGTAATTTTGGAGGGTTAGATTGGAATGAATTAGAAGCTCTTATTTCAAAATATTAAACTTATCCTAACTGATGTTTCCATCGTTGAATTAATAAATAAAATACACAAGAATTGAAGCTTGGTATTTTGACTATTATTGTTTAAAATTTAGATTATTTAATTGTTTTAGAAAAAGGTTACTTTAGCTTCTCTCACAAATATATCTTATTAATGTTACTGGTATATACTCATAAAATAACACCTAGACTAACTTATATTTTTAAACATATTTTTCAAAATATGTTAGGAGTTTCAGTTGGGTTCACTAAAACTATTGAGACATTTGTTGCACATTCTGGGCCTAAATTTAGTTACACTATAAAACAGTTAGGAAATGAGTATTTTATTCCTGCACACAATTTGCTTTATGAGCAAGGCGTAAAACTTCAAACACTTGATGTTGAAAGATTAGACGGATTTCCAATTTTTTTTAAAACACAAGGGGATAGTTTTTTTTCCTTTGATATTTTTGCAGCAAGTTTTTTTCTTTTATCGCGTTATGAAGAAGCATTGCCCCATATAAAAACACCTCAAGGATTTTTTGATCCGGCGCAAAGTATAGCTGGGCAACATGGTTTTTTAGAACTTCCCGTTGTAGATCTTTGGGTTAATCATTTACAAAAAAATCTTACCATTGCATTTCCACAGTTTTTTAATACAAATGATGAGAAAAAAAAATCTATCAAAAATGTTCTTATTGAGGTTCTGGTTCCTTTTCGATATAAGAATAGATCATTACTAGTTTCTTTAAGTGATTTTTTTAAATCCTTGTGGGCATTTAATTTACTCCACCTTTTTGAGCAATTAGCAGTTTTATTTCGAATAAAAGAAGACCCTTTTAATACTTTTCAAACTTGGAAATCTTTTTTTAAATCTAGTGCAGTTTCACCAAAAATATTTTTTTTATTTTCGGAAAGTTCACCCTATCAATCTACGGTTTCAATTTTTAATTTAAGCTATCAAAAGATAATTAAAACAATGAGTGATTTGTTTTCTCTTGGACTTTTAGTTTCGGTTAAATCTCAATTAAAAGCAAGCGAGTTTTTAGGATTCGAAAAAGATAATTTTGAATCACTGACGCATAGACCACTTTCGGACATAAGAATGAGTAATGAAATCCAGAATTTGAATACTGTATACGAAAGTTTAGTAGTTCAAGAGTTTAATTCGGATTATAGTATGGGGTATCAAAAAACATTTGGTTTTAGAGCTGGCACAGCTACTCCATTTTATTTTTATAGCTTATCTAGTGAATTTCAATTACCCTTAAAAATCAATCCAATAGTAACTACTGAAAAGGGATTGAAAAAAATGTCTCCTGAAAAAGCCTTTCAATTGTTGAAGGATATTTATGAGAAATTACCCCTATCTTCCAGCTCTCTTACAATTGTAATATCAAATGGATTTTTCAGTCCGAACGGCGAAAATATAAGTTGGCTTCAGGAATTTAAAAACTATATTAAATGATAAATACTCATTCGGTAACAGATATTTTTTTTGATCTAGACCACACACTTTGGGATTTTGAAAAGAACTCAGGACTTGCCTTTAATGAAATATTTATAGAATTAAACTTTCCTTTTTCATTAGATGTTTTCCTGAAATTCTACAACCCTATTAATCATGCTCAATGGAAATTATATCGAGAAAATAAAATAACTCAGGAGGACTTGCGTTTTAACAGGCTAAATAAGACTTTTGAAAAGCTGAATTATTCTGCCTCCATAGGTCTTATAGACAAGATTTCAGAGCAATACATTACATATTTATCTACTTTTCCTCATTTGTTTGAGGGTGCAATAGAGCTTTTAGAAGCATTAAAAAGTAGGTTTAAATTACATATTATTACCAATGGATTTGATAAGGTTCAGCAGTTTAAAATTGAGAATTCTGGAATTAAATCTTTTTTTGAATTTGTTTTTACAGCAGAAAAAGTTGGTTTCAAAAAGCCTCATCCAGAAATATTTATTCAATCATTAAAAACTGTTAATACAACTGCAGAAGCCTCTATAATGATTGGAGACAGTTTTGAGGCAGATATTTTAGGTGCTTTGAATCAGGGTATGCAAGCAATTCATTTTAATTCACATAATGAAGAGGTTCATGCGAAATGTCCAATTGTTTATTCTCTTGCTGAGTTAAAAGCATTGTTTTGAAAAACGCTGGAATTAATCGATAAGGCTATAATCAACATTTATAGTTATTTTTGATTATGGATTTAAAAATATTACAGCAATCAGTTGATAATTGGATTAATAACCACGGTGTTCGTTATTTTGATGAATTGACTAACATGGCTCAGTTGTCTGAAGAAGTAGGGGAAGTTGCCCGAATTATAGCAAGACGTTATGGTGAGCAATCTGAAAAAGAAAGTGATAAAAATAAAGATTTAGGCGAAGAATTAGCTGATGTTATATTTGTAGCTGTTTGCTTGGCAAATCAAACAGGTGTTGATTTACAAGCTTCTTTTGAAAAAAAGTTAGTTAAAAAAGCTTCAAGAGATCATGAACGACATCACAGCAATCCTAAACTAAAACCGTAACACTTAATGAATATTAAAATAGATCATCTATCGGGATGGTGTGAAGGCTCTTTGCGTATAACTGGTTCCAAAAGTGAGACAAACCGATTACTATTGTTGCAAGCTTTGTTTAAAGGCTTTCAATTAGAGAATATATCTAATTCTGATGATAGTAAGATAATGCAAGAGGCGCTTGAGTCTACTTCACAAGTGGTAGATGTTCACCATGCAGGAACAGCAATGCGTTTTTTAACAGCATATTTTTCCCACCTAGAAGGTCATGAAGTTGTGCTTACCGGCTCTACTAGAATGCAAGAACGACCTATTAAAATATTGGTAGATGCACTTCGTTCGATTGGCGCCTCAATAGTCTATGAAAAAGCGGAAGGGTTTCCTCCCATTAGAATTAAAGGCAAAAAACTTTTAGGGGGGACCATATCATTACCCGCTCATATAAGTAGTCAGTATATATCTGCCTTACTTCTATTGGGACCTGTTTTAGAGAAAGGGCTCAAATTAAATTTGGTTGGAAAAATCACTTCAATACCCTATATAAAAATGACCTTAAAATTGTTAAATAACTTAGGAATTACCACCAGTTTTAAAGATCAGCTGATTTGGGTTGGTTCAGTAAAAAAAATTAAAAGAATAAATCAAGTAGTAGAGTCAGATTGGAGTTCTGCTTCATATTTTTTTAGCATCGTAGCGCTTGCCAAAAAGGCTAAAATAAGTTTAATGAGTTTTAAAAAATCTAGTTTACAAGGTGATATAGTTCTAATAGACATATATGAGCAGTTAGGAGTTTCTTCACGTTTTGAAGAAGATACCTTACACCTAAAAAAAGAGAATAAGCCCCTTCCAAATTCAATTCAATTGGATCTTACAAAAACACCTGATATTGCTCAAACTATTGCGGTGAGTTGTTATGGACTTGGTGTTGGATGTGATTTAGTGGGTTTACACACACTTAAAATTAAAGAAACAGACCGACTAGAAGCACTTAAGGTTGAGCTAACTAAGTTAGGGGCAACAATTAAAGTTACCAATGAGAGCTTACATCTATCACCTGACACAAATTTTATAGAAAATTGCTCTATTTCAACTTATAATGATCACAGAATGGCAATGGCCTTTGCTCCTTTGGCATTAAAAATTCCTCTAAAAATTGAAGAGTCCTCAGTAGTTTCCAAATCTTATCCTGACTTCTGGAATGATTTGAGAAAGCTTAATTTTAAAATTAAATAGAGATAAATACGTTTTTACTTGACAACGCCTATGTTGAGATGTTATATTTGCAAACCAAGGACATTTAATTTAATCTAAGTAAGCTTTAGATTAAATTTCCCTCAAAACATGAATTGATAATTTCATCTTCATGTTTGTAAATTAATTTGTATTAATCATAAAATTTTAATCTGTGAAACTTTCTCATTTTCAATTTGAACTTCCTAGCGAATTACTAGCTCAACGACCTGCCCAAGATCGTGATGAATCTAGATTAATGGTCCTAAACCGTAAAGAAGAAACCCTAGAGCACCATGCTTTTAAAGATGTTATTAACTATTTTGATGAAGGTGATGTAATGGCCTTAAATAACACAAAAGTTTTTCCTGCTCGTCTTTTTGGAAACAAAGAAAAAACAGGTGCTCGAATAGAAGTGTTTTTATTACGTGAGTTAAATCAGGAACAACGCCTTTGGGATGTCTTGGTTGACCCAGCTCGTAAAATCCGAATTGGTAATAAATTGTATTTTGGTGAAGATGAAAGTTTAGTTGCTGAAGTAATCGATAATACCACTTCAAGAGGCAGAACCCTTCGTTTCCTTTATGATGGAGACTATACTGAATTTAGAACAAAGCTCAAGGAGCTTGGACAAACTCCACTTCCTAAATATATTAATAGACCTATAGAGGATCAAGATCGTGAACGTTATCAAACGATTTATGCTAAACACGAAGGTGCGGTAGCTGCACCAACTGCAGGGCTTCATTTTTCAAAACATCTCTTAAAGCGATTGGAGATAAAGGGTGTTAATATTGCAGAGTTAACATTACATATTGGGTTAGGAACTTTTAGTCCAGTCGAGGTTGAAGATTTATCAAAGCATAAAATGGATTCGGAAGAATTGATTATTGATACTATTGCTGCTGCAAAAGTTAATAAAGCGATTGCAGAACGCAGAAAAATATGTGCAGTTGGAACAACCGTAATGCGAGGTTTAGAAAGTTCTGTGTCTTCTGCGGGATTATTAAATGAATATGATGGATGGACTCATAAATTTATTTTCCCTCCTTATGATTTTTCAATTGCAAACTGTATGATTACTAATTTTCATACTCCAAAATCAACATTACTGATGATGGTTTCTGCTTTTGCAGACCCTGATTTTATAAAACATGCGTATAAGGTAGCTATTAAGGAGAAATATAATTTTTACTCCTATGGTGATGCAATGTTGGTTATTTAATAAAAATAAAAACCGTAGTATTACTGTTTTTTTTATAAATAAATTTTGGAAGAAATCAATAAAAAAGATATTAGATTACTAAATAAAGAGGCCTTACAAGACTTTTTTGCAAGCCATGGAGCTCCTTCTTTTAAGGGAGGGCAAGTTTATCAGTGGTTATGGCAAAAAGGAGTACATAACTTTGATTTAATGACTAATTTGTCTTTGGAACACAGGAATATTTTAAAAACATATTTTGAAATTAAACATATTAATATTGACACTCAGCAACGCAGTTCAGATGGAACTATTAAAAATGCTGTAAAACTTCATGATCAATTAGTTGTTGAATCTGTATTAATTCCGACTGCTTCTAGGACAACAGCCTGTGTTTCATCTCAAGTAGGATGTAGTTTAGACTGTGTTTTTTGCGCTACAGCTGCATTAAAGAGAATGCGAAATTTAAATGCAGATGAGATTTATGATCAAGTTGTGGCAATAGATCACCAAAGTAAATTATATCACAACCGACCACTTTCTAATATTGTATTTATGGGAATGGGAGAGCCTCTAATGAATTATAAAAATGTAATTGCAGCAATAGATAAAATAACACATCCAGAAGGTCTAGCAATGTCTCCACGAAGAATTACGCTCTCTACTTCGGGAATTCCTAAGATGATAAAGAAAATGGCAGATGACAATGTGAAGTTTCGGTTGGCAGTTTCATTACATAGTGCTCGACAGGAAGTGCGTGAAAAAATCATGCCTTTTGCGCAAAAGTTTGATTTAAAAGATTTAATTGACTCATTAGTTTATTGGAACGAATACAGTAAGAAGAAAATAACTTTTGAATACATAGTTTGGGAAGGAATTAATGATCAAAAAGAGGACATTCAAGCTTTGGTAGCTTTATGTAACCGCATTCCCTCAAAGGTTAATATTATACAATACAATACAATTGATGGCTCATTAATGAAACAAGCTCAACAATCAGTTATTGATGATTATATAACTGCCTTAACAAGAGCTAGGGTTAAAGTAACCTATCGTCGTTCAAGAGGTTTAGATATTGATGCAGCATGTGGTCAATTAGCCAATAAATTAGATATAAAAGGAACTGTAACCTGAGATCAAAGATTACTACTTATTTGATATATTTACTATACATATGAAAGTCGTTGAACGAATTAAAGAACCTATTTATCAGGAAATGGAGCTTTTCGAAGAAAAGTTTACTCAATCAATGTATTCAAATGTTGCATTACTCAATAGAATTACTCACTTTATAGTAAATAGAAAAGGAAAACAAATGCGTCCAATGTTTGTTTTTTTGGTAGCCAAACTTTTGGGTGAAGGAAAGGTTAATGAAAGAACTTACAGGGGTGCTGCGGTAATTGAACTTATACACACAGCAACACTTGTTCATGATGATGTAGTTGACGACAGTAATAAGCGTAGAGGTTTTTTTTCAATTAATGCGCTTTGGAAAAATAAAATTGCAGTTTTAGTAGGAGATTATTTACTTTCTAAAGGATTATTGTTGTCAATTGAAAATGAGGATTTCGATTTATTAAAAATCATTTCAGTAGCTGTTCGTGAAATGAGTCAAGGGGAGTTGCTTCAAATAGAAAAAGCGCGAAACCTTGACATTACCGAAAAGGTTTACTATGAAATTATTCGTCAAAAAACAGCAACCTTATTAGCAGCTTGTTGTGCTATTGGTGCCCAAGCCATTGATGCACCTCCAAAGGAGGTCAAAAAAATGCATCGATTTGGAGAGATTTTAGGGATGGCTTTTCAAATTAAAGATGATCTTTTCGATTATAGTGAGCAAAAAATAGGAAAACCGACAGGTATTGATATAAAAGACCAGAAGATGACACTTCCTTTGATTTATACTCTAAGTGTGGTATCGAAAACTGAAAAAAGGGCAATGATCAATATTATAAAAAACCACAATAAAGACAAAAGAAAGATTCTACAACTTATAGTGCTTGTTAAAGAAAAAGGAGGTTTTGACTTTGCGATTAGTAAAATGCAAGCCTATAGAAAAGAAGCATTAGAATTGTTATTTGAATTTCCTAAAAATCAATATCGTGATGCTCTAGAATTAATGTTAAATTACGTTATCGAAAGGAAAATATAAATCTATTGATATTTTTCATTTACATAAAAAATTATAAATTCATCAAAATACTGACCTTTGATCACAAGAAGCACAATTGACCAAGTATATGAAGCCGCTAGAGTTGAGGAGGTAATTGGAGATTTTGTTGTTTTAAAAAAATCAGGCTCAAATTTTAAAGGATTAAGCCCTTTCTCCCAAGAAAGAACACCAAGTTTTATGGTCTCTCCCGTAAAACAAATTTGGAAAGATTTCAGTAGTGGAAAGGGTGGTAATGTAGTTGCCTTTCTGATGGAGCATGAGCACTTCACTTACCCTGAGGCAATTCGTTTTTTAGCTAATAAATACAATATTGAGATTGAAGAAACTGAACAGTCTCATGAGGAAAAAGAAAAAGCAAATGCTAGAGAAAGCCTTTACTTAGTTAACCAATTCGCCCAAGAAAGTTTTACCCAAGATTTGTGGGAGTTTTCGGAAGGAAAAGCGATAGGCCTTAGTTACTTTAGAGAGCGCGGGTTTACTGATGAAATCATCCGTTTGTTTAGTCTGGGATACGCTTCGGAACAAAGAGATCGATTTTATAAAAAAGCAACTAAGGCAGGTTACGCAGAAAACTATATTGTAGAGACAGGCTTAATAATAAAGAATGAAAGAGGTGCTGTTGATCGTTTTCGAGGAAGAGTAATATTTCCGATTCGGAGTATGGCTGGTAGAATACAAGGTTTTGGAGGCCGTATTTTGTCTGCCACCTTAAAAACCGCAAAATATATTAATTCTCCAGAAAGTGAAGTGTATCATAAAAGTAAGGTTTTGTATGGTATGTTTGAGGCAAAAAAAGCAATTGCTAAGGAAGATATTTGTTATTTAGTTGAGGGTTATACAGATGTAATTCAGATGTTTCAGCAGGGAATTGAAAATGTCGTTTCTTCTTCTGGAACAGCTTTAACACCTGATCAGATTAGACTAGTTAGACGACTTACTCCTAATATTGTTGTTTTATTTGACGGCGATTCAGCCGGACTTCGTGCTGCAATAAGAGGTATTGATTTGATCTTGGAACAAGGAATGAATGTAAGGGTGTGTTCATTTCCGGAAGGAGAAGATCCCGATAGTTTTTCGAAAAGTCATACGAAAGAAGAAATAAGTAAATACTTGAAAGAATCAGCAAGAGATTTTATTCAATTTAAAACTGATTTACTTCTTCAAGAATCAGGTAATGATCCTGTTAAAAAAGCAAATACTATTAGAGAGATTGTGAAAAGTATTTCAAAAATACCAGATGCAATTCAACAGGAAATTTATTTGAAACAATGTGCAAGTTTAATGGACGTTTCAGAAACAGTATTATTTAATGCTTTAGCACAAGAGCAGAATAAGAAAAAGCCTCCCACAATTATCAACACTCAAAATAAGGGATTAAATGAAGGCTTGATTCAAAAAACACCTGTTCAAGATAAGCAGGAAAATCCCTTACTTGTTTTAGAAAAAAAAATTATTAGTATACTATTGCAATATGGAAATCAAGAAGCAGATTTTGATGATCTCTATGTTAGCTATGACGAAGAGGGTAATATAATTGAAGAGCCTAAAATAGTTCATTCTAAAGTACACGAAAAGATATTTCTTGATTTGCAACAAGATGAAGTGGAATTAATTCAGCCAGAATTTCAAATTTTATACAAACAGCTTATTCAACATTTTCAATTAGAAAGAGATGTGAAACCAGAGAAAATAATACAACAAGAGAATCCAGATTTGGGTAAAATTCTTAGTGATATTTTATTTGAGGATGAAGTCCATCAATTACATGATTGGGAAAAGAAAAACATCTTTGTTAAAGATCGAAAAAGTGCGGTAGGACAATTAGTCAGCGAAACCATATTAACTTTCAGGAGGCATTTAATTGATCAGAAAATACAAAGTTTAATGGATGATGCTAAAAAAGAAGATGCCACTGAAGAAGATATTTCATTTTTAGAAGAGGTAATCCAATATCAGAATTTAAAAAAAGTGCTTTCTAGAAAGCTCAATCGAGTACTTTAAAGATCTGAATGAAATATGGAATTAGTTAATTGATTTTATTGTTTAAGGTTTTCTTGAAAAAATATTTTTAAGTTGTTTTAAATAATGATAATATTTTTCATGTTTTTTTCATTAAAAAAAAATACGTTCAACATCTTAAAAAGCAAGTCGAACTAATGTGTAAATTTCGAACATTATTAGATCAGAATTTAAATTACTATTTAGATAAATAATTTATTCATAAAAATTCATCAGGTATTTCACAAACAGGTATAGGATTCATTTTATGTTGATTTTGTGAATGGTGATCGAGGTAGATTTTAAAAACAATTTTTTGTCGTTCTGTAAAATTATTTGGAGAAACTTTGTGTTTAACTGCATTCATTGCCCATTCTAACTCGGGATATGTTGCTCCAAGCTGATCTTCATCTGTTCTATCATCTTCCCAAAGCCCATCAGTAGGGGCGGCTTTTTGAATAGACTCAATAATTTTTAGATGGCCGGCAAGTTGAAAAACTTCTGTTTTCATTAAGTCAGCAATTGGACTGATGTCTACTCCACCATCTCCATATTTGGTATAAAACCCTACGCCAAAGTCTTCTACTTTGTTACCAGTTCCAGTAACTAAGTAGCCATTTAATGCAGCAAAATAGTAGAGGCTTGCCATTCGAAAACGAGCTCTAGTATTCGCTAAACTTAAAAATTGATTTTTTTTATTATTGGTTTCAGGAGTCAATTGTATGAAAGAATCAAAAACTGAATCCAAACAGAAGGTGATAGAAGAGACATTTTCAAAATTAGCTTCTAACCATTTAATATGATTTTGGGCTCTTGAAGCTTGTCCAGACTCTTGTTTAATTGGCATTTCTATACAAAGGACCTTTTTTTTTGTTTTTGCACAAAGAGTAGAAGTAACAGCTGAGTCTATTCCGCCAGATATTCCAACCACAAATCCATTGATACTTGCATTTTCAGCATAGGTTGAAAGCCACTTGATAATATGTTGTGCTACTTTTTCAGGAGATTTCATCATTAAATCATTTATAGCAATTAAATTTGCTTAAAAATAAAGTATTTGTTGGTATGAATAAAAATCTTAAGCATAGACTTATTTGTTTTTTTGGAATTTTTCAAAGAACATCTCATATTTTATTAATCTTTTTGTTTTTCAATGCCTGTCAAGAAGAATTCACTAATGAATCTGATGTAGAATCAATATCTGTTTCCATCTCTTTTGATCGTTTTGATTTAAAATTCTATAATCAGCCCTCTAAGGTTATTCCTGAGCTCAAAAATAAATATCCTTTTTTATTTCCAAAACAGTTTTCGGATAGTGTTTGGATTAGTCGTCAAAAAGATAGTCTTCAGTTACTTTTGCAAAGTGAAGTAAATACAACCTTTAATAACATTGAACCCCTTGAAAGAGATGTGAACCATCTTTTCAAACACATTAAATACCATTTTCCTTTTATCAAAACGCCTCGAGTAATAACCCTCACGAACAATGTTGATTATCAGATTAAAACAGTGTATTCTGATAGTTTATTATTGATTTCTCTAGACACTTTTTTGGGTTCAGAAAACCCTTTGTATGACGGTATACCTAGTTATATAAGGAAAGAGTTAGATCCAAAATATATTATAGTACAAATTGCAGATAAATTTGGAACGTTTATTATTCCACCGGTTGAGGATCGTACTTTTTTAGCTCGTATGATTTATGAGGGTAAAAAGTTGTATTTGCATGATCTTTTAATTCCTCATGTGCCTATAGAAGACAGAATAGCATACACTAAAAAAGAGTTTAATTGGGCTTTAGAGAATGAAAAGTATGTTTGGCAATATTTTATTGAAAAACAAGTTTTATATCAAACACAGTTAGAATGGGTGCATAGGTTTATTGATCCTGCACCTTTTTCCAAGTTTTATTTACAGCTTGATAATGAAACACCCGGAAGAATTGGCTCTTGGTTGGGGTGGCAAATTGTAAATAGTTATATGACTCAATTTCCAGAGACACCCCTTGATGAGTTATTAAAAATGTCTGCACAAAAATTATTTAATTTTTCAAAATATAAACCAAAGCGCTAATGGCTATTAAAAAGAATACTGAAATTAAGATTGAAGTTAGTTTAGATGAAAATAATATCCCAGAACACATGAATTGGACTGCTGAAGACGGTGGAATTTCAAGTCAAGAAACTAAGGCTATGCTTTTGTCTTTTTGGGATTCGGAAGCACAAGAAACACTTAAGATGGACCTTTGGGTAAAAGACATGCCTGTGGATCAAATGCAGCTTTTTTTTCATCAAACATTAGTTTCTTTAAGTGACACTTTTTATGAGGCGACAAAAGACGAAAAAATGACCGCAACAATGAAAGATTTTTGTGATTATTTTGCTGAAAAGTTAGAATTAAAAAATGACTAAAGAGGATTGGTTTCAGTAAAATCTTTATTTAACAAATTTATATATGTTAGAATTTCTTCACTTCCTGTTTTGTGCAAAGATGAGGTTATAAATATGGGAGGTAATTCTTCCCACTGAGTTTCTAACATTTTATTAGTATAGTTATTAATGTTTCGTTCTCTAGCAGCTGGTTTAAGTTTGTCTGCTTTAGTAAAAACAATTGAAAACGGAATGTAATTTTCTCCAAGCCACTGCATAAAATTTAAGTCAATGGGCTGTGGTTCATGGCGAATGTCAATAAGTAAAAAAGCACTAACTAATTGGTTTCTTTGTTTAAAGTAATTAGTTATGAATTTTTGAAATTTTTTTTTATTCGTTTTCGATACTCTAGCATATCCAAAGCCTGGTAAATCTACTAAATGCCAATTTTTGTTGATCAGAAAGTGATTAATGAGTTGAGTCTTTCCTGGTCTAGAAGATGTTTTTGCTAGATTTTTTTTATTACAAATAGTGTTTAGTAATGAAGATTTACCCACATTGGATCTCCCAATAAATGCGTATTCTGGAATAGCAGTGTTAGGACACTTTGAAACATCAGTATTACTTATTATAAAAGTTGCGGAATGAACCTGCATTATTTTTTTTAGAAATTTGAATTAACTAGCCATTGACTTAACACTTTATTGAATTGAATGGGGTGTTCCATCATTGGAGCGTGCCCACAATGATCAATCCAATACAAGGTTGAATTTGGCATTAGTCTATCAAATTCTGTTGCTACATTTGGAGGTGTTACACTATCCTGGGCTCCCCATATTATTGCAGTAGGGGTTAGCATACTAGGTAATTCACTTGCCATATTGTGGCGAATGGCACTTTTGGCTAATGCTAGGGTGCGTATTAATTTGTTTCGATCATTAACTGCTTCAAAAACTTCATCTACAATTTCTTTTGTTGCTACTTTTGGATCATAAAAAACTGCTTGACTTTTCTCTTTAATGTAGTCATAGTTACCTCTCTTCGGATATCCATCTCCCATATTGTTTTCATAAAGCCCGGAACTCCCAGTGAGAACTAATCCTTTTACTGATTCAGGATAATCTCTGGCAAACAATAAACTAACATGACCTCCCAAAGAGTTTCCTAAAAGAATCACATCTTTCAGTCCTTTGTATTTAATAAACCCGTGAAGAAATTCAGATAATGCTTTTACAGAAGTATTTACTATAGCCATACTGTAGACAGGCAATTCAGGAATAATCACCTTATATCCTTTAGGAGGAAAGTATTCTAAAACTCCCTTAAAGTTACTTAATCCACCCATTAGACCATGAAGAATGACAATCGGTTGGCCCTCTCCAGACTCTATATAGTTAAACTCTTTTTCTTCAACAATCTTATTATCCATATTTAAAATGAGCAATATTCAAGCAGTAAATATAAACATTTCAACATTAGGGATAAACTTTTATTTAGGTGCTATTTTTAATGGTTGCTTATAATGAACATCAAAACTTATTAACAATGTGGTAATTAGTGGTAATTAGTGGTAATTATATTTTATATTTGAATTATAGATAATTACACCATACTTGCAGCACTTAATTGGAACATACGAATGTAAAGCAGATGCCAAAGGACGCATCATGCTACCTATTGCTATTAAAAAGCAATTGGCAGCAGTTACTTCTGGTGGTTTTGTTTTAAAGCGAGCGGTATTTAATCCCTGTTTAGAATTGTACCCTATTAAGGAATGGTTGAGATTAATGGAAAAGATAAATAGTTTAAATAGATTCAACAAAAAAAATAATGACTTTATCAGGCGATTTACAGCTGGTGTAAAGACTGTTGAGATGGATATATCTGGACGTCTTTTGATACCAAAAGATCTTGTTCTTCATTCTAAAATAGTAAAAGATGTGGTAGTTTCTTCCACGGTTAATATCCTTGAAATATGGGATAAGTCGCTTTATGAAAGAGCGATAGATGAGGCGGCTCTTGATTTTGGAGCCTTGGCTGAAGAAGTTATGGGAGACAAAGATGATGACTCAATATCATAACCCAGTTCTCCTCGAGGCATCTGTTGAGGGGCTAAATATTATTCCCAACGGAACCTATGTTGATGTAACTTTCGGCGGCGGAGGCCATTCTAAAGCAATACTTAATTGTTTGGATGTTGGTGGAAGACTCCTTGGTTTTGATCAAGATATTGATGCTTTTAAAAATGCGCTGGTAGACTCTCGTTTTGATTTAATTCATTCTAATTTCAGTAATCTCTCACAATATTTAAAATATCATAAAGTAATTCCTGTTGAGGGAATTTTAGCAGATTTTGGGGTTTCTTCTCATCAGTTTGATACTCGTGAACGAGGTTTTTCAACTCGACTAGATGCTCGTTTGGATATGCGAATGAATCAATCACAACCTTTAGATGCATTTGAAGTCATAAACAAGTACTCTGAAGAAGACTTAAGAGCCTTATTTTATGCATACGGTGAATTAAAAAATTCAAAAGCAATAGCCGCTAAAATTATCGATGGAAGAGAAGAAAGAGCAATCGAATCTTCTATGGATTTAATTGATCTATTACGGCCTTTAGTACCTAGACGTATTGAAAATAAAATTTTTGCGCAAATTTTTCAGGCCCTACGAATTGAGGTAAATGATGAGCTTGAAGTATTAAAATCTTTTTTAATACAAGCAACAACAGCTCTGGCTAAAGGCGGTCGATTGGTTTGTATTTCATATCATTCTTTAGAAGATCGTTTAGTGAAAAGATTTTTTCAAACAGGAAGTTTTGAAGGAGATTTAAAGAAAGATTTTTACGGAAATCCGGTAAAGCCATTAGCTAAAATCGGAAAGTTAATAGTGCCACAAAAAGAAGAGATTAAAGTAAATGGAAGAGCACGAAGTGCAAAATTAAGAATTGCAGAGAAGCTATGAATAGAATCCGTTCCATATTAAATATAGAATTCCTTATTAAAGAAGATGCTTTTAGGAATTGGAGGATGATTTTGTTTGTTTCTGTATTAGCAATTATTATGATTTCTAGCGGACACAGTGCTGACCGTAAAATTTTCAAAATAGCAGATCTTAATTCTGAAATTAGATTACTTAAGAGTGATTTTATTAAAGGAAAAAAAACACTTCTAATCCTAAGAAAAGAAACTTTTATAACACAAATTTTATCCACTAGGGGAATAGGCCCAGCAAGTACTCCTCCCATTAAAATAATATTTGAAGATGAATAAAGAGATTTCAAATTCATCTGTTCTGTTAAGGTTTTACTCATTGGTAGTGGGATTAACACTCTTCGCATTTGTGCTTATTGGAAAACTTATATATATCCAGTTTTATATAGGTGAAGAGGGAGTGAATGTTGGGTCAGGGACCATTATAAAGAATATTGTTTTAGAGCC
This sequence comes from Flavobacteria bacterium MS024-2A, assembly GCA_905182305.1. GTDB lineage: Bacteria > Bacteroidota > Bacteroidia > Flavobacteriales > Flavobacteriaceae > MS024-2A. The sequence goes on from CAJJBB010000010.1 coordinate 145,072, forward strand.
AAGCAGGGGGGATATTTATTCAGCAGATGGAAGTATTTTAGCAACTTCAATACCAAGATATGAATTACATTGGGATGCTATTGTGCCATCGGAAACAGTTTTCAACCTCAATAAAAAAGTATTAGCAGATTCTTTGGAGCTTATTATGGACAGGAGTTCTGATGAGATTCTTAAAACGATTGAAAAGGTAAGATTTAATAAAAATAGATATTGGTTAGTTGCTAAAAACCTTTCTTATTCGGAATATATTCGCTACAAAACCTTTCCTATTTTCAATAAAAGTTCCTACCGTGGAGGACTCATTGCTGAGCAGCAAATTGTTAGAGAACATCCATTAGGGAAAATAGCGGAACGCACTATTGGCTATGAGAAAAAAGATAAAAACGGAAAGTTTATAACAGTTGGTTTAGAAGGTGCTTTCTCACAATATTTAAGAGGCAACTCGGGCTTACGTTTGAAGCAAAAAATCGCTAATGGTCAGTGGAAACCTATTAGTGATTCTAATGAAAAAGAACCTACAGAAGGTTATGATCTGCATACTACTCTAGACGTAAACATTCAAGATGTCGCACACAATGCCTTATTAACACAGCTTGAGCAATTTGAAGCTGAACATGGAACGGTTGTGGTAATGGAAGTTGAAACAGGTGCTATAAAGGCAATTGCAAATTTAGGAAGAACTCAAGAGGGAAAGTATTTCGAAAAATTAAATTATGCAGTTGGAGAATCGCATGAGCCAGGATCCACATTTAAGCTTATGGGGATGATTGCAGCTTTAGAGGATAAGGTAATTGATGCAGATACACCTATAGAAACAGGTAATGGTAAAATGACTTTTTTCGGAAAGTATAAGGTTACAGATTCTAAACGAGGTGGTCATGGAACTATAAGTGCTGCAAGAGCATTTGAGGTTTCTTCAAATGTAGGTCTAGTTAAGATTGTTTATGATCATTATAAATCAACTCCAAAGCAGTTTGTAGATCGTTTGTATAATATGGGTTTAAATAAGCCTTTAGGATTACCAATTACTGGAGAAGGTTTACCAAAAATACCATATCCATCTGATGCTGATTGGGATGGTTTGGATTTGCCCTGGATGGCTTATGGTTATGGAATTAGTCTAACGCCTTTACAAACGCTAACCTTTTACAATGCTATTGCTAATGGAGGGGAAATGGTTAAACCAAGATTTATAAATGAGATAAGCAATTTTGGAAATATGCCCACAAAAGTATTTTCAAAGCAAATTCTGAACCCCTCCATTTGTTCTTCAGAGACTTTAACTAAAGTTCAAGACATGATGTTTAATGTAGTTGATAAGAAGTGGGGTACCGCTCACCGAATTAAAGACCCGATGATAAGTATGGCAGGTAAAACAGGAACTTGTCAGTTAGACTACACCACAGATAAAATGGAATATATCGCAAGTTTTGTAGGTTATTTTCCTGCAAAAAAACCTAAATATTCCTGTATCGTTGTTATTCATAGGCCTAATAAGTCAAAAGGATATTATGGTGCAATTGTTGCTGCACCAGTCTTCAAAAAAATTGCAAAAAAAATATATAATGATATTCCAATCAAAGTAACCATTAAGCATTCGGATTTAAAAAAGCTAGAAAATAATTTTAAAAATGATACAATTCCAAATGTAGTTGGAATGTCAAAGGGAGATGCAAAACTATTATTAGAGGCAATTGGATTTAAGATAATTTTAAAAGGTGAAGGAAATGTGAAAAGGCAATCAATAGATCCTGGAATTAAAGTAGGTATTTCACAAATGATAATTTTAGAATTATCATGAAGACAATCAAGGATATATTATATAAGGTTTCTGTAGAGGGTGTTTTGGGAACAACTTCTAATACCGTGAGTGGTATTTATTTTGATAGTCGAGATGTAAAATTGGATTCTTTATATGTTGCTCAAAAAGGAGAGCTATTAGATGGCCACGATTTTATTTCTCAAGCAATAGATAATGGTGCTAAAACAATTGTATGCGAAGAATTTCCAATTGTTCTTGTAGATGGGATCGTATATGTTTTAGTATTAAACTCATCTGAAGCCTTAGGCACAATTGCATCAAATTTTTATGATAATCCTTCAGAAAAGATGATTTTAGTTGGAGTAACGGGCACTAATGGAAAAACAACAATTGCAACCCTGCTCTATGAATTGTTTTTGAGAGAAGGTTTCATGACAGGATTATTGTCAACTGTAAAAATAGCTTATGGATATAAAAAGTTTGAAAATTATCATACAACTCCAGATGCGGTTACTTTAAATAAATATTTACATAAAATGCTGGATGCGGGAGTTTCTCATTGTTTTATGGAAGTATCATCTCACGGGATTGATCAGAATAGAATTAAAGGTCTTGTTTTTTCTGGGGGTATTTTTTCAAACCTAAGCCATGATCATTTAGATTACCACCAGAATTTTAAAACTTACCGTGATGTTAAGAAATTATTTTTTGATTCTTTACCAAAGACAGCTTTTGCACTAGTCAATTTAGATGATAAAAATGGTAAATACATGCTTCAAAATTCAGTTGCTAAAAAATATACATATGCAATAAAACAACATGCTGATTTCAAAGCACAAACATTAGAATGCGATTTTACGGGTATGCTCTTGAAAATTCAATCTTTTGAAGTCTGGACAACTTTAGTTGGAAATTTTAATGCTCAAAATTTATTATCAGTTTATGCTGCAGCAGATTTATTAGGACTGTCTAGTTTATCTATTCTGAAAGGAATAAGTGAATTGAAGAATGTTGAAGGAAGATTTTATGTTTTTCAATCAGAGAATAACATAACAGTAGTAATTGATTATGCCCACACACCAGATGCATTGTTTAATGTTTTAAGTACTATAAATATAATAAGGACACGAAATGAAAATTTAATAACTGTGGTTGGATGTGGAGGAAATCGTGATCAAGAAAAACGACCTATGATGGGAGAAAAAGCAGTTTTATTGAGTGATAAAGTGATTTTCACTTCTGATAATCCTCGAGATGAAGATCCAGCAATTATTATTGAAGATATGATTAAAGGGGTGCCTCCAGAACATTATAAAAAAACAATCAAGGTCATTCTTCGTGAAGAGGCCATTATAATGGCTGGACAATTGGCAAAACCGGGAGATATTGTTCTTATTGCTGGTAAAGGTCATGAGCAGTATCAGGAAATTAAAGGAAAGCGAAATCATTTCAGTGATCTGGAAATAGCTAAAAATTATTTTTTAAACAAGGATTAATTATGCTCTATTATTTATTTGAATTATTAGAAAATCAATATCAGTTTCCTGGTGCTAGTGTCTTTCAGTACATATCATTTCGAGCATCAATCGCCATCATTTCATCTATGGGATTTTCTTTGATTTTTGGAAAAAAAATTATAAACTTTTTAAGAAGTCAGCAAATAGGTGAATCCATTCGTGACTTGGGCTTAGTTGGACAAAAAGAAAAAGAAGGAACCCCAACTATGGGAGGTATTATCATTTTGATTAGTACAATTATTCCTGTCTTTTTACTTGCACGTTTGGATAATATTTATGTGTTACTATTAGTGATAACTATGGTTTGGATGGGCCTTATTGGTTGGATAGATGACTATATTAAAATATTTAAAAAAAATAAAGATGGTTTAAAAGGAAAATTTAAAGTTATAGGCCAGGTTTTATTAGGAATTTTTGTTGGTAGTGTGTTGTATTTTAACGAGGGTGTTACTGTAAGAACAAATGTTCCCCATCTAAATGGTATTGAAAATGGAATAGTTAATCAAGATATAAGTGCAACGTTAACTACAATTCCTTTATTAAAAAACAATGAGTTTGATTACCATTCTTTAATTGATTGGTTGGGATTTGAATCAGAAAGTTATACATGGCTAATTTTTATTCCCACAGTAATTTTTATCATTACTGCTGTTTCAAATGGCGCTAATTTGACTGATGGAATAGATGGTTTAGCTTCCGGTACGTCTGCGATTATAGTTTTTGCCTTGGGTATCTTTGCCTGGGTTTCTGGTAATGTGAATTTTGCATCTTATTTAAACATTATGTACATACCCAATGTAGGAGAAATTTCTGTTTTTATTGCAGCTTTTCTAGGGGCATTAATAGGGTTTTTGTGGTATAATGCTTTTCCAGCTCAAGTTTTCATGGGCGATACAGGTAGTCTTGCTATTGGTGCTGTGATTTCAGTTATAGCGATTATTGTTCGAAAAGAATTATTGTTGCCATTGTTGTGTGGTGTATTTTTTATTGAGACACTTTCTGTAATTATTCAGGTTAGTTATTTTAAGTATACACGAAGTAAAACTGGAATAGGTCATCGAATTTTTTTGATGTCTCCTTTACATCATCATTTTCAAAAACAAGGTTTTCATGAAAGTAAAATAGTAGCTCGTTTTTGGATTATAGGAATTGTCTTGGCAGTTTTAACAGTTGTAACTCTTAAACTAAGGTAATGAATCAGGAAAAGTTGGTTATTTTAGGTTCTGGTGAAAGTGGAGTAGGAGCTGCTATACTTGCGAAAAAACAAGGTTTTGATGTCTTTCTTTCAGACTGTAATGAAATCAATAAAGATTTACAATTTTTATTTGAGAACGAATCCATAAGCTGGGAAGGTGGTGGCCATTCAATTGAAAAAATGAAAGGGACACGTTTGGTTGTGAAAAGCCCGGGGATTTCATTAGGAAGTCAGATAATCCAAACATTAATAAAGAGTGGCAGTACCATTATCTCAGAAATTGAATTTGCTTCTCAATTTACTTCCGCAACGTTAATTGGTATAACAGGAACCAATGGTAAGACAACTACAACTTTATTGACTTATGAAATCCTTAAAAAAGCTGGTTTAAATGTTGGTATAGCTGGTAATATTGGAAAAAGTTTTGCGTTGCAAGTTGCTCAAGCTGATTTTGATTATTATGTTTTGGAAATCAGCAGCTTTCAGTTAGACAGTATTCAAGATTTTGCACCACATATTACTTTAATAACAAATATTACACCAGATCATTTAGACCGATATAATTATAGCCTAAATAAATATAAAGAGGCTAAACTAAGGATTACTGAAAATCAAACCTCTAATGATTTTTTTCTTTTTAATGCAGATGATCCGATCTTAAAAGAAGTAATTCAAAATCATCAAGTAGTGGCTAAGAAAATCCCTTTTGGATTTGACAATATAGCTGAAGGAACTACACACAAAAATGATCAAATTATAATTAAAAAACAAAATAAAAAAACAATGATTGAATCGGCACAATTTTCATTATCAGGAAGGCACAATCTTTTAAATGCTATGGCAGCAGCCACCATTGCTAATTTATTGGATATTAGCAAAGAAAGTATTAGAGAAAGTCTTGCTCATTTTAAGGGGGCACCACATCGCATGGAGAAAGTATTAACAATTCAAAGAGTTAGTTATATTAATGATTCTAAAGCAACAAATGTTAATGCCACTTTTTTTGCGCTGGATAGCATAGATACTCCCTTGATTTGGATTGTAGGAGGCGTTGATAAAGGAAATGATTACGAAGCTTTACTTCCAATGATTAGATTAAAATCAAAGGCAATTATTTGTATTGGGATTGATAATGAAAAACTTAAAGAAACCTTTGAGGGAACCACTGATATTTTTATGGAAACTTTATCTATGAATGAAGCTGTGAAAATTGCACACAAAATAGCAGCTTCGAAAGATACTGTTTTATTGTCTCCAGCGTGCGCTAGTTATGACTTGTTTGATAATTATGAAGATCGCGGTAATCAATTTAAAAATGCTGTAAGAAATTTATAAATTATGATTCATTCACTAAAAGGGGATAAGGTATTGTGGGGAATTTTGGCTTTGTTGGCCATCTTTTCATTCTTACCTGTATTTAGTGCAAGTTCAAATCTTGCTCATGTAGTTGGTAAGGGTACCCCTTGGGGCTATTTATTCAAACATTTTATAATATTAATTATTGGCTTTATTTTGATGTATTCAGCACACAAAATTCATTATACTTATTTTAAAGGGATTTCAATTTTAATGCTCCCTGTAGTAATCATTTTATTGATTTATACCGCTAGCCAAGGAACTGAAATAGAAGGGGCAAATGCAAGTAGATGGATTCGACTTCCTATTATAGGATTGAGCTTTCAGACATCTACTTTAGCTTCTTTAGTAACTATGATTTATACTTCATATTACTTTTCTAAGTATAAAAAAACTGAAGTAACCTTTAAAAGGTCTCTACTTAAATTTTGGCTTCCAATATTTAGTGTAGTATTATTAATTTTTCCTTCTAATCTTTCTACAGCAGCTTTACTGTTTTTAATGGTATTGATTGTTTCTTTTGTTGCTGGTTACCCACTAAAATATCTTTTTACAATTTGTGGAACAGGTCTGGCGGGAGTAGTATTATTTTTCTTGACAATTAAAGCTTTCCCGGAGGTATTTCCCAATCGCGTAGATACATGGTTAAATAGAATTGAAAACTTTAGTAATGGAAAAAGTTCAGATGGAAATTATCAAGTTGAGCGAGCAAAAACAGCTATAGTTAATGGTAAAATTTTTGGAGTTGGAGCTGGAAAAAGCCGTATGAAAAATTTTTTACCTCAAAGTTCATCTGATTTTATCTATGCCATTATAGTAGAAGAGTTTGGACTTTTTGGTGGGGTGGGATTGATTATTATTTATCTCTTATTACTATTTAGGATTGTTGTCATTTCTTATAATGCATCAAGTATTTTTGGAACATTATTGGTTATTGGTTTAGGGTTCCCCATCATAGTTCAAGCTTTTATAAATATTGGTGTTACAGTTCAGGTACTTCCTGTTACAGGACAAAACTTACCTATGATAAGTAGTGGGGGTACTTCTGCATGGATGACTTGTATTGCTATGGGAATTATTTTAAGTGTTAGCTCAAAAAAAGAACAATTACAGGTGGATATAGGTTCTGAAATGTTAAAAAACAATAACCCAATAAGTATTCTCAGTGAAAGCATTTAAACTCATTTTTTCGGGTGGTGGAACGGGTGGACATATCTATCCTGCCCTTGCCATAGCAAGCGGATTTAAAAATACAAGGCCAGACACAGATGTTTTATTTGTTGGGGCTAATGATAAAATGGAAATGAAAATAGTTCCTAAAGCAGACTTTAAAATAAAAGGATTATGGATCAGTGGACTTCAACGTTCCCTGTCATTACAAAATTTATTATTTCCATTTAAAGTACTCACAAGTCTTCTGCAATCATTGTTTATTCTATTAAGATTTAAGCCTGATGCTGTTATTGGAACAGGAGGTTTTGCAAGCTGGCCTCTTTTACAAGTCGCACAATGGCTTGGTTATCCAACTTTAATCCAAGAACAGAATTCTTTCCCTGGAATTGCTAACCGTTTATTAGGTAATAAAGCAGATAGAATATGTGTAGCTTATGAAAAAATGGAACACTATTTTCCTCTTCATAAACTAAGGTTAACGGGTAATCCAATTCGTTTTAACATGTTAAGTTCAGGAATTTCAGCCAATGCTGCAAAAAGCTTTTTTGGACTAGACCCTCAGAAGTCTACGCTTGTAGTTATAGGTGGGAGTTTGGGAGCAAAAAGGATTAATGAACTAGTAGCAAATGAATTATTATTTTTTAAAACACATAAATTTCAGATTTTATGGCAGTGTGGAGCTATTTATTTTGATAAATATAAAAATCTCAGTTGTCCAGAGGTGGTTATAAAATCTTTTGTGTATGAAATGGAAAAATTATATAGTGCAGCAGATATTATTATTTCAAGAGCTGGAGCTGGTAGTTTATCTGAATTAAGCTGTGTCGGAAAACCATTAATATTAATTCCTTCTCCAAATGTAACCGCAAATCATCAATTTCATAATGCGCAGGTATTGGTTGACGAAAAAGCCGCTTTTTTAGTTGAGGAATGTGATATTCCGGAGTCGTTTAAAATAACCTTCAAAAAACTAGCAACAGATAAAAATCTTCAAAAAGAAATGGGACAAAATTTAAAGGCTTTATCAAAACCCTATTCTGCCAATGAAATTGTGAAGGAAATAATGGAATTATTATGAATAATAAGAGTTTGCAGAGCTATTATTTTATAGGTATTGGAGGGATGGGAATGTCTGCCTTAGCAAGACTGTGTTTAATGAATGGCCATCGTGTTTTCGGATACGATATAACACCTTCTCAGATAATTGATGATTTAATTTTAGAGGGTGCTCAAGTTATATACGATCTTTCTCCTGAAGCTCTGCCAACCGAAGTATGTGATAAGAATATTGAGGTGGTTTACACCGCTGCAATTTCTAGAGATCATCCGCAGTTAAAATATTTTTTAGCTCAAGGAAATAATGTTAGAAAAAGAGCTTATTTTTTAGCAGAATTAACTTCCAAAATTAAGACTTTAGCTATAGCAGGAACCCATGGAAAAACAACTACTTCTGCATTTTTGACACACATATTCTCTGAAAATAGTCAGGTATTTACTTCAATAATGGGAGGCTTTTTTAAAGATCAAAAATCTAATTTAATTACGCAAGGGAATGACTTTATGATTGTAGAGGCTGATGAGTATGACCGTTCTTTTTTACAACTTTATCCTGCTATCGCCTGTATAACCTCTATGGATCCAGATCACTTAGATGTATATGAAACAGACTCTTCCTTTTCAGAGGCATTTATACAATTTTCTTCTCAGGTGAGTCAAACTTTAGTTGTTGCATATGGTCTTCCAGTAAATGGAATTACCTATGGGATTAATGTTCCAGCAGATTATCGAGTTGAAAATATTATTAAAAATAAATTTGGTTATAATTTTAATATAATAACTCCTTTAAGAACTTATAAAAATGTGTATTTAAACCAGTTAGGGATACATAATATCTCAAATGCACTTTGTGCTATTGCTATGGCGGATCAAGCAGGTATTTTTCCTGAAAATTCAATAAAAGCATTAACTACTTTTCCGGGAGTTCAACGAAGAATGAATTTAATGAAGTATGGTGATGCAATTATTATTGATGATTATGCACATCACCCTACAGAGATTGAGAATGTGCTAAATACTTTAAAAGGATTTTATCCTGAACGTAAAAATTGTGTTATTTTTCAACCACATTTATTTTCAAGAACTCAAGATTTTATGAATGAATTTGCATTAGTTTTAAGTGAATTCGATGAGGTTGTTTTACTAGATATTTATCCAGCTAGAGAATTACCTATATCCGGAATTTCTTCTCAAGTTTTATTAGATAAATTAAATCATTCTAATAAAAAATTAATTAAAAAATCAGCAATTAAAGAGAGTATTGATATAAGTAATGCAAGACTATTTGCATTTTTAGGGGCTGGGGATATTGGATTAGAGGTTGATAAGTTAAAAAAACAATTTACAGCAGCATGAAAATAAAAAATGATATTGTTTTTTTAGTCTTGATGCTATTTTTTTTGGTAAGTATAGTTTCTTTTTCACACCAAAAAAATATGGTCAGAGTTGTTGACGAGATTAAGATTTCATTCACACATTTTCCACGTTTTTTAGACACTATTTTGGTTAATAAATTGTTAACACAAAACTTTAGAGGAAAGTCTGTTCAGCTGAAAGATAGTTTAGATTTGAATATGCTTGAAAAACAGTTAAATCAAATTGCTGAAATTCAAAATGCGGAAGTATTTGTTTTACCAAAAGGACAGGTTTCTGTTTCAATAAGAGAAAGAATACCAACTTTAAAAATCAATTCAATTCCTTCCTTTTATGCAGATGCATCGGGTGCTATTTTTCCATTTATAAAAGTTGACAACAATCAACTTCCTATTTTCAAAACAGACACTATTGATGCTTCGATAATAAATGTAGCAATTCTTATTGAACGTTTAAAAAAAGATACATTTATGAAATCTGAACTTAAGACACTTTATTTAGATGATGCGTCTTATCATTTAAAATTAAAATCTTACCCTTTTGAAATCATTTTTGGAAATGAAAATGCTTTAAACGAAAAAATAGAAAAGCTTAAAGTTTTTTGTGCTTTTCAGAATATACAGGACAGTTTAATAAATTATCAAAAAATAAATTTAACCTACTCAAATCAAGTAGTGGCAACAACATTATAAAATTATGGAACAAACAAACATTTCTGTTGGACTCGATATTGGTACCACCAAAATAGTCGCTTTGGTTGGTAAAAAGAATGAGTTCAATAAGGTTGAAATTTTAGGGATGGGAAAATCTAAAAGTCTTGGTGTGCACAGAGGCGTTGTAAATAATATTACACAAACTATTCAGTCCATTCAGCAAGCAGTTGAGGATGCTATTATAAACTCAAAACAAGAAATTAATGATGTAGTTGTAGGTATTGCTGGACAGCACATTAGAAGCATTCAGCACAGTGATTATATTACTCGTGAAAATCCTGAAGAAGTTATTAACGAAGATGATATTCAACAGTTAATCCAACAAGTTTACAAGCTGGTAATGCTCCCCGGTGAGGAAATCATTCATGTTCTTCCTCAAGAATATAAAGTAGATGGGCAAGGAGAAATTAAAGAGCCAATTGGAATGCACGGAGGTAGACTGGAAGCTAATTTTCACGTAGTTGTTGGGCAAGTTTCTTCTATAAAAAATATTGGCCGATGCATAAAAAGTGCTGGACTAAACATGGAAAACATAACTTTAGAGCCTTTAGCATCATCAGAAGCTGTGTTGAGCTTTGAAGAAAAAGAAGCTGGTGTTGCGTTGATAGATATTGGAGGAGGTACAACTGATTTAGCTATTTTTAAAGATGGAATTATTCGACATACGGCAGTAATTCCTTTTGGAGGCAATGTTATTACTGAAGACATAAAAGAGGGCTGCTCTATCATTGAAAAACAAGCAGAACTCTTGAAAATAAAATTTGGTTCTGCATGGCCAGGTGAAAATAGAGATACAGAAATTGTGTCTATTCCTGGATTGCAAGGAAGAGATCCAAAAGAAATTTCACTTAAAACTCTTTCCAAGATCATTAATGCTCGTGTAGTTGAAATTATTGAGCAAGTATTTTTGGAGATTAAAAATTATGGTCATAACGAACAAAAAAAGAAATTAATTGCTGGAATTGTTCTTACTGGAGGTGGAAGTCAATTAAAGCACCTGAAGCAATTAGTAGAATATATTACTGGAATGGATACCCGAGTTGGATATCCAAGTGAGCATTTAGCAGGTGATACTCAGGAGAGTGTTTCAAGTCCACTTTTTGCAACTGCAGTAGGACTTTTAATGAATGCATTAGAACATAGTAATCCTTCTGAGGTCAGCTCTGTTAATGAAAATATTGATGAAGAAACAGAAGAAACAGAGGAAAAAGATACTCCTATAAAAGATATTAATGTTGCACGAAAGTCAATCTTAGACAGATTTGGAGAGCGATTAAAAGAATTTTTAGATAATGCATAATCAATATCAGAACATGGACCAAGAAGAAACAAAAGGGATTAATTTTGATTTACCAAAGAATAGAAGCAATGTAATTAAGGTTCTTGGTGTTGGTGGAGGAGGAAGTAATGCTATCAATTATATGTTTCAACAAGGAATAAAAGGGGTAGATTTTATTGTTAGTAATACAGATGCTCAAGCTTTAGCTGAGAGTGGAGTACCTACAAAAATACAACTAGGGGCTAGTTTAACTGAGGGATTAGGTGCTGGAGCAAACCCTGAAGTGGGAGCAAGTGCTGCCTTAGAAAGTCAAGAAGAAATACAATCGATACTTTCTACCCAAACTAAAATGATATTTATTACAGCAGGAATGGGTGGTGGAACAGGTACTGGTGCTGCTCCAGTAATTGCCCAGATGGCTAAATCACTTGATATATTGACAGTAGGTATTATTACTATGCCATTTCAGTTTGAAGGAAAATTAAGGTTGGAACAAGCCCAGAGAGGTTTAGAAAAAATGAAAACTTCAGTAGATGCTCTTATTGTAATTAATAACAACAAGCTTAGAGAAGTTTATGGAAATCTTGGGTTTAAAGCAGGCTTTGCAAAAGCTGATGAAGTATTAGCAACTGCCGCCAGAGGAATTGCAGAAGTTATTACCCACCATTACACTCAAAATATTGACCTTAAAGATGCAAAAACAGTACTTACCAATTCTGGTACTGCCATTATGGGATCTGGTTTAGCTTCAGGAAGTAATCGGGCACAAGAAGCTATAGTTAAGGCTTTAGATTCTCCACTTTTAAATGATAATAAAATAACAGGATGTAAAAATGTACTGTTGTTAATTGTTTCAGGATCAGATGAAATTACGATTGATGAAATTGGAGAAATTAATGATTTTATTCAAGCGGAAGCTGGTAATCACACTAATATCATTATGGGTGTAGGAGAAGATGAAAGTTTAGGGAATGAGGTATCTGTAACCGTAATTGCAACAGGTTTTGGACAGGAGCAACAAAATGAAATATCCAATACAGAGGCTAAAAAAATAATTCATACTCTTGAAGCTGATCAAAAAATAACACATGATTTGAGTGATAAAAATCCTGTTTATGGACTAACTAATTCTTATGAAACTCACGACTTAGAAGAACAAAATACCTCAGCTACACCAAATAAAATTAATCAATCTATAGAAGAAGCCTCAGGAGAACTTTTGATAAAAATGAATACCATTTTATATGACCTAGATGTAGACTATGAAGTTGTTAGTAATAATGTTGATTTTCAGGAAACTAATGAAATTCCTATTGAAGAAGAATCTGAAGCTTCTTCTGTGAAAAACTCCTTTATTCCAAAACATGAAGAAATTAAGGCAGAAAAAATAGTAGATAAAAAAGTTTCTGAACTAGAAGAAATTAATTTAAAGAATTCATTTTTCGAACACCAATTTGAATTAGATTCACCTGCAATTGAGGATATTCCACCCTCTTTTGATGTTAATATTTCAGATGAACCTTTGGATGAAGAATTCATTATTAATGATTTAACAGACGTGCTTTCTGATATAGATGTAGTAGATCCTGAAGTTTTAGATCAAGAAAGTCAAATTCAACTAGATTTTGAATTACCTCTTAGCAAGGTTAAAACTGAAGATTTTCAAACGCCACATTTAGAGGAGGGAAAACTTTTAGAAACTTCAGGTGATTTAAACAAAGATTTTGGAGAAGCTTCTTTGGAGGTGACTTTTGAAATTAAAGATGAAACTCCAGATACTGAAAAATTAATTATTAAGGAGAATCACTCAAAGTCCAATTCAACAGCTGAAATAGATCCCTTTGATCAGTCTATTGATGAAAGTATAACTTCTCAAAGCGAAAAGCGAAGAGAGCATTTAAAAGTTTTTAACTACAAATTCAAACATCAATTAAAACGTATTGATGAAATAGAAAAAGAGCCTGCTTATAAAAGACAAGGTCTAGATTTAGATGGTGACATGCCAGATTTACCGTCACGAACTTCTTTGAGCAATGACGAGAATAATGATTTACAACTTCGCTCAAACAATTCTTTTTTACACGATAATGTTGACTAATTAATATTTTATGGGAATTTTAAGTAATCTTACTGATGAAATTAAAAATGCAATGCGAGCAAAAGACAGTTTGCGATTAGAGGCATTACGCGCAATTAAATCTGGAATTCTTCTATCACAAACTGCAGTCTCAGGCACTAAAGAGCTTAATGACGATGAGTCTATAAGACTTCTCCAGCGTTTAGTGAAACAACGCAAAGAAAGCGCTGCTATTTACAGAGAGCAAGATAGAGCTGATCTGGCAGAACCTGAAGAAGCTCAAGCTAAAGTTATTACTGAATTTCTTCCCGCTCAACTTTCAGAAAAAGAAGTTGAGAAAATCATTTCAGAAATCATAACCAAAACAAAGGCAGATAACTTAAAAGATATGGGAAGGGTAATGGGGATGGCTTCGGGTCAATTAGCAGGTAGAGCTGAAGGAAAGCTAATAGCTAGCCTGGTGAAACAAAAGCTCGACATATAACTAGATAGGATGATTGTAAAAGATTAATTTGATAAAATCAAATGCCCAACAAATAAAAACACGCTCATAGATTGGGTTTTATGTCAATTCATTTATTAGTAATATATCATTTAACATCGAAATAGTTAGAAACTGGGTGCCATAGATCCACTCATAATCAAATTGTTTAATAAGTTTTTATTTTGTGAGCCCTTTTTGATTTATTTCGATACTTGTCATTAATCGCAAGTATCTTTTTCATTTATTAGCAACCTATAATCAATTTCAGTCGCTTTTCTGATAAAACAAACGTATATCATCTTAGAATTGTTTTTAACAATCTTTCATATTGGATTGATTATTTTTTGACGTTTAAAAAAAACTGAAGAAGCAGTCACATTGCTCAAATAATCTTTACTTTTGATCCTAATTGGCCCAGTAGTTCAACTGGATAGAATATCAGATTTCGGCTCTGACGGTTAGGGGTTCGAATCCCTTCTGGGTCACTTTTTTGCTAAAGTTTAGTCATGAAAAAAACAATTCTTTTTTTACTGTTCATTTTTTTTTATCAATGTCAAAAGAACATTCAGAAAAATCCTTCACAAAACAGAGGAATTAGTAATGGTGGATTGATTTTACCCACAGGCTTTAAAGCATCAGTTTTAGTTGACAGTATTGGTCCTTCCCGTCACTTGGCGGTTAATGATAATGGTGATGTATACGTTAAACTTAGTATAGAAAACGGAACCAAAGGAAATGTTGCGCTGCGTGATGAGAACGGAGATGGTATAGCGGATATCATAAAACGATTTGGTAATTATCCTAACGATGGAAGGTTTGCAACAGAAATGCGTATTCACAAAGGGTATTTGTATTATAGCTCAGAGTTGGTTGTATATCGTCAAAAACTAATAGAAGGACAATTAATACCAGAAGGAGAGCCAGAGGTAATAATGATTGATGAATTTCCTATTCGATGGCACAATTCTAAATCGTTAGCGTTTGATAATTTAGGTGGTATGTATGTAACTTTTAGCGCTCCCACAAATGTTTGTGAAGATCAATCAATTACCTATACTGATGCAACTTCTGTAGTTAAAGGAGAGTATCCTTGTTCACAGCTTGATATATTAGGAGGAATCTGGAAATTTGATGAGGCTATTCCAAATCAAAAGCAAGCAGATGGAGAGCTTTTCGCTACAGGTTTAAGAAGTATTGTTGCCTTATCATGGAATATGCAAGACAATCAATTATATGCCTTAAATCATGGGCGAGATTATTTGCATAATCATGCACCTTTGCATTATTCTGAGTGGGATAATTCTGTTTTACCCGCTGAAGAATTTTTAATAATTAAAGAGGGTAAAAATTATGGTTGGCCATATACTTATTATGATCCTTTTAAACAGAAGCGAATGTTAGCACCCGAGTATGGTGGTGATGGTTATCGAGAATCAGAAGAAGGTTATGAAAACCCCATCATGGCAATGCCCGCACACTGGGCCCCAAATGATTTATTGTTTTACAAAGGAGATCAGTTTCCTGTTCATTATAAAAATGGTGCATTTGTCGCATTTCATGGTTCGACAAATAGGGGGCCATATCCTCAAGCTGGATATATAGTTGCTTTTATTCCTTTTGAAAACGGAAAACCTTTTGGTCGGTGGGAGGTGTTCGCAGATGGTTTTTCAGAACAAGAAATAATTATAAATATGAAAGATGCTACCTACCGACCGATGGGATTATCTGAAGGTCCTGAAGGTTCATTGTACATTTCAGATTCTAAAAAAGGAAAGATTTGGAAAGTTTCTTTTCAAGGTGATCCCTCTTCTTTTGGGATTAAAGATAGATTAGTTGTAGAGCGAAGAAAAGCCATGAGTCATTTAAGAACTCCTAATATTCAAAGAGATTTTATTCCTGTAAACTAGGATTCTATGATATTTTCGTAATATTTGATTACCTTGAAATTTTCAAACATAAGGTTCATTTAATAGTTCTTTCATCTTGAAGATAAGTATATCATCCATAAAAAAAATAATAAAAGACCTATATAGTATTGAGGGAACACTTTCTGTTCTCCCAGGAGAAATTGATTTTAATTATAAGTTAGAAACAAACGAAGGATTAAGTTTTGTTTTAAAGATAGCTCCTTCCAATTGTAATATTGAATATTTAGAATTTCAACAAGATATTTTACAATATCTTGATCAACAATCAACCCAAAAAGAACTTCCAAAGATCGTTTTAAATAATGAAGGTAAAGAATTTTCTTTTTTTAAAGATCAAAATGGCGATCTAAGAGTTGTTCGACTTCTTTCTTGGGTTTACGGAAGAATTTGGAGCGCCGTAAATCCAAAAACAGATTATCTCCGACATAGCATGGGAGAAAAGGCAGGAAGTCTCACAAAAGATCTGCAATATTATGAACATCATAAAGCTCATCGTTTTTTTGAGTGGGATATTGCAGGGGCAGAATGGACTAGAGAGTATTTGTATTTGTTTAATAAAGAACAAGCTTCACTACTAATTTATTTTTTAGATATTTTTTCTTCATTAAAACCACTTTACAATAATTTAAGAAAGAGCATTGTTCATAACGATGTAAACGACAACAATTGTATTGTTTCAAAAGATCTTAAAAATCCTTCTGTCATTGCAATTATAGATTTTGGAGATGCAATTTATACTCAAACAATAAATGATTTAGCTATCTGTTGTTCTTATGCGATAATTCATGAAAATGATTCATTAACAGCAGCTTTACCAATTGTTCAAGGATATCATAGCGTCTATCCCCTTAAAGAAGAGGAACTATCTCTTTTATATTCCTGTATTGCGATGCGTCTAATCATTTCAGTAACTAAATCTGCTCTTAATAAAATCTTAGAACCTGAAAATGAGTATTTGTCAATTAGTGAAAAACCTGCATGGGAGTTATTACAGAATTGGATAGCAATTGATTCTGATTTTGCGCATTTTAGTTTTCGAACAGCTTGTAACTTTAATTCACACCCAAATTTTCTTTCTTTTACTGATTGGACAATTCAACAGAAAATAAGTCTTTCAGAACTATTTATTTCATTAAAGACTGAAGAAGTTCATCTAATAGATTTAAGTGTTTCAAGCTCATGGATTGGTCAACAACATGAATTTAATGATTTAGATCTTTTTCAGTTTAAACTAGATCAACTTCAAAAAAAACATCCTAATACTATTATTTCTGGAGGTTATTTAGAGCCTCGATCGTTATACACCTCTTCTGAATATGATAAAATTGGTAATTCAGGGACTGAAAATCGTTCCGTTCATTTAGGGATTGATTTCTGGGTACCAGCGGCTACCCCTGTCTTTAGTTTTCTTGAGGGTCATGTGGTCATGGCTTTAAACGACCAGGGAGAAAAAGCATATGGAGGAATGTTAGTTTTAAGACATCAAGCTTCAGGTTTTCAATTTTATACACTTTATGGTCATTTGAATGTTGCTAGGGTATTAAGCTATACACCTGGTGATTACATAAAAAAAGGTCAAGAACTTTCAAGAATAGGTGATTCGGAAGAAAATGGAAATTGGGCACCTCATTTACATTTTCAGGTAATGTTGTCGCTTTTAAATTTTAAAAATAATTTTCCTGGGGTGTGTTTTCCAAATCAAGAAAAGATATGGAGTGGAATCTGCCCTGATCCTAATCTATTTTTTAAACAAACTATTTTAAATACTCATTTTAATTCTATCAAAGCAAAAATACAGACAGATCGAGAGGTCTATTTAGGAAAAGGAATGAGTTTACAGTATAAAACACCAATTCACATTGTAAGAGGTGAAGGGGTATATTTAATCGATAATAAGGGAAGAAAATTTATAGATACCGTAAATAATGTTGCACATGTTGGACATGAGCACCCCAAGGTTGTCAAAGCTGGTCAGTTACAAATGGGATTATTAAATACTAACACTCGATATTTACATGAACATATAACGACCTTAGCCAAAAGTCTTGTTGGAAAATTACCACCTGAATTAGTAGTTATACATTTTGTTAATTCAGGAAGTGAGGCTAATGAATTAGCAATTCGAATGGTCAAAACAGTTACAAAATCAGAAGAAATTATAGTATCTGAGGTTGGATATCACGGTAATACAAACATGTGTGTGGATATTAGTTCTTATAAATTTGATGGAAAAGGTGGTACTGGAGCACCAAAAAACGTTCATGTTTTTCCATTACCCGATTCTTTTAGAGGAAAATACAGAGGAGAAAATACGGGCTCTTTATATGCTAAGGAAGTTAAGAACTTAATTAATCAAATTGAAAATTCTAATCAGCAAGTTGGAGCATTCATCGTAGAGCCAATTATTAGTTGTGGTGGACAAATTGAATTGCCTAAAGGATTTTTAAAAGAGGCCTATAGCTTAGTTAAAAATGCAGGGGGATTATGTATTTCTGATGAAGTTCAAACAGGACTTGGAAGAACAGGAAGTAATTATTGGGGATTTCAACTACATGATGTAGTTCCAGATATTGTTACCATAGGTAAACCATTAGGTAATGGACATCCTATAGCTGCAGTTGCATGTACAGTTGAGGTTGCTGAAAAATTTGCTAATGGGATGGAATTTTTTAACACTTTTGGAGGAAATCCTGTTTCTTCTATTATTTCACAAACAGTTTTGGAGGTAGTTGAAGACGAAAACCTTCAAAAAAAGGCATTAATCGTTGGAAATTTCTTAAAAAAAGAACTTCAAATCCTTTCAAAAAAATATCCGATAATAGGCGATATTCGTGGGCAAGGACTTTTTCTAGGAATAGAATTGGTAGATTCAAATTTAATTCCACTTGGGTTACATGCTTCTTACTTAGTAAATCGAATGAAAGATTATGGAATTTTAATGAGTACTGACGGACCCGAGAATAATGTTTTAAAAATAAAACCGCCACTAGTATTTTCAATAGATAATGCAAAAGAAGTACTTTTTTATCTAAAAAAAATACTGGATGAGGACTTAATGAAAACCTTCAAATTATAATTTATAAACTAAAACATTTTTTTTCGTACTTTACATATCAAATAATAAATTATGAGTGAAATAACTATTGTAATTATTGGAGCTGTAGTCTTAGTAGGAGGCGTTATTTTATATGCCGTAATCTCGACTGCAACAGGAATGGAGGAAGATAAAAATCAAAATTATATTCCAGATTGGATTGAGAAGAAATTTCCAAAAATATTTAAGTCTGGTGAGGATTTAGATTAATAACTGATTTAAAAACCTTGATAATTGTGCTAAGACAATTCTTAATTACGCAATAACTTTCTTATTTTTGTTTTACTTAATTATCGTAATCTCCTTTTAGTATGAATCGTTTCATTAAAATATTTTTCAGCCTAGCGTTTTTATTATTTTTCCAATTAGGAATTTCTCAGAATTCTGATAAACCTTGGGTAATTGGTGTTGGAGTTGATCTCATTAATATTCAAGGTGGTGATATAGACTCAGGCTTGAATATTGGGGTGCCCGCCTTAAGCTTATCACGCTACTTAGGTGTAGGATTCTCCTTAGGAGCACAGTATTCTCTTAATAATATAAAAAACACTCCTGAAGACCTTGGCTATTCATCTATCGATGGTGTAGTGAAATATAACCTTTCTGACGGTAAAATATCACCCTATTTATTCGCTGGATTTGGAGTTTCTAGATTCTCTACTAATGCTGATAATGAAGGTTTACTCCCATCAAAAGAAACCAGTAGAACTGGACTTGGTGGTATTGGAGTGAACTTTGATTTAAATGATAAACTTGCTATTAATGTGAGTGCTTCTTATAGATCAGACATAGAAGGAGATGGGTATAATCATCTTCAACATATTGTAGGATTGAGTTATAGTTTTGGTGCTGGTGATGCTGACAAGGATGGTGTTTCTGATGAAAAAGATGAATGTCCAGATGTACCTGGTTTAAAAGAATTTAACGGATGTCCAGATTCTGATGGAGATGGTATTCCTGACAATAAAGATCGTTGTCCAGAAGAAGCTGGAACAGAGGCTTTACAAGGCTGTCCTGATGGTGATGGTGATGGTGTAGCTGATATTGACGATATATGTCCAGATATTGCTGGTATGGCAGAAATGAACGGATGTCCTGATACCGATAGTGACGGTGTTTCTGACAACGAAGATAAATGTCCTGAAATAGCAGGAGATATTGCTAACGGAGGATGTCCATGGGCGGATACTGATGGTGATGGTGTTCTAGATAATATTGATGCTTGTAAGGATGAAAAAGGAACCATTGTGAATAATGGATGTCCTGAATTATCAAAAGAAATTTTAGCTACCTTAAATAAATTTGGTTTACGAATTAATTTTCCGGCAAATAGTGATAAGATTCTTGGAAAAAAGACACAAAATATACTCTACCAAATTAAGGAGTTATTAGAAGAATACCCTGGGGATATTTTAATCGTTGAAGGCTACGCCTCTTCTGATGGTGACGATGCCTATAATATTGAATTGTCTATTAAGCGTGCTCAAGCGGTGAAAGCGTATCTTGTTAAAATAGGTGTTTCAAAAGATCGATTAGAGGTAAGAGGCCTTGGTGAAGCCGAGCCGATAAGTAACAATGAATCTAAGGAAGGACGTGCAGAAAACAGAAGAGTTCAATTTCTTCCTAAATTAAAAGTGCTTTTTTTACAATAGATTTTAAATATTTTTTAAAATTTATATTTCTTTTAATAACTTTATTTTTTCTTCAGGATTTTCTGCACTAAACACATAGCTACCTGCGACTAAAATATCTGCTCCACACGATATTAGTTGTGCTGCATTTGTATCGGTGACTCCACCATCAATTTCTACTAAACAAGCTGATTTATGATGTATAATGAGATTTTTTAGTTCTTTCACTTTATTGTACGTGTTTTGAATAAAAGATTGCCCACCAAAGCCCGGATTGACACTCATAATACATACTAGATCCAGGTCTTGAATGATGCTAGACAAATTATTGATTGGTGTATGAGGGTTTAAAGCTAAACCAGCTTTCATTCCACAAGATTTTATTTTTTGTATTGTTCTATGTAAATGATCACATGCCTCAAAATGTACCGTTAATATTTTCGCGCCAAGGCTTGCAAATGTTTCTATATATCGATCTGGATCTACAATCATCAAATGAACATCAAGGGGCTTAGTAGCATGTTTTTGGATGGCGGCTAAGACAGGCATTCCAAATGAGATGTTGGGGACAAAAACCCCATCCATTATGTCAATATGAAACCAATCAGCATCACTATTATTGACCATTTTTGAATCACGTTCAAGATTAGCAAAGTCTGCAGCTAGAATTGAAGGCGCTATAATTACCGACATTTTTTTATTTTTAAAATACAAATATACAAAAAAGGCAACCCTAGGGTTGCCTTTTTATTTTAACCTAAATAGGTTTTTAGAATTTTGCTTCGCGAGGTGTGCTTTAATCTACGAATGGCTTTCTCTTTAATTTGTCTAACACGTTCTCTGGTAAGATCAAACGTTTCTCCGATTTCCTCTAAAGTCATTGCATGTTGATTTCCTAACCCGAAATACAAACGAACTACATCTGCTTCTCTAGGTGTAAGGGTTTCTAAAGCACGTTCTATTTCGGTACGAAGTGATTCATGCAACAATGCTTTGTCTGGATTAGGAGACTCCCCACTATTAAGCACGTCATATAAATTTGAATCCTCGCCTTCTACTAAAGGTGCATCCATAGAGACATGTCTTCCAGAGTTTTTGAGCGATTCTTTTACATCATTAATGGTCATGTCCAATTCTTTTGCAATCTCTTCTGCAGAGGGAGCACGTTCATGGGCTTGTTCCAAAAAGGCATAAGTTTTATTAATTTTATTAATCGAACCAATTTTATTAAGCGGCAGCCTTACAATACGAGATTGTTCAGCCAGCGCTTGTAAAATGGATTGACGTATCCACCACACTGCATACGATATGAATTTAAAACCACGAGTTTCATCAAAACGTTGTGCAGCTTTAATTAAACCCAAATTCCCTTCATTTATCAAATCAGGAAGGGTTAGGCCTTGATTTTGGTATTGTTTTGCAACAGAGACCACAAATCTAAGGTTAGCTTTGGTTAGTTTTTCAAGAGCAATTTGATCTCCAGCCTTGATACGTTGTGCTAATTCTACTTCTTCTTCTGCAGTAATTAAATCTACTTTTCCAATTTCTTGGAGATATTTATCCAAGGAAGCAGTTTCTCGATTGGTTACTTGCTTTGTAATTTTTAGTTGTCTCATATCTTATAGCTATGCCTTTATATAATGAATACGTTCAAAACAAAGGAATGTTACAATAATTGATTAAATAATTAATCTTTTTTCTCAGGTCTTGGTAATAAAGCTTTACGGGACACTTTTTCTTTACGAGTTCTTGGATCTTTACCAAAATATTTGACTTCTAAAGTGTCACCCATGCTTACAACATCTGCTACATTTTCTGTGCGTTCCCATGCTAACTCACTAACATGCAAAAGAACTTCATTTCCTGGTGCATCAAGATATTCTACTACTGCACCAAAATCAAGCATCTTAATAACTTTTACTTGGTAGGTATTTCCGACAATAGGCTTAAAGGTAACCGAATCAATTTTAGCTTCTACCATCGCAATTCCTTCTGGTGATGTTCCTAAAATTTCAATTATACCTTCTTCGGTAACAGGGTCTTCTGTTATAACAATAGTACAACCTGATTCTTTTTGAAGTTCTTGAATTACTTTTCCACCAGGACCAATCATAGAACCTATGAAATCGTTAGGGATTCTTCTGTTAATCATTTTAGGAGCATGAGCTTTCACATCCTCATTTGGAGTTTTTATAGTACTAATGAGTTCTTCTAAAATATGCAATCTTCCACTTCTAGCCTGATTTAATGCTTGTGTCATAATATCAAAACGTAAGCCTTTGATTTTAATATCCATTTGACAAGCAGTGATTCCATCGGCAGTTCCAGTTACTTTAAAGTCCATATCCCCTAGGTGATCTTCATCTCCTAAAATATCTGAAAGTACCGCAAAACGATCACCATCTGTTATTAACCCCATAGCAATTCCTGATACAGGTTTTTTGATTTGAACTCCAGCATCCATAAGTGCCATAGTACCAGCACATACTGTTGCCATGGATGAAGAACCATTTGATTCAAGAACTTCTGATACAATTCGAACTGTATAGGGACAGTTGTCTGGCATAACCTTTTTCAAAGCACGTTGAGCTAAGTTACCATGTCCAACTTCACGTCTTGAAGTTCCGCGAAGGGGTCTAGCTTCTCCAGTACAAAAAGGCGGAAAATTGTAATGTAAATAAAAAGTTTCCTCTCCTTGATGAGAAGGTGAATCAATCATATTTGCTTCCCTAGAAGTTCCAAGCGTTGCGGTAGCTAGCGCTTGTGTTTCTCCTCTAGTAAAAAGTGCTGAACCGTGGGTAGAGGGTAGATAATCTACTTCACACCAAATCGGACGAATATCCGTTGTTTTTCTTCCATCTAAACGAATTCCTTCTTCAAGAACTAGATCACGTACTGCTTTTTTCTGTGCACTATTATGGTAGCGGGATACTAAATCTTTTTTTTCTAAAACAACTTCTTCATTAAGTGTTGCTTTAGAGGCTTCTTTGATCTCAGTAAATTGCTCAGACCGTTCAGACTTAGAAAGTCCTTTTTTAGCTACCTCATAGTATTTTTTATAAGTTGCATTATAAATTTCTTTTTCTAGTGCCTCATCTTTTTCTTCTTCTTCGTAAGTACGCACTACTTTTTTACCAACTGATTCTGCTAAAGCAATTTGAGCTTTGACTTGATCTTTAATCGCCTCATGCCCAAAAGCAATTGCGTCAAGCATTTCTTCTTCAGAGATTTCATCAAATTCACCTTCAACCATTGCAACGGAGTCTGCACTTGCACCAATCATGATATCAATATCAGAAGTTGCTAATTGCTCTCTACTTGGGTTAACAATAAACATTCCATCTACACGAGCAACACGTACCTCAGAAATTGGATATTCGAACGGAATATCTGAAAGTTGAATTGCAGTTGAGGCAGCCAACCCAGCTAAGGAATCTGGCATTACATTTTCATCATGAGACATTAGTTGAATCATTACTTGTGTTTCTGCGTGATAGTCTTTTGGGAAAAGTGGGCGTAATACACGGTCTACAAGTCTCATGGTAAGTACTTCACCATCACTAGGACGCGCTTCTCTCTTGAAAAAACCGCCAGGAAATTTTCCTGCAGCAGCAAACTTTTCTCGATAATCAACTGTGAGTGGTAGAAAGTCTACGGGACTTTGTTTACGAGCAGAAACTGCAGTAGCAAGTAACATACAGTCACCCATACGGACGACTACAGAGCCATCAGCTTGTTTAGCTAATTTACCGGTTTCAAGTGTAATTATTCTACCGTCTTCAAGACGGATTTCTTGTTTAAATGTTTTTGGAATCATTTTTCATTATTTGGTTAAAACTTTTGTTGTGTGTTGAAGCAACCAATGAAAAACTAAGATTCAGTATATGTTTCAGATTTTATTTACGTAAACCTAATTCAATAACAATAGCACGATAACGTTCTATGTCCTTGTCTTTCAAATAATCTAATAGACTACGACGTTTCCCTACTAGATTCACTAGAGACCGCTCCGTGTTGTAATCTTTACGATTTGTTTTTAAGTGGCCTGATAGGTGATTGATACGGTGAGTAAATAAAGCAATTTGTCCTTCTGCTGATCCAGTATCATTTTTAGACTTCCCGTGTTTTTTAAAGATGTCTGCTTTTACTTCTTTTGAATTGTACATGCAAATATTATTTTAATGATTATTATGTAACTCGTTGTTTAACGAACCACAAATGTACTATTAAAGCTTAAGTTGACAATGCCTTGCTGTAAGTTATATTCTATTTTAGAAATACATTATTTTCTGAGAGGCTGATTTAAAATCAAATCAATGTATAAATTAATTTTATTTTTCAGTTCATTCCTGTGAGTAATAAAGTCTAGGAAGCCTTTTTCTAACTGAAATTCACTGGTTTGAAACCCTTCAGGTAATTCTTTTCCGGTGGTGTCTTTTACAACACGAGGTCCTGCAAAAGCAATTAGTGCTTTAGGCTCAGCAATATTAATATCACCCAACATAGCATAAGATGCGGTGATGCCTCCCGTTGTAGGATCTGTACACAAAGATATATAGGGTAATTTTGCTTCTGCAAGTTCTGCTAATTTAGCTGAAGTTTTAGCCATTTGCATCAGGGAGGTTGCAGATTCCATCATTCTTGCACCTCCTGATTTTGAAATAATCACAAGCGGTAGTTTATGTTTAATGGAATGATTCGCTGCTCTTACAATTTTTTCACCTACAACGGACCCCATCGAGCCCCCAATAAATTTAAAATCCATACATGCTACAACAATTTTTTTTCCTTTCGAAAATCCAACTGCTGTTCTAATAGCATCATATAATCCAGTTTTTTTATGTGCTTCTTTTAAACGGTCAATGTATTTTTTAGAATCAATGAATTTTAAAAAATCTTTTGATTTTAATTTTTCATCAAGCTCTCTGAACTCATTGTTGTCAAAAAGTATTTCAAAATATTCTTTACTTCCAATATGAACATGGTAATCGTCTTCTGGACTCACATAATTATTTTCAGCAAGCTCTTGTGCCTCAATAACTTTTCCTGTGGGAGTTCTGTACCACAAACCTTTAGGAATGTCCTTTTTTTCTTCGGTTTTTGTATGAATTCCTTTCTCACTACGTTTAAACCAACTCATGCGATTTTTTTTTACTTAACAATTTAAATATATAAATTAGTCTAGAGAGTATTAATATTATTTAAATCTTCAAAAGCTTGTGATAAACGCGCTCTAAAAGTATCTTCTCCTAATCGAAGCCATTTTCTTGGATCGTAATTTTTTTTATTAGGATGTTCCTTGCCTTCAGGGTTACCAATTTGAGTTCTTAGGTATTCCACTTTTTCATTCATGTAATCACGAATTCCCTCTGTGAAAGCAAATTGCAAATCAGTATCAATATTCATTTTTATTACTCCATATCCAATAGATTCTTGGATTTCATTCTGAGATGAACCTGAACCACCATGAAAGACAAAATCTACATGGTTTTCAGACAGATTATATTTTTTCGAAATAAATTCTTGAGAGTTTTTTAATATTTTTGGTGTCAATTTAACATTTCCAGGCTTATATACACCATGCACATTTCCAAAAGCAGCTGCAATTGTAAACTGAGGGCTAATTTTACTTAATTCTTCAAAGGCATATGCTACCTCTTCAGGTTGTGTGTATAATTTTGAGGCATCAATGTCACTGTTATCAACTCCATCTTCCTCACCTCCTGTAATTCCTAATTCAATTTCAAGAGTCATATCCATTTTAGACATTCGAGTAAGATATTCTTTACAAATGGCAATATTTTCTTCAATAGGATCTTCTGAAAGGTCAATCATGTGCGAGCTGAATAGAGATTTACCGTGTTGGGCATAAAAAACCTCACTTGCATCCAATAATCCATCAATCCAAGGCAATAATTTTTTTGCACAGTGGTCAGTATGAAGGATTACAGATGCACCATACGAAACAGCTAACTCATGGACATGCTTAGCACCTGCTATTGCTCCAGCAATTGCAGCTTTTTCTCCTTCATTGGAAAGTCCTTTTCCTGCATTAAATTGAGCGCCGCCATTTGAAAATTGGATAATAACAGGACTATTTAATTTAGCCGCTGTTTCTAATACAGCGTTAATGGTATTGCTACCAATAACATTGACTGCAGGGATTGCAAATGATTTTGCTTTGGCAAGTTTAAAAACTTCTTGGACTTGCTTACCAGTAATTACACCAGTGGGAATAGAATGATTCATTAATTAAATTTAGTTTCGGACAAAAATATTAAACTTTTTCATTTTAGAATGGATAATTGATACCTATATTAAAAACGGCACTTTTTAAATTGTATTCTGACCACCATCTTTTATTAGATGACAAGGCTGGATTATAGGTTTTAAAACCTGTATCAAATCTAAAAACAAAAAAATCAAAGTCATATCGAAATCCTATTCCAGAACCAATAGCCATTTCGGACAAGTCTTGCAAACCCTCAAATTTCATATCTAGATTTTCGACATCATCCCATATATTCCAAATATTACCAGTATCAATAAATAGGGCTCCTTTGATAGGTCCAGCAATAGGAAAACGATATTCTAAACTAAGAGTAAGCTTAAGGTTGGCTTCATTAAACTCATTAATGTTACTACTACTACCAGGACCTAATTTATAGGCCTTCCATGCTCTGTTGTCATTTGCTCCTCCAGAAAAGAAAGACCGTGCAAAGGGCATGTTGGTAGAATTTCCATAAGGAATAGCAATACCAGTAAACGCATGCAGGGCAAAAACCCTTTCTCTTCCCAATGATAAGTGTTTAATGTAATCAAATTCTGTTTTGATATACTGAGAGGGGCTTAGTCCCCCTAAGAGGTTTTGTCCTTGATCATTTTTAGGACCCCTCATACTTGAAATTATTTTATTTAATAAATTTCCGGCTAATGTGGTTTTCCATCGAAACTGATAAAAATTTTCATCAAAAATACTCTCTTGACTATTTAGATTTAAGTTAATAGAAGAGGCTAAAATCAAATTATTGCTAGTGAGCCTAGCTTGTCTTTCTTTAGCTGTATTTACTAATTTAAATTCATTATCATCAATTTCTAAAAGAGTTTGATTCTCTAAAACAGCATTTATAAAATTTGATGCTCCATCAGGGATGGTTAAATTATTATTTTCGTCTACCCATGAGGTTTCAAAATTATAACTTTGAGAAATTGTATTTAATCGATCGTAAGAATTTTTGTATACATTAAAATAATTAGTAACGTTTTGATTGTTAACAAATTCTAAATCAAGCAGTTTTATTTGAATTTTCTTCGCACCATTAGGTTGCCAGTCGAATTGATAGGTTCCTTTAAAAAATTGCTTATCAAGACCAATGTTTTGCTGAAAACTACTACCCACTATAATTTCTGTTTTTGGATTCATAGTCCTTGGAATCCATTCTTTTTGTATAAAAGGAATAAGTATTCTAGGAATACTTAATTTTAAATCAGCACCTAATTCAAATATATTAAAAAACTGATCACCTGTTTGTGCAATATCCCTTGAGGCTCCTAGTGTATTCTTAATGTTTAATTCTAATATTTCGGCACCTCTAAAAACATTTCGGATTCCTAATCCACTTCCCAGGCCTAATCCAAAGTCTTGAATATTAGAATGGGAAAGATCTAGGTCAAAACCTAAAGAGAACCGCTCTCTTGGAGATAGAAATAGTGAGGCTTTAAGAGCATTTTTTTTAGCAGGAATTTTAGAGTAATTTATACTAGGATATTTAAAATTTTTGAGACTTGTAAAATACCTATAAGAAACGTTGCGATCTTCATCACTGTAAAGAGCTCCTTTTTTTATTGAAATTCCTGAAGCAATAGCTTTGGGTTTGTATTTGAGTTTTCCTTTACTAAAAATGGTTAGGTTGTTGTAGTTTATCGAATCTGTAAACGGTTTGTTAATTCCTTGTTCTTTTCGATTTTCAATAAACACTTCAATTTTCTTGATTTTATGGAGAGTATATGGAATTTCAATCAGGGTATCATTGATCCGTTTTTGTATGTTGTCAATTTGAATATTAACGGGAATTTTAGTGTCTTGTCCAGTACTGTCTATAGACGCTGTAAATTGAATACTATTTTGCTGGAAATCATAAATACCATTATTCCTAAACAGAGTGATAAGTCGTTCTCGTTCTCTCTCAAAACTTTTGATTTCGAAGGGTTGCCCCATTTTTATGTATCCTTCATTTTTATTTGCATTGTAAATCGAATCTAGTTGAGCTGATTTTATAAGAGTTGTAATTGAATCTAGGAGGTATTTCTTATTTGGAAGAATTTGATAGGTAAGGGTAACTTTGTTAAGGCTAGATTGAAGAGTGTCTGAGAAAACTTCAATGTCAAAATAGCCAAGATTTTTGTAATATTGTGTAATTCTATTTTTAGTTTTTTTTATTTCTAAACTATCAATAATTGCTGGAGATTCTCCTTTTTTTTTGAGCCAATCATTAAATTTTACAATATATTTTTCAATAGCTATAAGTTGCTTTTTTGATAACCACCTCTCAAGTTGTTTGCTTCTATTTTCTTTTTTAGCAAGCCAATCGTTAAATCTTATAGTAGGTTCAGGATGCGCCGCTTCATATAAAATTTTAGTCACCGGAATCCCTAAAATTTTTTTATTTGGTGGGGTTGTAATTATAAAATTAACAGGATCATTTTTTAATAAAACTTCATTTTCAAAAATTTCAACCTTATCTATTTGAATTTCTTGTATCCTTAACTCTCGTGAACTAGAACATCCCACTATGGTGAGGGTCAATATTAATATAATGATTAGTTTTGTTAAGAAGCGATACACTCAATAGTATTTACTTCAAAAATAAGTCATTTTTATGGTCAGTAATAATCAACGGAAGCAAATCCTTCAATTAAAGCAAAAAAAATATAGATTATCATCTGGATATTTTGTGGCTGAAGGTGAAAAAGTAGTTGAGGAGATACTTTCTGCTTCTTGGGAATGTGTTTTTTTATTTTCAACCGTCCCTAATTTCTTTCCAAAAACAGTTCTAGTAAATACTGCTGAAATGATAAAAATCACTCATTTTAAGTCGCCAAGTCCTGTTTTGGGAGTATTTAAATTTCCCGATGCAATATTTCCGATTATTTCTAATATTACTATTGCAGTTGATGGAGTAAGTGATCCTGGAAATTTAGGTACCCTTATTCGTCTATGTGATTGGTTTGGTCTTTCTGAACTAATTTGTAGTAGTTCAACAGTAGATTGTTTCAATTCAAAAGTTGTTCAAGCTTCTATGGGATCGATCGTTAGAGTTCAATGCCGTTATGAAAAAGATTTATCGACTACATTGCGGGATCTTAAAAAGCCTATATATAGTGCAGATTTTGGTGGAGAGTCATTATATTCTTCAAGCTTCTCTGAGCAAGCAACCATAGTTTTTGGAAGTGAATCGCACGGAATTTCAGCAGAAATAGATGAAATAGTTAATCACAAAATATCAATTCCAAATTTCAGAAAAGGAAGAGGAGCGGAGAGTTTAAATGTTGCAATAGCTGGAGCAATTTTTTTAAGTGAAATTTTTAGGGGTAGATAATTATTCAAAAGTTATAATTACTGCAATACCACGACTAAGCATTTTATTTATCTTTCCTGTCCATGGACTTGTGGGATCTGCATCAGGAATCAATTCATTTTGGAATGAAAAGATTCCACGTAAGGATGGAGAAAACTTGAAATAATATAGGTAAAAGTCAAATCCTAAACCTAACTCATAATTAAGGTTTTGATCAGTAACTCTAAAAATATTACCTGCATTATCATTTCTATTTTTTTGATTACTAGAAAGATTGAAATCTGTTGAAATTCCAGCCATTACAAAGGGCTTGAAATTATTAATTCTTTTGGCACTTACTTTAATTAGAAGGGGTAAATGAATGTAAGTAGATTTAATTTCTCTTCTCTGATCTGATTCTTTTGTAAATTCTGGAAATTCTGGATATTTTAATTCACGAGAACTGTAATAGAGGCCAGGTTCAAATCTAAGATTTAAATATTTATTGATGCGCAAATCCCCAACGAGTCCAACTACAAAACCTGTTTTTGGAGTTACAATAATATCTTTGTAGTTAAATTCTTTATAGAAATTGTTTATATATTCAAATTTAAAATCATATTGATTTAAACCAAGGAAATATCCATAATGAATAGCTTTTTTATCAAAATTCGGAAGGTTAATAATACGTTCTTTAACTGTAGGGTATTGAGAATATGATCCCCAAGAAAAAGAAAGGCAGATTAAAATGGTTACAAGAAAAGGTCTTTTACGCTTTTTTAGCAAAATAAATGGAAGCTATCCCTAATGTTTGTGGCTTATCTTCTACTGATATAAACCCATTTTTACGTAAAATATTGTTGAAGGCTTCTCCATAGGGAAAGGAAGCAGCAGAATCTGACAAATATTGATATGCACTTTTATCTTTTGAAAAAAGTTTTCCAAGAAACGGCATTACATTTTGAGTGTACAAGTTGTATAAAGCTTTTAATACGTTGTTTTTTGGGACTGCTGTTTCTAAGATAACTAATGTACCATTTGATTTTAGCACTCTAAGAATTTCTGATAATCCTTTGTCTAAGTTTTCGAAATTTCTAACACCAAAAGCTACAGTAACAGCATCAAAATATTCATCATTATAATGAAGCATCTCAGAATCACCTAATTGCATGTCAATTCGATGCGTTAAATCATGTGTAATTACTTTTTCTTTTCCGATTTCTAGCATTCCAGGTGAAATGTCAAGCCCTATAATTTTACTAGTTTCAATTTTAGCAAGCGCAATTACCAAATCACCAGTTCCAGTGGCTATATCCAAAATAGTGTCATGAGCTTCTTTTTTCAAGATATTCACAACTCTTTTACGCCAAATAATATCTACACCAAGGGTTATAATTCTATTAAGCAAATCATAACTTTTAGAAATCCCATCAAACATCTGGGTGACTTGTTTTTTTTTAGCTTCAGGATTATTTTGATCCGGTTTTATTGTTTTCTTCATAGTGACGGTCAAAGATACTAATTTGAATAGGATGTTGCTCTTAATATTTATGCTTCAAAAACTAATATTTGTATATTTGAACGGTATTTCGATACATACTTATGAAAATAATTATCGCAGGCGGTGGCGAGGTAGGGTTTCATTTAGCGAAGCTCCTTTCTTTTGAATCTTTAGATATCACTTTAATAGATACCGATAAGGATCGTTTAAATTACGCTCAATCTCATTTAGATATTCGTGGAATTCGCGGTAATGCTATGTCTTTGGCTGTTATGCAAGAGTCTCAAGTTGCTAGTTCTGACCTTTTTATAGCAGTAACTTCTGAAGAAGCAATCAATATAACAGTATGCGCATTAGCAAAACAGCTAGGTAGCAAAAAGACTATTGCTAGAATTTCTAACATTGAATTTATAAACGCTAAAGACACCATTAGCTTTAAAGAAATTGGAGTGGATGAATTAATCTCACCGGAAGAACTCGCAGCTACTGAAATTCAACAACTGTTAGATCAATCTGCATTTTCAAATAGTTATGGTTTTGAAAACGGTGCTTTAACCCTTATTGGAACAAGTTTAGCTAAAGATGTACCATTTGTAGGTAAAAGCGTAAAAGAAGCAGCCTTAATTTTCCCAGACGTACATTTTATGCCTATTGCAATTCAACGTAAAGGAACACAAAATACTATAATTCCTAGAGGAGACACCTGTTTTGAAGAGGGTGACACTGCTTTTTTTATTACTCTAAAAGAAGGGGTAGAAGAGTTGTATAAATTAACAGGAAAGACAAAAGCTTCAATTAAAAATATAATGATTTTAGGTGGAGGCCGAATTGGATATAATACTGCACGTGAATTATGCGAAAAAAAGTTTAATGTAACTTTAATAGAAAAAAACAAAAAGAAAGCTTTTGAAATGGCTGATTTACTTCCAAATGCCTTGGTTATTAACGCAGATGGTAGAAGTGCTGAATTATTAGAAGAGGAGGATCTTTCGTCTATGGATGCTTTTATTTCTGTGACTGAGAATTCTGAAACCAATATCATGTCATGTCTTATGGCACATAATAAAAATGTTAAAAAAACCATTGCTTTAGTTGAAAATATGGATTATTTTCAATTGTCTCATTCTATTGGAATAGATACACTTATTAATAAAAAACTATTGACAGCCAATACCATTTTTAGGTATATTCGACGAGGAGAAGTAGTGGACATGACTACTCTAAATAATTTAAATGCTGAAATTTTAGAATTTGTAGTTAACGAGAATTCTAAAGTAACAAATTATAAGATTAAAGATCTTGATTTTCCCAGAACAGCTATTATTGGTGGCGTTATTAAAGATGGGAGAAGGTATTATTGCACTAGGAGATTATACTATTTGTGCAGGTGACAGAATTGTAGTGTGCTGTTTGCCTCGATCTATTAAGCGAATTGAAAGTTTATTTTTATAACATTCCATGCATAGTCTCAATTATAAGATCGTTGTTTTTTTAATGGGGATTCTTTTGTTATTCAATGGAGGACTAATGCTTTTTTCTGCACTTACTAGCTTTATATACTCAGATGGTGTAACTTTTGAATTAACTCTTTCTGCCTTTATAGTGCTTTCAATGGGTGCATTAATGATGTTGTTTGGAAGACGACATAATAAAAAAATTCAAAAAAGAGAGGGGTACCTTATTGTTACCTTAGGATGGTTATTAATGACCATAACGGGAATGCTTCCTTTTATTATGACCGATAGTATAGTAGATATGTCCTCTACTTTTTTTGAAACAATGTCTGGCTATACGGCAACGGGTGCCACTATTCTTTCAGACATAGAGTCCCTCCCTGCTGGAATTTTGTTTTGGCGGAGTATGACTCATTGGATTGGCGGTATGGGAATAATTGTTTTGGCAATAGCTATTTTACCTTTATTAGGTATAGGAGGGATGCAACTCTTTTCTGCTGAAGCACCAGGGCCCAATAGTGACAAATTGCATCCTCGAATTACAGATACAGCTAAAAGACTTTGGATAATTTATGTTTCCTTTACATTAGTAGAAGCCTTATTATTGTGTATTGCTGGAATGTCAATTTTTGATGCGATTAATCATGCTATGAGTACAATGGCATCAGGAGGATTTTCAACTAAAAACAATAGTTTAGCTCACTGGAATCATTTGCCTTGGGTACACTATATTATAATTATATTTATGTTCTTAGCAGGCTCTAATTTTGTATTAAGCTATTTTGCTTTTAAAGGAAAGCTAAAAAAAGTTTTTAAAGACAGTGAGTTTAAAACCTATTTCACATTAATTATTATTTTTTCTTTAATTGTTTTCATTGTTCTAATTAGTAGTGTAGACCTAAACAATAGTTTGTTTGACCGTCCACAGGTATGGGGGAAGATTGAAAGTTCATTAAGACATGCATTTTTTCAGGTTATATCTATAGTTACTACTACTGGATTTGTCACTTCGGATTATACTGCTTGGACACCTTTTCTGACTATTTTATTTTTTGGACTAATGTTTTTGGGAGGTTCAGCTGGAAGCACATCAGGTGGAATAAAAGTAGTTAGACATTTATTAATGATTAAAGGTGGTATACTTGAATTAAAGCGCGCTTTACACCCAAATGCAATTATTCAACCAAGGTATAATGGAAGAATAGTAAATCAGGAAATAATTTTAAATGTATTAGCTTTCTTCATCCTCTATATGGTTTCCTTCATAATAGGAAGTTTAGTATTTGGTTTATTGGGATTAGATTTCGAAAATGCCATTGGAGTTGCTGCTGCAACATTAGGAAATGTTGGGCCAGCTATTGGTGATTTTGGACCGAGTGGAAATTATAGTGAATTACCTGCTTTCGGAAAATTTTGGGCATCTTTTTTAATGTTACTAGGACGTCTTGAATTATTTACTGTTCTTATTCTTTTCACTCCTTTTTTCTGGAAAAAGACTTAGTACCCATATTTTTTATTCCACCTACTTTTTAGAAAATCTCTAATACTTTTTTCTTTTTGATTATCTCCCGGCTGGTATAGTGTTGTTCCTTTAATTTCTTCGGGTAAGAACTCTTGTTCAATAAATTGATTTTTATAATCATGGGCATATTTATAATCTTCTCCATAACCAAGCTCTTTCATAAGCTTAGTTGGCGCATTTCTTAAATGAAGTGGTATTGGTAGATTTCCAGTTTGTCTTACTTTCTCTTGAGCCTCATTAATAGCTTTATAAGCAGTATTGCTTTTTGGTGATGTAGCTAAGTATATAACACATTCACTAAGTAAAATTCTACCTTCGGGGTATCCTACGCTAGTAACAGCCTGAAATGTACTATTTGCTAAAACTAAGGCAGTTGGATTTGCAATACCTATATCTTCAGCTGCAAAAATCAGTAAACGCCTAGCAATAAACCCAATATCTTCTCCAGCTTCAATCATCCTTGCCAGCCAATAAATTCCTCCATTGGGATCACTTCCTCTTATAGATTTAATAAATGCCGAAACAATATCATAATGAAAATCACCATTTTTATCAAATAAAACACTATTGGTTTGCACAGTCTGAAAGACCATTTCATTTGTAATTTTTATTGTTTTATTTCCATTGGCTTGAATAACAAGTTCTAATAGTGAAAGTAATTTACGAGCATCTCCTCCTGCAAGTTCAATCAGCGCTTCAGTTTCATTTAATTGAATATCTATTTTTTTTAAAAAGTCATCATTTTCAAGTGCATGGGTTAAAATTTTCTTTAGTTCTTTTTTTTCTAAGGAGTTAAGAATGTAGACCTGGCATCTAGATAGTAGTGCATTAATTACTTCAAAACTTGGGTTTTCTGTGGTAGCACCAATTAGGGTTATAACACCCTTTTCAACAGCATTTAAAAGAGAGTCTTGTTGAGACTTACTAAACCTATGAATTTCATCAATAAATAAAATAGGGCTTTTGCCAGAAAAGAGACCTCCTGAATGTTCAGCTTTATGGATAATTTCACGAATCTCTTTTACCCCAGCATTTATTGCAGATAATTGATAGAATGGACGTTCTTTCTCTAGCGCTAATAATTGTGCAAGTGTTGTTTTTCCAGTTCCAGGGGGCCCCCAAAAGATGAGTGAAGGAAAGATGCCATTAGTAATCATTTGTGTTAAACTCCCTTGGGATCCAACCAAATGATCCTGACCAAAGTAATCCGCTAAAGATTTTGGTCGCATGCGTTCAGCTAATGGAGTATTCATGCTATAAATATAAGTTTTTTACTTTTCTATACGCGTTGACGTATGGTTTCATAAAAAACAACGGCGCATGCTACTGATACATTTAATGAATCGATACCCTCTACCATTGGAATTTTAGCTTTTCGATCTATTATTTTAAGCATTCCCCCAGAAATACCGACGTCCTCTGAGCCAAAAATAAGTGCCAGAGGCCCCTTTAGATCTTCTTCATATATAGTTATGGGTGTTTTTTCAGTTATGCCTAGTGTGGGCACCTCATGTGCTTTTAAATAATAAACAACATCTTTCAAATGTTGCACTTTAGAAATAGGTACTTTAAAAGCACCTCCAGCAGAAGTTTTTACTACATCACCGTTTAAAGGAGCACTCCCTGAGGTTGGTATAAAAATCGCATCAACTCCGGTGGCAGCTGCAGAGCGAAGAATAGCTCCAAAATTACGGGTATCTGTGATTCCGTCCAGTAGCACAAAAATTGGATTCTTTTTAGCTTCCATTATTTTTTCAATAAGAGGCTCCATTTCAAGAGTAGCTAGAGCTGCAATCCTAGCCACAGCCCCTTGATGATTTTTGTCTGAAAAGCGATTTAAACGCTCTACAGGCACAAAACTAAATGCGATGTTATTAGATCGAAGCACATGCAGTAATTCTTCAAATAAGGTACTCTTTGTACCTTTTAAAAGCCATACCCGATCAATTGACTTACCTGACTGAATTGCTTCTAGAATTGCTCTTAATCCAAATATTGTTACTGTTTCCATTGATCAAAACTAATTTAATTTTTCTGACAATAGTATTTAAACTACATATCTTTTTATCTCTAGTTATTTAAAAATAACCAAAAAAAAAGGGAGACAATTAAGTCTCCCTTTTTTAAAAATTACTTAGGCATTTTTTACTGGCAAATACTTAAAGTTTTAGCTCCGGCTGAAACAACACTTTGAATTAAAGCAGTTTGCTCATTGCTTCCGTCAAGTGCAGTGTATACGACATTAAAACTACATTCAGAATTATAATCGTCATTCTCCCATTCAAATACCATTGTAGAAGCCCCTTCAGGAATCGTTAGAGTAGCATAACCACTTGAAGTATTACCTGTATACGGTTCTAATCCGGCATTTTGACCTGCACCAACAGCATCGTATTGACTAAGCATACCATAGTTGGTACTTACTCCATCAACCGTTACTTTTATACGACCTGATTGCCATCCATCACCATAACTATCAGCCATGTTGAATGTATAGATTCCAGGTACTGCAGATAAAGGAATACACTTTATTATTTTAGCATACCTATAAGGCGACTTAAAGTAAGATCCAGTCATTGATCCGGTTGCTTGATCAGCTCCAAAAGATCTACCGTCTGTAAGGTTTAATTTTAAACTAATATTTACAGCATCTCCACCAGTATACTGACTACTAGACAGACCAAGAGTAGTCATTGCATCTCCAAGACTAACGCTAATGTCTGTTCTAGGAAGACCTGTAGGTCCTGTAGTAAACTGACTAGGTTGCAAGGTCTGGAATAATGATTCAGCACCAGAGTTTAAAGAAACATAGATTTCTATGTTCTGCATCAAAGCACCATTTTCAGTATCGTGCTCTTCTATAGTTGCTGTAAAGATTGAGGCAGCAGGAGCATAAAAATTATATTCTCCTGATGAAGCAATCGTTCTAATTACAGCACCATTTGTATAATTATCGAGAACATCATTGATTAGATTGTCTGGTTCAGAACAAGACGTTACTACCAATAAAAGTCCTAAAAGAATTGATATTTTTTTCATTTGACTAATTATTTAAGGTTAGTTGCTCCAGAAGTATTCCAGAATACACGATCGCTTTTAGAAGATCTCTGGCTACCATTCTTATTGTTGTTCACAAAATTAGCTGGAAAATATTGAGTAGTTGGAAAACTTCCTGGATCTGGTTCAACATTAGGTTGAAGTGATCTTGGATATCCATTTCTTCTGTAAGAGTTGTATGCGTCTATACCATTTCCAACCATGGAAATAAAGTATTCAGTTGCCCACATATCTAACTTATCAGCAGTAGGTCCTGCAGCATTCCAATCCGAGGTGAATGCAGCAACATATGCGTCTATATCAGCAGTAGCCAAAGCGTCACCACCTAGATCATCTGTTTTCTCTAAGGCTTGTGTAAGCGCAGTTAACGTTTCAGCAGTCGCTTTAGCAAGATCACCTTGACCAACAGCAACTTCAGCATTCATAAAGTGCATCCATGACGATAACATTACAGGAGTTATACCTGCTCCTTTTTCACCAGCTCCTAGAACTTGTCCAGCAAAAGATCTATCATCATATTTACCACCAGCTGGATAAGTTCCACGAAGTGTTCTTAAGAATCCATCGGGAGGAGTCCCGTTGTCATTTCCATGATCTCTTCCCCAGTAACCACCTGCTGGTTTACTTGCACTATTAGTTGGAGCACAAAAAGGAGTGTCATCACCTCTAAGTTGAGGGGGCACATAGTATCCAGTTAATCCACATTCTAATACTTCTTCGTTTTCAGCACTGTCGAAACCTGGAGTTTCTGATACCTGTCTGTAGTAGTAATATGGTAATCGAGGATCAGTATTTCCAGCATGTCCGTTAAGCATATTGAATACTATCCAGTTTGATTGATATTCACCACCTCCTGTATTTGTATAGTTCTGTCTGTATAGAGGGTGTCTAGTATCAGGAGTTGCCTGATTTGTACCCCACTGAAATTCGAAATCATCAGCTGCTGTTGAAATGTAATCAGAGATTGCATTATAACCAGCAAGATCACCTGTATTCAACAAAGCTTTTTTCTTGATACTATTTGCAGCTTTAATCCATTTACTTGAATTCCCACCATAGTAAAAATCATTTGAAGATCCAGCTAAAGCACCTGCATTAAAATCAGCAATTGCACTGTCCAATAATGCGATAGCAGAAGCATACACTGTCGCACCATCATCTGATACTGGGTTTAAAACCCCTTCACCACCTTTAAGTGCTTCAGAGTAAGGAACATCTCCAAAATTGTCAACTAATGTTAACATTATATAGGATTGAAAAACTTTTCCCATTCCAATTTCGAATTGCAATCCTCTTTCTTCTGCAATTAAATTCATTAATCGAATATCTTCTAGCATTCCACGGTAAGCAGATGACCAAAGGCCATTCCAGCTATCTGGAGAATAAATATTGTCATAATTTCTTCCGTTCATGTAGTTTATACGTGTTAGTTCTCCACCACGGTCTCCCATTGAGTGAACCCAGTACGCAAAGTCTACTTGGATTGAGTTCAAAAAGAACCCAGGATCCGCTTGACTAGGACTTAAGGCATTAGGGTTTTCTGTAAGCTCTATATCTAGAGTTTCACAAGAAGTCACCACTAACATAGTACTTAAACAAAGTCCTAAAATGTAATTAGTATATTTCATGTTTCTGTTTTTTTGTTATTAGAATGTAAGTTTTACACTTGCACCATATCTTTTAGCACTAGGGCCATTAAGGTAATCAAATCCTCTACCGTTACCTACACCAACACCCGCAATGTTAGGATCAAAATTTGTTCCTGGAGGTGTGTTGTATGCATCATAAGCAAGGTTAAATCCTGAAGCTGTAATTGAAATATTTCCAAAAGGAGTATTTTCAATTAAGCTTTTTGGAAGACTATAAGAAAGTGATATTTCACCTAATCTCCAGTGACTAGCATCATAAACTAACATTTCGTCAGGACCGTACAATACGTTACTAAAATAGAAAGTTGAGTTATTAATTTGCTTACTGTTTGTTACCCCATTAGTATTTACTCCTGGAAGAATGAAACTTAATTCACGATCCAAAGTATCTGCTGATAGACCACGACCTAGTAATGTCGCTACTGTATAAGTAAAGATATCTCCACCTTGTTGGTAGTTAAATAAGAAATTAAAACTAAAATTCTTGTAAGACACACTGTTGCTAATATTTGCAATCCAATCAGGGTTAGCATCACCAATTATTGATGGTGTAAATGTTTCGGCATAACTACCTGAGTTATTCACAACCTTGTCACCACCACCTGTCCAACGGAATTTTTCAATATCTGAGTTGTATCTAGTTACAGACGAACCAATAATAGTTCCTAGTGACTCTCCTACAATAGCAGCGTTTCCTAAAGTTCCAAATCCAGCATAAACAATTATGTCAGTATCTGCACCTAAGTCTTTCACAATAGCGTCATTAGTAGACCAGTTTAAAGAGGTTGTCCAGTTTAAACCGTCATTGTTTTGGATCCAGTCGTAAGATAAATCTAATTCAACCCCTCTGTTCTCAATCAAACCAATATTTGTTTGAGTAGAAGTATATCCAGTTGTTGGATCAAGAGGACGGTCAATGATTAAATCATTAGTATTCTTACTATAAATAGAAAAATCTAAACTCATTCTGCTTCTAAAGAAACGACCTTCAATACCCGCTTCAATCTCATCGATACGTTCAGGTTTTAAATTAGGATTACCTAAAACAGATCCTGAAGAATTTGAGATGATAAAGTTTCCACCACTTTTAAATGATTGAGTATCTAGATTAAGTGTCGCTGCAACAGGATATCCAGTTGGGAAGTTAGCAGATGTTCCATAACCAGCTCTTATTTTTAAAAGACTTACTATATCTCCTTTTAATTCAGGAAATAATGTAGTAGGAAGGAAAGATACACTTACAGAAGGATACACAATAGATTGATTTTCCGGATTAAGGTTAGATACCCAGTCCTTTCGTGCCGCAAGGTTCAAATAAATCCATCGGTCGTAATCTATTTCAGCCTGTACGAAAGCTCCTAAAATGTTTCTTCTTTGAAAGTATTGAATTTCATCTTGTTGTTCAAAGTTAAAGTGGCGTAATACACCATAAACTTGTTGTCCAGTACTTCTTGTTCCATTACTGTCAAAAGTATCGCTTCTTGATTCAAGACCTACGTTGAAAGTGATTCCGAAATCATCAACATCATAGTCACCATTTAAATTAAAATTGTGATTGGAGATAGATTTAGTGTTATTCCAAGTTTCATAAATACCATTTTGATTTACTGTACTTCCAGTCTTTCCACCTTTATTGGAATAGTTGATGTTATTCTCTGAATAAACGTCAACACCATAGCGATAAGAAAGATTAAGATTGTCAGAAAGACCATATTGAATATTAGTTGAACCAAACACACGATTTGTATTTTGAATGTTGGCTGCATTTTTAACAGTCCATCTAGGATTTTGAATACTATTATTCTGTCTATAGTAAATTGATGATCCATCTTTTGGATTTTCCCAAGGAAGACCCATTAAATCTACACTTCGAGGAGTGTAAAATACATTAGCAAAAACCGAAGCTCCTTCACCACCTACATTACTACCGTAGTTAGCAGCTACTGGAGGAGTTTGAAATTTAGTTTGAGTAAAGTTTAATGTTCCCCCAACGGTAAATTTATTTGCAAGCCTTGCATTTCCACCAAAACTTAAAGTGTTTCTGTTTACTGAATTACCTGGAGTAAATCCAACATCTTCTAAGTTACCGTAGTTAATATTATAATTAGCAGAACCATCGCTAGATGACCCCCTAATGTTTACGTTATTACTAAATACATGGCCTGTTCTAAAGAAATTTCCAACACTGTCATATGCTTTCCATTCATAAGTTGCATCTGGAGCAATTCCTAGTTCACCTAAAATTTGAGGTATTCCAGTTGCACTACTTGCAGTGGTATATGGGTGTCTTAAAAACCCAGGTTGTCCGGAAAGAGTACCATTTATTGAATTTTGGCCAGCCCATCCTGCAGGTCCACCTTCATCGAAGCTAGGTCCCCAGTTTGAGAAAAACCATCCAAAAGCTTGGTCAAACCCATTTCCATATTGACTTTGATAGTCAGGCATAGAAGCAAACTCTACATTAAAATAAGACGAGTTAATCGTGATCTCATTTTTTTGTGGCTCCCCACCTGCAGAACTACCAGATTTAGTTGTAATTAAGATTACACCATTTCGTCCTTGAGTTCCATATAGTGTTGCGGCAGCTAAACCTTTTAATACACTTACTTCTTCAATGTTGTTAGGGTCAATGTCAAGGAATCTAGAAGATCCGTTATTTCCATTAACAAAACTACCTTGTGCATTTGTCTCTGTACTAAAAGGAACACCATCTACAATAAATAAAGGTTGATTTCCTTGTGAGAAAGAGTTGAATCCACGAATTACAATACTTGTACCTGATCCTGATAAACCACTTTGGTTTGTTATCTGAACACCAGAAGCTTTTCCTGTAAGTACTCGACCAATATCTCCTTCAGCACGCTGCTCAATAGAAGCAGTCTCTACTTTAGAAACCGCGTAACCTAAGGCTCGCTTTTCACGTTTAATACCTAAGGAGGTTACAATTACTTCCTCTAATTCATTACCCTGCTGAAGAGAAAAGTTAATTGAATCTTGACCTGCAACCACTACAGTTGCTGTGTCATACCCTACAAAGCTTGCAGAGATTGAGGCTCCATCTTGTACTGTGATGGAATAGTTACCGTCAAAATCAGTTGTGGTTCCATTACTAGTACCTATTTCTAGGACAGTAGCACCAGGAAGCGGCACACCTTGATCATCAATAACATTACCTGTTACTGTACTCTGAGCTACTGCGAGTTGAACGCATAGTGCCAGAGACATTAAATAGTATAGTTGTTTCATTTTAAAAGAATTTTAGTCTGCTAATATATTAATTAAAATACAGAAATGTTAAAGAAATCAAAATTTATTAATTAAAAACAAAGAATTTATAACATTTCACATTTATTTTGTTAGAATTTAACAACATTAAGGACTTAAAAATGAGAATTTATTAAAATTAAGTTATTAAGCTTTTAGCGCTACTTGTACAATAATATGATAAGTTAGATCTCTTCTAAAAAGTTGAATAATTTAATTACATCACTTGAATTTTTAAGCTTAACCTTATTTAAATTAATGAAAGACTTTATTTCTTGTTCATAAGAGCTTAATGTATTAACAATATGTTTCTTAGAAAGTTTAGTTTGTTTTAAAGAACCATCTCCTAGGGCAATGTAATAATCTGTTTTGTCAATGAATCTTGGTGGAAATGATCCCTCAAGTGAAGATTTTGCTTTTACTCCCTCTTTATATTCTTTTGTTTCCCTTACGTACAAGGAAAACTTATTTCCTTTAAAGAGTTCTTTAACATATCCAACTGCTGGTTGTTCATTCGCTTTTATATATGCTAAATATTTATATGTATATCCGTTAATTGTACAGGTAACTTTTTTATTTTTAATTAATGCATCTTCTGAGCTAGTTTGGGATTCAGATTTAGCCATTTCCATTTCATCACTAAATGCATTGTATCGGATATAGATATTTTCTTTTAATATTTCGCCAAAATACGCAATCTGAGCAGTTTTAAAGCTTTCTTCAAAATAGGGGCTTCCAGAGATTTTATCTGTTTTTATTTTACTTCCTTTGGTTTTGTTCTTGAGATTTTCAAACACACTAATTAATCTTCCATCAGAATTAACTCCAAAGGGAAGAGCTTCTCTACTAACTTGACTTTGAGCGTTAAAAAAACAAAGAAGAATAAATATAAAAGTTAAGGATGCTTTCATTTTTTTTTCAAATCTATTTATTTTATTTTAAAAATTTTAGTTTTAAAAATATTACTTTATAAATGTATCTATTTCCATAAATCTATTGACCTAAAGTGTTTTTGTGAATTAAACTAAAAAAATTATGGTGTTGGGTTTGAAACAACAAAAAAATATTCTACATTTGCACGCCCATAAAATCGGGAAATTAGATAATATATATGCCAACTATTGCACAACTAGTACGAAAAGGAAGAGTCAGTATTACCAAGAAGAGTAAATCGGCTGCTTTGGATTCGTGTCCACAACGAAGAGGTGTTTGTACTCGTGTTTACACGACTACTCCAAAAAAACCGAACTCTGCAATGCGTAAAGTAGCGCGTGTTCGATTGACCAACGGAAAGGAAGTCAATGCCTACATTCCCGGAGAAGGACACAACCTCCAAG
Organism: Flavobacteria bacterium MS024-2A; assembly: GCA_905182305.1. GTDB lineage: Bacteria > Bacteroidota > Bacteroidia > Flavobacteriales > Flavobacteriaceae > MS024-2A. The sequence goes on from CAJJBB010000010.1 coordinate 189,052, forward strand.
AGCACTCGATAGTATTGGTACGAGGCGGAAGAGTTAAAGATTTGCCGGGGGTCCGTTACCACATTGTTCGTGGTGCGTTGGATACTGCCGGAGTTGAAGGTCGTTTGCAAAGACGTTCTAAATACGGTGCCAAAAGACCCAAAAAATAATCGGTAAAATCTTTTACTACTGAATCATGAGAAAAAAACAATCAAAAAAACGTCCCTTATTACCAGATCCAAAGTTTAATGATCAATTGGTAACACGATTTGTAAATAACTTAATGTGGGACGGGAAAAAGTCAACAGCGTTCAAAATATTTTACGATGCCATTGAGCTAGTAGATGAGCGTAAGCAAGATGAAGAAAAATCAGCTTTAGAGTTATTTAAGGAAGCTCTTTCTAACGTTATGCCCCATGTTGAGGTCCGTAGCCGAAGAGTTGGAGGAGCTACTTTTCAAATTCCAATGCAAATTCGACCTGACAGAAAAGTATCGCTAGCCATGAAATGGTTAATTACTTATTCTAGAAAACGTAACGAAAAATCTATGGCCGTTCGTTTGGCCAATGAAGTTCTTGCAGCTTCTAAAGAGGAAGGTGCTGCCGTTAAAAAACGCCAGGATGTACACAAAATGGCTGAAGCAAATAAAGCATTTTCACACTTTAGATTTTAATAAAACCTATATCTATATATAGCAATGGCTAGAGATTTAAAATATACAAGAAATATAGGAATTGCCGCTCACATTGATGCTGGGAAAACGACGACCACTGAACGTGTTCTATTCTATACTGGAGTAAGTCATAAAATCGGCGAAGTTCATGATGGTGCCGCAACAATGGACTGGATGGAGCAAGAGCAAGAACGTGGCATTACCATTACTTCTGCTGCTACCACCTGTACATGGGACTTTCCGCAACATCAAGGAAAACCCACAGATGATTCTAACCCTTACCATTTTAATATTATTGATACCCCTGGTCACGTTGACTTTACGGTTGAAGTAAATCGATCACTTCGAGTTTTGGATGGATTAGTTTTTTTATTTTCAGCAGTAGATGGTGTAGAGCCTCAATCTGAAACAAACTGGAGATTAGCCGACAACTATAAAGTGCCACGTATTGGTTTTGTTAACAAAATGGATCGTCAAGGCGCCAACTTCTTAAATGTCAGCAAGCAAGTTCGTGAAATGTTAAAATCTAACGCAGTGCCAATTGTTTTAAATATTGGTGATGAAGAAGATTTCAAAGGTATTGTTGATTTAGTTACAAATAAAGCTATTGTATGGCATGAAGATAATCACGGGTCTACCTTTGATGAAGTGCCAATACCTGAAGAGATGCTTCCAGAGGTTGAAAAATACCGCGCTGAATTAATTGAAGCTGTTGCTGAATATGACGAAGGATTATTGGAGAAATTTTTTGAAGATCCAGATTCTATTAGTTCAGATGAAATTCACGAAGCACTTCGTGCTGCTACACAAGACATGAGTATTATACCTATGATTTGTGGTTCATCATTTAAAAACAAAGGAGTACAATTTTTACTAGATGCTGTATGTCGTTACTTACCTTCACCAGAAGATAAAGAAGCGATTATAGGTACTGATCCAAATACAGAACTTGAGACTTCTCGTAAGCCTAATGTTTCAGAACCATTTGCTGCCTTAGCCTTTAAAATTGCTACCGATCCTTTTGTAGGTCGTCTTGCATTTTTCCGAGTTTATTCTGGTCGTTTGGATGCCGGTTCTTATGTGTTAAATAATCGCTCAGGAAATAAGGAACGAATTTCGAGAATTTACCAAATGCACTCTAATAAGCAAAATTCAATTGATTTTATTGAGGCAGGTGATATTGGTGCAGCAGTAGGATTTAAATCCATTAAGACTGGTGATACGCTTTCCGCAGAAAAACATCCTATTGTTTTAGAAAGCATGGACTTTCCTGATCCAGTAATTGGAATCGCTGTTGAACCAAAGACTAAAGCCGATGTGGATAAATTAGGAATGTCTTTAGCTAAACTAGCAGAAGAAGATCCAACGTTTCAGGTTAAAACGGATGAAGCTTCTGGACAAACTATTATTTCAGGAATGGGAGAATTGCACCTTGATATTATTGTAGACCGCCTCCGTCGTGAATTTAAGGTTGAAGTTAGCCAAGGTCAACCACAAGTTGAATATAAAGAAGCTCTTACCGCTACCGCAAAACATCGTGAGGTTTACAAAAAGCAAACGGGTGGCCGTGGTAAATTCGCAGACATTGTATTTACTATTGAGCCTGCCGAAGAGGGTAAGACTGGTCTTGAGTTTATCAATACAATTAAAGGAGGTAATATTCCTAAAGAATATGTTCCTTCTGTTGAAAAGGGATTCAAAGAAGCCATGAAAAACGGTCCTTTGGCCGGATTCGAATTAGACGCTATGAAAATTACTTTACAAGATGGATCATTCCACCCTGTAGATTCTGATTCACTCTCTTTTGAGTTAGCTGCAAAGCTTGGCTTTAAAGAATCTGCAAAAGCAGCTAAAGCTGTTATTATGGAACCTATCATGAAATTGGAGGCATTAACTCCAGAAGAAAACATGGGGGATATTGTAGGTGATTTAAACCGACGTCGTGGACAAGTTAGCGCTATGGACGATCGTGCAGGAGCTAAAGTTGTTAAGGCGGAAGTCCCATTATCTGAAATGTTTGGATATGTTACTTCATTACGTACACTGTCATCAGGTAGAGCAACATCAACAATGGAATTTTCACATTACGCTGAAACACCCTCACACATTTCTGAGGCCGTAATAGCTGAAGTAAAAGGTAAAAAAGTATAAATCGCATTAGCATGAGTCAAAAAATTAGAATCAAATTAAAATCATACGACCATAACTTGGTAGATAAGTCTGCTGACAAAATCGTAAAAACAGTTAAAACAACTGGTGCAGTTGTAACGGGTCCAATTCCATTACCAACTCACAAGAAAATTTTTACTGTATTGCGTTCTCCTCACGTAAATAAAAAGTCACGTGAGCAGTTTAAATTATGTTCGTATAAAAGATTATTAGACATTTATAGTTCGTCTTCAAAAACAATTGATGCTTTAATGAAGCTTGAATTGCCAAGTGGAGTTGAGGTAGAAATCAAAGTTTAATTAGACTGATAAAGAAGAAAATAAAATTAATTAACAATTTAAATAAAAACAATGTCTGGGTTAATAGGAAAGAAAATCGGTATGACTAGCCTCTTTGACGACAAAGGAAAGAATATTCCTTGTACGGTATTAGAAGTAGGTCCATGCGTGGTTACCCAAGTCAGAACCAAAGCGGTTGACGGGTATGAAGCGCTTCAGCTGGGTTTCGATGACAAGGCAGAAAAAAAGGTAGGTAAAGCATCTGAAGGTCACTTCAAGAAAGCAAACACTTCACCTAAAAAGAAGCTCGTCGAATTCCAGAATTTTGAAGAAGAATTAAATTTAGGTGACACTATCACAGTAGAGCATTTTGCTGAAGGTGACTTTGTTGATGTCTCAGGTACTTCTAAAGGGAAAGGTTTCCAGGGGGTAGTTAAACGCCACGGTTTTGCTGGGGTTGGTCAAGCTACTCATGGACAACACAATCGTTTAAGAGCACCCGGATCTATTGGAGCAGCTTCTTATCCTGCACGTGTATTCAAAGGAATGCGCATGGCAGGTCAAATGGGAAATGTAAAAGTGAAAGTACCAAATCTTAAAGTGGTGAAAGTGGTTGCTGAAAAGAACCTTCTCGTTGTTAAAGGATGTGTACCAGGTCATAAAAACGCATACGTAATCGTTCAGAAATAATGGAATTAAACGTACTAAACTTAGAAGGAAAAGAAACCGGTAGAAAGATCAAGCTCGACAAAGCAGTCTTCGGTATCGAACCAAACGATCACGCTATTTATTTAGATGTAAAGCAGCATTTGGCGAATAAACGCCAAGGCACGCACAAGTCAAAAGAACGAGCTGATATTGTTGGAAGTACTCGTAAAATCAAGAAACAAAAAGGAACAGGTACAGCACGTGCAGGTAGTATTAAAAACCCTTTGTTTAAAGGTGGAGGTCGAGTATTTGGCCCAAGACCAAGAGATTACAGTCAAAAAGTGAATAAAAAAGTGAAGCGTTTAGCTAGAAAATCTGCTCTAAGTATTAAAGCAAATCTAAAATCAATTATGATTTTAGAAGATTTTAAAATGGATAAACCACAAACTCAAAATTATCTTAAAATGTTATCCGCCCTTGGAATGGCAGATAAAAAAAGTGTTTTGGTCTTGGGTGAGTTGAATAAAAATGTATATTTGTCCTCTCGTAATTTAAAGAATTCTAAAGTTGTAATTAACTCAGAATTAAATACTTACAGTATATCAAACGCTAACAGTTTGATCTTTTCTGAAAGTGCAATTGCAGGACTTGAATCACTTTTGAATCGATAATCATGAGTATAATTATAAAACCAATCATTACTGAAAAGGCTACGTTAGGGAGTGAGCTCCATAATCGTTATACTTTTTTAGTACATCCTAAAGCAAATAAAGTTGAAATCAAAAAAGCGATTGAAGCTGCTTATGGAGTAACGGTAGAACAGGTCCGTACAATGAATTACGGTCCAGAACGCAAAATGCGTTATACCAAAACAGGAATTCAGAAAGGTAAAACTAATGCTACTAAGAAAGCCGTTGTGCATGTAGTTGAAGGGGATGCCATAGATTTTTACAGTAACTTATAATAGCGTCAGATGTCAGTAAGAAAATTAAAACCGATAACTCCCGCGCAGCGTTTTAGAGTAGTAAATGGATTTGACGCAATTACTACTGATAAGCCCGAAAAGAGTTTATTGGCTCCCAAGAAAAGATCTGGGGGAAGAAATAATAAAGGTAAAATGACTGCACGTCACATTGGTGGTGGTCATAAGAAGCGATACCGTATTATAGATTTCAAACGCAATAAATTTGATGTTGCAGCCGAAGTTAAAACGATAGAATACGATCCAAACCGTTCAGCTTTCATTGCACTAATAGAATATACAGATGGTGAAAAGCGATACATTATTGCTCCCAATGGATTGAAGGTAGGTCAACAAATAGTTTCAGGTGAAAGTGCACCACCAGAAATTGGAAACACACTCTTTCTCTCTAAAATACCATTAGGAACCATTATCTCATGTATTGAGCTGAGTCCTGGTAAAGGAGCTTCAATCGCACGTAGCGCAGGAGCTTTCGCTCAGTTAATGGCACGTGAAGGTAAATTTGCAACCGTTAAATTACCTTCAGGTGAAACACGTTTGATCCTGGTAAACTGTATCGCAAGTATTGGTGCAGTATCTAATTCCGACCATCAGTTATTGGTGTCTGGAAAGGCAGGACGTTCACGTTGGTTAGGAAGAAGACCACGCACAAGACCAGTAGCGATGAACCCTGTTGATCACCCTATGGGTGGTGGAGAAGGAAAGGCATCTGGTGGACATCCTAGATCTCGTAACGGTATTCCGGCTAAAGGATTCCGTACTCGATCAAAAACTAAGTCAAGTAACAAGTTCATTATTGAACGCAGAAAAAAATAATAAATCATGGCTCGTTCATTAAAAAAAGGTCCTTTTGTACATCACAGTCTTGAAAAGAAAGTGATTAAGAATAAAGAGGAAAATAAAAAAACAGTAATTAAGACATGGTCTCGTGCCTCTCTTATTACTCCAGATTTTGTTGGTCAAACGATTGGAGTTCATAACGGAAAAACATTTATTCCTGTTTATATAACAGAAAACATGGTAGGTCATAAATTAGGTGAATTTTCATTGACACGTAATTTCCGTGGACATGCAGGCGCCAAAAATAAAGGCAAAAAATAAAGGACTCATGGGAAATCGTAAAAGACAATCTGCTCAAGCGCTTAAAGAAGCAAAAAAATCAATTGCTTTTGCTAAATTAAATAACTGTCCAACTTCACCACGAAAAATGCGTTTAGTCGCTGATCAAGTTAGAGGAGAGTCTATAAATAAGGCCTTAGCAATTTTAAAGTTTAGTCCAAAAGAAGCATCACGTCGCTTAGAAAAATTATTATTATCTGCCATTGCAAATTGGCAGTCTAAAAATGAATCTGACGATATTGAAAAAGCAAACCTTTTCGTTTCTGAAATCCGTGTGGATGGAGGGAGTATGTTAAAGCGTTTACGACCTGCTCCTCAAGGAAGAGCTCACCGAATTAGAAAACGTTCCAATCACGTTACCGTAGTATTGGGATCTAACATTATAGAAGCATAATATGGGACAAAAAACTAATCCTATTGGGAATCGTTTAGGAATTATCAGAGGATGGGATTCCAACTGGTATGGAGGTAGAGATTTCGGTGATAAACTTGCCGAAGATGATAAAATCCGTAAATACATTCACGCTCGTTTGTCGAAAGCAAGCGTTTCTAATGTTATCATCGAGCGTACTCTAAAAATCATTACAATTACAATAACAACTGCACGCCCAGGTATTATTATCGGAAAAGCAGGTCAAGAAGTAGATAAGCTTAAGGAAGAGCTTCGTAAGATTACGGGAAAAGAAGTTCAAATTAATATATTTGAAATAAAACGTCCAGAGTTAGATGCTCAATTAGTAGGTGCAAGTATTGCACGTCAAATTGAAAGTCGTATTTCTTACAGACGTGCTATAAAGATGGCAATTGCTGCAGCAACTCGAATGAATGCAGAGGGAATTAAAATTCAAATTTCAGGCCGTTTAAACGGTGCAGAAATGGCCCGTTCTGAATCATACAAAGATGGGCGTATCCCATTATCTACATTTCGTGCAGACATAGACTACGCATTAGTAGAAGCACATACAACGTATGGTAGATTAGGAATTAAAGTTTGGATAATGAAGGGTGAAGTTTATGGTAAACGCGAATTATCTCCTTTAGTAGGAATGTCAAAAAAAACTGGGCAAGGAGGTTCAAATTCTGGAAACGGAAATAATCGTCAACGTCGTCGTAAATAATATAATAGGTTAAGAAATCATGTTACAACCAAAAAAGACAAAATTTCGTAAAGCTCAGAAAGGACGTATGAAAGGTCTTTCAAATAGAGGACATTTACTTTCCAATGGTATGTTTGGGATCAAAGCTTTAGATTCTGTTTTCATTACATCACGTCAGATAGAGGCAGCTCGTGTTGCCGCAACGCGATACATGAAAAGGGAAGGACAGCTATGGATTAAAATATTTCCAGATAAGCCCATTACAAAGAAGCCTTTAGAGGTACGAATGGGTAAAGGGAAAGGAGCTCCTGAATACTTTGTAGCCGTTACAAAAGCAGGACGTATAATGTTTGAAATTGGAGGGGTTCCTTATGATGTAGCAAAAGAAGCTTTGCGTTTAGCTTCTCAAAAGTTACCTGTAAAAACAAAATTTATCGTAGCTCGTGATTATGAATCTTAATGTAAGGAAACTATGAAACAAACAGAAATTATAAGTCTTTCTAAGGAAGATCTTCAAGATAAATTAACTGAATACCAAAAGCAATTAGCTGAATTGAAAATGACACATGTTATTTCCCCTTTAGAAAATCCGTTACAAATCAAAACAGCTCGTCGCGTAATCGCTAGACTAAAAACAGCCCTTAGCAACCAAGAAGTATAATCACATGGAAACAAGAAATTTAAGAAAAGAACGAATTGGGGTTGTGACTAGTAACAAAATGGAAAAATCTATTGTTGTTGCAGAAGTCAAGAGAGTAAAACATCCAATGTACGGTAAGTTCGTTTTGAAGACAAAAAAATACGTAGCTCACGATGACAAGAATGATTGTAACATTGGTGATACAGTAAAAATAATGGAAACACGACCTGTAAGCAAATCAAAATGCTGGAGAATGGTTGAAATAATAGAAAGAGCTAAGTAATATGGTACAACAAGAATCAAGACTTAAAGTAGCCGACAATACTGGTGCCAAGGAAGTCCTTACCATTCGTGTATTGGGAGGTACTAAAAGACGTTACGCATCTATTGGAGATAAAATTGTGGTTACTGTAAAAGATGCATCGCCTTCTGGAACAGTTAAAAAAGGACAAGTTTCTACAGCAGTTGTAGTGAGAACTAAAAAGGAAATAAGACGTGCAGACGGATCTTATATTCGTTTTGATGAAAACGCTTGTGTGTTGTTAAACCCAACAGGTGAAATGATTGGTACACGAGTTTTTGGTCCCGTAGCTAGAGAACTACGCGATAAACAATTTATGAAAATAGTATCATTAGCACCTGAAGTGTTGTAATTAATAAAGATATGGGAACTAAGATAAAAATTAAAAAAGGAGATACCGTTCGGGTTATCACAGGTTCACATAAAGGATCTGAAGGTACAGTAATGAGTATTTCCCGTGAAATAAACAAAGCCATTGTGGAAGGTGTTAATATGATTAAAAAACACAACAAGCCCAATGCACAAAATCCACAAGGTGGAATAACAGAAAAAGAAGCACCTCTTCATATTTCTAATCTTTCCTTACTTACATCTGATGGTAAAACAACACGTGTAGGATATAGAGTAGAAGATGGATCTAAAGTACGTGTTGCTAAAAAAACAGATGAAGTCGTTTAATTATGAGCTATATACCAAGACTTAAAAAAGAATATAACGATCGTATCGTTAGCACATTAAAAGATACCTTTAGCTACAAAAGCGTAATGCAAGTACCTAAACTCCAAAAAATAATACTCAGCCGAGGGGTGGGTGCAGCTGTATCTGACAAGAAATTAATTGATCACGCTGTTGATGAGTTAACAATGATTACAGGTCAAAAAGCTGTATCAACACTATCTAAAAAAGATGTTGCAGCTTTTAAATTAAGAAAAGGAATGCCTATTGGCGCTAAAGTCACCTTAAGAGGTGAACGTATGTATGAGTTTTTAGATCGATTAGTTACTACTGCATTACCTCGAGTAAGAGATTTTCAGGGTATTAAAGCTACTGGTTTTGACGGTCGCGGAAACTATACCTTAGGTGTTACAGAACAAATCATCTTCCCAGAAATTGACATTGATAAAGTAAATCGTATTAATGGAATGGATATTACTTTTGTGACTAGCGCTAATACTGATCAAGAAGCAAAATCATTACTAACCGAATTAGGAATCCCCTTTAAAAAGAATTAATATGGCTAAAGAATCCATGAAAGCACGTGAGGTTAAACGTGCAAAGACCGTTGCCAAGTATGCTGAAAAGCGTAAAGCACTTAAGGAAGCTGGAGACTATGATGCTCTTCAAAAACTTCCTCGCAATGCATCACCCATCCGTATGCATAACCGTTGTAAATTAACGGGTAGACCAAAAGGATATATGCGTCAATTCGGGCTCTCTCGTGTTACATTTCGTGAAATGGCAAACAAGGGCTTAATTCCTGGAGTAACAAAAGCCAGTTGGTAACCTTATAGATAAAATATTATGTTTACAGATCCTATTGCAGATTATTTAACACGAATTAGAAACGCTAACAGCGCCGGACATCGTGTAGTAGATATTCCCGCTTCAAATACTAAAAGAGATATCACAAAGATTCTTTTTGATCAAGGATATATCCTTAGTTATAAATTTGAAGAAACAGAAAACCACCAAGGCAACATTAAAATTGCATTGAAGTATGACAAGCTTACAAAAGAGCCTGTGATAAAAAAATTACAACGTATTAGTACTCCTGGTTTACGAAAGTATTCTGGTTCAGATAATCTTCCACGGGTTTTGAATGGCTTAGGGATTTCAATTGTCTCAACCTCACATGGAGTAATGACCGGGAAACAAGCTACCAAAGAAAATGTTGGTGGAGAATTAATTTGTTACGTACACTAACAAAAACAGTATAAACAATGTCAAGAATAGGAAACAATCCGATCTCAGTACCCGATGGAGTTGATATAGATATTCAACCTAAACTAGTCACCGTGAAAGGAAAACTTGGTGAGCTTACTCAAGAGTACAGTGAAGTAGAAATTAAAATGGAAGAAAACACAATATATGTTACTCGACCTTCCGAAAAGAAATCTGTTAAAGCTAAACACGGCCTATATCGTGCTCTTATCTTCAATATGATTGAAGGTGTAACTAAAGGTTTTACAAAAGAATTAGAACTAGTTGGAGTAGGATATAGAGCAAGTAATCAAGGTCAAAAATTAGATTTAGCTCTTGGATTTTCACACAACATTTTAATTGATATTGCTCCTGAAGTAAAAGTAGAAACAGTTTCTGATAAAGGAAAGAATCCACTTATTAAGCTTACTTCACATGATAAACAATTAGTTGGGTACATAGCTTCTAAAATTCGTTCTTTCAGAAGACCAGAACCATACAAAGGAAAAGGAGTCAAATATGTAGGCGAACAGATCCGAAGAAAAGCAGGTAAATCAGCATAATATAAAACCATGGGTTTAACAAAATTAGATCGTAGAAATAGAATTCGTAGAAGAATTCGTAAAATCATTAACGGCACATCGTCTCAACCTCGTATGTCTGTTTATAGAAGCAATAAAGAAATTTATGCACAACTTATAGATGACTTAACAGGAAAGACCATTGCAGCAGCTTCTTCAAGAGATAAAGAAATTGTAGACGCTAAATCTACCAAAATAGAAGTAGCAGCAAATGTTGGAAAACGGATTGGTGCTATAGCTAAAAAGGCAGGAATCACTGAAGTTAAATTTGACCGAGGAGGCTATTTATATCATGGAAGAGTAAAAGCTCTTGCAGATGGTGCTCGTGAAGGTGGATTAAAATTTTAATTAGAATATGTATCAAGATTATAAAAACGTAGAATTAGTAAAACCTGCAGGGTTAGACTTAAAAGATCGCCTTGTTGGCGTTCAACGAGTAACGAAAGTTACTAAAGGTGGACGTGCTTTTGGTTTTTCTGCCATTGTGGTAGTGGGCGATGAAAATGGAGTTGTTGGACAAGGTCTAGGAAAATCCAAAGAGGTCGCTGAAGCAATTGCAAAAGCGATTGAAGACGCTAAGAAAAACTTGGTTCGTATCCCTATTAACAAAGGAACGTTACCTCATGAGCAAAAAGGAAAGTATGGTGGAGCACGTGTGTTTTTGAAGCCTGCATCTGAAGGTACGGGAGTAATAGCTGGAGGTGCTGTTCGTGCTGTATTAGAGGCAGCGGGAGTTCACAATATACTCTCTAAATCACAAGGTTCATCAAACCCCCACAACGTTGTAAAAGCAACTTTCGATGCATTATTACAATTGCGTAATCCACAACGTATTGCGGAACAAAGAGGAATTTCATTAGACAAAGTCTTTAACGGATAAGCGAATTAGTCATGTCACAGATAAAAGTAAAACAAGTAAAAAGTACTATAAAGCGTATACAAAATCAAAAGCGTACTCTTGAAGCATTAGGTCTAAGGGGTATAGGTAAAGAAGTTATACATGAGTCAACCCCAAATATTTTGGGAATGATCGCTAAAGTTCAACATTTGGTAATAGTTACCAAATTATAAAAAACCATTATGAGTTTAGAAAATCTAACCCCTGCATCGGGATCAACAAAATCTGCTGGAAAACGTTTAGGAAGAGGACAAGCCTCTGGAAAAGGTGGGACTGCAGCCCGTGGTCATAACGGCCAAAAATCTCGTTCAGGATATTCAAGAAAAATAGGTTTCGAAGGTGGGCAAATGCCATTACAACGGCGTGTTCCTAAATTTGGATTTAAAAATATAAACCGAAAAGAATACCGTGCAGTTAATATAGATACTGTTCAAGATTTATTGACAGATAAAAAAGTCCTTAAAGAATTAACAATAGAATTACTTATTGAACTCCGTCTCGCTCATCCAAATGATCTTGTTAAAATTTTAGGTAGAGGCAAATTAGATAGCCCAATAAAAGTAACTGCACATAAATTTTCAGCCTCAGCTAAAGCTGCTATTGAAGCTGCTGGAGGAGAAGCTGTAACCGTTTAATTTAATTCCGAATGAGAAAAGTTTTAGAAACACTTTATAACATTTATAAAATAGAAGAATTACGTGATCGTGTTATTCTTACATTAGGGATGTTATTAGTCTACCGCCTTGGTGCTCAAGTAGTATTACCAGGAATTGACCCTGTTCAATTAGCAGCGTTGAGTTCTCGTACAGATGGAGGTGGTCTATTAGGAATTTTAAATGCTTTTACAGGAGGTGCATTTGCTAATGCGTCAGTATTTGCTTTAGGAATTATGCCTTACATATCAGCATCTATTGTTGTTCAGTTAATGGGAATTGGGGTTCCATATCTTCAAAAACTTCAAAAAGAAGGTGAAAGTGGTCGAAAAAAAGTTAACCAGATTACACGCTGGTTAACTATTTTAATATGCATTGTACAAGCACCAGCTTATTTATATGGATTAAGTGCTTTGGGTGTTCCTGAAAGTGCTTTTATTTTAGGTAAAGGTCCTTTGTTCATCATTTCGTCTGTAATTATTCTTGTTACCGGAACTATTTTTGCTATGTGGTTGGGAGAAAAAATTACAGATAAAGGAATTGGTAATGGTATATCACTTTTGATTATGGTTGGTATTATTGCGACACTTCCTTTATCATTTACTCAAGAATTTGTTTCAAGAGTATCTGAAAATAATGGTGGACCAATGTTAATTCTTATTGAGTTAGTATTATGGATTGTTATCATACTTCTTTCCATACTATTAACACTTGCTGTAAGAAGAATACCTGTGCAATACGCAAGGCGTGCTGCCGGTGGTGAGACTTCAGACCGATCTGTTTATGGATCACGTCAATACATTCCTCTTAAGCTAAACGCTTCTGGTGTAATGCCTATTATTTTTGCACAAGCAATGATGTTTGCACCTGCCGCTTTAGGAGGTGCCTTAGGTGATTCAGATTCAGGACAATGGTTACAAACTAATTTCTCAGATATTTTCGGTTTATGGTATAACATTTTATTTGCTGTACTTATTATTATTTTCACTTATTTTTATACAGCAATTACGGTCCCTACTAATAAAATGTCAGATGACCTAAAACGTAGTGGAGGATTTGTTCCGGGTATTCGTCCTGGAAATGAAACTTCAGAATATTTAGATACTGTAATGTCACATATTACATTTCCCGGATCTTTATTTTTAGCAGGAATCGCAATCTTTCCTGCAATCGTGGTTAAATTAATAGGAATTCAACAAGGATGGGCATTATTTTTCGGAGGTACTTCACTTTTAATTATGGTAGGGGTAGCAATCGATACCATCCAGCAAGTAAATTCGTATCTGTTAAATAGACATTATGACGGTTTAATGAAAACTGGAAAAACACGCAGAAACGCAAATTAATATATGGCTAAACAAGCAGCAATAGAACAAGAGGGTACCATTATCGAAGCATTATCAAATGCGATGTTTAGAGTAGAACTAGAAAATGGACACGTAGTAACCGCACATATTTCGGGTAAGATGCGATTACATTATATTAAATTATTACCTGGAGATAAAGTGAAATTAGAAATGAGTCCTTACGATTTAAGTAAAGCAAGGATAACCTTTAGATTTTAAAGTATAGATATGAAAGTAAGAGCATCAATAAAGAAACGCAGTGTAGACTGTCAGATTGTAAGACGTAAAGGACGTCTTTATGTTATCAATAAGAAAAATCCTAGATTCAAACAAAGACAAGGTTAAATTATGGCTAGAATATCAGGAGTAGACATTCCCAAGCAAAAAAGAGGAGTTATTTCACTTACATACATTTTCGGTATCGGTAGAAGCCGTGCTCAAAATATTTTGGAATCCGCCAAGGTTGACGAAAACAAGAAAGTAGCTGACTGGACAGATGACGAAACAGGTCGTATTCGTGATGCTGTTAGTAGTTTCAAAATTGAAGGTGAGTTACGTTCAGAAGTTCAACTAAACATCAAACGTTTAATGGATATTGGTTGTTACAGAGGAATTCGTCACAGGGTGGGACTTCCTTTAAGAGGACAACGTACAAAAAACAACTCTCGTACTCGTAAAGGGAAACGAAAGACTGTGGCAAATAAAAAGAAAGCAACTAAATAATGGTTTGTAATTATGGCTAAAACAGCAAGTAAGAAAAGAAAAGTAATAGTAGAATCTATTGGAGAAGCTCACGTAACAGCTTCATTCAATAATATCATCATCTCACTGACAAATGCTAAAGGAGAAGTTATTTCTTGGTCATCTGCAGGAAAGATGGGCTTTAGAGGTTCTAAAAAGAACACCCCTTACGCAGCACAAACTGCTGCAGAGGATTGTGCTAAAGTAGCTCAAGAAGCTGGATTACGTAAAGTAAAAGTATTTGTAAAGGGACCAGGAAATGGACGTGAATCGGCTATTCGTACCCTCCATAATAATGGAATTGAAGTAATCGAAATTATTGACGTTACCCCACTACCACATAATGGATGTAGACCTCCCAAACGAAGAAGAGTATAATTAATTAATATCGAGAGTTAATATTACGCTATCGAAGGAAATGACCTTAATTCATAGCAATTAATTCCACTAAAAACCAAAAAAATGGCAAGATATACTGGTCCAAAAACTAAAATTGCTCGAAAATTTGGCGAGCCTATTTTCGGAGATGATAAATCTTTCGAAAAAAGAAACTATCCTCCTGGGCAACATGGAAACGCTAGACGTCGAGGGAAAAAATCTGAATATGCGGTTCAGCTTATGGAAAAACAGAAAGCTAAATTTACATACGGCATTTTAGAGCGTCAATTTCGTAATCTTTTTGAAAAAGCAAGTCGCAGTAAAGGAGTTACTGGTGAAGCCCTACTTCAATTATGTGAATCTCGTTTAGACAATGTTGTTTTTCGTTTAGGTTTATCTCCTACAAGAAGTGGTGCTCGTCAACTAGTATCTCATCGTCATATTACAATAAACGGATCTATTTTAAACATTCCTTCTTATCAAGTGAAAGTTGGAGATATTATTGGAGTTCGTGAAAAATCAAAATCCCTTAATATTATTGTTGAGGCTAAAGGAAAAGACGTATCAGCTTACGAATGGTTAAGCTGGAACAAGGATCAATTACAAGGTACTTTTATAACAGTTCCTGAACGTCTCCAAATACCAGAGAATATCAAAGAACAGTTAATAGTAGAATTATATTCTAAATAAGCAAAAGAAAACATATTATGGCAATATTGAATTTTCAAAAACCAGATAAAGTAATTATGATCGATTCATCCGAATTCGAAGGCAAATTTGAATTTCGCCCTCTCGAGCCAGGATACGGATTGACTGTTGGAAATGCATTAAGACGTGTGCTATTATCGTCTTTAGAAGGTTTCGCAATTACTTCTGTTAAAATGGATAACGTAGAACACGAATTCTCTACCATTTCTGGAGTAGTTGAAGACGTAACTGAAATCATTTTAAATCTTAAACAAATACGTTTTAAGCGTCAAATTGAAGAAACAGATGAAGAAAAAGTAATCATTACAATTGGCGGTCAAGACCAGCTAAAAGCAGCTGACTTACAAAAGTTCATTTCAGGGTTTCAAGTTTTAAATCCTGATTTAATAATTTGTAACCTTGAAAAAAGTGTACAATTAAATATGGAGATCACCATTGAAAAAGGTCGTGGTTATGTTCCCGCAGAGGAAAATAAAAATTCTAATGCTGACCTAGGAGTGATTGCAATTGATTCTATTTTTACACCAATAAAAAATGTAAAATATAACATTGAAAACTTTCGAGTAGAGCAAAAGACTGATTATGAGAAGCTAGTCTTTGAAATAATTACTGACGGTTCTATTCACCCAAAAGATGCACTTACCGAAGCTGCAAAAACATTGATTCATCACTTTTTATTATTTTCTGATGAGCGAATTACACTTGAAGCAGATGAGATTGCTCAAACGGAAACTTATGATGAAGAGTCTCTGCATATGCGCCAATTATTAAAAACGAGACTTGTAGATATGGACTTATCTGTGCGTGCATTAAATTGTTTAAAAGCCGCAGAAGTCGAAACACTTGGAGATTTAGTTTCTTTCAATAAAAATGATTTAATGAAGTTTCGAAACTTTGGTAAAAAATCATTGACTGAGTTAGAAGAATTGGTTGTATTAAAAGGACTTTCTTTTGGAATGGACCTTGCCAAATACAAACTAGATAAGGATTAATTCACATTTTTAAAGAAGAAAAATGAGACACGGAAAAAAAGTAATGCATTTAGGGCGTAAAACTGCTCATAGAAAATCAATGCTATCTAATATGGCTTGTTCATTAATTGAACACAAACGTATCAATACGACTGTAACTAAAGCAAAAGCTCTGAAGCAATTTGTGGAACCTATTATCACTAAAGCTAAGTCTGACTCTACTCACAATAGAAGGTTAGTATTTAGTTCACTTCGTGATAAAGAAACAGTTACAGAATTATTTAGAGATGTTGCTACAAAAGTTGGTGATCGCCCTGGAGGATATACACGTATTATTAAGTTAGGAAATAGATTAGGTGATAATGCGTCTATGGCAATGATTGAGCTTGTAGATTATAACGAAGTATATAAATCTGAAGCTTCAGAAAAAAAGAAAACACGTCGACGTGGTGGAAAAGCTAAAACTATAGCTAATGAAACTGTAATAGAAGTTAAGGAAGAGACAGCACCAGTTGTGGATAAAGCTACTCCTCAAATTGACATAAAAAATAATGAGGATACTGAAGATGCAAAATAATTTAATTCATATTCTTATTTTTTCTTAATACATAAAAGGATAAACGTTTTAGTTTATCCTTTTTTTTGATTTATTTTGTAATTAAAATCATGGAATACAGATTTAGAAAAGAAGCTTTTGTTCTACTTGCAGATGGCACCCAATTTTTTGGTAAATCCATTGGTATCGAAGGGAGTGCTTTTG
Source organism: Flavobacteria bacterium MS024-2A (assembly GCA_905182305.1). Classification (GTDB taxonomy): domain Bacteria; phylum Bacteroidota; class Bacteroidia; order Flavobacteriales; family Flavobacteriaceae; genus MS024-2A. The sequence continues at coordinate 205,894 of CAJJBB010000010.1, forward strand.
GTGAAATATGTTTTAATACTGGAATGACCGGTTATCAAGAAATATTTACAGATCCTTCATATTTTGGACAGTTAATGGTCACAACCAACACTCATGTTGGGAATTATGGAATTTTAGAAGAAGAATCACAATCTGAACATATTTCTATTGCAGGTTTAATATGTAAAGATTTTAGTTTTAATTTTTCTAGACCTGGAGGACATGAATCTCTATTTAATTATTTAGAAAAAAATAAATTGGTCACTATATCAGATGTCGATACCAGGGCTTTAGTTAACTACATAAGAGAAAACGGAGCTATGAATGCCGTGATCTCAACCGAAATAGAACTTAAAGAAGAATTACTCAAAGAGCTTGCAGCTGCTCCAAATATGAATGGACTTGAGCTTGCTTCCAAAGTTTCAACTAAAAAACCCTACACTGTGGGTAATCCTGATGCAGAAATCAAGATATCTGCTTTAGATCTTGGGATTAAGAAAAATATTTTACACAATATGGTTGCTCGTGGAATGTATGTAAAAGTATTTCCATACGATGCTTCTTTTGAAACAATGGAATCATTTAAGCCAGATGGTTATTTTATATCCAATGGTCCTGGTGATCCGGAGCCTTTGAAGCAAGTTCAAGAAGTAGCTAGAATTATTATAGAAAAAAACAAACCTTTGTTTGGCATCTGTTTGGGACATCAAGTAATTGCGTTAGCAAATGGAATTTCTACTTTTAAAATGTTTAATGGCCATAGAGGTATTAATCATCCAGTGAAGAATTTAATAACAGGAAAAGGAGAAATTACTTCACAAAATCATGGATTTACTGTAGATATTGAAGCTGCAAAAGCTCATCCTGATATAGAGATAACACACGTGCATTTAAATGATCAAACCCTTGCAGGACTTCGTATGAGAAGCAAAAATTGTTTTTCTGTACAATACCATCCTGAAGCAGGACCAGGACCAAACGATGCAACCTACCTGTTTGATGTTTTTAAAGAAAATATTATTAAATCATAACTTTTTTAAATCTAAAATAATTTAAATAAAAATGAGTATTATCATCAACGTACACGCAAGACAAATTTTTGACTCTAGAGGAAATCCAACTGTAGAAGTAGATATCATTACTGAAAATGGAATTTTAGGAAGAGCAGCGGTTCCTTCTGGAGCTTCAACTGGTGAGCATGAAGCTGTAGAGCTTCGTGATGGTGGTAGTAAGTATATGGGTAAAGCCGTAGGTAAAGCCATAGAGAATGTTAATAATTTAATCTCTCAAGAAATTATTGGTAGCTCTGTTTTTGATCAAGAACAGCTTGACAAAATTATGATTGATTTGGATGGGACACCAAATAAATCAAAATTAGGGGCGAATGCAATTTTAGGCGTTTCATTGGCAATCGCTAAGGCTGCTGCCAATGAATTAGGTCTTCCTTTATATAGATATATAGGGGGTGTTAGCGCAAAAACATTACCTGTTCCTATGATGAATATCATTAATGGTGGATCGCATTCTGATGCTCCTATAGCTTTTCAAGAATTTATGGTAATGCCAACTGGTGCAAAATCTTTCTCACATGCAATGCAAATTGGAACTGAAATTTTTCATCATCTTAAAAAAGTTCTTCATGACCGTGGTTTAAGTACTGCTGTCGGAGATGAAGGTGGTTTTGCTCCTGTTTTAGAAGGAACAGAAGACGCCCTAGATACAATTATCAAAGCAATTAGTAATGCGGGATATAAAGCTGGAGAAGAAGTAATGATTGCTTTAGATTGTGCTGCTGCTGAATTTTTTAAAGATGGGGTTTATGATTACACCCTTTTTGAAGGTAAATCTGGTGTTAAAAGAACTTCAAAGGAGCAAGCTAGCTACTTAGCTGATCTCAGTAAAAAGTACCCAATTATTTCTATTGAAGATGGTATGGATGAAAATGACTGGGATGGCTGGAAATCTTTAACGGAAATGGCAGGAGATCATGTTCAACTAGTTGGTGATGATTTATTTGTAACTAATGTTAAAAGATTAAGTAAAGGAATTGAGAACGGAATTGCCAACTCTATTTTAATTAAAGTAAATCAAATTGGAACTCTTTCAGAAACTATAGCTGCTGTTGACATGGCACACCGAGCTGGATACACATCTGTAATGTCTCATCGTTCTGGTGAAACAGAAGATAACACAATTGCAGATCTTGCAGTAGCTTTAAATACAGGACAAATTAAAACAGGTTCTGCTTCACGTAGTGATCGTATGGCAAAATACAATCAGTTACTTCGTATTGAAGAAGAACTAGATACATTAGCTTATTTTCCTGGAAAAAAAGCATTTAACCATTAAGGTTAATACAATTGAATAGTTACGTTCTTCCTTTACAAGAAGATAAGAATGTGAATCTATAATAAAAGACTAAAGTCTTAAGGAATATAGTATTACCTGCTATAGAATTTAATATAAAACTAAGAATATGAGCGAATCAGTAAAACTTAGCTACAACAATCAAACCTTTGAATTTCCTTTAATTGAAGGTACAGAAAATGAAAAAGGCATAGACATTAAAACTCTTAGATCATCAACAGGATTGATTACTTATGATCCAGGATTTAAAAATACAGGATCATGTAAAAGTTCTGTTACCTTTTTGAATGGTGAAGAGGGTATTTTAAGGTATCGAGGGTATTCTATTGAAGATTTATGCGATAGATCTAGTTTTATTGAGGTTGCTTTTTTATTAATTTTTGGTGAATTACCAAATAAGGAAGAGCTTGATCTTTTTAATAAAGAAATTAAAATTGACTCCTTAGTCGATGAAGACTTAAAAATGATTTTAAAAAGCTTCCCTAAGGCTGCCCATCCTATGGGTGTTCTTTCTTCTCTAACCTCTGCTTTGATAGCATTTAATCCATCATCTGTAGATGTTGACTCAGAATCAGATATGCGAGAAGCTATAATTATGTTACTGGCTAAATTTCCAATTCTAGCGTCATGGACCCACAGAAAAGTTAAAGGATTACCCTTAAATTATGCTAATACTTCTGTGTCCTATGTTGAGAACATTGCTCAAATGATGTTTAAACGTCCTCATGAAGAATATTCTCCAAGTCCGGTGGTAGTTTCTGCATTAAATAAATTATTAATTCTTCATGCTGAGCATGAACAAAATTGTTCAACGTCAACAGTACGTATTGTAGGATCTTCGCATGCCGGTTTGTTTGCATCAGTCTCTGCTGGTATTTCTGCACTTTGGGGCCCACTCCATGGAGGAGCAAACCAAGCAGTTATTGAAATGCTTGAGGCCATTCAAAAAGATGGTGGCGACACAAAAAAATATATGGCTAAGGCTAAAGATAAAAATGATCCTTTCCGTTTAATGGGATTTGGACATAGAGTTTATAAAAATTTTGACCCCCGGGCTAAGATTATTAAAAAAGCAGCTGATGAAGTTTTATCTGAAATGGGAATCAATGACCCTATTTTAGATATAGCAAAAGGCTTAGAAAAAGAAGCACTGAATGATCCTTACTTTATTGAACGAAAATTATATCCAAATGTTGATTTTTATTCTGGTATAATTTATCGTGCTTTAGGTATTCCTACAGAAATGTTTACGGTTATGTTTGCTTTAGGGAGATTGCCAGGGTGGATTTCTCAATGGTTAGAAATGCGTAAAAATAATGAACCCATTGGACGTCCACGTCAAATATATACTGGCTCTAGACACAGAGAACTATAGGTCTTCTAAAGAGGGTGGTACTTGTAATGATTTTTGAGATCCTACCTTTTTAAAGAAGGCGTGATTTTTTTTTGAGTCCACAAAAATTTTAATGTAATATTGATCAATATATAAAGAATATTCTTTTGCTTTTCCTTTATATAGTTTGAGTTTATAATAAGGTATAATTAATCCATAGGTTTCTAAAAGACTTCTAAAGTGAACAATAATACCTAAAGGTCTTAGCTCTAAGTTACAAGACTTTAAATTATTATCTAAAATCAGCAAGTTATGGATGTCAATAGAAGCGCTATTAATCATTAATTTCTGTGACCCAATACCACCTAATTTCCATCTTTGTTGTAATGAAAAAGGTCTTCCTACTGCCTTTTCTATTTGCCGTTTAACAGTGGGATCGTTATAAGATATATTTAATAGCATATAGTTAAAGATAAGGGTTTGCCAAACGAAGGCATAATCAATTGAATATATTTATCTTTGATATCAAATATTGTCATGAACATCAATTATAGTAAGCATTTTACGCCCATTTTGAATCAATTTTTTCAGTCTCAACATAATGTTACCATTGAAAGTTATGAATTTCAAAGCACTCGGAAAGAATTTGAAGGTGACCTAACCTTGGTTGTATTTCCGCTTGTGCCTCAGATTAAAACACGCCCTGAAGATTTGGCAAATACACTCGGAAATTACTTGTTAAATGAACTTGAGGCTGTTCTAAATTTTAATGTAGTTAAAGGGTTTTTGAATCTTGTTTTAAGTGATGCGTTTTATGTAGAACAGTTTTTGAAAATTCTGAATATTTCAAATTATGGTCATCAAGTTATTAATGATGTTTCACCAATTGTTATGGTTGAATTTTCATCACCAAACACAAATAAGCCTTTACACCTAGGTCACATAAGAAATAATGTTTTAGGATATTCAGTTGCTAAAATTCTTGAGGCAAATGGAAAAAAAGTGATTAAAACACAAATTATAAATGATCGTGGAATTCACATTTGTAAGTCTATGATTGCCTGGGAAAAATTTGGGAATCAAGAAACGCCCTCTAGTTCTGATTTAAAAGGAGATCAGCTGGTAGGGAAATATTATGTAAAATTTGATGTTGAATATAAAAAAGAAATAACAATACTAATAAAACAAGGTTATTCAGAAGAAGAAGCAAAACAAAATGCTCCCCTTTTATTAGAAGCACAAGACATGTTAAGGCGTTGGGAAGACAATGACTTAGCTGTTCATAAACTTTGGAGGACAATGAATGATTGGGTATATCAAGGTTTTGAAGTAACGTATGCTAGTTTAGGGGTCTCTTTTGATTCCTATTATTACGAAAGTGAAACTTATTTACTAGGAAAAAATATTATTAAGAAGGGACTTAAAGATCAGGTGTTTTTTAAAAAAGACGACGGCTCTGTTTGGATTGATCTCACTGCAGAAGGGTTAGATGAAAAATTGCTTTTACGTTCTGATGGAACATCTGTATACATGACTCAAGATCTTGGAACTGCTCAAAAAAGATTAGAAGATATTCCTCAGCTAAAGGGAATGGTCTATACTGTTGGGAATGAACAAGATTATCATTTTAAAGTATTGTTTTTAATTCTTAAGAAATTAGGTTTTGACTGGGCAGAAGCTTTGCATCACTTAAGTTATGGAATGGTTGATTTGCCTAGTGGGAAAATGAAAAGTAGAGAAGGTACTGTTGTAGATGCAGACGATCTTATTAAAGGCATGATATCACAAGCAAAAACTATTTCAGAATCTGTAGGTAAACTAGATTCTCTTAATGATAATGAAAAAACTGCTCTTCATGAAACTATTGCATTAGGCGCATTGAAATATTACATTCTTAAAGTAGACCCCAAAAAACGAATCCTTTTTGATCCTGCAGCTTCGATTGATTTTAACGGAAATACAGGTCCTTTTATTCAATATACTCATGCACGAATTAAAACATTGATTCTTAAATCAGATATAGATTCATCAGGGTCGTTCGAGTCTTTAAAAGAGTTAAATATTCGTGAAAGAGAGGTGATAAAGCAATTAGAAATCTATCCTGAAGTAATTGTATTGGCAGGTAAGCAATATAATCCTGCACTCATTGCTAACTATGCATATGACTTAGTGAAGAGTTACAACACTTTTTATCAAAATGTTTCTGTTCTAGGAAGTACCGATGCAACTCAAAAAGTATTTCGTATAGCCCTTTCTGAAAAGGTAGCAGAAGTGATTGCTAATGCTTCTAGTTTATTGGGTATTGATGTACCAAATAGGATGTAAAAAAAAATCGCTCAAAAGAGCGATTTTAATTTTATTCATAAAAATTGTGTCCTTTTCAGGATTATTTTGAATTTACAGCTAAGTTGTAAACAACTAGACCAAACCCAATTTTGTTGATAGCATCACCAACGTTATAAATAACGTCCATTGGTAATCCACCAAATATTCCACTATACCATCCTTCAGTACCAGCCATATATCCAATTGGATAAATTGCCCATCCTACAAGAACAAACCAGCAGAGTGTTTTATGAGCAGCTTGTACTGCACCACCTGCAGCTGCAGCTAGTTTAGAAGTGCTACCCATCCAAATTTCATATACAATCCAGAAGTAAGCAAGACCAGAAACAAGACCCCATACTGCAGGACCTGATCCCGTTGTGTATACAGCTTCTCCAAAGTAACCTGTTACTAACATAACAATAGAAGCGAAAATCAATTTCCACATTAATTGTTTAGTAGCTCCAGCTGCTTTTAGAATTAAATAAAATTCAACACACATTAACGGAACAGTTAACACCCAATCTACATATCTAAAAAATGTTGGAGAGGTCATGTTAGTTGCCCAATAGTCACGCATGTACCAATAGTGTACAGCTGCAATGAACGTAATTAGTCCAGACACTAAAATTGAGGTTCTCCATTTTGCATCAAAAGAGCTCATTGAGAGAAAAAAGAACGCTGATGCTGCCATCATCGCCATACATCCTACGAAGAACGTAAATCCAACGTAGTCATCTGTAGCCATCGCTGGCACTACAGTAATTAAACTTAGTAATTTTTCCATAATTAAATCAATTATTTGTTTTTGTTTAGATAAATTTAAAAAAAATTAAACCACTCACCATTTATATATAAATTATTTTTCATTGAAATTGTTAACTATCTCATTCACAAAGCATAAATTTTTAATAATTCTGCAATTAATAACACTAACCTGTATCATATTTGCGGTTTTTTGCAATGATTCAAGTCAAAATCTTATTTCTTTTCTTGGAATTTTTTCTTTTGGGATTCTTCATGGCGCAAATGATTTGAAAATAATTAATAAAAATTTTGGGAGGAATCAAAAAAAACTAAAGGGTTTGTTTTTTCTCTCATATTTACTGGTGGTCATTTCAGGAATAGGGATTTTTTATTGGATACCCGGAATCGCTCTTATTTTTTTTGTGCTAGTAAGTTGTTATCATTTTGGAGAGCAACATTTGGAGCGAATAGTGGATTTGAAAAAAGGTAAGTTATTTTTTTATTTCACCTATGGAGCCTTTATATTTTTGATGCTTTTCTCTTTACACTATAATGAAACTGTTAAAGTAATTTTTCAAATCTCAGGTAAAGTACTTCCTTTCACCTTTTTTATTTATTCACTATTACTCACTTCAATAGCCATAATTATTCAAGCCCTCTTTCATTTTAAAAATAGTAAATTATTAATGCAAGAGTTTTTCCTTTTGGGATTATTGGCCTTATTATTTACGTCAAGCAATTTGCTTTTCAGTTTTGGAATTTATTTTGTTATATGGCATAGTTTGCCTTCTTTAAATTCGCAAGTTAAATTTTTATATAATGATACAGTTTCTGATAAAACTGGATATAAAAAGTATATAAAGGCTTCTTTTTTATACTGGATTTTAGCCTTAGGTAGTTTAGGTGGAGTTTATTTTTTTGCAGACATTCCAAGAGAACAGTTTTTACCGCTCTTTTTTTCCTTTTTAGCAGCTATCACATTCCCACATGCTATTGTAATGGAGAGAATGTTTTCATTCAACAGTAATCAGTAGTTAATATTCTCTTCGCATTTCTTATTTTTGTTTTTTGATATTTAATATTCACAATTAATATGTTCGATAATCTTACCGGTAAATTAGATAAAGCTTTCCAAGTTCTTAAAGGTCATGGAAAAATTACAGAAATTAATGTTGCTGAAACACTTAAGGAAGTTCGTAGAGCTTTATTAGATGCCGATGTTAACTTCAAGATAGCTAAAGAGTTTACAGTTCGTGTAAAAGAAAAAGCATTAGGAGAAAAAGTACTAACAAGTCTTCAGCCCAGTCAACTTCTTATAAAAATAGTCAAAGATGAATTAACTGCACTCATGGGTTCTGAATCTGTTGGTGTTAATTTAGAGCAAAAGCCTGCTGTAATTTTAATGACGGGATTGCAAGGGTCTGGTAAAACAACTTTTACTGGAAAGCTAGCCCTTCATCTAAAAAAAAAACAAGTCAAAAGCCCATTGTTAGTAGCTTGTGATGTTTATCGCCCTGCAGCTTTAGATCAATTAGCAATTGTAGCTGAACAAGTAGGTGCAGCTATATATGAGGATAGAGAAGAAAAAGACCCAGTGAAAATAGCACTTGCTGCTTTAGAGGTAGCAAAAAAAGAAAAACATGATGTTGTAATTATTGATACTGCTGGTCGTTTAGCAATTGATGAGGTATTAATGAATGAAATTAAAGCTATTCATTCTGCAGTAAAACCATCAGAAACTCTTTTTGTTGTTGATGCTATGACAGGTCAAGATGCTGTAAATACAGCAAAAACCTTTAATGATTTATTGAATTTCGATGGTGTTATTTTAACTAAACTTGATGGAGATACTCGTGGTGGAGCAGCTTTGACTATTAAGTCGGTGGTGAATAAACCAATTAAATTTATTGGAACAGGAGAAAAAATGGAAGCTTTAGATGTTTTCTATCCAGAACGCATGGCTGATCGTATTCTTGGCATGGGAGATGTAGTTTCACTTGTAGAAAGAGCTCAAGAGCAATTTGATGAAGACCAGGCGCGAAAGATTAATAAAAAAATCGCCAAAAATCAATTTGGGTATGATGATTTTCTTTCTCAAATCCAGCAGGTCAAGAAAATGGGAAATATGAAAGATTTAATGGGAATGATTCCTGGTGTTGGTAAAATGATGAAAGATGTCGATGTCGATGATGATGCCTTTGCTGGCATCGAGGTGATAATAGGCTCTATGACTCCTAAAGAAAGATCTCAGCCTCAATTAATGAACCATAGTCGTAAAACTAGAATAGCAAAAGGTTCTGGTAAATCAATAGAAGAAATAAATCAGCTTATTAAGCAGTTTGAACAAATGGGAAAAATGATGAAAATGATGCAAGGTGGAAAAGGACCCCAAATGATGCAACAACTACAAGGTTTAAAATAAGATAATGATAGTATTAGACGGAAAAAAAACTGCAATAGCGTTAAAAGAAGAAATTAAATTAACGGTAGATAAAAGAATAAACGATGGAAAAAAAATACCCCATTTAGCAGCAGTACTTGTTGGTAATGATGGGGCTAGCTTAACTTACGTTGGAAGTAAAGTTAGGTCTTGTGAGCAAATTGGCATTAAGTCTACTTTAATTCATTTAGAAGATACGATTTCAGAAAATGAATTATTACAAAAAATCACCCAATTAAATAATGATGATAGTCTAGATGGATACATTGTTCAGCTTCCTTTGCCAAAGCATATTAATGAAGAAAAAATACTCTTAGCAATTGATCCTAGAAAAGATGTAGATGGATTTCATCCTTCTAATTTTGGACGTATGGCATTAGAAATGGATTCTTTTATCCCAGCTACTCCTTATGGGATTATGGAGCTATTAAAGCGCTATAAAATCGAAACCTCTGGTAAGCATTGTGTGGTAATTGGACGCAGTCATATTGTGGGTCGCCCCATTAGTATTTTGATGAGTCAAAAAGGTCCTTATGGAAATGCCACTGTAACGCTTGCTCATAGTCGAACAGAAAATATTGAAGTACTTACCCGCTCTGCAGATATTATTGTTTCAGCACTTGGAATTCCAGAATTTTTGAAAGCAGATATGGTTAAAGAAGACGTTGTTATTATTGACGTAGGTATTACTAGAGTTCCAGACACAAGCCATCCAAAAGGATATGTTATAAAAGGTGATGTTGCATATGAAGAGGTGGCAAGAAAAGCTTATGCCATTACTCCTGTGCCTGGAGGCGTAGGTCCAATGACCATAGCGATGCTTCTTAAAAATACTCTTCTGGCTTGTGAGCGAAGAGATTGAATTTTAAGAATTATGTAATAAGTCAGATTCCATTTTATGATATATTCTTAGGATAAGTAACCCAAAAAGAACACTAGAGATAATCAATAAAATATTGGTAAGACCGTAGGTTCCAAAAGAGAGTCGTATCAAAATTGTACATATCACGAAACCTGTATTCCTTATTAGCTGACTGTAGCGTTCTGTATATTGAAAGGAAAGGAGTAGGATAAAGACATCTGCTAAAATTAAAATGGTAAAAAACTCATTATAAAATACAGAGTTTATATCGGGTAAAATACTTTCTTTCATTGATGCTAAAAACAAACCACTTATCCATGTAAAGGCAGTATAAATTGAAGTAAAAATTAATACAGGAAGAAGTATAAGACTGACGGCACGTTTTGAGCTTACAAACCTTTTTAAGCGAATACTTAATTCTTTTTTGGTGATCTTATTTTGGTGCTTATTAAACTGATAAATTAAAAAGTAGAGGACTAGAACGCCAACAAGATCATATATTAATTGCCTATTTGCAACATTTTCAATCCAATTTACATCCAATTCAATTTTCGGGATATCTCCAAAAATCCTACGAATTAATATCAGTGATATAATCTCAAATTGTTTGGAAACTGCAGTCGTAAAAGATCTGGGTAAATACATAATGAGAAGGTATATCTCATATACTAAAATGATTGAAAAAGGAGTGTAAATAGCTGAAATAGGATCATCTAGAAGGCGGGCCTCAAATGGGGTGTGAAATAGCTCAAATCTTTTAGAAAAAATCAATAATAAATGAGTGATAAATCCAATTATAGATAACCATAGGGTGACCCTTTCAATTTTCTTTTGATTCTTATCAGAAAAGATATGCTCAAAGAGTGTGTCAAAAAAAGTTAATATTTTATTCATAATATTATGTGGCAAAAATCTGATCCTTATTCTTGAAGGATTTGAATTCTAAAGCATTTCCAGCGGGATCATAAAAAAACATTGTCATTTGTTCGCCAGGTAAACCCTTAAATCTCAAATAAGGTTTAATTGCAAACTCAACACCCTTTAGAATTAATTTTTCAGCTAATTCATTAAAAATTTCCCACTCTAATACAACTCCAAAGTGGGGGACAGGGACGGATTTTCCGTCTACTTCGTTATGGTGTTTTTTAGATTGATGTGATGGATCAACATGCAGCACTAATTGATGGCCAAACATATTATAATCAATCCAATGGTCTGATGATCTACCTGCTTTACATTCTAAAATGTTACTATAAAAATCACTACAAAGTTCCAGGTTGTCGACAGGAATAGCTAAGTGAAATGGGCTAGGCATAATTTAAATTATTAATCTTTTTAAAGATACAATTTCTGTAGGAATGTGCTTTTGGAAAGTGGTATCTTTGCCAAATGCAAGCAAAAGAATCAATCGCAGCGGTAGCTCAAGGTTATTCACTTCCATTAATGGAGGCTTTTTACACTCTTCAAGGGGAAGGATACCACAAAGGGGGTGCCGCTTATTTCATAAGAATTGGCGGTTGTGATGTTGGATGTCATTGGTGCGATGTTAAAGAAAGTTGGAATGCTGCTTTGCATCCTCCAACTCATATAGATGAGATTGTTAGGGGTGCTAAGCAGTATTCAGATACGGTAGTAGTCACTGGGGGTGAACCATTAATGTGGCCAATGGAACCCTTGACAAATTTATTACATTCCAAAGAAATCAATATTCATATTGAAACTTCTGGTGCTTATCCACTAAGCGGCAATTGGGACTGGTTTTGCTTATCCCCAAAAAAAAATAAATCACCTATAAAGGAAGCTTATGAAAGAGCTGATGAGCTTAAAATGATTATTTATAACAAAGATGATATTCGTTTTGCGGAAGAACAAGCCTCTAAAGTTGGTTCAGGGTGTAAGCTTTTTTTACAACCAGAATGGAGTAAGAGAGATGTTATTATGCCGCTATTAGTAGATTATGTTTTGGATAATCCTAAATGGAAGGTTTCGCTTCAGACACACAAATATTTAAATATACCTTAAGGATAAAGCAGGTATTTCGTTCTTACTTTTTTAAACTCATTAAGTCCATCAGTCCAAGAATCTCTAATTGTTTTTTCACTGGCTCCTTCAATAAGTTGATTTTTTAAGCTACTTACCCCACTTATTCGTTCAAATCCTTTTAGGAAAAAGGAATCTTTTTCAGGAAAACTTGAATAGGCATTCATCAGCCATTTTAATTCAATTCTTGAAGGAGGATTGACGGTAGTTAAATTTTTTCCATAACAAATTTGTCCCTTGTGTTTTGGATTTTTTGAACCAAAATTTGATTTTGGTACATAAGAAAAATCTGTTTTAGGAAATCCAGGATGTCCATAAACTTGGAATTGTAAATCTGTCCCTCTTCCGATACTAACTTTAGTTGGCTCAAGTAAACATAAACTTGGATATAGCGCTATAGATTGTTTATTAGGAAGGTTGGGTGATGGTCGAACTTTTAATTCATAAGTTGTTTGATGGGTGTAATTTTGAAGTGGAATTACCGTTAAGTCACATTTGATAGAATTGGTAAGCCACTTTTCTCCATTAATCATTTGGGCATATTCACCAATAGTCATACCGTAAACAATTGGAACAGGATGCATTCCGACAAAGCTTTTATGTTCAAGATTTAGCACTGGTCCATCAATATAATGTGCATTTGGATTGGGACGGTCTAAGACAATTAACGGAATATTATTTTCAGCACATGCTTCCATCACATTATGAAGTGTGGATAGGTAGGTGTAAAAACGAACTCCAACATCTTGCAGATCAAAAACCATTATTTCAATACCCTTAAGTTGTTCTTTATTTGGTTTCCTATTTTTTCCATATAATGAAATTATAGGAAGTTGTGTTTTAGAATCAATTCTGTTTTCTACTTTTTCACCTGCATCTGCTGTTCCTCGAAATCCATGTTCTGGTGCAAAAACCTTTTGAATTGAAATATTTTTTTTTCTGAGCAAGTCTACTAAGTGAATCGTATTTTTTGCACTTGAAATGACACTTGCTTGGTGCGCAACTATTCCCACTTTTTTTTGTTTTAAAAGAGGGATGTAAGCATCAACATTTGCTGCTGAAATTGTAATTTGTTTTTGACATGATGCAGAAGTGAAGCTTACCATGGTAAGCCAAAATAAAAATGTACTTTTGAAAAGGATACTTTTAAATAGATATTTCATTGAATATAGCTTTATTTTTTGCAAAAAAAATGCGAGGACAGAAACAGCATAAAAGTACTGTTTCTGCTCGAATAATTAACATTGCAACCACAGCAGTTGCCATTGGAATTGCCGCTATTTTAATTGCAATTTCAACAAGCCAGGGCTTACAAAAAGAAATTCAAAAGAAAACCAGTGTTTTTAATGGACACATTTTAGTAACTCTTTTTGAAAATAATGAATCCCAAGTTTCTCTTCTCCCCATGATCGATAGTGATTCTATTCGCAATCAAATTAAGGAAGAAATAAATATTGAAAAAATACATTCTGTTGCTTTGAAAGCTGGAATGCTTAAAACGGATTCAGATTTTGAAGGAATTCTTTTCAAAGGAGTTTCTGAAAATTTTGATTGGACTAGCTTGAGCTCTTTTAAAACTCAAGGAACTTTTCCAAGTTTTGACTCTCAATTAACAAGTGATGAAATTTTAATTTCAGAAGTAATAGCCAGTCGTCTTAATCTCAAACTAGGGGATAGGGTGGAAGCTTTTTTTCAAAACAGTACTGGGCAGGGAATACCTAAAAGAAGACGCTTTACCATTGTTGGAATTTATTTTTCTGGGTTTCCAGACGTTGATGAAAATTTGGTGTATGGTGATTTAAAACAAGTTCAGCGCCTGAATGAATGGGATTCGAATCAAATTGGAGGCTACGAGCTTTTTGTGTCAAATTTTAAATACCTTCAGCAAACAGCAAATAATATTTATGATAAGTTGCCTTCTGATTTAAATAGTATTCCCATTACCGACCGCTTTTATGGAATTTTTCAATGGATTTCCTTGTTTGATTTTAATGTATTAATCATTTTAATTGTCATGCTTTTAGTGGGGGTTATCAATATGGCTACTGCACTTTTAGTATTAATTCTAGAAAGATCTCGTATGATAGGTTTGTTAAAAGCATTAGGGGCTAATAATTTTTTAATACAAAAGATTTTCCTTTATAATGGAACTTTAATAATGGCTAAAGGACTTTTTTGGGGTAACATTATTGGTTTAGGATTTTATTTTTCTCAGCATTACTTTGGCTGGATTACTCTGGATCCTGAAACCTATTTTGTTAGTGTAGCACCAGTTTCAATTTCTTTTTCAGAAGTTTTAGCCTTAAACATTTTCTTTCTAGTAATCTCAGTTTTGTTGCTTTGGATTCCTTCAAAAATTATATTAAATATTGTTCCTTCTAAAGTTTTGCGTTTTCGCTAATATTTAATGTAACATTTAAGTCAAAACTAATTTTTCTAAATACTTTTGCCTAATAAATTATTTTTCATGAAATACGCCTCAACTATTCTAGATACCATTGGAAACACTCCACTGGTTAAATTAAACACCATCACTAAAGATATTGATGCTTTAGTATTGGCGAAGGTTGAAAGTTTTAATCCAGGTAATTCTGTTAAAGATCGGATGGCGGTCAAAATGATTGAAGATGCTGAAGCATCAGGATTGCTTAAAACCGGTGGAACTATTGTGGAAGGGACTTCGGGTAATACGGGAATGGGTCTTGCGCTTGCTGCCATTGTAAAGGGTTATAAGTTAATTTGTATTTCTACAGATAAACAATCAAAAGAAAAGTTTGATCTTTTAAGAGCTGTAGGGGCAGAGGTCATTATCTGTCCAACAGATGTTGCTGCAGAAGATCCAAAATCTTATTACAGTACAGCGGCAAGAGTGGCCAAAGAAACGCCTAATTCTTGGCATGTTAATCAATATGATAATCCTTCTAATGCCATTGCTCATTACGAAAGTACGGGTCCTGAAATTTGGGAACAAACAGATGGGAAAATAACTCATTTTGTAGTGGGAGTGGGAACAGGAGGTACGATTTCTGGTGTCGGAAAATTTTTAAAAGAAAAAAATCCAAATATTAAAATTTGGGGTATTGATACCTATGGTTCTGTTTTTAAAAAATATCATGAAACAGGAATATTTGACACCAATGAAATTTATCCCTACGTCACAGAAGGAATTGGTGAGGACATTCTTCCAAAAAATGTTGATTTTTCAATTATTGATCATTTTGAAAAAGTGACAGATAAAGATGCGGCCGTTTTACTAGAAAGTTAGCTAGAGAGGAAGGGATCTTGGCGGGAAATTCTTGTGGAGCTGCTATAAAAGGGCTTCTTCAGCTCGGGAAAAATTTTTCAAAAGAAGATGTCGTGGTTGTGCTTTTACACGATTCGGGAAGTCGTTATATTGGAAAAATATTTAATGA
>CAJJBB010000011.1 GCA_905182305.1 Flavobacteria bacterium MS024-2A
TATTGCAGCAGTAACTAACTTTATAAACTCACGTAATGGAAATATTACTTACATTGATCAATACGTAGACAGGCTACATGGTGCTTTTTTTATGCGTGTTTCCATTGAATCTATGAATAATTCTATTGATTTTAATACATTTAAAGGTGATTTTGCAAAAGAATTCTCCTCTTCTTTAAACCTTAAATGTAATTTTTATCAAGAAGATAAATTACCAAAACTAGGAGTATTTGTTTCTAAGTATGATCATTGTCTATATGACATATCTAACACAGCAACGTTCAGGAAAATTAAAGTGTGAAATTCCCTTCATCTTAAGTAATCACGTTGATTTAGAATACATCGCAACTCAATTTGATATTCCTTTTTATCACGTACCTATCACAAAAGAAACGAAACAAGAAGCTGAAATAGAGCAGTTACGGATCTTAACAAAGCACAAAATAGACTGTATTGTTCTGGCAAGATATATGCAAATAGTTTCTAAAAATTTAATTGATGTATATCCCTCTAAAATCATAAACATTCACCACTCTTTTTTACCAGCTTTTCCAGGCGCAAAACCTTATCATTCTGCTTTTGAGAGAGGTGTTAAAATTATTGGTGCAACTAGCCACTATGTTACAGAAACTTTAGATGCTGGCCCAATCATAGAACAAGATATTGCTAGAGTTTCGCATGAACATGAAGTCCTCGATCTAATAAATAGAGGGCAAGATTTAGAGCGTATAGTTTTATTAAGAGGACTCAAAGTTACATTGTGATCGGAAAATCATGGTTTACAATAATAAAACAGTTGTTTTTACCTAATCTTTTAAGAAAAAATTAAGTAGGTGATCATTAAACAAATCAGGTTGATCAATATTCACCACGTGTCCTGAACCTGGTAGTGTTATCAAGGTAGCGTTTTGATGAATCATAATGATTTTTTTAACAAATGGTAAAAACATATAATCTTGAATTCCCATAATATATAGGAGTTGGGGGCTTTAACTGCTTACCTCTTATTTTTGCCAATACAGGTAAAATAGTTGCAGTTAATTTATACCATCTTCCAAATTCTGCATGTGATATTTTTTTTGCTTCCTTAATAAAAAGGGCTCTTGATTTTCGATGTGCTTTGTAAGGCATAATTACATAAGCAAAAAAAGTGTAAATCCAAATAAAAGGCAAAACACTTTGAGTAAGCTTACCCATATACATTAAAAAACGAGATTGAAGGTTTAAATTCAAAATTGCTCCACCAAGACCAATCTTCTCTACCTTATTACTATGCAATTGAATCATTTTTTGAATAAGAATACTCCCTAGTGAGATTCCAACAAAATGAGATTTTTCTATTTTATTATAGTCCAAGACATTTAAAATATCGTCTATAATAATATTGAAAGTATATTTTGTTCCTTTTGGAGAAACCTTAGACTTTCCATGTCCACGCAAATCAATTAATAAAACGTTAAAATAAGCTTTAAAAAAACGAACTTGATTAAACCAAATAGAGGAATTTCCACCAGCTCCATGGATAAATGTGATCCATTTATTTGAACTATTTTCGGCTTTATAAATTGAATGGTATAACACTATATGATTCCTTTATCATTGAGATAACCAGCCATTTCTTGTTGAATTACCCTAGCTTCAGTCGCTGCTGCTGCTGCAAAATCGCTGCCTTGTGATTTATAAATAATACCCCGAGAAGAATTTACCAATAAACCACACTGATCGTTCATTCCAAACTCAGAAACTTCCTTCAAACTTCCTCCCTGTGCTCCAACACCAGGAACCAATAAAAAAGAATCTGGTACAATCTTTCGAATTTCTACAAGCGCATCTGCTTTCGTTGCACCTACCACATACATTAAGCGATTTGAATGTTCCCATGTAAGGCTTGTTTTTAAAACTTTTTGAAACAAAAGTTCATTATTTTCTAGAGTATATTGAAAATTTTCCGCCCCTTTATTAGAGGTTAATACCAATAAAATAGCGTGTTTTCCTTCAAAAGACAAAAAAGGTTCTACTGCATCTCTTCCCATATAGGGAGCTACTGTTACCGAATCAACCTCATAGGTTTCAAAAAAAGCTTTAGCATATCGCTTTGCAGTATTGCCTATATCACCTCGTTTTGCATCAGCGATGGTAAAATGATTGGGATAATTAACATTTAAATACTTCATGATTTTTTGAAAAGAGACCCATCCTTCAACTCCATAGGATTCGAAAAAGGCGAGATTGGGTTTAAAAGCTACCGCATACTTCTGTGTTGCATCAATAATATGTTTTGCAAACGTAAAAATTGGATCTGCTTCTTTCTTTAAATGCTTAGGTATTTTATCTAAATCGATATCAAGCCCTATGCAAAGGAATGATTTTTTCAGTTTAATCTGTTGAACAAGGGCTTCCGTGGTCATATTACTTCTCCAGCTTCTTTGAGTTTCTCTGTATTCTGGTATAATTGAAGTTCATCAATAAGTTTTTGAACGTCTCCATTAATCACATTTGGAAGATCATATAATGTAAGTCCTATTCGATGATCGGTTACCCTTCCTTGCGGATAATTATAGGTTCTGATTTTGGCGGATCGATCCCCTGAAGAAACTAGTGAATTTCTTTTTTCTGAATCTAAAGCCAACTTTTTAGATAGCTCTAACTCATATAAACGAGAACGCAAAACCTTTAGGGCTTTATCCTTATTTTTATGTTGTGATTTCTGATCCTGACATTGAGCCACAATTCCCGTAGGCTCATGGGTTAGTCGAACAGCAGAATAGGTGGTATTTACAGATTGTCCTCCTGGGCCCGAAGAACAAAAATAATCGACACGTACATCATTCATGTCTATTTCAACATCAAATTCTTCTGCTTCAGGCAATACCATAACAGTAGCCGCAGATGTATGTACACGTCCTTGTGTTTCTGTTTGAGGAACACGCTGTACTCTGTGAACACCCGATTCATACTTTAAGGTTCCATATACATCATTGCCTGAAACCTCAAAAATTACTTCTTTAAAACCACCTGCTGTTCCTTCACTAGAATCTACAAAACTTACATTCCAATTATTAGATTGACAATATTTAGTATACATGCGGTAAAGATCTCCTGCAAAAATACTAGCCTCATCACCACCCGTTCCAGCTCTAATTTCAATTACCACATTTTTAGCATCTTCTGGATCTTTAGGTATAAGTAAAAATTTAATTTCCTCTTCTAGCTGAGGTAATTTTTCTTTAACAGAATCTATCTCCATTTTAGCCATAGAAATCATTTCTTCATCCTTTTCGCCCTTAAGAAGCTCTTCTGCTTCTGCTTGATTTGATAATAACACCTTGTATTGGTTCATTTTCTCAACCATTACTGAGAGGTCTTTATATTCTTTATTTAACTTAATATATCGCTTTTGATCCACAATAATATCAGGTTGAATAATTAAATCAGAGACTTCATCGAAACGCTGTTGGATGATTTGAAGTTTTTCTATCATGATGATCAAATTTACAAATTGTCGTGCTATTATGAGCTAGATTCTTTTGCTAAGACGATTGAATAGCGAATTTCTAATAAATCTTTCATTTTAACAAGCATAAAAGCTGGTAATGAAATTCCAAAATCAGAAGGAATTAAATTGAATGTTCCATTTAAAAGAATTTCATTTTTACCAAAAACAATAGAACTCATAATTTGTTTATTGAGTTTTTTACCATGAAATTCGAAAACACCATTAATTAACAGTGAATCTTTTATAAGTTCGAATGATTCTGAATAAAATTTAATCTCAGGAAAACTTAATGCTTCTAAAACTTCTAGAGAATGGGCATCACGTCCAGAGTTTTTACTATCAAAATCTCTCACATAAGCAAGGATAGCTAATTTATTAAAGACCAAACTGGTATTGTTGAGTAAGGCACGACCATATAATTTTTGATTACTCCCCTCCCATTCATGTAATGTGTGTTTGCCTGAGTAAGTAATTAAAGATTTTGAGGTATTAATTATCCAAGTAGTTTCTTGAGCCTGAATTGAACAAACAAGTAGAAGAAAAAATATAAGTAATTTTCTTTTTATCATAGTTAAAATTTAAATACAATTATAGCGGTAGCAAAACTTCCAACAGCAGTGTAAGCAGCAATTCGATGGATTTTTTTATTTTTATTAGCTAAAAAATTTGTTGTTACCATGGCTGAAAAATGAATAGTAGCAAGATACTTATGGGCTTTAATAGAGTTTAATCCTTTTGTTTTTTTGTTTACAAGTGGTGGTGGAGAAAAAAGCGAAAGTCCTGCACCAGTGAAATAACTAATTGAAGTTAAATTACCAACAAGTTTATGAGTTTCATATAATTTATAATTACCGTTATACAGTTGAGATCCAATAAAACCCTGAGCTACCATACCTACTAATGTAGCATAACCTATGACCTGATGAATTTTAAGCATTTTACGACGAATTTTCAATTCACTTTCTCTTTGCTCAATTGTTAATGGGGAAATTTTCATTTTTCTCATTAATCCTTTTTCTCCCCAAAGTAAACGTTGAGTAAAAATCATTCTATCTGGAAGCAATGAGGTATCAATTTCAGCTTCTGAACGAAGAGAACCAAATATGTCTTCTTCTTGAGAAAAAGTACTTGATAAAGTCAAGAATAGAAGAAAAAAAACTATAAAATCGAATCATAATTAGACGAATGTCATATTAATAATTAAAGGTTCCATAGATTGTTTCTAACGTTAATTTGTTTTCAGGAGCAGCTTCAACACGTCCAACAATTTGTGCCTTTATATTAAATGAATCAGAGATTGATATTATCTCTTCCACTTTGTCTGGTGATACATATAATTCCATTCGATGCCCCATATTAAAAACTTGATACATTTCTCTACCTGAAGTTCCAGACTCTTTTTGAATCAAATCAAATAATGGTGGAATAGGGAATAATGAATCTTTTATAATATGGAGGTTGTTTACAAAGTGTAATATTTTAGTTTGGGCACCTCCGCTACAATGAACCATTCCATGAATAGAAGTGGTACCCATTTGACTAAAAATCTTTTGAATAACCGGTGCGTAGGTTCTTGTGGGAGACAAAACTAATTTCCCTACATCCAAAGAAACCCCTTCAAGGGTACTAGTTAATTCTTTAGATCCTGAATAAATTAAATTTTCAGGCACCTTAGGATCAAAACTTTCAGGATATTTAGTAGCGAGAATTTTTGAAAAAACATCATGACGTGCAGATGTCAATCCATTACTCCCCATACCACCATTGTATTCTTTTTCATAAGTAGCCTGCCCATCTGAAGCCAAACCTACAATAACATCTCCAGCTTGAATATTCGCATTATCTATCACATCCTTTTTTGCAATTCTAGCTGTTACCGTAGAATCTACAATTATTGTTCTTACTAAATCTCCAACATCTGCGGTTTCGCCACCCGTACTATGAATGGTTACTCCCCCACTCACCTAGTTTGAAATCAACTCTTCTGTACCTTGAATTATAGCAGAAATTACCTCACCTGGTATATGATTTTTATTTCTTCCAATGGTAGAGGAAAGTAAAATATTTTCAGTCACACCCACACAAAGTAAATCATCAATATTCATGATAAGTGCATCTTGTGCTATTCCTTTCCAGACAGAAAGATCACCTGTTTCTTTCCAATACATGTAAGCTAAAGATGACTTTGTTCCTGCCCCATCTGCATGCATTACAATAGCATGCTCTTCACTTCCGGTAATATAATCTGGTATTATTTTACAAAAGGACTTAGGATATAGTCCTTTATCTATTTTTTTTATGGCGTTATGAACATCTTCTTTTTGTGCTGAAACGCCTCGCTGACTGTACCGATCGGACATGAAATTGTTTTAAACAAAAATAAAATATTTGATAAATTTTACTGCTATAAAAAAAAATAGTTATTAACGAATAAACAACAATTCACGATACTTTGCTAGAGGCCATATTTGATCATCTACTGTAAGTTCTAATTTATCACACTGATATCGAATACTACTTAAAAAAGGTAAAATACTTTTGCAATATACTAGAGCTTTTTCATGAGTATCCTTGATAATATTAGCATCCTTTCGAGCTTTTATCATTAAAGATATCCCATTGTTAATCTCAACAATATGATTGGAAATTCTTTCTAAAATTAAAACCTGCTCGCTTGCATGAATCTTAAAGCTTGAACCATATATTTCTTTTAATCCACGTACATTTTCAATAAGAATATTTTGGTACTTAATTGCGGTAGGAATGATATGGTTTTGTGCTAAATCACCTAGAGTTATTGATTCTATTTCTATCGTTGAGATATACGATTCTAAATCAATTATATAGCGCGCTAAAAGTTCCTTTTCACTAAAAACACCTAAAGTCTCAAAGAGTGTTACGGAAAGATCACTTATGTATGCTGGAAGGGCTTCTGGAGTAGTTTTATGATTGCTTAATCCTTTCTTTTTAGCCAATGATTCTATTTTAAATTGATCATATTCTTCTTCATTAAAAATATCTTTAATAGATGTGATAGTTTCCCTTAGTGTGTTAAAAATAGCATCATCTTTTTTCATGTTTTTGTTATCAATCAATGCATCAACAGAAACCTTAAATTCAATAAGCTGTTCAGTTACAATGGAATTAATAACAGTAACAGGTTTGGCACAATTTGTTTTAGACCCAACGGTTCTAAATTCAAACTTATCACCTGTAAAGGCAAAAGGTGATGTTCTGTTTTTATCAGTATTATCAAGAAGAATTTCTGGAATTTTTCCAATTACATTTAGCTTTAAGTCAGTCTTTTCTTTAGGTGATAATTTCCCTTTTGAAACATTTTCCAAATCTTCTAAAACTTGTTTCAAATGTTTTCCTATAAAAATCGATAACATGGCAGAGGGTGCCTCCTGCATTCCAATTCGAAGATCGTTACTAGCTGAAACTGATGAGGCCCTTAAAAGTGCTTCATGCTTTAATACTGCTGCAATAGTGTTGACAAAAAAGGTGAGGAATTGTAAATTACTCATGGGAGTTTTTCCAGGACTCAATAAATTAACCCCTTTATTTGTGTTCAACGACCAATTATTATGTTTACCAGAGCCGTTAATTTTTTCAAAGGGTTTTTCATGAAATAAAACGATAAAGTTATGCTGACTGGCTACTTTATTCATAACATCCATAACTAGAGCGTTATGATCAATTGCCAAATTTGCAGATTCAAAAACAGGAGTCAACTCGTACTGGCTTGGAGCAACCTCATTGTGTCTGGTTTTAATTGGAATTCCTAATATTTTACATTCTTTTTCAAGAGCATTGAGAAAACGACTCACTCGAACAGGGATCGATCCAAAATAATGATCGTTTAACTCTTGGCCCTTAGAAGGAACATGACCTATTAAGGTTCTACCTGTAAGTATCAAATCAGGACGTGTTAAGGCTAAACTCCTGTCAATTAGAAAATACTCTTGTTCCCATCCTAAGGTAGCATCAACCTTATTTACTGATTTATCAAAATAATGACAAATTTCTGTTGCTGCGTGATCTAATTTTTTTAATGATTTTAGCAAAGGAGTTTTATAATCTAGCGACTCTCCTGTGTAAGAAATAAAAAGAGTTGGTATACACAGTGTTGTATTATATATAAAAGCAGGAGATGTTGGATCCCAAGTTGTATAACCTCGTGCCTCAAACGTATCGCGAATCCCCCCACTTGACACATTAGAAGACGCTGGTGCTTGTTGAACTAATTGCTCTCCTTCAAACTTTTCAATTTGAACCCCTTCTGCATTTAATCCAAAAAAAGAGTCATGCTTTTCTGCAGTAGCTCCTGTTAATGGTTGAAACCAATGAGTATAATGTGTAGCTCCCTTGGCAATAGCCCATGCTTTCATAGCAGCAGCAATTTGATCTGCTAAAACTGTTAAAATAGGAGTTCCTTTGTTAATAGATTGCTCTAGTTGTTGAAAAGCTTTCTCGCTCAGGTACTGTTTAAGCTTCTGTATATTGAACACATGAGATCCAAATTCAATAGGACTTGAAGGTGCATCGGAAACTTCAAATAATTTTGAAGAAAGATTAGAAAGACTGTTTTTACGTAGAGTTTCCATATGAGATAAGAGAATAAATTAGAAAAATCAAATATAGACAATTTGAATATTTCATGGTCAAAATCCAAAAAAATGAATAATATTAAAATTTAACCCTAAAAAAATAGGGGGTTAATAAAAATTAAATATTGTTAATTTCTTTATTTCATTATTTCATAGGGGGTATTGTAAAAATTTTATTTTAGCTAAAAATTATTAACTATGAGTAAAGCTAAACTTGAATATATTTGGTTGGATGGTTATGAGCCTTCAGCCAGTCTCCGAAGCAAGACTAAAATTGCAACTAATTTTAAAGGTACTTTAGAAGATTGTCCCATATGGTCATTTGATGGTTCTTCTACAAGACAAGCAGAAGGAAGTGCTTCTGACTGTCTTTTAAAGCCTGTGGCACTTTATCAAGATCCTGATCGTAAAAACGGTTGGCTGGTAATGACAGAGGTGTTAAATGCCGATGGAACACCTCATACTTCGAATGGTCGCGCTACAATTGATGACGATGATGATGATTTTTGGTTTGGTTTTGAACAAGAGTACTTCCTTTGGGACCCAGAAACCAATCTTCCTTTCGGTTTTCCCAAAGACCAAACACCTCAAGGACAATTCTATTGTTCTGTAGGAGCAAGGAATGCTTTTGGTAGAGAAATGATTGAAGAACATTTAGACCAATGCTTAGAAGCAGGTATTAATGTTGAAGGAATTAACGCTGAAGTTGCTTCTGGGCAATGGGAATACCAATGCTTTGCTGAAGGAGCTCAAAAAGCTGGTGACGAGATGTGGGTATCAAGATATTTACTTGAACGTTTAGGTGAAAAATATGGCCTTGCTATTGAATGGCACCCAAAACCACTTGGAGACACTGACTGGAATGGATCTGGTATGCACGCAAACTTTTCAAATGAAGTTCTTAGAACCTGTGGTTCTGAGGAAACTTACAGCAAAATATGTGAGGCATTCCGCCCTTTAGTTAAAGAGCATATTGAGGTATATGGAGCATTCAATGATCAACGATTAACTGGTGCC
This sequence comes from Flavobacteria bacterium MS024-2A, assembly GCA_905182305.1. Taxonomy (GTDB): domain Bacteria; phylum Bacteroidota; class Bacteroidia; order Flavobacteriales; family Flavobacteriaceae; genus MS024-2A. Next base: position 9,124 of record CAJJBB010000011.1, read on the forward strand.
CATGAAACCCAATCTATTGATGAATTTAGTTTTGGAGTTTCTGACCGCGGTGCTTCTATCAGGATTCCTATTATGACTGTTGAAAAGGGTTGGAAAGGATGGTTGGAAGACAGAAGGCCTTCTTCTAATGGTGATCCATATAAAATAGCTGCTCGTATAATTAAAACTGTAAAGTCAGCTAAGATTTAATAACAGTCAAGTAACCACAATATTAAAACATTCTGATTCTTGAATTAGGATGTTTTTTTTTACTTAAACATTTGGTATAAAAAAATAGCATAACAGCAAAGTAGGATAGCTCCTTCGAAGCGACCCAACTTCATGCGTTTAGGAATAAAAGCTAAGGGTAATATTAAAACAGATATAAATATCATCCATAAGAAATCGGATTCAATTAAGTTTTGATCAAAAAAGACAATGGGTTGAATCATAGCGGTAATTCCCATTACAGCTAGAATATTAAAAATATTTGATCCAATAAGATTTCCTAATGAAATAGCTTTTTCTTTCTTAAAAATCGCTACTAAGGATGCTGATAATTCTGGGATACTAGTACCTATAGAAATAATTGAAATACTAATGATACGCTCACTAATACCTATTTCTTGAGCTAAAGAAACAGAACCTTTTATTAACATTTCAGAGCCCAACCACAAAGCAATACCCCCTCCAAAGAATAACGATAGAATAACTTTTTTACTTGAAACTTCCGAAACCAAACTACTATCATCAACTATATTATTTTTCTGTAAGAAAAGTAAAAATATAAGCACTGCTATCAAAAGAGTAAATAATATAACACCTTCATTAATAGTTAAATCTTTATTATTCTTAATAAAAAAATAAAAAATCATTGTTGACAAAAACATAATTGGCCAATCTGTTCTAAAAAAATTTTTAGTAACTATAATTGGCTCAATTAAAATTACTATCCCTAATACCAAAGCTAGATTTGCTATGTTTGAACCTATTACATTCCCCATTGCCAAATCAGGGTGCCCCATCAAAGCAGACTTTACACTTACTATAAGTTCTGGAGCTGATGTTGCGAATGAAACAACTGTCATTCCAATCACAATTTTAGGAATGGAGAGATTAATTGATAAAGCCACAGCTGCTTTTAAAAGCCAATCACCTCCTTTGACAAGAAGAAGTAATCCGAAAAAAATTGCTATATAATCCATCTTTAAATTGATCAACAAGATACCATCTTCCTTCTAAAATTCTTTTTTAATTTATTGAAAAATAAAATTAAGAAGCACTTTGGTAAAAGAAGAGAAAGTAATGTTCATTTAAGAATCTCTTAACAAGAGAAAATTAAATACACTAAAGTAGCTAACGACATTGGCTTAACATTAAGTGCATTTGCACGATACAGTATGGCAAGAACAAGTGGAATTCTTAATCAAGTTAAAAAGGAATTCTAATGGAACAGATAACTATTGAAATACCCATCAAAATAAAGAAAGAACTAATGGCATTAGCACACGAAAAAGGATTGCTTTTAAATGAGTATTTAAATATTCTATTATTGAATAAAATACCATAAAATGTATGCCAAGACATAAAGGTGGATCAAACCAACTAACCTTTACGGTAAAGGATAATGACGTTCTCTAAAAAATAGAATACTACTTTTTATTATTGTTTCATTGAAAGACCAAACCAAATAACACCAAAACCACCAATCATCGTTAATACTGCGATTGATTTTAAGAAAATTATATTTTTCATAGTCCAAAAATAATTTAAACAGCAGAAAAACAAAAATAAATCCTACCGCATTGAATTTATAATAACATTTCTGCCAGACATGCCTATAAAGCGAGTCTGGCTGTTTTATACTAGTTACATTCCGTTAAGAACACAGGATAAGTTAATCCAAAGCTTATCAATACAAAGCGTACATTAGTTGTATAAAAAAAGCCCCCATTCCTGAGAGCCTTAGTGAAGCACGAGAGATTCGAACTCCCAATCGCTACATTCGTAGTGTAGTGCATTATCCAGTTATGCTAGTGCTCCATTAATATTTACTTTTTGTCTTTAATTTTGTCTTCAGTTATTCACTCTTTCCTTTATTAAAAGTACTCAGCAGCTCTTTACCGTGTGAGCAGTTATCAAGTGCTCTATTCAGTTATACCAAGAGTACTATGCATTGATTATCAATAAGTTAAGGGTGCTTAAACCTTATGTTAATATCAGAAGTACTCAAAAAAGTGCCCAAACGATATCTTTTCTTCCTTATTGGTTGGCAAATATAACACCCTTTTTAGGAAATCCTATAGAATTTTAGATTGTCTTTAAAAGCCAATAAATGGATATAGTATTGCTCCCATATCTATATTAGTGTGGTTGGCAGAATAAAGGATTTTATTTTTATAATATCTTAAACTATTTGATAGAATTCAATTAGTTTAATGGGTCGATATCTAAAATTCTTCCCTGTATTATTTGTCCATAGTTATAGGAAAAGAATAGTAAAAAAAATAGTTATAATAATTTTTTCATTTTGAATTGATTTATGATTAATAAATTCAAACTTAAAGATATTTGTAGAAAATCACAAATCCCCAAACTTATTGACTAGGACGTTACTAGGGAAAAGAAAGTTCTCTGAAGTATGTACTGCTAAAATTACATAAGAAGAAAATTATAATGAGTCTTTCGATAAAATTATGGAACTGGTCTCTTGGGCTAAATAATTATCATACCAAAAAAGGATCCTGAGGTTATTAAAATTAATTTTTACCACTAAAAACAAAAAAGATTTATGATATTAGAAGAATACATAAAAGATAATAAAAGAACTGATTTTCTTGTTCTTGATTTTTTTTTATTCTAAAATACCTGAAAGATTTTTTCTAAAAAAAATAATTATATAATTTTAAATTTTTAATCGTTTGAATATAGCAGGATTCTTTGCTCCTTTTTGTTTGAATTCAACGCTATCTTGACTGATTATTTTAAAAACATTTAAAGTCCCTTCGCCTACAAACTCCCATGTAATTTTCTGAGTCTCTCCATCGCGTTTTAAAACAAGATATTCCAAGGCTGGAATAAAAGGTGTGTCTTTTGTAGTCAGATAGGCTTTCATATTCAAAAATTCAATACAAATCTCTCCTCCTGAAACTTCAGTTTCACCACACCATTTTCCTCCGATAAGAAAGTTTGGATCTATTTCGGATTCCGAATTAGCATTACAACTCAATAATAGAAAAATGAGAAGTGACAATGAAATATTTTTCATTAATAATAATTTAAAAATCAAATATAATAAATACTATAATGAATCAAAGATTTTTTTTTTAAGTAAGGTAAGAGTAATAATATTACTTATACTGAGCGTTGAATAATAAATGTTTTTACACGAAAAAAGTATTGGCGTCAAACCTATTTAATTAAAATGAGCGATAATTACCACTTAAAAATGCATTGGCTTCTTCTTCTTTAAAACGAGTTTTTTCATTATCCCAATGAAGTGTTTTCTTAGGAAAACGGCCTGCTATAACTCCTAATAAAATTGTTTCTGTAAGCCTTGCTGAATATGAAAAAGGTGCTGAAGCTTTGTCAGTTCCAAGACAGGCATCTACAAATTGATGATAATGCTTGGGAGCATCGCGCTCATAGTCATTTTTACTATTCCCTAAACTATTATATGGATCAAATGCTGAAACATCTATTTCCTTGTATTCACCATCTATAATTAAGCGTGGCAATTCCATGAAATGAGGTAATAATAAACGCCCTTTTTCGCCAATGAACATAGCCCCTTGTAATGGAAGTTTATCTTTCTTAGGAAGCTTTAAATCTTTGTGTTTTTTTGGAGCGCCAGGACCGTCAGACCATATCCAAGTAAGAGTATCGTCTGTAAAATTAGTTCCAGGAAAAGTATAAGTGACATTATTGTTTTCCGGGAAACCAAAACCATTTGGTTTACGGCAATTATTTGTTATTGTCAATGGCACGTCAAGCGCAAGTGCATTATATGGTGTATCAAAAATATGAACTCCCATATCCCCTAAAGTTCCACAGCCATAGTCAACAAGTTTTCGCCAATTTCCGGGATGGTAAACTGTCTCTTTATATGGTCGCTCTGGAGAAGTCCCTAACCATAAATCCCAATCTAAATGTTCAGGAACTAAATCTTCACCTTTTGGTTCTGGTCCATCGTAACCCCAGTTTTTTGGAGACCATGCCCGCACAGTATGCACTTTTCCAATTATACCTGATTGAATTAGAAGAGTCGCTAATTTATAATCATAAAAGGAATGTACCTGAATACCCATTTGGGTGACAAGATTTTTCTCTTCAGCAATTTTACGCATTTCACGTGCTTCAGAAACAAAATGTGTTAAAGGTTTTTGACAGTATACTGGCTTATCCATTTTCATCGCCATCATTGAAACTGGAGCATGGGTATGATCTGGTGTAGAAACAACTACAGCATCTATATCTTCTCTCATCTCTGTTAAAAGAGTTCTATAATCAGTATAGGTTTTTGCGCCAGGATGAAGAGCTTTTGCAGCGTCCAGGTTTTTAGAATCTACATCACAAAGTGCCACAACATCCACTAAAGCATGTGAAGAAATTGATGCTAAGTCAGCAGCTCCCATTCCACCTACTCCAACGTGAGCAGTTCTTAGACGTTTATTGTCTTTAGTTAATGCGAATAACGAATTCGGAAATAATGCTGTTGATGCCAATGCTGCTGAAGTTTTTAAAAAATCTCTTTTTTTCATAAACTGATAATTATAATTTTTTTATTTTGATATTTCTAAACCATAAATCACTTCCATGATCTTGGAATCCAATAAAACCTGATCTAAATTTACCATAATCTGGTAAATTATCCCATTTACCAGAATTCTTTTTTTTATACCATTCTTCAGACCAGGGAACAAATGATAGTACTTCTTTGCCATTAAGCCAGTATTCTACTTTCTCCTGAGTGAAAATAATTCTTGAATTGTTCCATTCACCGGCAGGATTTAATTCTTTTTTTGAAGGGTCTGCTGGAAACATTGCATAATCAGAAGCTGTTTGTTGAAGTGGATGAAGTTTCGAAGGATTTTCAAAACCAACACTCATATTATAATCAACTAAATCATGAATTAAAGCATAATTCTCATCATCTATAAGTTGGTATTCTGGTGCTACTTCTTGAGCCCCTCCATACCCTTCTCTAATGTGATACAAAATCCCACTATTACCTCCCATTGGAATTTTCCATTCTACATACAATTCAAAATCATCAAAGGCTTCTGCTCCATAAATTATATCTCTACTGCCTTTATAGTCATAATCTTCTTCTAAAATTTGTGTGGTATTAAAAGTTAATACATTGCCAATGATCTTCCATCCAGGAGGCATGGAATCACCATTGTATGCACGCCACCCATCAGTGGAAGAACCATCAAAAACATAGTCCCAGTACTCCACTGGTTTTGTGTTAAATTGACAACCAACTAAAGAAAAAATAATTATTAAATAAAAAATAGCTTTAATCACAGTGAATTTTTGTGTCTTTAAAATTCAAAACTAATGAATTATTATATTGAATTTTAGAAAAAAAAGTGTTTTATTCATTATTAAAAGAAAGAAATTTTATTCATTTATTTATCATTAAATATAGATAATGTTTTATATTTGTTATGCAAATAACTCAATTATGAAATTAATTAAATTGTCATTATTACTATTTATTTTTATAACTAGTACTTTTTATTCATCAGCGCAAACTGCTGAAAATCCGTGGGCAATATCTGTCGGTATAGACCTCATTAATGTTCAAGGTGATGATATAGACTCCGGATTAAACTTTGGCGCACCCGCCTTAAGCTTATCGCGCTACTTAGGTGTAGGATTCTCCTTAGGAGCACAGTATTCTCTTAATAATATAAAAAACACTCCTGAAGACCTTGGCTATTCATCTATCGATGGTGTAGTGAAATATAACCTTTCTGACGGTAAAATATCACCCTATTTATTCGCTGGATTTGGAGTTTCTAGATTCTCTACTAATGCTGATAATGAAGGTTTACTCCCATCAAAAGAAACCAGTAGAACTGGACTTGGTGGTATTGGAGTGAACTTTGATTTAAATGATAAACTTGCTATTAATGTGAGTGCTTCTTATAGATCAGACATAGAAGGAGATGGGTATAATCATCTTCAACATATTGTAGGATTGAGTTATAGTTTTGGTGCTGGTGATGCTGACAAGGATGGTGTTTCTGATGAAAAAGATGAATGTCCAGATGTACCTGGTTTAAAAGAATTTAACGGATGTCCAGATTCTGATGGAGATGGTATTCCTGACAATAAAGATCGTTGTCCAGAAGAAGCTGGAACAGAGGCTTTACAAGGCTGTCCTGATGGTGATGGTGATGGTGTAGCTGATATTGACGATATATGTCCAGATATTGCTGGTATGGCAGAAATGAACGGATGTCCTGATACCGATAGTGACGGTGTTTCTGACAACGAAGATAAATGTCCTGAAATAGCAGGAGATATTGCTAACGGAGGATGTCCATGGGCGGATACTGATGGTGATGGTGTTGCTGATAAGGATGATAAATGTCCAGATGTTGCTGGTACAGTTGCAAATAATGGTTGTCCTGACGAACCTACTGGATTAGTTGACTTTATTGGAAGCGATAACAATAAAGTGCTTTTTAATGCTAGTAGTAGTAAGCTAGACTCTGGAGATAAAAAAATCTTAGACTCACTGAAAGCTATATTGGATCAATATCCTAATGCAAATATCATCATTGAAGGTTATGCTTCAAGTGATGGTAGTTCTAAATACAATATGAAACTATCAGAGCAGCGTGCCGCATCTGTTAAGGTTTATTTAGAGTCTATTGGTATTGATTCTGCAAGATTACAAACAATTGGATTTGGTGAAAGTAAATTATTAGGCGACAATAGTACTGCTAAAGGAAGGGCTAATAGTAGAAGAGCTAAAATTAATAGAAGTGCTAGCGTTTCAATTAATTGAAAATACATATCTTATTTAAATAATAATTAAACCCCTCTTATTGTGGGGTTTTTTTTATATTTAAACATCTCAATTAAACCTATTTAAAATGAAAAAGTCTTTATCCTATTTGACAATATCATTATTAATATCATTTTACTCTATTGCTCAAAACAGAGAGATACCCATTGACACAATTGTCGTTACTAATCATTCTACAACCATAAAAGGAAAAAATGTAAGTTATCAAGCACAAACCGGAATGCAACCAGTATGGAATCAAGAAGGAAAAGCAGTCGCTACCCTCTTTTATACTTATTACAAAAGAACAGATATTAAGAAAGGTAGTGAAAGACCTTTGATTTTTTCATTTAATGGAGGTCCTGGTTCTGCTTCAGCTTGGATGCATTTAGCCTATACTGGTCCGAAAATATTAAATATAGACACTGAAGGTTACCCTTTGCAACCATATGGCTACAGGAGTAACCCTAATTCAATTATAGATGTTGCTGACATTGTTTTTATTAACCCTGTAAACACAGGATACTCAAGAATTATTGAAAATGAAGGAAAAAAAGAAGAGGGTAAAACCTTTTTCGGTATAAATGAAGATGTGAAATATTTAGCTGAATGGCTAAATACTTTTGTAAGTAGAAAAAAACGCTGGGAATCTCCTAAATACCTTATTGGAGAAAGCTATGGAGGAACTCGAGTAATGGGTCTCTCAGCTGCACTACAGGAAAGACAATGGATGTATATTAACGGAGTTATTATGGTATCACCTGCTGATTATAAGGTGATTCGTGTTGGAGGACCTGTTTCTTCAGCATTAAACCTTCCTTACTATGCAGCAGCAGCTTGGTTTCATAAAAAATTAAAGCCTGCTTTACAACAAAAAGATTTAACGGACATGCTGCCTGAGGTAGAACATTTTACCATTAATAAATTAATTCCAGCACTTGCTAAAGGAGGATTTATTAGCGCAGAAGAAAAGTCTATAATTGCTTCAAAAATGGCTGACTATTCTGGCTTATCTGAGAAGTCAATAATTAATAATAATCTAGATGTACCCACGGGTTTCTTTTGGAAGGATTTATTAAGAGATGAAGGAAAAACTATTGGAAGGTTAGATTCCAGGTACCTAGGCATTGATCGAAAAGATGCAGGTATACGCCCAGATTACAGTCCAGAACTAACCTCATGGCTGCACTCGTTTACTCCAGCAATTAACCATTACATTCAAAAAGAATTAAACTTTGAAACTGATATTAAATACAATATGTTTGGGCCTGTACGTCCATGGAATAATGAAAATGATAATACTCGTGAAGATTTAAGAAGAGCTATGGCTGAAAATCCCTACATGAAAGTATTGTTTCAGTCAGGATACTACGATGGTGCTACTACTTATTTTAATGCAAAATATACAATGTGGCAGGTTGATCCAAGCGGAAAAATGAAAGATCGCTTTTACTTTGAAGGATACAGGAGTGGACATATGATGTATTTAAGAAATGAAGATCTTATTAAAGCTAATGAGGACATTCGAGAGTTTATTAAAAATACAGCTTCAAATGGAGAGCCTGCTAAATACTAGTATGGTTTAAACATCACAACGCCTTATACTATCGGCAAGAGAATCAAAACCATTATTTTCTTTATTAAGTGGAATAAATTCTTGTGCAACAATTCCTTTAAAACCAGTGGCTAAAATAGCTTTCATAATTGCAGGGTAATACAACTCTTGGGATTCATCTATTTCATTTCTCCCAGGTACACCAGCAGTGTGATAATGTCCATAATACATATGATTTTCTCTTATGGTGTGAATTACATCTCCTTCCATTATTTGCATATGATAAATATCATATAATAACTTGAAGTTTTCAGAGGATAATTCTTTACAGAGAGTCACGCCCCATTTAGAGTTATCACACATATAATCACTATGGTCAACTTTAGAATTTAAAAGTTCCATGTGTAAAATGATACCGTATTCTTCTGCAATAGGGAGGATTTGATTTAACCCCTTTATGCAATTCTCTATTCCCTCTTCGTCACTCATACCCCTTCTATTTCCGCTAAAACAAATTAGATTTGTCCAACCTGCTTCGGAAACTAATTTAATATGTCGAACATAGTGTGTGATAAGATCTTTATGAAATCTCTCATCACACCAACCATTTGTAAGACTTCGAGTAGATTTTCCTTCCAAATCTCCATAACACATTGTTGATGAAAGACCATGTTTCTTTAAAATATCCCAGTCTTCAGCTCCAATCAAATCAATTCCTGCTAAACCCATTTTTTTTGCTTCACTAGCCAAAATTTCTAGAGGTATTTCTCCATAACACCATTGACAAACAGATTGATTAATATTACCTTTTAGTGGATGCGCATCAGACAAAGACTCATGTGATGATGCTAAATTAGGAAGTGCCATAGCACTTGAGCCAAGAGCCATTGCTTTAATGGCTTTTCTTCTATTAATCTTAGAACTACTACCCATAATATTTATATTTATTAATGTAATTAAAAAACTTCATTTATTTTTTTCTCCCAGTTCCAAGAACTTAAAAGAGCCTGTTCAAGAGTATATTTAGGCTTCCACCCTAGATTATTCATTATTTTAGAAGTATCTGCATAGGCTGAAATAGTGTCTCCTTGACGTGGTTCTACAATTTCATATGGTACTTTTTCACCAGTGACTGATTCAAAAGCTTTAATAAGTTGTAAAACACTAATTCCTTTACCTGTTCCTACATTATACACTTCACAAGAGGCTTTATTTTTGGAACTTATTAAATAATTTAAGCTCTCAATATGAGCTTCAGCTAAGTCTATAACATGAATGTAATCTCGAATACAAGTGCCATCAAGAGTATCATACTCTGCCCCAAATACTTTTAAAATTGAACGTTTACCAATCACAGTTTGTGTTAAAAAAGGAATCAGATTTTGAGGAATTCCTTGAGGATACTCGCCTATTTTAGCAGAAGAATGAGCTCCTATAGGATTAAAATAACGAAGTAGAATAGCATTAAAATTTTCATTTGCCAAGCAACAATCTTGTATAATTTGCTCTCCCATTTGCTTTGTATTTCCATAGGGTGAATAAGCTCTTTTTAATGATGCATTCTCATCTATAGGTAATATGTCTGCTTGACCATACACTGTACATGAAGAACTGAAAATAAACGGGATGGAATTCTTAGTTGCTTGTTTCAATACATTAAACAAACCTCCAATATTATTTTTATAATATTTTAAGGGTTCTGAAACACTTTCACCAACCGATTTGTAAGCTGCGAAATGAATTATACCCTGAAGGTTAGAATGTTCAGAAAACAAACGTTCCATTTGACCTTCATTACAAACGTCCAAAGCTTCAAAATGAGGTTGTTTTCCAGTAATATCCTCAATACCTTCCAAAACCTGTATTGAAGAATTTTCTAGATTATCTACACATATGACTTCGTGTCCTTGCTCAAGTAATAGAACGGTAACATGTGAACCAATATAGCCCAAACCGCCTGTAATTAGTATTTTCACAATATTTTATTTTAAGATAACTCCCAGCCTTTTCTATAGGTTCTACCCACGAATTGATTTGCTTGTTCAAGGTTGGTAATACGCATATTATTACCATCCCAAAGTAATTTTTTACGGCCAATATAATTGCCCCTTCTTCTAGTGGTACTTGTCTCTTGTAGCATATAGCTACGAATAGCAATATTCCCCATTAAAACCGTTTCTGTTAAAGGTCCTGAGTAATCAAATGAAGAAGTTAATGATTTGTGCTCTGAACTATTAAATCCGGCTTTACAAGCATCTACCCATTGTCGCTGATGACCAAATTCGGGTTCAGATATTTTTACTTTCTCCCCCTCTACTACTGGTTCTCCTTTTCTGTATAATTTTGGATCATTCCCATAGGCATCAGAAACAATAACACCTTTATCACCAATCATAATAACTCCATTATCCTCAATACTCACTTCTGATGGTAATAAATCTGGATGAAAAGGTTTTATGCCACCATCACTCCATGTCATTTGTATTGAAGAGTTATTTTTTTCGGTAGCATCAAAATGCATCGAAACAGAAGAAGAAGGTGGACATCCTTCTGGATAATAATCTGCACTCCACATTTTAGTGAAAATACTTCCAATACTACATTCAACGTCTGTAGGATATTTTAACCCTAAAGCCTTAAAAGGAATATCAATTAAATGACATCCCATATCACCTAAAGCACCTGTCCCAAAATTCCACCAGCCTCTCCAATTAAAAGGATGCATTTCCGGAATATAAGGTGTTTCGTTAGCAGGTCCTAACCATTGATCCCAATTAAGTGTTGCTGGTTTTTCTGCAGCGTTAGGTTTTTTCATTTCAACCCCTTGTGGCCATACAGGTCGGTTGGTCCAAACATTTACCTTTGAGATAACACCTATTACTCCTTCGTTTACCCATTTCTGAATCTGTAATTGATCAGGATTTGAAGCCCCTTGATTACCCATTTGGGTGACTAATTTTTTCTCTCTAGCTAGTTCTGTAAGTAACCTGGCCTCATATATATTATGCGTTAATGGTTTTTGAACATATACATGAATACCACGTTCCATTGCATATACTGCAGCGGCAGCATGGGTATGGTCAGGGGTAGAAATGGTAACTGCATCGATATTTTTTTCAGTATCTAACATCTTTTTAAAATTATCATAAAAAGAAGCATTCGTATATCTTTTTACGGACTTACCAACCGAACCTTTTCCAGAACTATCAACATCACAAATAGCAACCACACGTTCTCGCCCTTTTACCCAAGCGTTGCGTAGATCACTTTCACCTTTTCCACCTACTCCAATTCCGGCTATGGCGAGTTGATCACTTGGAGATGTATATCCCACACCTCCAAGCACATGGCGAGGCACAATAAAAATTGAGGAGGCTGCAACACCCTTCTTGATAAAAGATCTTCTACTTGAAGTACCTTTATTTATTTTCTTTGATGACATATGTTTAGTTTGTTACTTAAATATTTAAAAAATTAAATTACAAAAAATAACAAAGCGAAAATGTCTCAGGGAACTAAAAAAGTTCCTTTCCAATTATCTTCTATTGTAAAAAATGCACGTAGGTGATTAGGCCTTTTTAACCGAAGATATTCAATGGTTTCAGCTTTAAAAATCAATTTTGAAAAAAATCCTTTGGAAAAGTTAAACTGTAATTCATCAGGAGATTTGATTTCAGATCCAGGAGTAATCATTGAAGAATAATCTTTTTTACTCTGCTCAGGAATAGCGTTGTAAATTTTGTTTTCATTTACGTTTTCCACAAGAACCACACTTACTATGATTTGAAGCATTCTTTTTGGATCATAAAACAATAACTGAGCCCTTTTATCTCGCTCTAATTCTTTTAACTTCTGGGATCGCGTATCAGTATATACTGTAAAACTGATATTCATCGGGTTAAAATCACGCAGTACCACTGTCCTAATATGTGGCCTCCCATCGGATGCAATCGTTGCTAAAGTGAAAAAACGAAAAGCATGTTTTTTTGAATTTTTCACTTTAGCCCATTGATTACTGCATTCTTCGAATAAGTTTTCTAACATTTTATATTATTTTTTATGCTTTTTAAGCCATGAGGAAACTCGAAGTTGAGCATTTTTTTGAATATCAGCCCAAAATAAATTAACATCTGCAAAATGATAGTTTTTAACGAACGAAAGTAAAAATCGCTTGGGGATTTTTGGAACACTAGCCCACAACATACCGTCTATACGCTCAATCTCAATGCTTTTTGAATAAACTTTAAAATCTGAATAAAGCACTCCTAAATGATCTTTTTCATCACTGGTATTTTGAGCATCCCATGTGATTGGATTCGTCACAACCCCACCTTTATACCAAGATTCGTATCGTTTAGGTAATCTATTTTTTCTGTAGCTATTCCAACTAACAAAACCTCCAGTAGCGTCTGCTATTTCAAGTGGGTGAATGTTTTTAAATTCATTAGGTAAAATTTTCACACCAATTAGATAAGCAGCCACTAATTTCTCTTGCAAGGGGGTTTCATCAAAAAAATCGTGAACTAAGCGTTTTGCGTGCATTGATCCTTGGCTATGCGCAGCAATAATTATGGGCTTTCCCGCATTATAGTTTTCTAAATAATAAATGAAAGCTCTTTTCACGTCCTCATAAGCCATGAACCCCGCTTCCTTGCCTTGAGATGAATAAGGATCTACAAAAATTCTATAATGTGCTTGCCTATAGAATGGAGCATATAAATTTGCTGCCTTGGTCCATGCTGAAGCTTGAAATGCTATTGCCTTTGAAAGAATTTCATTTCGAATTTTGGAAGATCTGACGTTGGAGTTCCAACCTGCATCTTTTTTATCCGTAAAAAGGGTCGGGTAGATGTAAAAAACGTCCGCTTCTTTTTTAATGTGGGGTCCAACGACCTCTTCAAGTTCTTTTGGCCACTGTGAAGGTAAAACAGCCCAATCTTTATTATCAGAGTAATCAGGAGCTTCTGGACTAGAGGCAAAATCAAAATCTGAGGTTATGTAAATAGGTTTACATGTGATGAATAGGATGCATAATAAAAAGAGGGTAATAGTGTTTTTCAATTAGTGTCTTTAAGCAAAGATAATAGTTTGGTTTAAATTGAAGTAAATGAATTAAAACAAAAGAGCTGAAGTTAGTTCTGGATATTATAAAATGAATAATTATCTTTGGTGGTAACATACGTTAACGATAATTAATTCCCATGAAAAAAAATATTATTCTTGTTTTGTCTTTATTCTTAGCAACCATTATGGGTTGTCAAAATCTTAAAAAAGAATCTAAACTCAAAAAAACGATTGAAGTAAATGTTGATAGAACAGACAGCATTACAAAAGCAGAAGTTCGAATCACAGCAGATATTAACGGAGAATTTTCAGAAGAAGTTCAAATATTTGAAGGTACCCATGAAGAGGTAATGGAAAAGGTAGAACTGGTAACTAAAAATTCTGGAGATTCTGATCAAACCGTACGAAAAACAATCAAAAAAAATCAGTTTATATTAAGCCCTAAAAGTGGAAGTAACACTAACGGAACAGTTATTTTTACTGAAAAAGATGGCCAAGTAACTCTTGAATTAGTTATGAATAGATTAAGTCAAGGCACACATGCCATTCACATTCATGAAAAAGCTGACTGCTCTTCTGAAGATGGAAAGTCTAGTGGAGGACATTGGAATCCAACTTTTGAAAATCATGGTGCTTGGGGATCTAAAGATGGATATCACAAAGGTGATATTGGTAATTTTCTTGCTGATAAAAATGGGAATGGAGGCATTACTTTTTCAACCGACCAGTGGTGTTTAGGGTGTGACGATGATACTAAAAATCTTATTGGAAAAGCAGTCATTGTTCACCAAGGAACTGATGATTTAATTTCTCAACCTTCAGGAGCTGCCGGTGCTAGAATAAGTTGTGTTGGAATTATAGAATAATTAATAATCCCACTGACGAGTAACATCTAGTTTTTGTTGTGCTTCAATTTCTTCCCTGGAGACTACCTTTAAAAAAGAGGTGTCTTGTTCAATAGCTATTTGTATCTTTTTAAGAATACTATCTACACTTTCATTTTCATAATCAATTTCCAATGGTTCTTTAATAATCATCGATTGGAGAATTCCTTTTTTCTTAATCATTAAACCTTTTTTATCAAAAGAACGTCTAAAACCGTCAATAACTATTGGAATAACAATTGGTTTATAACGTTTAATAATGTGAGCAGTTCCTTTTCGAACAGGCTTAAAGGGTTTTGTAGTACCTTGTGGAAACGTAATTACCCATCCATCATCTAAAGCAATACCAATGTTAGAAATATCGCTCATTTTAACTTGTCTATTAATATCTTTCCCATCTGAACGCCATGTTCTCTCAATAGAAACTGAGCCTGCATAAGCCATTATACGAGGCAACAAACCTGAGCGCATTGTTTCCTTTGCCGCTATATAATACATGTTTAACTTTGGAGACCATAAATACCCGACATTCTTAATGCTATCAATACGTCCACTCAAACTAGCATTAAAAACATGAAACATCGCTACAACATCAGCAAAATAGGTTTGGTGATTGGAGATAAACAAAACATTTTTATTGGGTAAATTTTTGATGATCTCAGAACCTTCAATATGGAGCTCGTTGAATCCTCTGTAACGTCTGTGAGTCATAAAACCCAAATAACGGATTAACCATTTCTTAAGGATTAGATAATGACCGAAGGGATTTTTTTTTAACATAAGTGTTTTAAAAACTAGCTAAATATAAAATTAAATAAGAATACGCTCCTTTAAAAAAAGTATAAATTCAGATAAAATCATTGCAGTTGCGCCCCAGATCATGTGTCCTTTATAAACATAACAAGGAACAATAACTCCTTTATGACTTCCGTCCAATATGGGACATTGTTTAATATTTAAATGAATAAGTTCATCTAAAGAAATATTAATTTGCAAGGCAACTTCTCTAGAATCTAACTGAAAAAAAGGTTTTTTTCTAACAACTGTAACAAATGGGGTGACAAGAAAATTACTAGGAGGTATGTAGACTCGACTCAATGTTAAAAGTGGACTCACTGAAGAAAGATCAACTCCTAGCTCTTCTTTAAATTCTCTTGTTGCTGTCTCCCATAAACCGGAATCTAAGGACATTGGTTTTCCACCTGGAAAGCTAATTTGCCCGGAGTGTGGACCATCATAAATAGTTCGTTTTATTAAGGTGAGGTAAAGCTCATCTTTGTGTTCATAAAAATAAAGTAATACAGAAGCTTTCCGAGTATTTTGGTAGTTTTCTGAATCATTTTCATGCTGGAATACTTCTTCATTTGATAGATAAAGTCTTCGAATAGAATAAGGTGCCATTATAGCATGACCTCGTTTTCCCGGTAAAGGGAAATCATTTACTTTTGGAATACAATTTATAAATGTTTGATAGTCCATGACAAAAGCTAAAATACTTATAATACCTGTAACAATTTTTCTATTGCTTGCACAGTGCACTTCGAGAAAAAAATCACATCGAAAAAGTACTACAACTTCTCAAAATAAAATACCAAGTTCCATTAAAAATAAAATAGCAGAAAAGACTTTAGAAGGAGCCCAAACAAAAAAACCCGTTGAAAAATCCCCAATCATTCTCAATGACAAAAATGCAATCCCTTTTTTCTTTAACTATCAAAAAGAAAATCCAGAGAATGAAGTGCGTATTACCACACGTTTTGGATCGATTGACATCAGACTATTCAATGACACTCCCTATCACAGAGCAAATTTCATTTACTTAACAAAAAAAGGATATTTCAATGGCACTACTTTTCATAGAGTAGTTCCAGATTTCATAATTCAAGGAGGAAATTCTGATCGCTATGAAACTGCAAGGAAAAGGAGTGAAATCGGAAAATATCTTTTACCTCCGGACACTAGAAATGGGCATAAACACCACAGAGGGGTTATTTCAATGCCAAGTAGTGAAATTGAAAATCCATACAAACTCGCCTCACCATTTGAATTTTTTATTGTAAATCAAGTCCCTGGCGCATATCATCTTGATGGATCGTATACTGTTTTTGGAGAGGTAATTTCTGGAATGGAAATTGTTGATGAAATAAACAAACAACGGATTGACAATCGTGAAACCCCACTAACTAATATCTTTATGGAAATTTCTATTTTAGAATAAGAATTATCTATTTAGATTTAATTATCCCTTTAAAACAATCAAAATAAATCATAAATACATTATATCTATAATTTTTTCTTATTATATTTAATATATCAATAAGAAATATCGAATGACACTAACTCAACTCGAATACACATTAGCCGTAGCAGAAGAAGGAAATTTTACAAAAGCTGCTGAAAAATGTTTTGTCACCCAACCAACACTAAGTATGCAAGTTCAAAAACTTGAGCAGGAGTTGACTGTAAAATTATTCAACAGAAATACCAAACCAATAAGCCTAACCCCTATTGGCTTAAAAATAATTGAACAAGCTAAAGTTATTCTTAAAGAAGCAAAACGCATGAACGATTTGGTTACCTCGGAAAAAGGAATTATTGAAGGTGATTTTAGGCTAGGGATTATTCCAACGGTAATGCCAACATTACTCCCCTTATTTCTTAGCACCTTTATTAAGAAATTTCCAAAAGTTAATTTAAAAATTGAAGAGCTGAATACTGCTTCTATTATTGAAGAGCTTAATAATGGAATGCTAGATGCAGGAATTGCAGCCACACCCCTGGATGATCCTAAACTTTTAGAGAAGCCTCTTTACTATGAGCCATTTGTTGGATACATTCCAAAAACTCATTCTCTTTCAAAACTAAAATCTTTATCTGTTGAGGATTTAGAAAAGATAGATATCTTAGTTTTAGAAGACGGACACTGCTTTAGGGAGCATGTATTAAAATTATGTCAGTCAACAAAATCATTCAACTCTTTTAACTTAAAAAGTGGCAGCTTTGAAACTTTGATTCATCTTGCAAATGACGGCATGGGCATGACCCTTCTCCCTTACCTTCAAACCAGAAGCCTTTCTGAAGAAAATAAGAAAAATCTAAAATCATTTGAAAGTCCAGAACCAGCAAGAGAAATAAGTATGATTTATTTAAAAAATCAACTCAAAGTACCCCTAATAGAATCGTTAGTAACTGTAATTGAGAGCATCATGCGAGGAGCTATAAAATTTCAAAATATAAAATTAATTACTCCCAATAATTAATTCAGAAAGAATACTGCACCTCAATTAAGTGTGGGTGTTTTTTAATGAAAATTAGTGTCCAAATATAAAGTTGACTGGAGTCTTCTTTACTCAAATGCCGATAAGCCTTTTTTAATTCCTTTGAAAAAAGATCTGCATCAAAGCTGACTTTACGGAGAATAATTCTATAATATTTCAAAGTATTAGACATATATTTTAATTTAATCAAAATACAATGTAAGATGTTTTTTATTATTAAAATGTTGTTGAAATGTTAAAACAATAAAATAGTACTTTGTTATACATGGTTCTATTCTTTGTCCATATATTTGTAATATATAATCATTCCGTTATGAAAATAGAAAATACCATTGCCCAAATGCGTAAAGGAATTTTAGAGTTTTGTGTTCTCTCTTTAATTTCAGGAAAAGACCTCTATACTTCTGAAATATTAGAGACACTAAAAAAAGGGAAAATGTTAGTAGTTGAGGGCACAGTATATCCGCTTCTTACTCGACTTAAAAATGCTAACTTACTTCAGTACAGATGGGAAGAATCCACCTCTGGTCCACCAAGAAAATATTATTCCATTACCCCAGATGGTGAAGAATTTTTATCTGAATTAAAAAATGTTTGGAAGGAGCTTAACTCAGCAGTTAAAATAATTACTTCAAAAAAATAAAAATATGAACAAAACTATTAATATTAATTTATCAAGTGTTTTTTTTTATGTGGACGAAAGTGCTTACGTTCTTCTTACTTCATACATAAAAAAGCTTGAAAAAGCGTTCGATGAAACCGAAGGAAAAGATGAAATTTTAGCTGACGTTGAGGCCCGTATTGCAGAACTTTTTCAGGAAAAAAAAGTCCACACAAATTATGTGATCAATGAAGATGATGTAACAGCGGTAATTAATATTTTAGGGCAACCTGAAGATTTTCTCTCAAAAGAAGACGATGATTTACTTGAAGAAAATAAATACACGTCAAAGAAAAAATTATTTAGAGATCCGGACAATAAATATATAGGTGGTGTTGCTTCTGGTTTTAGATATTATTTCGGTATTGACTCGAGCCTAATTCGTGTAATATGGATAATATTGGCATTGTTTTCAATTGGATCATTTGGTTTTATCTATCTATTGATGTGGTTTCTTATTCCCGTTGCAAAAACAACTTCAGATATACTAGAAATGAAGGGAAAACCAATAAATGTTGATACCATTCAAGAAAAAATAAAAAAAGAATTTGATGAGGTTTCTTCTAAAATTAAAGAAGTAGATTATCAAAAGACGGCTGATACTTTAAAAAGAAAATCAAAACTTTTATTCGATTTTATCGAACGGTTACTAAGCTTAATTCCTAATGCAATATTTAAGCTCATGGGTATTTTTTTACTAATTATTTCTATTTTTTCAATCCTAGGTACTTTAATAGGATCCGTTGTTTTTCTAATTTTCGGAATACAGTATTGGCCATTTAATATTTATTTCAACTTCATTAATTTTAATCTCTTGCCAAGTATTTCAATAACGATTGCTATATTTCTCTTGATTATCATTCCTTTTATATTTTTGTTTTCATTGGGGATTAGGTTGCTTTATTCTAAAACTTCAAGCTTTGGAACAGTTGGAAGATCTGTATTGTTTTTTTTGTGGATTATAGCTCTTGTTTCTTTATTAGTAACTGGAACAAGAGAGTTGAGAAATCAAAGTGTAACGGCTACTAAAATTGAAACAAAAATGTTAATGGTTGCCGCTGGAGATACACTTACCTTAAAAACAAATTCACTTTCAAAGGGAAAAGAGAATCAGGAATGGGAATTTGATCGATCAACTGTTATAAAAGATGCTTTTAATGAAGAGTGGGGTATTGGTAAAAATCTAAAAATTTATCTAAATCAGGGAGGGCTGAAGCCTTCTTATTTTGAATTGAAATTCTCAGCAAATGGCACAGACTATCAACATGCCCAAGGAAATGCAAAAAAAATAATCTATGGATGGCAACAAAACAAGAAGCTTCTCTCTATCGACCCTCTGTGGAAATTAGAAACAAAAACCAACTTCTATAATCAAAAATTAAAACTTAATCTTTTCCTACAAGAAGGACAAATACTATTTATTGATCCTACAATTAAAAATATGATCCAAATTACGATAGATAACAATGAAGGGTATAGACAATCGGAAATGGATGGACATTATTGGAAAATGATTGATGGAATTTTGAATTGTATAGACTGTAAAGAGAATCAAGCAGAGCTAAATGTTCAATATCATGATGAAAAAGGAAAAGAAAAAGTTGATTTAAATATTGATAATCAGGGGTTAACAGTGAAAATAAAATAAATTCATAAGAAAGGTACTTTACTATTTGTTTCAATTTTATTAAATACTATATTTGCACACACTTTTTTCGGGGTGTAGCGTAGCCCGGTCATCGCGCCTGCTTTGGGAGCAGGAGGTCGCAGGTTCGAATCCTGCCACCCCGACTAATTTTACCAATCCTTAAATTCGGGATGTAGCGCAGCCTGGTAGCGCACACGCATGGGGTGCGTGGGGTCGCAGGTTCAAATCCTGTCATCCCGACTTTAATTCTCAAGTCTAGCTTCATTAATAATACCTCCCTCACATCGAAGACACCATAACTTTAACAAAAAGTAAAACTAATAATGGTCTACATCCTATATGTCGATTTTTGATTAGTCATACTTCTAAATATATATTTAGGGATTTATTCGTTTATTTTATTTTCAAAATCAGAAAGCTCTTTCGTACATTTGAGTTAGCTACAATTCATACCACTATGAAACAAATAAAAATCTATTTCCTAGCCTTTGTGCTATTATCAAGTCTAAGCTGTGCACAAGAAAATACCCCAGCTATTGAAACGCCTGAAACTGTTGACTACACACACACTACTATAGTAGAAGGGATTGACATCCCTTGGGGTATGGATTTCATAAATGAAAACGAATTATTAGTTACTGAACTTTCGGGAAAGCTATACCGAGTCACTAAAGGCGTAAAAACCGTAATAACAGGTTTGCCGGAGATTTATCTAAGAGGACAAGGTGGACTTTTAGATGTAGCTTTACATCCTGATTTTAAAAATAATAATCTCATCTACCTTACTCTTTCAGCTACTTTAGATGGAGATCCCGGAGGGAATACGGCTCTATACAAAGCAAAATTGGTGGGCAATACCCTAAAAAACTTAAACTTGTTATACAAAGCAACACCTAATACCAAAAAAGGACAACATTTTGGTTCAAGAATCGCTTTTGACGGCAAGGGTCACCTTTATTTTTCAGTGGGTGATCGTGGAAATCGAGATGAAAACCCTCAAGATATTTCCCGTGATGGTGGAAAAATATACCGTCTAAATTTAGATGGCAGTATTCCGGAAGACAATCCTTTCGTATCTTCTAGTAAAGCAAAACAAGCTATATTTTCATATGGACACAGAAATCCACAAGGAATGACAGTTCACCCTACAACAAGTGCTATTTGGGTAAATGAACATGGGCCACAAGGAGGGGATGAAATTAACAAGGTGGAAAGTGGTAAAAACTTTGGATGGCCAATAATTACATATGGAATTAACTACAGTGGAACCACTATTACTGACAAAACTAGTGATCCAACAATGGAACAACCCTTTTATTATTGGGTGCCTTCTATTGCTCCAAGTGGAATGGCATTTTCCACCTCAGATGTCTATAAGGGATGGAAAAATAACCTCTTTGTCGGATCACTGAAATTTGAATATTTAGAGCGTCTTGTTATTAAGGGAAACAAAGTAGTTAAAAGAGAAAAAATTCTTGATAAAATTGGTCGAGTACGAAATGTAAAACAAGGTCCCGATGGTTATTTATATTTAGGGGTTGAAGGAAAAGGAATTATAAAAATAATGCCACTCTAATGAAAAGTATCGTGCTGATATATTTGCTCAGTTTAGGGGCTTTTTCCTCCTTTTTGTTTCAAAATAAAACAAAAAAAGAAAGCATAAAAGCAGGCTCAGAAATTTATCAAGATTTTTGTTTGCAATGCCATTTATCAAGTGGAATTGGTGTCTCCGGTGTATTTCCTCCTTTAAAAGCATCTGATTATTTATTAGAAAATACAAATCTTAGTATTGCTGGAATCAAGTACGGATTGAAAGGTAAGATTATTGTAAATAGTGAAGAATATAATGGTGTAATGGTAAGGCAGGGACTAGATGATGAAGAGGTTGCTGATGTTATGAATTATATTTTAAATGAATGGGGCAATCAAACAACAGCCTTCATTACTCCAAATCAAGTTTCAAAAATCCCTAAGTCATTAGTAGAATGAGCGTCTTTGGTTCCTACTGGAATGCCTTTAAGGCAATTAAAAAGAGCTATTTACTCTATGGAGGTATTCTCCTTGGTTTTATCGTTTGGATGCTTTTCTTAGATACACATTCCTGGAATATCCATGCTGAATTAAACGATGAGATTGAAGCTTTAGAGCTAGAACAGGAAGCGCTAACAAAAATCATTAAAGATGATAAGTATGCCATCGAACAACTTCAAAACGAAGATAGTCTTGAACATTTTGCGAGAGAACGCTATGGCCATAAAAAGAAAAATGAAACTATTTTTATTATCGATCTTTCCGATACCCTTTCTAATAAATAAAATTATTCCTGACTAAATAATCAACGAAATAATTGGCCTCTGGAATCTTTTATTAGGAATTAAATAATTGTATTTTTAGTGGCTCTTAAAACAAATTAATGGGTAAAATCATAGCAATTGCTAATCAAAAAGGAGGAGTAGGAAAAACGACTACAGCGGTAAACTTAGCTGCTGCTTTGGGAGTCCTGGAAAAAAAAATACTCCTTATTGATGCAGACCCACAAGCCAATGCAACATCTGGTCTTGGAGTTGATGTTAATAAGGCTAACTATGGCACTTACCAACTTCTAGAACATAGTATTAATGCAGCTGATGCTATTGTAACTACCAAAAGTCCTAACCTAGACTTAATCCCCTCTCATATTGATCTTGTTGCATCTGAAATTGAACTAGTTAACAAAGAGGAAAGAGAGTATATGCTTAAAAAAGCGCTCAAACAAACTAAAGAAGCTTATGATTATATTTTCATTGATTGTGCACCCTCTTTAGGACTTATTACATTAAACGGCTTAGTCGCTGCAGACGCTGTTATTATCCCTATTCAATGTGAATACTTTGCCTTAGAAGGCCTTGGAAAATTGTTGAATACCATAAAAAGTGTTCAAAAACTTCACAACAAAGACCTTGATATTGAGGGTCTTTTACTGACCATGTACGATACTCGTTTACGCTTATCTAATCAGGTAGTGGAAGAAGTAAAAAAACATTTTGGTAAAATGGTATTTAAAACTATTATCCAACGAAATATTAGACTTAGTGAAGCTCCTAGTTTTGGAGAAGACATCATCACTTATGATGCCTCTAGCAGAGGGGCAAAAAGTTACCTTTCATTAGGAAGTGAAATTTTAAAACGGAATAAATAATTTTCATGGCAAAATATAAACGAAAACCCGCCTTAGGAAGAGGTCTCTCAGCTCTTTTAAACGATTCAAAAAAGACGATTGATTCCGAAAATGATATAAATTCAGTAGGGATCATTGGCAGTATTATTGATTTACCATTAGATAAAATTAGTGCCAATCCTTTTCAGTCTAGAACACATTTTAATGATGAAGCACTTAAAGAACTTAGTACCTCCATTAAAGAATTGGGTATTATTCAGCCAGTTACAGTTCGAAAAGTAGAAGAAAATCTATTTGAATTAGTGTCAGGAGAACGGCGGTTTAAAGCATCTAAAATAGCTGGATTAAAAAGTATTCCTGCGTATATTAGGTTGGCAAATGATCAAGAATCTTTAGAGATGGCTTTAGTTGAAAACATTCAGCGTCAAGATCTTGACCCTATTGAAATAGGACTTTCATATCAACGATTAATTGAAGAGATCGATTTAACCCAAGATCAATTAAGCGAACGCGTTGGCAAAAAACGCTCAACCATAACTAACTATATACGCTTACTTAAATTAGATCCTATTATTCAGACAGGAATTCGAGATGGTTTTGTAAGTATGGGTCATGGGCGTGCACTTGTCAATGTAGATAATATCCAAACCCAGTTGGACCTATACAAACTAATTGTAAAAAAAGGGCTTTCGGTTCGAGCTACCGAGATCTTGGTAAGAAACACAAAAGATCCTAAAACTTATAAGGGGACTTCTTATAAGCCCCCTTTTATAAAACAAGCCGCTCATGATTTAGAAATACTTTTTGAAACTCCTGTTTCAGTATCAGCCAATAGTGAGGGAAAGGGTGTGCTAAAAATCAGTTTTGATTCTCAGAAAAAACTCCAACATATTTTAAACAAAGTAAAAGGTGAAATCTAACATTTTTTTATTTTTCTTCTTTTGCTTCAATTTAGCTATGCTTTTTTCACAAGAAGAAAAAGTAAAAAAAGATAATAGTTTAAATACAATAACCGCACCAGATTCTATTGGTAGTGGCAAACAATATTCCCAAAGAATTTTTCGCCTTATTGAAGATCCACTTACCCCATCAAAAGCCGCATTTTATTCGGCTATTATACCAGGATTAGGACAGGTATATATTGGAAAATCCTGGAAAGTTCCAATGGTATATGCAGCTATTGGTGCTTCTCTTTATTATTATGATTTAAATAATAAGGAAATGAATAAATACAGAACCGCTTATAAAAGGAGACAAAATGGTTTTTTTGATGATGAGTTTCTAGAAACAGATATTCCCATAACAACAGAACAACTATTACTTGGGATGGACTTTCATAAAAATTATAGAGATATTGCAATGATTTTAGCAGCTGCAGCATATATGCTAAATATACTTGATGCAAATGTAAGCGCACACCTACTTCAGTTTAATGTGAATGACGACTTAAGTGTGACTCCTAATTTAATATTTGATCCTGAAATGACTGGCTTACGTTTGGCAATAAAATTTAATTGAATAACTGGAATAAATGAAAATCGCATTATTAGGTTATGGAAAAATGGGACAAACCATAGAAAGGTTTGCACTAGAAAGAAATCATAAAATCGTCTATACCGCAGATAAAAATTCGGAAAAAGGTGATCTAAAACAGGCAGATGTTGCCATCAACTTTAGTGTTCCTGAAGCTGCAGTATCTAATATCAAACAAGCTATGCAACTAAAGATTCCTGTTGTTAGTGGAACCACAGGCTGGCTAGATAAGTTTGAAGAAATAACACAATTTTGTGAAGAAAAAAACACAGCTTTTCTTTATGCATCTAATTTTAGCATTGGGGTTAACTTATTTTTTAAATTAAATGATTTAGTGGCACGCCTAATAGAACCACATAAAGAAAAATACAGGGTAAGCATAAAAGAAATTCATCATGTTCATAAGCTAGATGCTCCAAGTGGTACCGCATTATCACTTGCAAAATCACTTTTAAGTACTGATTATTTTAAGGAATGGGAATTAAATGGCACTGGTTTAGAAAAGCTTAATATTGAAGCTATAAGAGAAGGAGAAGTACCAGGAAAACACATCGTTACCTACCACTCTCAAGTTGATGAAATTAGTATTAAGCATGAGGCATTTAATCGAGATGGCTTTGCCAAAGGAGCTATAATTGCAGCAGAATGGCTGGCAGACAAAAAAGGAATCTTTACAATGCAAGATGTTTTAAATATTTCTTAATTGCGATGTGGATTTAAGGGATACTCTTATATTTGAAAAAAATAATTAATGATACTTTCCTCATGGATTCTTTTCGTTCTGGCAATTCAAATAATTCACTTTTTAGGGACTTGGAGACTCTATAAAGCAGCTGGCTATAAAGGATGGTATGCTGCTATTCCTATTTATAACGCGTTTATTTTAATGAAAATTATTAAACGTCCTTCATGGTGGGTACTGTTGCTTTTTATTCCAACCGTAAATCTAATTGTCTTTGGAGCAATATGGATTGAAACACTTCGGAGTTTTGGCAAAAACACAATTAAAGATACTTTTCTCGGATTAGCATCATTTGGATTATATATATACACTATAAATTACAGTAATAAACCATCTCATATCCCTAATCGAGATTTACGTTCTAAAACTGGTGTTGGAGAAACCTTAAGTTCCATTTTATTTGCAATCGTTGCAGCAACAATTGTACATAACTACGTTATGCAACCTTATATAATTCCTACTGGATCATTAGAAAAATCTTTACTAATAGGAGATTTTTTATTTGTAAGTAAATTTCACTATGGTGCAAGAGTACCAATGACGGCTGTTTCGGTCCCTATGGTTCATGATACTGTTCCATTTTTAAAAATACGTTCATATCTAAAAAATCCACAGCTTCCTTATTTAAGATTGCCAGCCCTTCAGAAAATAAAACGAAATGATATTGTCGTTTTTAGTTGGCCTGCAGATACTGTTCGTCAATTTTTTGTTCGTGAAAAAAGAGTAGATAAACCCATTGACAAAAAATCTAATTATGTCAAACGTTGTCTTGGAATTCCTGGCGATACTCTCGAAATTATTAATGGTTTTGTACATACAAATGGAGTGAGAAATATACTCCCCTCTAGAGCTCGAGTTCAATACACCTTCAATGCTTTTGCTCAAAAAGGAGTTTCTTCTCGAAAGTTACTAGCTGCAGGCTTTGAAGACTTTAATAGAAAATATAAAATTGAAAACATAACTGAAAATAGCTATCAGAAACTCATACCCCATATTGTTGGAAGGATTGGAAATACGGTTGAAGATTTTTCAGTAATCACTAAAGCAAAAGGATTACCACCTAAATTAATTAGACAACTTGGCCTTCGGGTGAGTGAGATTTTAGAAACTAATAAAGAATTAACCCTTACAATTAATGAAGCTAATGGTTTAAAAAGTCTTGAAGGAATTGATAGTGTAAAACAACGTATTCTCACGAGTAAAACTTCAAATGAAACCTTTTTCCCTAATAAGATACCATTTAATTGGAACGAAGATAATTTTGGTCCACTATTGATTCCAAAAAAAGGAATGACTATTGCCTTGTCACGTGATAATCTTCCATTGTATAAAAAAATTATTCAAGAGTATGAAAATAACATACTTGAACTTACACCAACAAAAATTAAAATTAATGGTTCAGTGGAAACTGAATATACTTTTAAAAAGGATTATTACTGGATGATGGGTGATAACAGGCATCGTTCTGAGGATAGTCGTTTTTGGGGATTTGTTCCAGAAGATCATATTGTAGGTAAACCTGTTTTTATCTGGTTTAGTATTAAAGGAATTAACGATGGAATAAAAAATTGGTCCGTACGCTGGAATCGCGTTTTTACAACCGTTGATGGTCCCGGAGAAAGGTATTCATATTTCCCGTTTTTTATTGGGTTTATAATTCTCTGGCAAGGTTTTGTCTTCATCAGAAAACGGAAGCTAAAAAAATAAAATGCAAGCTGTTATATGTCCTGCGTACCTTCCTAATGTTCCCTACTTTGCTTGGCTTTGTTCTCAAGAGCTTGTTAATTTCGTGACAGATACCCACTATCAAAAACAAACTTTTCGAAACAGAACTCCAATTTATGGAGCAAATGGAAAGCTAAACCTAACAATTCCTATTTCGCATACGGAAAAAGAAAAAATTCAAGAAAATGCTGTTATTATTTCTTATGAAATGAACTGGCAAAATAACCACTGGAAATCTATATGTTCAGCCTATAAGTCATCACCTTACTTTGAGTTTTATGAACATGATTTAGCGCTATCTTTTAATGAAAAAACAACTACTCTTTTTGATTTTAACATCCGCTTGATTGAAAAGATAATGTTACTAATGGAACATCATTTTATTTTTCAAAAAGTAGCTTGGAACCCCAAAAAACATAAAAGATTAGATCTTTTTTTAGAAGCTAAGAATCCTCCGCTTCTTGAGCAAGAAGTCTATACACAGGTATTTATGGAGAAAACAGGTTTCCTGCCAAATCTCAGTGTCTTAGATGTACTATTTAACCTTGGTCCTAATTGTGCGAATTATCTTAAAAATGCTGCTAGATTCGTTTAAGGCCATTCTAATGATACACTTATAGGTTTATGATCAGATAGTTTAATAGAATGTGTTTTAAAAGAAATTGTTTTCATTTTAGGGTCTGTTAAAATATAGTCAATACGCAACGGAAAATAAGGGAATTGATAAGTAGCACCAAAACCGGCACCTTTAGCCAAAAATGAATCTTTCATTCCTTTTGAAAGAGCTCTGTAGCTTGCAGAAAATGCATTGTTATTTAAATCAGTACATATAATTTCAGGAAAGACGCTCCCATTCATGATTTTTTTAACCTGTAAAATCTGTAACTGTTGAATTGTAAATACTTCATTTATTTTAGAGCGAATTTTTTTAGAATAGTGAGAATCAACCAAAGTATCTTTCAAATTAAAACCTAATGATTCAAAGTGAATGTTATACAAACGTAAAGTATCTTTTTTATATAAAAAATCAACATACATTCCTCCATTTTCAGAGCCAGTAAATAAAACAGGTTGTGGATTGTATAATGGTAATTTAGATATAATACATGACCCAACTTTACCGTTTTTAGTATAAGGAGTGAAAAATAAGTAAGGATAGCCTTTAAAAATTGGTGCTAAATCTATTGCGTACTCTTGAAAAGAAATAATATCAGGGCTTTCATTTGTAATGAAAGTAGCAATTTCTTTGGGAATATTAGATGTGTCTAACCATTTAAATCTATTAAAAGATCTAACATTATAACTCATTACAGAAAGTCCATCAGAAGTGATAATACCATTGTCTTTGAATTGATAAAGGAGACGCCATTCTTTAAAACCAATAGCAAATGTTAACACAAACAAAAGGAAAGGCCATTTAAAACGTATGAGCCAGAAAATAAAAAAAAGAATATTCGTAAAACACAACAAAGGAACAACCAATGAAAAAATAGGAATTGATATTATACCTGAAATGCTTCCCATAGCGATTAATTGTAGAACTAGCAGCAGGGCATTTATAAAAGCAAAAAATCGGACAAATGTCTTTTTCCATTTCATTGAAGCTATATATTATTAGTTTTTACCAGCTTGAAAAAGATAATCTTTTTCTATTTGTGATAAACTTTCATATCCTGATGTACTTATCTTATCTAAAATAGCATCAATTTTTTTCTGATGCAAAGTATCAGAAGTTGGTGTGGATTTAATTTTTTTTGATGATTTTTTTTTATGTACTGTTCTTAAAGTTGGTTTTTTTTTAAATAAATCAATTGTTTTTGTGATAAAACGTTCAAAAGGAAGGCCAATATCAATTCCATTTTGCAGACGTTGTGCAAATAAAAAGCCCAAACCAGCACCACCTAAATGTGCTAAATGACCACCTGCATTTCCATAAGGGATTTGAATAATATCAATTAAAACAAAACCAATAGCTAAATAACGTAACTTTATGTTAAAGAAGATAATTCGTACTTCCTGATCTGGGGAATAAGTACTGATAAATACAAATATCCCCATAACACCTGCAGAAGCACCAATCATAGATGGGGTAGCATTTTGAAAAGCAGGA
The DNA here is from genome assembly GCA_905182305.1 of Flavobacteria bacterium MS024-2A. GTDB lineage: Bacteria > Bacteroidota > Bacteroidia > Flavobacteriales > Flavobacteriaceae > MS024-2A. The sequence continues at coordinate 38,484 of CAJJBB010000011.1, forward strand.
AACAGTGCATAGCTCAATAAAAAAGTAAATGCACCCACTACTACTCCTAAAAAATAAACATTTAAAAATATTTTTACAGGAAATAAATTTAAAAATAAGCGGGAGGAAAAGTATAATAAATACATATTCCAAAATAGATGAAAAAAACCCGAATGAATAAAACTATAAGTCACAATTGACCATGGCTGAAATAATAAAGTTCCCCAGTCTGAAGAAAGTTCAAAAAAACTAATAAAAGTTCCATATGGAATAGCAAAAAGGAAAAATAAGGTTTTTAAAAACAAAGGGAATATGAAACAAATAATATTTAAAAGTATGAGCTTTTCAGCGCTATTCATTTGTTGAACGCGGGATCTTATTTGATCTATCAAACTCATCAGTTCAAACGATTATTATTAAATTGATTTTTTTTCCAATACCACAACATCACTAATCCGGTTACAGCTCCTCCAACATGAGCGAAATGAGCTATAGGTCCAATTGAATATGAAGTAAAGCCGAAAAATAAATCACTTAAAATTAAAATAGGAACTAAAATTTTTGCTTTTACAGGAATGGGAGGAAAAAGTAGCATTAAACGTGCGTTTGGGAAAAGAAAGGCAAAAGCAACTAAGATTCCATATAAGGCGCCTGAAGCACCTACCATAACGCTATTAAAAGTAGATAAACCAGATAATAATTTTTCGCGTCCTATTCGTTCCACCATACTATATGATAAATCACTTGTTTGGAAAAATGTACTAATCTGACTGCTTGTTAATCCTTCAGCCAATAAAATATTAGATACTTGATTAACCTGAAAGTAATACAAGAGTAATTGAAATGCAGCAGCACCAAAACCAGTGGAAAGGTAAAAGAATATGAATTTTTTTCGTCCCCACATTTGTTCAATTGGAGTCCCAAACATATAAAGTCCAAACATATTAAAGAAAATGTGACCTATGTCACCATGCATAAACATGTGAGTTAAGGGTTGCCAAATTTTAAATTTAGGGTTTGAAGGATAGTGTAATGCGAAAAGATCGTAAACTAGATCTCCCAACGAAATAGAAGCCACAAAAAAAATTACATTAATGATCAAAAGATGCTTTACGGTTTCTGTTATTGTTCGCATTAACTTAATTTTTGGTCAATTTCACTTTTTTCCAAAGTAATAAAAATCTTTTTGTTAAAAGGGGAAACTGTAGTTTCTTTACAACCAAAAAAGTCATCTAATAAACGTTGTTGTTCAATTATTAATAAAGAGTCTCCTGTTTTAATAGATAAACTTTTTGCTAATGATTTTGCTACTTGATCTGCATAACTAAAATGTTGGTTATCAGATATTTGATCAGATTCAGATAAAATGGACTCAATCACATTTTCAATTTTATGAGAAGGACAGAGCTCTGGTGCACCTATAACTTCAAGTGTTTTGTGGTCTTTTAATTTAATTTGAAAGCCTAAAGAATCTAAAATGTCTTCAGTTTCTTTAAACTGTTCTAGCTGTTGAGGGTTTAATGTAATGAAAATAGGAAAAAGTAGTTGTTGACTTATCCCCTTTTTAGAAGTAATAGCGCTCAAAAATCGTTCATAAAGAATTCGTTGATGCGCACGATGCTGATCAATTAATAGCATACTTGTTTTTAGGGGACACACAATATATTTTGAAAAAAGCTGAAAAACACGAGTGATTTGAGGGGTTTCAATCAATTGCTTTGAAGACTTTAAATCATGAGTATATTCGGTTTTTTCATCTGAGTGAAGGCCTTCCAATTTTAGTATATTAAGTGGTACTTTAGATTTGACGTTCTTAAAGGGATTAAAACTTGAATCCACTTCAATGGGAGGTGTAGAAGGTGTTTTGTCTTTATAATTATAAGGAAGTTCTATTGCTTGGTTCTGAAGAAAATCTAAGGTTGGAACTATTTGAAAAATCCCTAAACTATGTTTAATCGCAGATCGTAAAATGGCGTAAAGACTTTGCTCATCGTCAAATTTAACTTCTGTTTTTGTTGGATGGATATTAATGTCTATTCTCTTAGTATCAATGTTTAAAAACAAAAAATACCCTGGATGATACCCTGGTTTCAAAAGACCTTCAAACGCTTTAATTATGGCATGGTGAAGAAAAGAACTTTTAATAAAGCGATTATTAACGAAAAAAAAATGTTGCCCACGAGTCTTTTTTGATTGAGAAGGTTTTAACACAAAACCTTCAAGTTTAGCTAAAGAAGTTGATTCTTCAACAGGAACTAAAAGAGAATCTAGTTTTGTTCCAAAAACATTGACAATACGTTTTCGGAAAGACGTGACAGGTAAGTCAAAAATTTCGTTTCCATTATTAAAAAATAAAAAATTAATTCCTGGATGGGCCAGAGCTACTCGATGAAATTCATCAATAATATGTCGCAATTCAACTGTATCAGATTTTAAAAAATTTCGCCGGGCAGGGATGTTATAAAACAAACTTTTTACTGCAATAGAAGTTCCTTTGGGTTGAGTAGAAAATGTTTGTTCTATTACATTACTACCTTCTATTTTTAGGTGATGTGATACTTCTTCATCTTTAGTACGTGTGTGGGTTTCTACTCTTGCAATTGCTGCAATAGAGGCAAGTGCCTCTCCACGAAACCCTTTTGTTTGTAATGCAAATAGATCTTCTGCGACTTTTATTTTTGAGGTAGCATGACGTTCAAAGGCTAGACGAATGTCAATACTATTCATTCCCATTCCATCATCAACTACTCGAACTAATGTTTTTCCAGCATCTTTTATTATGAGCTGAATGATTTCTGAACCAGCATCAACGGCATTCTCAAGTAACTCCTTCACAACAGATGCTGGTCGTTGAATGACTTCTCCTGCCGCAATTTGATTTGCTACATGATCTGGTAAGAGTTTTATTTTATTTGTCATTAAGAAACAGCTGTAAAAATAGAAATGTCAAAATCTAAAATGTATAAACACACAAAAACAAGAACTAAAATTATTAACAATAGGCGTAATGTAATAGATCTATTTTTACGTGTTCGCATTTGAAACCTTGCCTCTTTCCATTGATGGCCAAAATCATTAGAATTATAAGTGTCGCGATACTTTGCGAATTTAGAGTCAAACTCATACAAGTTTCCTTCTTCTTTTCCCTTGTAATAGCGAGGTGTATAGTTATACCGTCTATTTTTTTTTAGTTTGAATAGTGTTGATTTCAACATAATTCAAAGGTACAAGAAAGCTATAAAATTAAGAACTCTACATGCAGAAAATTATGGTAATAAACTTAATGTGTGTGCCTAAATTGAATCATCTTAAGTGCGGCAACAGCAGCTTCCACTCCTTTATTACCATATTTACCTCCGCTTCTATCTTGAGCCTGCTTTAAGTTGTGATCTGTAAGTACACAAAAAATCACAGGAACCTCTGACTGTACATTTAAATCCTTAATACCTTGAGAAACGGCTTGACATACAAAATCAAAGTGTTTTGTTTGGCCTTGAATAATACTTCCAATAGTAATGACAGCATCTGGATCAAAAGACTGTGCCTTTTTTGCACCATAAATTAACTCGAAACTTCCTGGTACATAAGATACTTTAATGTTGGCTTGCTGTACATTATTTTTTAATAACGTATTAATTGCACCTTCTTTAAGGTCCGAGGTTATTGTCTCATTCCACTGAGAAACAACAAGGTGAATTTTAAAAGAAGTTCCATCAGGAACTGATTGTAAATTATAAGAAGAAAGATTAGTTGAAGCTGTCGCCATTTATTTTAATAACGTTTCTAATTTTCCAATTTGAACTCCTACTAGCTCAGCCTCGGTAGATTCTGAAAATTCTTTTTCTATTCGCTTTAAAAACGTTAGCGCTTGTTGTATTTTTCCAATAGAGGCACCCATAATAGCTGCTTTGTACAAATATTTTGGTGTGCTGTACATATTGTTATTAATTTGAGCAGCAGTTACGTAGTAATCAAATGCATCTTCTTTTTGGTCTAACTGAGCGAAAGCATCTCCAATAGCTCCTTTTGAAAGAGCACTCAGCAACACATCATCTGCACTGAATTGATCTAAATATAAAATTGCATTATTATAATCTTTTGTGTTTAAATACGCCATTCCTGCACTGTAAGTAGCAAGTTTTGCGGCAGGAGTACCTTTATAATTTTCAATAATATCTAGAAACCCATATTTCCCTTCTCCTCCATTAAGAGCTCTTGAATACAAAGAATCGGCTTCAACACTGTTAACTGCAAGATCAAAATAGTATTGTGCTTGGTTCAATTCACTAACGGCCTCACGTTCTTTAGGAACTAATACATAATTACTATAACCCAAATATCCTAAAACACTTAAAGCAATTAAGCCAATAAACGTTAAAATGATATTTTGATACTTAACAACCCATTCCTCTGTTTTGGAAGCAGTCGTATCTAAGGTTTCGAAAACCTCTGCTGTTGTACTTTCTTTAACCTCTTCATTTTCTTTTGAAGTGGTAACTGATTTTTTTGCACCGCGTTTTTTGTATGTAGCCATTATAAAGTTAATTAAGCGCACAAAATTAGTCTTTTTATTCTAATTCAAAAAGTCCTAACATAGCTTCTAACTTATTATTTTTGTATCCTATGTATTTAAAACAACTTACACTTACTAATTATAAAAATATTAGCTCCAAAACATTTGATCTAAACCCCAAGATCAATTGTTTTATTGGAAACAATGGCGTTGGAAAGTCAAACATCCTTGATGCAATTTTTCATTTATCTTTTGGAAAAAGTTATTTTAATCCAATTTCTACACAAAACATCCAGTTTGGATGTGATTTTTTTGTGCTAGAAGGTCGCTATGAAAAAGATAAGCGTGAAGAAAAAATAATTTGTAGTGTTAAGAAAGGACAGAAAAAAACTATTAAAAGAAATGGGAAAACATATGAAAGGCTTTCTGATCACTTAGGATTAATTCCTACAGTAATTATTTCACCTGCTGATCAAGATTTAATTTCGGAGGGCAGCAGTATTAGAAGAAAGTTTATTGATGCTGTTATAGGGCAAACAGATGCGGAATTTCTTAAACATTTGATAGAGTATAATAAAATACTCTCGCAAAGAAATGCTTTACTTAAATTTTTTGTGTTAAATCACACCTTTGATTCAGACACTTTAAACATTTACAACCTACAATTAGCTGAAAGAAGTGTAACTATTTTTGAAAAAAGAAAGGCTTTTATGGTCCAGTTTATTCCTATATTTAAAGCTTGCTACCATAGTATAAGTGTCCAAGAAGAAAATATTAATTTAATCTTTGAAAGTCAACTTTTTAAATCATCTCACCTTAAACTTCTTGAAGAAAGTCTCGCAAAAGATCGCATTACTCAATACACAAGCTGTGGGATTCATAAAGATGATATTCACTTCTTAAAAGATGAACATCCTATTAAAAAATTTGGTAGTCAAGGAGAGCAAAAAACATTTCTTATAGCCCTTAAATTGGCACAATTTGATTTTCTTAAATCAAAAACCGGATTTTCTCCTATTTTACTTTTAGATGATGCTTTTGACAAATTGGATCAACTTAGGGTATCACAAATTGTGTCCTTAGTAGATCAAAATGATTTTGGACAAATATTTATTACAGATACCCATAAAGATAGAACTCTACAAGCACTTTCAAAAACAACATCAGGATATGAAATATTTGATTTATAAAAATCATAAAGCTTTTTTACTATTATTAATCATCTCTTTAACAATAGGTTGTGCTTCGAAAAATGATGTTTCAATTGATCAATTGAAAGGTTATTGGGAAATTGATTTTGTTAAGCAACAAGGAGAGGTGTTTAAAACAAATTCCGTGACACCTCTATACGACCATTACATTCTTAATGAGAAAAAAGGAGTTCTTAATAAAGTTGCTCCATCTATGATGGGAGTATTTCAAACTTCAACAAATGCCACCTCTTTTCAAGTAGAAAAAAGGAAAGAAGATTTTTATTTAAAGTTTAAAACCTCCTGGGACGAGTGGTCTAAAAAAATAGTCCTTCTTGATGATCAAAAGCTTATCTTAGAACATGAAAAAAAAACCTTTTATTATAAAAGACCCCGTTTAATTAACTTAAACAATGAACTATTCAAAAAATAAGTTTGATCCAAAGCCTATTAAAGTTGTGTTGGATCATATTGTTGAACAAAAGTCCTTAAAAAAAGGTGTTCAAAACATTAGAATTTGTAACTCTTGGGGTGAATTGATGGGCAAACATATTTTACAATATACTGACGAGGTTCGTTTCTCACATAACACTCTTTATGTCTCTTTACATTCAGCACCCTTAAAAATGGAATTAAAGTATGATCTTGAAAAAATAGTAACTAGACTAAACGAACATCTTAAAAAGACATTAATTAAAAAAATAGTACTGATTTAGAAACGCTCTCGTTTTGCGAAATGAAAGGCAGCTTCAATAGCTGCATTTTCATCACTATCAGAACCATGAACAGCATTTTCTCCCATTGAGGTGGCATACAACTTTCTAATGGTTCCATCAGCTGCTTCTTTGGGATTGGTAGCGCCTATAAGAGTCCTGAAATCACTTACAGCATTTTCTTTTTCAAGAATTGCAGCAACAATTGGTCCTCTAGTCATAAAAGCTACTAGCTCAATATAAAAAGGGCGTTCTTTATGAACTGAATAAAAATGTTCTGCATCTTGTTGGGTTAGTTGAGTTAGCTTAAGAGCTTTAATTTTGAAGCCAGAAGAAGTTGCTTTTTCTAAGATATTCCCAATATGTCCATTTTCGACTCCATCAGGCTTAATCATCATAAGTGTAATATTATTCATTTTTTTTCTTTAGATCAAAATTACTAAATGTATTTAAATCCTCCTTCACTAAAAATTCTAAAAATTCAATGAACAGTTAAAAAAAAATTGAGCCGTCTAAATATTATGAAAATAGTATCTTTACAAGGTATGAAACAGCACTTTATATCCGATTTACAAAAACTCCTTGATACCCCTCAAAAAATCGTTATTCTCCCACACAAAAATCCTGATGGAGATGCTTTAGGGAGTACATTGGCCTTGAGATATTTTTTACTTAAGAAAAAGCATGAAGCGGTTGTGATTTCGCCAAATGATTACCCTGATTTTTTGAATTGGTTACCCGGTCAGGATACTGTTTTAAAATTTAATAAAAACACTAAAGAAGTGCGTCAAAAAATTGATGCTGCTACTTTAATTTTTACCCTTGATTTTAATAACTTATCAAGAATTGGAGATTTAGAACCCTTAATTAAAGATTCTAAGGCAACTAAAATAATGATTGATCATCATGAAAGTCCCGGTGACTATGCTACTTTGATGTATTCTGATCCTTCAATGAGTTCTACTTGTGAAATGGTTTACCATCTAATTAATACACTCAACAAAAACGCGTTTACATCTGAAATTTCTAACTGCTTGTATACTGGGATCATGACAGACACAGGTTCCTTTAGATATCCTGCAACCACACCAAAAACTCACAAAGCGATAGCTCATTTAATTGAAGCAGGAGCTTCTAGTTCCAATATTCATCAAAAAATTTATGATAGTGCATCTTTTAGTAGATTAAAACTTTTAGGAATTACTCTGTCTAATATGAAGCAAATTAAAAACCTTCCCGTCGTATACATGACACTTTCACAAGAAGAACTTAACACTTGTGACTATAAAAAAGGGGATACTGAAGGTTTTGTGAATTATGGATTGAGTTTAGAGGGTATTCTTTTTTCGTGTATTATGATAGAAAATCAACAGGAAGGTATTCTTAAAATGTCTTTTAGATCACAAGGAAATTTTTCAGTAAACGACTTTGCGCGAATCTATTTCAATGGTGGCGGACATCACAATGCTGCTGGCGGTATGTCAAAAGAGTCTATAAAAGAGACTGTAATTCGATTTGAAAAGGCAATTAAAGAAGTTGCAAATCAATTCTAAATTAATGAAAAAAAAATACAGCTTATTACTACTAGGGTTTTTAGTTTCTTGTCAAGAAATTCAACCAAGGCAACCAATAAATAAAAAAGAAGTTAGCAATATGTCTAGCTCTGCTAAGCGTAATAAAAATTTATTTGCTCAAGAAGAACGACTATTAAATGCAGCAGCAAAAGAAGATTCGTCATATATTTATAAAAAAGCTCCCTCGGGGTATTTATTTGCCTATGTAAATAAATCATCTGATTACTTTAGATCCCCTCAAAAGGGAGAACTAGTATCTTTTGAATACTCCATAGAAACACTCCAAAAAGAGTTGCTTTATAATAAAAAGGAACTTGGAATAGTAAATTACAGAATAGACCAAGAAGATTTACTGCCTGCTTTACGTGAAGGACTTCGCATAATGAAAGTTAATGAAGTTGTTGTTTTTCTTTTTCCTTCATACCTTTGTTATGGATATCAAGGGGATGGCGATAAAGTTGGTATTAATCAGCCTCTTCGTCTAACAATTGAACGTCTGAATTAAATAAATAAACATACTACAATGAAAAAATCATATACTTCACTTTTTATTGCTTTAATCCTTTTAGGATGTGAACCAAACCATCCTGATCTTGAACCTGGGCTATATGCTGATATCATTACGTCAAAAGGATCAATTATCATAAAATTAGCTTACGAGAAGGCTCCCATTACTGTTGCAAACTTTGTTTCTTTAAGTGAAGGCAAAAATTCAAACGTAGCAAATGAATTTAAATCAAAAAAATACTATAACGGATTAAAATTTCACCGTGTCATTCCAGATTTCATGATTCAAGGAGGAGATCCATTGGGTTTAGGATCAGGTGGACCTGGTTATACTTTTGATGATGAATTTAGTGATTTAACCCATGAAGGACCTGGTATACTTTCTATGGCAAATTCTGGCCCTGCGACTAATGGAAGTCAATTTTTCATTACTCATAAAGCGACACCATGGTTAGATGGAATACATACTGTTTTTGGAAAAGTAATTAAAGGGCAAAATGCCGTTGATAGTATTGTTACAAATGATTTAATTGAAAAAATTAATATTATTAGAAAAGGGAAAGAAGCAAAGGGATTTGATTCTTCAGTAATTTTTGATGCTTATTTTAAACAAAAAAATGTAATTACACAAGAAATAAACGCAAAAGAAGGACATATAAAAGATCGTAATATCACTAAACATTTTGCAATAAAAAAACAATCTATTACTACCGCTTCAGGTCTTCAATACACCATTACTGAAAAAGGAAATGGTGCTGCTGTTATTTCGACAAATGTTGTAAACGTAAATTATGCGGTTTATTTTGATGATGGTAAGCTTCTTGAAACAAGTATTGAAGCAACTGCTTTGGCTAATAATATGTTGAATAAACAGCGTCAAATGGCTGGAAAATATGAGCCCATTAAAGCTAGAGTTGGAGAAACAGACGCTATGATTGAGGGATTCAAGGAAGGCCTTCGACTTCTAAAAGAAGGTGATAAAGCAACACTTTTCCTGCCCTATGCACTAGCTTATGGAGCCAACGGCGGACAAGGTGTGCCACCAAATTCAGATTTGATTTTTGAAGTTGAAATCGTAACCGTAATTAAACAAAAAATATAAAGGCCAGCTATTAGTTGATCTTTATTTATTTATGAAAAACATAAACTATTTTTTAATTGGCGTCATACCTTTGCAGTGGTTAGCCTTAAAATGGTCTAAAAATAACTCTGAATGGATAGAAACAAACTACAGTCAAAAATTTTATCCTTTAATTTTTAAATCACATCGCTTTTTTTTTGAAAATATTTATTTTTCATTTGGAGATCTTATCTATTTAGCAGCAATTATATCTTTCATAGGAAGTTTAATTTACTTAATTAAAAATCCTTTAAATAGATTTCGAAACTATCTTTTTCAGGGACTGGCTTATGTTTCGTTAATTCATTTAATTTTTCAACTTAGTTGGGGATTAAACTATTATCGCCTTCCATTGAATAAAGCTTTAGCATATGATTTAACTTATAATGAAACACAGCTAACCAAAACTTTAGAGAAGCTGATACAAACAACTAATTTACTTCATGAACAACTGAGTAATGAAGATAGTCTTCCAGTAAAAATACCTTACTCAAAAGACACTATCTCTAGCATGATAGAACGTGATTTTTTGTTTATGAAACAACGGTTTACGATTCAACCATTTATAAAAAATTCTCTGTGGAGTACGATTCTAAGTTACATGGGGTATTCTGGCTATTTAAATCCGCTTACCTTGGAATCACATGTAAATAAAAATATTCCAGCTTTTAACTACATAACAACAGCTGCTCATGAAATGGCTCATCAGCTGGGAATAGCAGCAGAAAATGAAGCGAATTTTATTGCTTTTTACACCACTATAAATAATCCGGATCCCTTTATTAAATTTTCAGGGTATAGTTTTGGATTAAAATATTGTTATGCAGATTTATATAAGCTAAACCAAAAAAAAGCAAAAGAACTCATAGCACAATTAAAACCTGGCATTTTAAAAAATTTTCAAGAACAATCCGCTTTTTGGAAGGCTTATGAAAATCCTTTTGAGCCATATTTAAAAAAAGGCTATGACAAATACTTAAAAGCCAACGGTCAAGCACTTGGAATTCAAAGCTATAATGCAATGGTAGCATTAGTGATCGCATATTCAAAAGAAAATGTTTTTGATATTTAAAACTTCTATTGACTTTTTTTCTTTTCCCTTATATTTTAAAATACCTTGCAAAAGTGAAAGCACTATCAAGTATTCAAAATCCTGAAATAAAAAAATTACGCTTGCTTTTTCAAAAAACAAAGGAGCGTAAAAAACAAAGTCTTTTTGTGATTGAAGGAGAAAGAGAGATTGAAAAAGCCTTAAAGGGAGGTTATCTTCTCAAATCCATTTTTATACATGAAGCAGCTGAACACTCTTTTGAAATAATTATCTCCCAGTCCGAAGTATCTAATGTTTTTATATTAGCGTCATCAATTTTTGAACGTTTGAGTATCCGCTCAGGATCAGAAAAAATAATTGCTGTCGCTCAAAGTAAGACTCACAATTTAGAAGACTTAATACTTAGCGAAACTTCAATAATACTAGTAATTGAAGCCCCAGAAAAGCCAGGAAACATAGGGGCAATTTTCCGAACAGCCGCTGCTGCTAAAATGGATGCTGTTATTGTAGCAAATCCTAAAACAGATTTTTATAATCCAAACAGTATTCGATCTAGTTTAGGTAGTATATTTTTGACTCCTACAGCTATAGGTAACTCTCTAGAGGTCATATCATTTCTGAAAAATAAATCAATTTGTATTGCAACAGCAGCAATTCATCCAGAGGCAATAAATTATAATGACTTTGATTATTCAACTCCATGTGCAATTATTATGGGCACAGAAAGTGCAGGCTTAGATTCGTTATGGCTTGAGAAAACAGATCAAAATTTAATTATACCCATGGACAAAGACATAGATTCATTGAATTTATCTGTTTCTGCAGGAATTTTAATGTATGAGGCTCAACGAAAGAATAAGCAATTTGAATAAAACCTAAATCTTTAGTATATTCAGAATGAAATGATCGTAGATTCAAAAATTGAAAATAAAGAAATAGCCAATCAGTATAAAGAACTATTACGAATTAGTTATCAGTCGCTTACACCTGATGATAAAAAAATGATTCGTTTAGCTTTTGATACTGCTGTTGAAGGACATAATGGTCAGCGTAGAAAGTCTGGGGAAGCCTATGTTTTTCATCCAATAAGTGTTGCTAAAATTGTGGCACAACAAATAGGTTTAGATGCTACTTCTATTGCTGCAGCTCTTCTTCATGACGTTGTTGAAGATACAATTTTCACTCTTCAAGACATTGAACGTCTTTTGGGAGAATCTGTAGCTAAAATTGTACATGGTCTTACCAAAATTTCCAATCTTAAAAAAGATAAGAACATTTCCTTGCAAGCCGAAAATTTCAGGAAAATGCTTCTTACGCTAAATGACGATGTTCGGGTCATCATTATTAAAATTGCCGATCGTTTGCATAATATGCAAACAATGGATGCAATGCCAGAATACAAACAAGTTAAAATTGCATCTGAAACACTCTATATATATGCTCCCCTAGCTCATAGAATTGGACTCTACAACATAAAAACAGAACTTGAGGACTTAAGCCTCAAGTACACAGAACCAAATAGATATACTTCTATCAAAAAACACATAGATGAAAGTGTAAATTCCCAAAAAAATTACATTAATTCCTTTTCAAAATTTGTTTCTCTTGAATTAAAAAAAGAACGCTTAAAATATCTAATCAAGGGACGGAGTAAGTCTATTTATTCTATTCATAAAAAAATGCAAACTCAAAATATATCCATAGATAAGATCTATGATAAGTTTGCCATTCGCATTATTTATGATTGCCAGCGTAGTAAAGAGAAGTTTATTGCTTGGAAAATCTATTCTATAATAACTGATCACTTTACACCCAACCCAACACGTCTTCGTGATTGGATTTCAGGACCTAAGTCAAATGGATATGAAGCTCTTCATATCACTGTTATGGGCCCACTAAATAAGTGGGTAGAGGTTCAAATTCGCTCAAGCAGAATGCATGAAATTGCTGAAAAAGGTTATGCTGCACACTTTAAATACAAACAAGGGGAACAAAAAGATATTGGGATTGATAGCTGGCTAAATAGATTGCAAGAAGTATTAGAAAATAATACTGGAAATGCGGTAGAATTTGTCGAAGATTTTAAGCTTAATTTATATGCCAAAGAAATTTTTGTGTTTACTCCAAAGGGGGAGTTGAAATCTCTACCTCAAGGTGCAACTGCATTAGATTTTGCCTTTTCTATTCATTCTGAAATTGGTAAAAAAACAAGAGGTATTCGTGTAAATGATCGCTTAGTACCTTTAAGTAAGGTTTTGAAAAGTGGAGACCAAATTGATGTGATTACTTCTGAAAAAATCACTCCTTCAAATAGTTGGTTGGATTTTGTAATAACTTCACGTGCTCGTTCTATAATAAAGTCCTCAATAAATGACGGAAAAAAGCAATTTACAGAAGAAGGAAAGGAACTTTTAAAAAGAAAATTAAAACAACTCAAAATTAATCTTAACAAGAAAACAATTCATCAAATGATTTTGTTTTTTAAATTTAAATCTAGTCAAGATCTTTTTTACAATACTAAAATTGGAACTTTAGACAATAAGCAACTTAAAAAATTCGCAAGCAATTACCATAATTCACTAATAAATTTCTTTAAAAAGCGTATTAGATCTGAAAAATCATTTCAAGAAAACCTATCTATTGAAAAATATGATAATTTGGTTTTTGGAAAAGAAAAAGAAGTACTAGCCTATAGTTTTGCAAACTGTTGTAACTCTATCCCTGGAGATTCAGTTTTTGGTTTTGTTACTATCAATGAAGGAATTAAAGTCCACCAAAAAGAATGTCCTAATGCACTAACGCTACAATCAAATTATGCCTACAGAATACTTCCAGCTAAATGGGTAGACTCAACTTCAGAAGAATATTCGGCAATTCTTAAATTAACAGGAATTGATCAACGTGGCCTTGTAAACGAGGTTACACGAATGATTTCAAATAATAGCAAAATTAATATAAATAAAATAAACTTTGCCACCGAAGATCAATTTTTCACTGGTATCATTCAATTAAGTGTCCAAAATAAAAATATCCTAAATAAATTAGTCCAAAAACTAGCAAGTGTAAACGGAATTGACAAAATAGTCAGGGAATAAGGCTTTATAACTATCTTTACAAAATGATTGTAGAAAAATCAAACCAAAACATTGTTAAAGAAGTTTTTATAAACTTCTTAGATAATCAAGGACATAGAAAAACACCAGAACGTTTTGCTATTCTCTTTGAAATATATGACAATAAAGAACATTTTCATATTGAGTCTTTGTACGTCAAAATGAAAAATAAAAATTATCGTGTCAGTAGAGCAACATTATACAACACAATTGAACTTTTATTAGAATGTGGTTTAGTAAGAAAACATCAGTTTGGCAAAAGTCAAGCCCAATATGAAAAATCATACTTTGACCACCAACACGATCATATTATCCTAACAGACTCAGGGGAAGTAAAAGAATTTTGTGATCCTAGAATTCAACAAATAAAAAAAACAATTGAAGAAGTTTTTGATGTAGATATCCACAAACATTCTCTATACTTTTACGGTACTAAAAAAAAATAATATAACATGGCAGTAGATTTGCTACTCGGACTTCAATGGGGAGACGAAGGAAAAGGAAAAATTGTTGATGTATTAACCACTTCTTATGATGTAATCGCAAGGTTTCAAGGAGGACCAAATGCTGGACACACATTAGAGTTTGAAGGGAATAAACACGTTTTACACACCATACCTTCTGGAATATTCCATCCGAAAGCAATAAATCTTATTGGAAACGGAGTCGTAATTGATCCTATCATTTTCAAAAAAGAAATCGATAATTTAGCCCCTTACAAAATTGATTTTACTGATAAACTATTAATTTCAAAAAAAGCACACCTTATTCTCCCTACCCATAGGTTACTTGATGCCGCATCAGAAGCAGCAAAAGGGAAAGCTAAAATCGGATCAACCTTAAAAGGAATTGGCCCAACCTACATGGATAAAACCGGAAGAAATGGAATTAGAGTAGGAGATATTTTAGCTGCAGATTGGGAAGAAAAATACCAACGACTAACGAAAAAGCACTTAGCAATGCTCGAAAGTTATGATGCTACAGTTGAGTACGATTTAAAAAGTATGGAAAACGCATTCTTCGATAGTATAACTGCCCTTAGAACATTTAAACTTGTTGATAGTGAACAATACCTTATTGAGGCACAGAAAGCAGGTAAGAAAATTTTAGCAGAAGGAGCGCAAGGTTCTCTTTTAGATGTTGATTTTGGAACCTATCCTTTTGTGACATCCTCCACAACTACGGCTGCAGGAGCCTGTACTGGATTAGGAGTAGCGCCTAATAAAATAAAAGAAGTATATGGTATATTTAAAGCCTATACCACCCGAGTTGGGAGTGGCCCGTTCCCTACTGAACTTTTTGATGAAGATGGAGAAACAATGGGAAGAGTAGGAAATGAATTTGGTGCAACCACAGGACGCTCAAGAAGATGTGGTTGGATTGATTTAGTAGCTTTAAAATATTCAATTCATATAAATGGAGTGACACAATTAATGATGATGAAAGGTGATGTCCTTTCGGGATTTAAAAATCTAAAAGTTTGTGTTTCATATAATACACCCGAAGGAAAAATGGATTATTTTCCTTATAATATTTCTTCAGGTATAGAGCCCATATATGAAGAACTTCCAGGTTGGAAAGAAGACTTAACAAAAATGACTTTTGCAGATGAGTTTCCATCGAATTTTCAACACTACATTGATTATTTAGAGAAAGCACTTGAAACGCCTATTAAAATAGTTTCAGTAGGACCTGATCGTAAGCAAACAATTTTTAGATAAATTGAATTAAATAATGGGACTTCGAGCGTATGTAATCTTACTTATCATTTTTAGCCTAAGTGTAACTGCACAAAATTCTAAAACACCTAAAATCATTGAAATTCGTCAAGCTGGAGGATCAACACAAGATCAAGAAAAATTTCCTGGAGCTAATATTTTATTTAAAACTTCAAATAAACGTGTCAAACTTTTCCATGAAGGGGCCCTAATAGAATCTGATAAAGCGTATTTCTATTCTAAAGACAATTACTTTAAGGCAATGGGTCATGTTGTTTTTAGTCAAGGAGATAGCTTGCAGATGACATGTAACACTATTGAATATGATGGGAAAACTAAAACGGCAATTGCGATAGGTAATGTTGATCTTAAAAAATCTGATATGACCCTTAAAACAGAAAAACTTAACCTAGATCGAGTTAATAATAAAGCTTTTTACAATACAAAAGGCGTTGTTGTTGATAGTGCTAGCACTCTTACTAGTCAAAGAGGAACCTATTTTATGGCAGAAAATAAGTATCGTTTCACTTCAGATGTAACTATCTTAAATCCAAAATATATAGTTAACTCAGAACAATTAGATTATTTTACTAGAACTAAACCAAGCCTACCTTTATGGTAATTCAAAAATAAAAGGAGAAACCTATACAATTTTGTGTGAACGCGGGTTTTATGACATGCAAAGAGAAAAAGGTATTTTTAAAGAAAATGCAACTTTATACTATGATGATAAAATCATTAAAGGCGATAGCCTTTATTTTGAAAGCGAACACGATTATGCCTCAGCATCAAAAAACGTGAGTATTATTGACTCTCTAAATAACTCCATTATCACCGGACACTTCGGAGAAATATTTAAAGCAAAAGACTCCGCAATTATTACGCGAAGAGCAATGGCTATTAATATAGTCGGTCAAGATTCTCTTTTTATTCGTGCAGATACACTTGTAGCTACGGGTCCACAGGACAAACGTATTTTAAGAGGCTATTATGATGTCCGTATTCTTAAAAGTGATCTCCGAGGCCGGTCTGACTCTTTGTATTTAGATCAATCAATTGGGTTAACGAAGCTATTAAGTAGGCCTCTTACTAATCAGCAAGAACAGATTTTTACAGAAGCAGATCGAAACGGTTCAAATCCCGTATTATGGTTTGGTGAAAGTCAAATGTCAGGAGATAAAATCTTCTTACTTTCTAACCTTGTAACTAAGAAACTAGACTCTTTAAAAATAACAGGCAATATTTTTATAATTGAAAAAGATACTTTAAGTTTGGATGGATACCAACAAATTAAGGGTGGAATCCTAAACGGAGCATTCAAAGAAGGGCGTCTTGATAATATTGTAATTACTAAAAATACTGAAATGGTCTATTATCTTTATAATGATGAAGATCTTCAGCTCATTGGAATTGACAAAACAACTTGCAGTGCTTTGCAAATGAATTTTACAGACGGACAAATTGAAGATATTACCTTTTTGGTGAGTCCAAATGGAGATGTTTATCCCGAAGAAGAACTACCCCTAAATGACCGAACATTAAAAGGCTTTATATGGCGAATTACTGAAAGACCTGAAACGATTGAAGATCTTTTTGATGAAAAAGATAGAGAGAATCAATTTCCTGAAATCTTGAGTTTTAAATTCCCCGAAGAAGAACCCAAGGATAAATAAAAATGACAACTCTTCAGGAAGATTTTTTAAACTACCAAGCAAAAACAACACCCCACCCCTTAGGTATTGAGGTTAAAAAAGCAAAAGGAGTCTATATAACAGATACTTCTGGCAAAAAATATCTTGACTTTATAGCTGGAATTTCTGTCTGTAGTCTTGGCCACTGCCATTCAAAGGTAGTTACTGCAATTCGTAAACAAATAAAAAAGCACATGCATGTAATGGTGTATGGGGAATTTGCTCAATCAGCTGCAGTTAGTTTATCTAAAGAATTAATAGCCTTACTTCCTGACAATCAAGAATCTGTATATTTAACAAATTCTGGAACTGAAGCTGTTGAAGGTGCTCTAAAATTAGCCAAAAAAGCTACTGGTAGAAATGAGTTAATAGGAGCTATTAATAGTTATCACGGAAGTACCCATGGCTCACTTAGTCTATTAGGATCAGAACATCAAAAAGTAGGCTACCGTCCTTTACTGCCTAATACAAGGTTTATAAGGTTTAACTCAGAAAATGATTTGTCATATATCACAAATGCAACAGCGGCAGTTATTTTAGAAACAATTCAAGGTGGTGCAGGGTTTATACTTCCACAAAATGATTACTTACAAAAAGTAAAAACTCGCTGCCAAAAGGTAGGTGCTTTACTTATATTGGATGAAATTCAACCAGGTTTTGGTAGAACAGGTACCTTTTTTGGCTTTGAAAATTTTGAAGTTGAACCAGATATCGTTGTGATGGGAAAAGGAATGGGTGGTGGACTTCCTGTTGGAGCTTTCACAGCTTCACATAAACTTATGAAGCTTTTAGAAAATCATCCCAAGCTTGGACATATTACTACCTTTGGAGGAAACCCTGTAATTGCAGCAGCTTGCTTAGCTACTTTACGTGAGATAAGAGATTCCAAATTATTAACAGAAATATCTAAAAAAGAAGCACTATTCAGAGCTGAATTAGACCACCCAAAAATAAATTCTATTCAAGGAAAAGGGTTGATGCTAGCTCCCATGCTTGAAAATGCAGAAATCGCAAATCTAGTGGTCTTAAAATGTATTGAAAAAGGGCTCATATTGTTTTGGTTATTATGGGAAAAGAAAGCTCTAAGGATATCGCCACCATTAACAATTACTGAAAAAGAAATTAAAAAGGGTTGTGCGATTATTCGAAGTGTTTTAGACGAAATATCGTGATAAATACTGTTCATTATTTTGTTAAAAACAAAGCAAAAAGAAACTAAATGATCAAGAACTAGTCCTTAACTTTAAAAAGATTCTATTTAAAGAAAATATGCTGGACTTCAATTCTGAAAATACAAAATCAACGATAATGAAATTTGAGAATATGCTCAAAACTAATCATGAGTATTTTTTCGATGCTCAAGAGTTTGAGGACATCATTGTTCATTACCTTGGTTTTGCCGAAAACAATCTAGCTAAAAAAGCTTTGAAAATGGGACTTAATCAACACCCTTCTAATCTTGAATTAATGTTGCTTCAAAGTGAAGTTTTTATTTTAGACCAAAAATATGAAAATGCTCTAGATTTATTAGACTATGTTTCAAAGATAGATCCTTTATATGAAGAAGTTTTTCTGCAAAGAGCAACCATTGCCTCCAAATCAGGAAATCATAAAGGTGCTATTCTTTTTCTTAAAAATGCGCTTGAACTTTCCGAAGAACCAGAAGAAATCTGGAACTTACTTGGTTTAGAACATCTTCTTGTTGAAGAATATGAGAAAAGTTTATATTATTTCAAAAATTGCCTTAAATATAATAAAGAGGACTACCCCTCTCTTTACAATCTTTTATATTGCTATGAACAACTAGATAAAGACGAAGAAGCAATTGAATCATTAAACGAAGTCTTAGAACACAATCCCTATTGTGAAGTCGCATGGCATCAATTAGGGAAAATTTTGACTAAACTTGATAAAACAAATGAAGCACTTTCTGCTTTTAATTATGCGATCATTAGTGATGATACTTTTACAGGAGCTTACATTGAAAAAGGTAAAGTTTTAGAAAAAATTGGTCGAATTAATGAAAGTATTGAAAATTATGAAGTCGCTTTAAATACTGCTGATCCTAGCGCCTTTATTCTTGAAAGCATTGGAAGATGTCATGAAAAACTAGGGAATGATCGACTGGCCCAAAAATTTTACTTAAAATCAATTCATACGGAGCCTGCTAATGAAAATAGCTGGCAGTCATTAATTAATTTTCATATTAAAGCTAAAAATTTCAAAAAAGCTAATCACTATTTAGAAAGTGCTTTAGAGGTAAATAGTGATTCATTTTTACTTTGGAAACAAAGTGCCTTTGTTAATCAATCTTTAAAGTTAAATAAAGAAGCGCTTACAGCGTATCAAAAAGTGATTGATTTTGGATTTTTTGAACTTACTTTACTATTAAATTACATCGACCTTAATATTCACCTTAAACTATGGAATCAAGCTTTTGATATAATACAAATAGCCTTCAAAGGCTATCCTGAAAGTGGAGAGCTAAAACTAAGAAATATGGGCTGTAAATTACTCCTTGAAAAAGGTATAAAAGAGAAAGTAAATATTATTGATTGTAATTTAAACAAAAAAGATCAAGCAATTTTTTTTAAACTTTTCTCCAACTTTAAAGTAAATAAAAGAGTTTTTTTTTCTTAATTAAGTTTAACAAATCTCTTATCAAAAATGGGTTCTCTACATTTGTATTAATTAAATTAGTCAACACTTAAAATGCGTCATTTATTTCTTTTCCTAAAAGGTATGCTTATGGGTGCAGCGGATCTTGTTCCTGGTGTTTCTGGAGGAACCATAGCCTTAATTACAGGAATATATAAAGAGCTTCTTGAAAGCATTAATTCATTTTCTTGGAATACCTATAAAACATATAAGAAAAGAAGGCTTAACTGATGTTTGGAAAAAACTAAATGGCTTCTTTCTATTAACCGTATTTGGTGGAATTATTACCAGTATACTTCTGTTATCTCAAATCCTTGAATGGTTTATTATTAATGAACCCATTGGGTTATGGTCTTTTTTCTTTGGTCTACTAATTGCAAGTATTATTTACCTAATAAAAACTGATCTTAGCCTTAATATTTCCTCTCTACTATATTTATGTTTAGGAGCAGTATTTTCTTTTTTAAGTACTCAATTTCAAGGGACTCATGAAGATTTTAGTTTGTGGTATCTTTTTATTTCTGGATTTATTGGTATTTCAGCAATGATTCTTCCTGGCTTGTCAGGTGCGTATATATTGTTTGTAATGGGAGTATATCAAACTATTCTTTCAAATGTTAGACAAGCACAAGAATTACTTTTTGATTTTAATCAAGCAAAATTATTTGCAGTAGGAAGTGTTTTAGGTGTCTTTACTCTTGGAATGATTTGTGGAATTAAAGTTTTTTCTAAAATTTTAACGTGGTTATTAAAACGTTATCCAAAACAAATAATTGCAGTTTTAATTGGCCTCATGATTGGTGCACTTCACAAAGTTTGGCCTTGGCAAAAAGAAATCATCATAAATAGTTTCAGTACAATAGAAAAAACAATCGCCGTTTTCCCATCATCTTATGAAGGAGGTGATCCTCAAATAATTAAAGCATTAATTTTAATGTTTCTTGGATTTACAATTTTATTTATTATTGAACGCACTAAGTCTATTCAAAAAAAATGAGCACTACAAAATCCAAACGAAGTACTTTAGATAACGTTTTGTTGGTTATAAAAGGGATTGCTATGGGTACGGCAAATAAAGTTCCTGGTGTTTCAGGAGGAATAGTTGCTTTAATTGGGGGGTTTTATGAAGAACTGATTTTTTCATTTCAACGTTTAAATGGAAAAGCATTAAAATTGCTTTTTATGGGACGATTTATCTCTTTTTCGACCTACATAAATGGACAATTTCTTTGTTACCTCTTTGGAGGTGTAATCATAAGTTACTTTAGTGTTTCACTTATGTTAGACTATGCTATAAAAAAAAATGAAGCTGTTGTTTTTGGAGTTTTTTTTGGAATGATAATAGCCTCTTTAGTTTTAATTATTAAACAAATTCATGCCTGGAGTAATAAAATTATACTTCTATTATTCATGGGCTTAATTATTGGTGTGAGCTTAAACTTTGCCAGACCTGCTGCTGAAAATGATCATCTTTTATTTGTTTTTTGTTGTGGTATGATAAGCGTCTCTGGCATGACAATACCTGGATTGTCAGGTTCTTTTCTTCTTTTAATACTAGGGAATTACAATCTTCTTTTAGTAGATTCGGTTAATGCACTCTATTCAGTATTATCTAATGCACTTTTCTTAGATTTTGAAACTATAAATGATCCAAAAGTTAGGCGTCTTTTAATTATTATGGGTGTTTTTATATTGGGTTCTATTATGGGTTTAATTTTATTTTCAAACATAATAAAAAGAGTACTTAAAAAACATCCACAACTTACATTAGCAAGTATAATTGGTTTTATTACAGGAACCATAAGTTTGGTATGGCCTTGGAAAATAGAAGTTTTTAAATACGATAATAAGGGAGCATTAATTCTAAATAGTTTGGGGAATCCTAAAATAGATTATTACCATTATAGCTTCCCCGATTTCAGTAATCCATTCACCTATGAAGTTATACTTTCGATTTTATTAGGAGTAATACTTATTTTTGTAATAAATTATTATGGTAAAAAAAGAACATAAAAAAAAGTTTGGACTGGTAGGAAAGAATATTGACTACTCCTTTTCTAAAAAATATTTTACTTCTAAATTTAAAAATGAAGCTTTAAATGATTGTGAGTATGTAAATTTTGATTTTAAAACTATTAAAGAATTTGAAAGTTTAATCAAAAAAAAAGACCTTCCTAAAGGACTTAACGTAACCATTCCTTATAAAAAAGTAGTAATACCATTTTTAAATAATATTTCGAAAGAAGCCAAAGTTATAAATGCGGTAAACACAATTGTTTGGGACAAAAACGGAAAAACTACTGGTCACAATACCGATCATATTGGTTTTGAAAAATCCTTGTTAGAATTAATTGACAAACCATTAAAACGTGCTTTGATACTGGGTACAGGTGGTGCTTCTAGGGCTGTTAAATATGTATTAGATAAACTTCAATGTGAAGTAATATTTGTGTCCAGAACACCTCAAGACAAACAATTAAGCTATGAATCACTTAATAAAGCTGAAATTGAAAAAACCGATTTAATTATTAACTCGACACCATTAGGAACTTTTCCTGATATAAATGAGTGTCCTCCTATCCCCTATCAATGGGTAAACAAAAAACATTTACTTTTTGACTTAATCTACAATCCGGAAGAAACACTCTTCCTGAAAAAAGGAAAAAAAGAAGGTGCAAAAGTAAGTAATGGCTCAAAGATGTTATTGTATCAAGCTGAAAAAGCATGGGAGCTATGGAACATTAAGTAAATTTGATAATATATATTTTTTAGAATCCAAAAAAATGTATATTATTTGTAATTAAGCTACTAACTATGGAAGAAAATACCATACTATCTAATGCGGAAGAACAAAATACACCGCAAGAGAACGAAACCTCAAAAACTGAAGGAAAAAAAGAACTTGTTACTGTTTCCAAAACAGCAATCAAAGTTGTTAAAAAAACTAAAGTAAAATCAGAAGAAACAGAACATAATAAAGAAAATGATTTATCATCTCCTGAAGTAGATTTATCATCTTTAACGTTGGAAGCTTTAATAGACAAATTTGAATTAATTGTCAGTGGCGAACGATGGATTAAGCATCACAATGATGTGCAAACAATAAATAAACTTTTTGAAGAGAAATTCCAAAAAGATTTGGAGACACAAAAAAAATCATTTACAGATGGTGGAGGAAATGAAATTGACTTTTTCTACAAACCAGAATACAAGAAACGTTTTGATGAAATAGGATATGATTATCGTAAAAAAAGACGCGAACATTATAAAGATCAAGAAGTTACGCAAAAAGTAAACTTAGAGCGAAAACAAGCTCTAATAGAAGAAATTAAAAGTCTAATTAATATTGATCAAAATATTAATACGATATACAAAACCTTTAGAACACTTCAAGAAAATTGGTATAATATTGGAATGGTTCCACGTACAGAAAGTCAAAACCTTTGGGAAACTTACAAACACCATGTTGAAAAATTTTATGATTTTCTACATTTAAACCGTGAATTACGTGATCTTGATTACAAACATAATTATGAAGAAAAATTAAAGATTATTGAGCAAGCTGAAATACTTCAAGAAGTTGGAGACGTTTTGAGAGCAAGCCGAGATCTAAATATATTACATCAACTTTGGAAAAACGACTTAGGTCCAGTAGCAAAAGAACATAGAGATGTCCTTTGGGCACGTTTTCAAGAAGCTTCAAAAGTAATTCAAGTAAAAAGACAGGCCTACCAAAAAGATATGGTAGGAGCTATGAAAGAAAATTTATATTCAAAAGAAACTTTACTTAAAGAAATGAAAACCTTGTCTGAGCCTGCTCCAAAAAATCACAAGGAATGGCAAAATGCAATTAATCGTTTTAACACCTTAAGAGATCAATTCAAAGGGGTTGGTTATGTACCAGCTAAAGAAAGTAAAACAACTTGGCAAAAATTTCGAGAAATAGGAAGGGAATTTATGCAATTAAAAAATGTGTTTTACAAAGACCAAAAGAAAGAATACAATCAAAATATTGACAGAAAGAAAAATTTGATTCAGACATCAAAAGAAATTCTAGAAAGCGAAACTTGGGATTCTAAAACCCAAGAAATGAAAGACATACAAAGCCAGTGGAGAACTATTGGCTTTGTTCCTCGAAAGCTTGACAATAAATTTTGGACTGAATTCTCAGACATTCACAAAGTGTATTTTGATCGTTTAAAATCTGGATATCAAAAACTTTCTCCAGAACAAGAAACATTACATAAAGAAAAACTAAATCATATAGAAAAACTTAAAGCTGCTAAATTTTCAAATAATCTGGATACTCTGAAAAAAGAATATTTAGACTATTGGGATTCTTGGCAAGCATTTAGCCGATTAGATTCAAGTAAAGACGAAAAAATGAATCTATCTTTTTCTAATACTTTACTAGCGGTTGTTAAAAAAGTAGCAATAGAAAAAAAAGCTAAAAAAGAAGTTTTAAACGATTTGAATCTTCTGATTTTACAATCAGATCCCGATCGCTTGCAACAAGAATTACAAGAAGCAAGAACCATAGTTAATTCTTTAAAAAGTGAATTGACACAATTAGAAAATAATCTTGAGTTCTTCAGTAATTCAAGTTCTGAAAATCCATTATTCAAAAATGTAGAGAAACAAATTAAAAGCTGTCAAAATAAAATTAGCAAAGCTCAAGAAGATTATATACGCTTAAAGCAAGTTAAAAATAGTCAGGATAAATCAGCAAGAAAAACCTCTTCTCAAGAATTAGAATCTTCTGAAGAGAATTGATTTTTGGCAGCTATCCAAAAAGTCTCCATTTCATCTAAAGAAAGTGATTCTATTGAAGTACCTTTTATTTTTGCTGCTGTTTCAATATATTTAAAGCGCCTTATAAATTTTTTATTAGTTCGCTCTAAGGCTGATTCTGGATTAATTTTTAAAAATCGTGAATAATTTATTATCGAAAAAAGCACATCACCAAATTCAGCTTCAATAGCTAATTTATCATCATTTGTAATTGCCTCTTCTAATTCAGAAATCTCTTCCTCTACCTTCCCCCAAACTTGCTCTTTTGTTTTCCAATCAAAACCAACACCGGCTGCTTTCTCTTGCATTCGTTGAGCTTTAACAAGAGCGGGGAGCCCCCTTGGAACTCCTTCTAAAACACTTTCTCTTCCTTCCGATAATTTTAATACTTCCCAGTTTCTTTTGACTTCAGCTTCATCTTTTACAGTAACATCTCCATAAATATGAGGATGTCTATAAATTAGCTTATCCACAATATCATTAGTAACATCTGCAATATCAAATTTCTTTTGTTCGCTTCCTAGCTTTGCATAAAAAACAATATGAAGTAACAAATCACCAAGTTCTTTCTTAATCTCAATAAGGTCATTACTCAAAATAGCATCTCCCAATTCATAAGTTTCTTCAATGGTTAGATGACGTAGCGTTTCAAAAGTCTGTTTTTGATCCCAGGGACATTTTTCCCGAAGATCGTCCATAACATCTAACAAACGGCCAAAAGCTTCTAATTTAGCTGCTTTAGAATTCATCAAGTTTTCGGATTTTTTATAGATTTAGAAGTTTCCTTATTATTATTAGGGTCTTCCTTTGACTTAGTGGGTGGTTTAGGTGTTAATTTTTCTAAAATAATTATTTTATTTGTCACCAAAATATTGTACCACTGGATGATTTTTTTAATATCTGAAGAATAAACACGGTCCTCATCATAATGCTCGACAAGATCAGAAAAATAGGCTTTTAAATCAGCTGCTGCTGCCTTTGGCTTTATACTTGCGATATTACCTGATTCTTTCTTAAGAAGTTTTTTCAAAACCTCTGCTAAGGGAATTTCTTTTCCAATACAGTAAACTTGAATCTCGCTAAGAATACTTATTTGATTATTTATAGAAGAAGTGATACGTTTTCCATCAACAAGAGAGATTGCTACAATACCGCTTCTGGTTTCTGCTTTCATTTCATACAGGCCTGGACGTCCAGAAATTGCTAAAATTTTATCTAATTGCATAGTTATCTTTTTGTTTTTAAAGGAAATTTCATAGGATACTCTACTTCTATAGCTCCTTTTGAAATAGAGGTGAGTTTACCCTTCAATAGTCGTCTTTTAAGAGGAGAGAGATGATCGGTAAACAATATCCCTTCAATATGATCGTATTCGTGTTGAATTACACGTGCCACAAGACCAGAGAGTATTATGCTCTGAGGCTTAAAATGCTCATCTAAATAGTTCATTTTAATCCGTTCATGTCTACTTACATCTTCACGAACATCAGGAATACTGAGGCAACCTTCATTAAACTCCCAAGTTTCGCCGTCTTCCTCAATAATTGTTGGATTAATAAATACCTTTTTAAATGATTCTAATATTTTAACATCAATAATATCAAGAGTTTCATCATCTGCAAAAGGAGCTGTATCCACAACAAATAACCTAAGAGACAAACCAATTTGAGGAGCTGCTAAGCCAACTCCATTTGATGCATACATAGTTTCCCACATATTCTCAA